>CAWBKA010000024.1:0-78204 GCA_963789065.1 uncultured Verrucomicrobiae bacterium | reverse complement strand
AACCTGAGAAATGATACCCAACTCAATGAACTGGTATCCATATTTGGCTATGCCCAAAGGCATGGAATTAAGGACGAATGGGTGCAAATACTGAAGTCCAGAATTGACCGCTATCGTAACCCGCCGCGGAAGTTCCGGAATTCTTTCCTGCCGATCTTACGTGGAGCGTTTTCCAAGACGGCTACTAAGGTACACGAGCTGGTTGCCGGGCTAGCGGTTCGGTTTCGCTAATCGCCGGTGAGCCGCAGAATAGAAGTATTATCCCCGTACTGCTTGACTATCTCGAAAGACAAACCTTTAGGAATTGGCGTATTCAGGACGAGGACAAAAGATTTCTCGTCTCTGCCCGGGTCTGGGAACTTGGAGATCTGCTCCCATCGCGGGGTCAAAATCCAAGGATCTTCCTTCCTGGTCAGAAAGGGCAATATGTAAGAATTCTTTCCGGCGATTAAGAACCACCTTCCTTTCTCTTTCTTGCGCAGAGCGATCACATCGTCATAGACTTGCCGGACCTCCGGGCTTTGATCGAAGGTCAGTAACTTCACGAGCATAAAATGCCCTGGCCAAGTCAATCGGTCTTCGATCAGCGCAGAGAAACGGCAGCGTAAAAGCCGACCAAATGATCAAAACTCCGAAAACGTTTCTCAACCAATAGGCCTCGCCCCATTTCGCCAAAAACAATGACCGACATCGCCACCCCGAACAAGACGAAGCTTAGACAGAGAAAGCGTCGCGTTCCACGGCATCCATCCAACGATAAAGGAGTTCAAGGCGAGAGCCGCAAATCCGGAGGCAACAATGATCCAACAAGGATTTCGCAATGCTTGGTCTCCAGATATAAACCGAGCTGGTCAGCAGCGCCGCAAATCCTATCAAGCCATAGTCTGAATAATATTCGTCGCTTTTCTTAGTGAAGTCCAGGGTGCGATCATTAAAAAAGTGGGGAAAAGCATAACCCACGTTCTTCAAGTGCAAGTAGTGCAGAATCTTTCGGCATTTGCTTTCTAAAAAACTTAGCCAGGCCTGACTGATTAGCATATCCGTCCATGCCCAACGAAACGTTTGCCAGGTAATATCTGATGAAATTTGCCGATAGCCCGCGCAACCCATCGCGGTTCCTCTGGTCATGCACAAAGTCGACGGGACCCAGGGGACGATGATAGATCTGCCAACTCAACACGTACGTTTCGATGCTGCCAAAAAGAACAAAGCACGGGACATAGAATCCGGCGAAAATAAGAAGAGTCCGGATTTCTTTACGCCAAATCCAAACGGTCACCACCGTTAAGATCCCACAAATTGGAACGGCATACGTCTTACTCCCAGCCATGAATGCCAAGCTGAGAGCAGCGGTAAAAATAAAAAATTTGCTTTGACTGTCGCGGAAGCGAACAAGCGAATACAACCAACATCCAACTCCGAAGACCACGGCGAGGTCGTTTTTGGTCGTCGTCGCCTGAATCATGATTGTTGGCATGGCCAGCAAACTTAAAACTGACCATAAGCCGACATTGGTTCCCCAGCGCCGGGAAACCAACTTAAACACGATCACCACAAGTCCCAGGAAGAGAGAAAGCTCGGCAGGTCGCTCCCCCAGCCGATCTTCAGGAAGGGATAATGGACCGCATCGAAGGTCCAGGGAAAAAGTAACCTGGCGAGGAGAATTCCAAGCGTCTTTTTGCCAGAAACCCGCGTTTTCCGCAACCGCTAACCGACCAAGATTATAAACGTGCGAGTCGATATTCGAGACGGGCAAGACCACCGCCAAAAGCCCCCAGTACGCCATGATTGAAATGATGATCGTCCGCAGGCATTGATCTGAGAAAACCGAGACCACTGGCGTTGGCTTTAGCGCAACATTAGCCATATCCGGGATAGCAAGGAAATCGTGGCCAATATGAAGAGCACGACGAAAGGAAGATTTTCTAACCTCAGAGCTTCCGTGAAGAACGCCTCTTCGGCCTTTCCGACGGATTTCGGCCCTCTTGACTAGTCATAATCTTGGAGCAGTTCTCTCAAGGCGTTTCGGCGACACGAAACTCATCCACCTGTTTCGCTTTTCCCATGATCCTATAGCGAAACATTCCCATGTGTTCTCTTCCCGACCATCGTGTACAACTCTATTTCCCGACCCTCGTATTTTTGGGTATGATAGTTAATCTTCACATCCTCAAATCCAAGTACACCAATCGAGCGCACTACCCACTCCGGACGGATATCCCACCAAGTGTCCTTGGGCTCGACCGTTTTCGCGTCCGGAAGCAATCCGAGAAATGGTTCGACAGTCTTCTGGCGTTGGCCACGGAGGACTTCCGAGACGATCACTGTTTGAGTGGTTAGCCTGAGCCCATTCTGCAGCGCCAGGAACGGGTCTCTTATATGAAGTAGTATTGAGCCGTAAACCGAGATATCAACCGGTCCGATAGCCGCAGGAATAGCGTATACCCTGCCATAGACGACCTTGGCCTTTGAATCAAGAAGCCTGTGGGCAAGCCAATAGGCATTGTTAAGCCTGTTGATAATCACTTTTCGGTCAACGACGACGTGAGCAAATTGTTCCCATTTGGCAAACGGGACCATGTCCCAATCGCCGTTCTTATCCAGATCGAAGGAGACGACTTCCGCGCCTTGTTTTTCAATGTAAAAACTAAGAACTCCGCTCGCACAACCCACATCCAATACTCGCTTTCCCTTGAAATCGACACTTCCAAGGTATTCTTTGAGTTTCGGACGCAAATCCCAATTGCCCTCGATCCTCCCAATGCCTGGAAGATCCATGGTGTGATAAAAGTAACATTCCTGCAAATTGCTTACGTTGCGCGGTTCACTGTAGATCGACATAATTCCTTCATGTTTCGAGGACCCTGATTGACGGCTGGCGCCAGCGGTCCTATTCTTTACCCGCTGGAAGCCGATGCTACTCTTAAAAGATCTATTGTGCACCGGGGTGTTTCTCCAACCGTTTCAATTCGTCTTCTTTGGCACTGATTTGATAATCCCAAAGACCAAGAGGAAGTGCTCCCGGATCATCTTCGGATCGCGTCGAGACCGTTGAGGATCCTGGCAGGAGATATCCAAATGATTCAACCCTGGTTTCAAGGGTACTTTAATGGAGAGAGTTCCCGATAGGTCTTCCTGCCAGATATTGCCGCCAATCGAAATGCGAATCTGCCGATCCTTGTTCTCCGGATGACCAGGACCGGTCAGGCATTCCCAAGCTGAAAAATTTGCCGTCTGCGCAATTCTCGAAACGATCAAGAAGCGGCTCGCTTTGTTCCCCAGCCAAACGAACGGCCTACCATTCACTTGCTCGAGACCATCAGCGCCTTGAACGCCGATTAGTTTGGCCTGACCGGTCGAGTTCCAAAAGGGAAAATCGCTCATTTTTCCAAATCGCGCCTTCGACGGGCCGGTTGACCAGCACAAAAGCGGCCGGTTCACTCGGGGACTTCGCTCGCTGCATAAACGAGTCAAACCCCTAAATAACCATAGTAAGCAGGTATCTTGAGATTGACATGCCTCAAGAAAAACACCGCCCATTCTTGATCGAAATCATTGTATTCCTGGTCAAAAACACTGTCACAGACCAAAAGTACCGGGCGGTTACCGACCTTATGCTTCAGGTCGGCCAGATCGGAATACCATTTTACCGGTCTGACTTCTCTCCATGGGATCTTCTGCTCCATTCTCTGAGCAAACGCCGCGCTGAAAAAGATTATCGTTCCCAGCGCTATCACCAATTGGCTGGCTCGGCCGCGGAACAAAACAGGCGACGGCTGTTCCGCCTCGAAAAAGAGACGGGATCCAGATCAGAGATCCGAGGAACAAAATCTTATACAATCCGTAGTCGTACCGGAGCAAGGATCCCTGCCAGATGGCCATCATGATCAAAATCAAGGTAGCCAAAATCAGGCTCTTTCTTCGTCTGAATCCAAGTCGCCCATCCAAGGACGATTAAAGCTAGCATGAGGATAGGCAACACCAGGTCGTGCAGTGAGAATGAGCGTGCCCGGATACTCCTGGCCCAAGACCGAACATCGCCGGGAGAAAGCGCGGACTCAGAAGGCCAGGAAAGATCCCCGCCGCCCCTTTTGACAGATGAATGCTAATATTCGCGAATAAAGAGGTAAAGAATAACCGGACGTGCGGAGAAATGAAAACGCAGACCAAACAGGCCGAAAGAAAGTAACGGCGCCAAGCTTTTCCTCGCCGATACATCCCGGACCACAGAGACTTGCAGAAAAATGGCAGGAAAATGGCGCCCGCGATGGTAAAACCTTCCGGATAGGCATAAAAGACCGCGGCGGCCAGCGATCGCCAGGCCCAGGCTGGTTGACCAGGTTTTGGAACCAAACCGGTACATCTCGAGCCTGACGACGAGGAAGGGGAACAAGGAAAGGAACAGGAGATTATCGAGCCCGCCGATATTCAGCGCGTTCGGTGTCCACCCGCCGATGACGGCGAACAATCCTGCCGCAAGGCTGAACAGCCGATTGCAGCCGAATCTTCTGCTTAAAAGGACAAACCCGGAGAAAATATTGACTAAAACTATAAATATATAGAGTGGCAGAACGGCTGCGGTGCTGGAATGGAACAGGACCGAAAGAAAGCCGAGAACAGAAGCGGTACCAAACCGGGTTTCTGACAGGAGGGTTGCATATTGATCGATGGGCGGTAGACCAAATTCTATTCCCCGGTGGTGATCGGTAAGGTACTGACCGAAAGCACTATAAAAAAAAGTGTCGCCGGTCACGCTGACAAAAGCTCCTCTAGTTAAACTAGGCCAGAGAAGGAATCCGGTACTAGCGACTCCTAGAATTAAAATGAAAAAGCGTTTTAACACTGATTCTGCCAACACCGCGTTCGACTTCCAAAGTTCCCGAAAGACCAGACCTGCCGAAAAAAGGACAGCCAAAGCAATAAAAGGCCAACTATTGATGATCCGCAGTCGCATCGCAACAGTGACACACGCGGCGACCACCAGCGTCGCCCAAATCGAGTTCGCGGCAAGCCAAAAGCGACAGGAGTCACGAAACTCGATGAAAACGAAACTGATGAATCCTTGCGGATTCGGTTTTGTACCGCATCAGGTGAAATACCGTTGAAGTACCGCGTAACACTCATCTCGTTCTTTTGCTTGAAAGAGCTTCGCTTTTCGCTCCAGGCAACGACAAAGTCAAGGGCGAGCGATGGATTGCCACGCTCGACCTGCACGGGCCGACAACATCCTCAGAGATTTGTTCCGGGCATGAAGCTCTCGAAACCCCCTTACTCGACGTTCATTCAGACCGACACCAATTGAATTCTGCGCGCTACTCTTTGGCTTGTGACTTCTTGGGCATTCCCGCATTCAAAAGCTGCGTCCGCAATGACTCCCGACCCGAACGCATCGCAACTCGAATGTCTCAGTGTCATTATTCCTGCACGGGATGAGGAAGGGTGTATTGCCTCCACCGTCGAGCACCTCGATCTTGAATTGACGCTTCATAATGTCCCTCACGAAATCGTCGTGGTCGACGACGGGAGCAGCGACCGGACCTGGGAGATATTGCAGGAACTAAAGACGCGGATGCCAGCGCTGGCGCCCGTTCAAAACCACGGACAGCATGGATTCGGCCGGGCAGTCATTCACGGTCTGGATCACATGAAGGGGGACGCCGCCGTGATCATGATGGCGGATGAATCCGACGATTGTCGCGATGTGGTTCAGTATTGGCAGAAACTGAAGGAGGGGTGGGATTGTGTATTTGGTAGCCGATTTTTGAAAGGAGGCGGGGTGATCGATTATCCCTGGTTAAAACTCTGGATCAACCGCCTCGCCAATAGATTTCTCCAATTGCTCTTCAACATCAAACTGAATGACACGACCAACGCTTTCAAAGCTTATCGGAAAACAGTCATTGATGGATGCCGTCCGCTGATTGCTCCGCACTTCAACCTCACGGTGGAGCTTCCGCTCAAGGCGATCGTGCGTGGATACTCGTGGACGGTAATTCCGATCACCTGGCATAACCGGAGAGCCGGCGAAGCCAAATTCAAGATAAAGGAGATGGGCAGCCGTTATCTTTTTATCTGCTTTACGTCTGGTTGGAGAAATTTTTCAGCCGTGGCGATTACGTGAAGCCAGATACGTCCACGGAAAAGAAGACCTAAGTCTGCCTCTCTGATAAATGCTTATAGATTTTCGAGAGAGAAAGACTGTGCGCAGCAGAAGTCCTTCGGCGAAGCCGGAAATTCACGCTGCTCATGGCGTTGCTGCTGATTCGATAATCCCAAAGACCGAGCGGGACGTGCCTTCGAATCACCACTAGGTTGCGCGGAGACCGTTGGAGGATCCTGGCATGCGACGTCCAGAAAATTCAACCCTGGTTTCAAGGGTACTTCCACGGAGAGAGCTCCCGATACGTCTTCCTGCTGGACTTTTCCGCTGATTGAAACGCGAATCTGTCGATTCTCGTTCTCCGGGCCACTCGGACCGGTTGAGCATTCCCAGGCCGAAAAGTTCGCCGTCTCCGCAATTTTCGAAACGATAAGGAAGCGGCTCGCCTTGTTCCCCAGCCAAACGAAAGGCTTGCCATTTACCTGCTCGACCCGTCGACTCCTTGAACGCCGATCACTTTGGCCTGACTGCCGAGTTCGAAAAGAGAAAATCGTTCATTGTTCCAAACGGCGCCTTCGAGGGTTCGTTGATCAGCAAAAAATCGGCCGGTTCATCGACCGATTTAGCTCGCCGCATCAGACTCTACTGAAGTTGCGAAGTAACCAAGATATTCCGGCAATCTCGAGGTTGATGTGCCTCAGGAAATAAACAGCCCATTCTTGATCGAAATCGTTGTATTCTTGATCAAAAACGCTGTCGCATTCCAATAGTACCGGGCGATTACCGACCTTATGCCTTAGGTCGGCGAGGTCCGAATACCATTTCACCGGTTTGATTTCCCTCCACGGGATCTTCTCTTGCTGCTCCATTCTCTGCGCCAATCGCCCCACTGAAAAAGATTATCGCTCCGAGGGTCACCGCGAACGGCCGGGTTGACGTCGGCACAAAAGCAGCCGCGGCTGTTGCGCCTCGAAAAAGAGCCGGGATCCAAATCAAAGACCCGATGAACAGAACTTTATATAATCCGTAGTCGTACTGGAGCAACGATCCCTGCCAAATGGCCATCGCGATCAAAATTAAGGAAGCCAAAATCAGGCTCTTCCTTCGCCCTGATCCAAGCTGCGCACCCAAGAAAGATCAAAGCCAGCATGAGGATCGGCAACACCAAGTCGTGCGCGGGAGTACATGATCCACGGGTACTCCTGGCCAAAACCGAACATGGCCGGAAGAAAGCGTGAACTCAGAAGGCCTGAAAAAATTCCCGAGGCGCCTTTCGCCATTCCAATACCAAATGTTCGAGCAAAGATCAACGAACACCCGGATGTACGGGAAAATGAAAACCAGGATCAGACAGGCTGTAATCGCGTAACGGCGCCAGGCTCTTCCCCGCCGATAGATCCCGGACCACAAAGATTCGCAGAATAACGGCAGGAAAATAATTCCCGCCACCGCCAGTCCTTCCGGATAAGCATAAAACACCGCGGCAGCCAGAATCGCCAACCCCAGGCTTGCCGACCAGGACTTCGAGCTGAACCGGTAGAGTTCGAGCCTGACAACGAGAAAAGGAAATAAGGAAAGGAACAGGAGATTATCGAGCCCGCCGATATTCAGCGCATTCGGCGTCCACCCCGCAAAGACCGCAAATAAGCCCGCCGCCAGGCTGAACAGCCGGTTGCAACCGAATCTTCGACTTAAAAGGACGAATCCGGAGAAAATATTGGCCAAAACTATAAAAATGTAGAACGGCAGCACCCCTGCGGTCGTGGATCGAAAGAGGACCGAAAAAAAACCTAGAACAGCCGCCGTACAAAACCGGGTCTCCGAGAGTCCGGTTGAATATTGATCAATCGATGACAAACCATATTCTAATCCCCGGTGGTGGTTGGTCAGATACTGACCGAACGCCGTGTACAAAAAAGTATCGCCGGTCACGCTGACAAAAGCTCCTTCAAGACAAGGCCAGAGAAGAAACCCGGTACTGGCCACTCCCGAGGATTAAAATGAGTAGCGTCTTCAAACCCAGCGGCGTCTTCCGAAGTTCCCGCAGGATCAGCCCGGCTGTAAGAACGATGAAAAAAGTAATGAACAGCCAGCTCTTGTCGATTCGCAGCCGCAGAGCAACGGCGACACAAGCGGCGACGATCAGCGTGGCCCAAATCGAGTTGGCGGCGAGCCAGAAACGACAAGCACTCAGGAAGCTCGGCCAAAACGAAACTGTTGACTCCCTCAGGATCCGCTTTATTGCCGCTCCAGCTGAACCACTGTTGAAGTACCGCTTAACACTCATCGTCGTTTTCCTGTCCTGAACGAATTCGCTTATTCGCGTCGGGCATCCATCAAGTCAAGTTCCAGGCATCCAGGAAGTCAGAGCCAGGAGTCAGTAAGTCAGAAGTCGGCGCTAGCCGCTTTGACCTCTGCAACTTCCGAGCAAGCTGGAGCTCTATTGCCTGGACTCCTGGCTCCTGAGCTCCTGGCTCGCTGGGGCTCCTGACTCCTGAATTCTGACTCCTCCCCTCCCTTGACATTAAGATCAATATCAGGACTGTTTTCCCGCTTCCGACGCTGGTTATGATCAAGCTTTCAGAAAGACTATTCCTGGCGTTGATCATTCTGACGTTTCTGCTCCCGGCCCCTTTGACCCTCTGGACCCATTACGGAAATCCGCCGCCGCAGCTTGACTGGATCGCGAATCGCACGTTGTACGGGGTGACAATCGAAAAAAAAGTACCCGCCGGCCACTTTATCCAATTGGCAAAGCGGGGACTGGCAAAAAGGGCTGAACAACCTCGCCGGCGATAATTTCGCAGGGCGGGAATTGCTGATTCGAGTCTACAATCAAGTGCTTTATCGTGCGTTCAGCAAGTCTTACATGCTTCGCGAATTGATAGTCAGAGGGAAAAACGGAAATCTTTTTGAGCACAATTGCGTGCTGGCTTGCGATGGGTTCCAGCCGCTCATTCCGAGCCCGGAAGCTGAAGCGCAAGTGGTCATGATGAAGTACCTTTCGCAACGGCTTAAGGCGCTGGGATCATCCTTCGTTTTTGTTATCGCACCTAGTAAAGTGACTATGTATCGGGAAGAAATTCCTGATCAATATTCTAGGAAGATTAAAAACGGTGAAATCAGACCGACCAATTACGATGTTCTCGTTCCCCTTTTACAAAGATACCACGTCCCATATGTAGATGGACGCGAGATCACCCTGATAAATAAAGACACATTTCCGGTCAGAGCATTCCCTAAAACCGGCATTCACTGGTCACGAGCAGTTGCCTTTTTCACAACGGTCTCCCTGCTCAAGATGATCGGGCAGGAGTCGGGACACGAGACTGCCGCCATTATCGGAGTCGATCGAAAGCATCGATCATCGCCCGGACTATACGGACGACGACCTATTCAACCTGCTCAACCTCATCGAGCGGCCCAACCAACGGTATATTCACCCGAACTTTCAGATTCCAGTGGGTTGGCCAAGACATATTGGTACTTTGACTGTCGTGGGAAGCAGTTTCACTTCGGCAGTGCTGAAGATTTTTGATGCCGCCCAGATTTTCGAACGGATGAACCAGTATAATTATTTCAATATCTCCAGAGTCCGATATCCAGGTCAAATCGTTAGCCCGGTGGATGAAAATGCGATTCCGTGGGAGGAAGACTTTTGGAACACCAGGGCGGTTGTCCTGGACGCCAACGAAGAATCACTGGGAGGACGGCATATTCCCGCGTTTTTAATGGCGGCGTTGGCCGAACTGCAAAAGAAGAGCCCTCCGGAAAGGGCGTATTGACGGTCCTCCTCGGCCGCTTTCCTGGGGATTCGGCACGGGAGAAAACGGGAATTCTTTGGCCAAGAAAGGATTCGCACCGCCGGAGAGTCAACTAACCTGGATTACGGGAGGCGATGCAGAGATCGAGTTACCTTCACCGGGGAAAAATGTGGAGCTCCAATTGATTATGGAAGCCATGCCTCCGGCTGCAGATGGGATAGCCCAGCGGGTCGTCAGCGTGGAGGCCAATGGGAGTCTTGTCGGGATCGTTCGCGGTGGTGGATCCGTCGGTTCAATTTTATTCACTCCCCATCAAAGCCGCCGCCAATTCGGGATCTTCTCTCAAACTACATTTTTCGTTTTCGCCGGCAGCGGTCTCCCTGAAGCAAGTCCTCAGCTCGGGTTGTTGCGGCTGGCTCTGGTCCCGATGAACGGTCCGGCAAGCCAAGAAATCGGTCAGAATAATGCAACAGTCATGAATCGAGAGTAAGCAAAGCGTCTCGCTTTGGCGCAGGCTCAGAACAGTCAGGAGAGCCTTGGCCGGAGTGATACTACTAGACGGCTCAGGAAATTCTACCATGGAGGCCATCAACCGGCCGGCCTAAGCGGCCCTTCGCTAGCTTTACTACTGGAAAAAAAGCGGGACGCTGCGCTTACCACCCAGCCAGAACTTGACAAGAAAGCGAAGATCAAGAGTATTTCCCCCGTTTGAACGACCAGAGAATTGATCTTGTTCAATGCTTTTTAACTCGCCGCTCTTTCTTTTTCTCTTTTTGCCCTGCTTGTATTTGTTGTACCGGTTGGTGCCGTCGAGCTGGCGAAATGGCACTCTCTTGGTGGCCAGCCTCTTATTTTACTCCTGGGCGGAACCAGTTTTCGTTTTTTGGGCCCTTGGTTCGGCCTTTTTGGATTGGATTCTCGGAGAAATCATCTCCCGCAGAAAAGAACCGGGAATTCGCAAGGCCGCGGTAACCGTGGGCGTCGTAGCCAACGTCGCGCTACTCGCCTATTTCAAATACGCCAACTTCTTTTGGGCTAATTTGGTCGTGGTTCTCAAGGATCTTGGACTTAGTCCATCTCCGCTTCTGCATGTGGCCTTGCCGATCGCGATATCGTTCATCGTTTTCGAAAAGATAACTTATCTCGTCGATCTCTATCGCGGAGACGGTCGCCGCGCGGACAGCCTCCTGACCTACCTGACTTATGTTTTTTATTTTCCGAAACTCCTGGCCGGACCCATCATTCGCTATCACGACATCGATGAGCAACTTCGACGGCGGGAGGTTACCTGGCTCGATTTTCGGGACGGCATGATTCGTTTTTTGTTTGGCTTGGCCAAGAAGGTGTTACTGGCCGATCACCTCGGGCACATGGCCGATCAAATTTTCCGCCTCCCGCCTCAGCAACTTGAGATGTCGCTGGCCTGGATCGGAGTCGTTTGTTTTACGGCCCAGATTTACTTCGATTTCTGTGGTTACTCTGACATGGCCATCGGGCTGAGCCTGATTTTTGGGTTTCGTTTGAAAGAGAATTTTCGGCAGCCCTATACAGCCATTAACTTCACCGATTTCTGGCGACGATGGCATATCAGTTTGTCCACCTGGATTCGAGACTATCTCTATATTCCGCTGGGCGGAAATCGACATTCGGTGGCCAGAACCTATTTCAATCTTTGTCTCTGCTTTTTCCTCTCAGGTCTCTGGCACGGCGCTTCCTGGACTTTCATTATTTGGGGGCTTTACCACGGGACAATATTAATCGCCGATCGTCTGTTTTGGATAGAATGGCAGAAGCATCTTCCGAAAATCATCAACGTGGCCATTACCTTCTTCCTGGTCATGATCAGTTGGGTCATTTTCCGGGCCGAATCTTTTGCCCAGATGGGAATTTTTCTCCGAACCATGTTCATCCCGCAACCACTGATTGCGCCCAATTTCATCTGGGTCAGTCCCGACATTATTTTCGCTCTCGCGGTGGCTTATTTTATTATTTTTCTACCGCTGGTACCGCGTTACCAGAGGTTCCTCTCCTGGTATGAGAATCTAGCCCTGCGGCGAACCTTTGAGTTGGCGGCGGCCTACGGGTTATTCGTTTTCGCGCTGGCCCGGGTTGCTACGTCTTCCTTTCAAGCCTTTATCTATTTTCGCTTTTAGTGTCGCCAGGTCATGATCAGGCTTTCTGAAAGAGTTTACTAGCGTTAATCATCGCGACGTTTTTGCTCCCGGCGCTTCTAACCATCTGGGTCCATTTCGCGAATCCTCCGCCGCAGTTCGACTGGATTGCGAATCGGACGCTCTATGGGGTGACTGTGGAAAAAAAAATTCCATCCGCAACTTTAGCTAGTTGGCTAACTGGGGAACTGCAAAAGGGACTCAACACTCTGGCCAGTGAGAATTTTGCCGGACGAGAGCTGCTGATCCGGCTTTACGATCAAGTCCTCTATCAGGTGTTCCACAAGTCGTACATGTATCTCGAATATATCATTCGGGGAAGACACGGAAATCTTTTCGAACGCAACTATCTAGTGGTTCTACGGTCGATATCCGGAGCCGGTACCAAATGAAGAAGCCGAGGCCTTAGCGGTCATGATGAAGTACCTTTCGGACCGGCTGAAGGAGTTGGGATCCTGCTTCGTTTTATTGATTACACCCAACAAAGCGACTCTTTATCCGGAGGACATTCCTGATCGATTTCTGGAGAAGATCAAAAGCGGAGACCAACAACCCACCGACTACGAGATCATGGTTCCTTTCTTAAAGAGCTACGGAGTTCCATTTGTGGATGGACGGCAGATCACCTTAGAACACAAAGACGCTCTTCCAGTGAGAGCCTTTCCTAAAACCGGCACCCATTGGAGTCGCGCCGTCGCTTATTTCACCGCGGTCGACCTCCTCAAAACGATTGGACGGAGAATCGGGCCGAGAGATGCCGCAATTGACGCAGTCAGTCGAAAGCATTGATCACCGACCGGATTATGCCGACGACGATTTATGGAGTCTGCTCAATCTCATCCAGAAGCCCGGGCAACGGTATCTGCATCCCGGTTTTCAAATACCGAGACGACTGGCCAAAAAGAACAGGGATTTTGACCATCGTGGGTGGAAGTTTCGTCGGAGAGATTGTCAGTGTTCTTGAAGTCGCTCAAGTGTTTGAACAAATTAACGATTACTATTATTTCAAAATGTCCCGGAGACAGTTCCCGGGCGAGATCGTCACCCCGGTGGATGAAAATGCGATTCCGTGGGAGGAAGATTTCTGGCATACCAAGGGAGTCGTCCTCGAGGAAAATGAGACCGCGATTAACGCACGACATGTTCATGCGTTCCTGATGGCGGCTTTGGCGGCACTTCAGCAAAAGGACCCCCCGAGCACGAAAGTCTAACCGCTCCTCCGCGGCCTCTATGCTGGGGATTTGGTGCAGAGTGAAAACGGGACTGCTCTGATCAAGAAAGGCTTCGGTAACCCGGAACATCAATTGACCTGGATCACGGGTCAAGATGCTGAAATCGAATTACCTTCGCCAGGGGTCAATACGCAAGCTCCAATTGATCATCGAAGCAACGCCCTTCCTGGGAGACGGAGTGCTCCAGACGGACTGTCAATGTCCAGGCCAACGGGACCCCTCTGGGACGCTCACGCTGGCGGATCCGGACATTCAATTTTACTCACTGACGATCAAGTGCAGCCGCGAATTCCGCTCCAGTCCTCAAATTACACTTTTCATTCTCCCCTGCGCCCAGCCCTACGCCCGGTGGATAGCCAGCCTCGTGAAATAGGACTGGCTCGGCTGGCGCTTGTCCCGATCGGGCATCCGGTTGAACAACCAGCCGGTGAGAGCGATAGCACCGCGCTGACTCGACAGAATCCCTAAAAGCAAAAACCAGCTAACGAGAAAGAGCGGTTCGCACCAAACCTCGGAAAGTAGCGATAAACATTCGTGGCTTTTGCTCGCGACCAGACTCAGCCTCGGCCCACCAGAGAGCAAGCCGGCGTCGGAGACGCTTCACCCAGGTCGGCTTCATTTTCACAAACATTTCTGCCAGGACCGCCAGTTCCGCCTCGAAGGAAAAGCTTTTGCTCGTTCAAATCCTCGGGCTCGCAATTCTGCCTGCAGCCGCTCCGAAGAAGCAAGCTCTCCCATCGCGTCCGCCAATTGGCCGGGTTTTCTGGGATCTATCAACAGGCCCGCGTCACCAACGACCTCGCGAAGGCTGCCGGCATCGGACGTCAATAACCGGGATACCCAGCTTCATGGCTTCCAAAGGAGGAATGCCGAATCCCTCGTGCAATGAGGGAAACACCAGGGCCGACGCAGAAGAGTAAAGGTGAGCGAGTTCTCTTTCCGGCACGTGGCCCTTAAAGAAGACGTGTTCCTCAATCCCGAGGGCTGCCGCCAGCTCTTGGAGCGCATGTCGTCTCGAACTCATCACCCCCGGTCAAAACAAGATCCCAGGCCGTTGCACCAGCTTGGTTCCGATAGATCTGAAAGGCAATGAGCAGTACTTCATGATTCTTATGTGGCCAGAAATTTGCCGGGTAAAAGAAAAAGCGGCGACCGGATTGCTCCGATACTTCCGTGACCTTCAGCCGGTCCTGGATCGGAAGGTAGGTTCGGAAAATCTTTCTGACCGGCACTCCGTAGTGATAGGCCAAACGTTCGCCGGTGTAGTCGGAAATAACCTGAAAACGATTGGCGCACCGAACCATCTGGGCAAAATAATCCTCCCGCCACTGCCTTTCAGACTCAGAAATTGAGAACGGGTAATCGCGATGCAAAAGATCGACCACCATGGCCACGATCGGAACTCCGCAATCCGGAAATCGGACCATCCCGAATGGCGCGTAGAGGAGATCGACCCGTTTTTCGTGGAAGCTGGCGGGCGTCAGGGAAGCGACAGCTTCCGGCCAGTCGATACAAATCAACTCATCACGACTGGTCGCGATCTCTGCAATCTCCCCATGGGTTGAAGTGGAGGTGATGAAAAAAAAGCTGAAATAAGGTCCCTGGAACCGCTGCAACGCCCGAATAAATTCCAAAAGAGCGGGTTTGACGCCTCCGTTGGCCCCTCCAGGCAGCATGGGCGTGAGATCTACCGCAATTTTGACGCGCTTCCTGGTCAATCTCTTTTTCATCTTGGCCGACCGTAAATCGTAGCACAGGCTCCAGCCTGTCACCGCGACTTGGGTTTGCTGTCGTCGCGAAAAGAAAAGTGCCTACACTAGACTGTTTTGCCAACTCGCATCGCTGCATATGCCTCCGGTCCGATATTGCGACAATACCCCAGGGCCATTGATCTCCCGCGGATCGGGTGCTACAAACAACGATATGAAACGGGCGCTCATTACCGGCATCTCGGGCCAAGACGGCGCCTATCTTGCCAAATTCCTTCTCGGTCTTGGATACGAGGTGTGGGGGACTTCCCGCGACGCCCAGATTTCACCATTTCAAAACCTTCACCGGCTCGGCATCCACGATCAAGTCCGTTTGGAGAGCCTTGCCGTCAATGATTTCCGCAGTGTTCTTCAGGTTTTAGCGAAGGTAATTCCGGACGAAGTCTACAATCTGGGCGGCCAAACCTCGGTTTCTCTCTCTTTTCAGCAACCGGTCGAAACCTTGGAGAGTATCTCCGTCAGCACGTTGAACTTTCTGGAATGCATCCGATTTATCGGGCAGCCGATTCGCTTCTATAACGCAGGTTCCAGCGAATGCTTCGGTGATCTGAATGGAGCGCCTGCGAACGAATTCACTCCGTTCCGGCCACGGAGCCCCTACGCGGTGGCGAAGTCAACGGCATTTTGGCAAGTAGCGAATTACCGGGAGGCGTATGGTCTTTACGCCTGTTCCGGCATCCTTTTCAATCACGAGTCCTCTCTCAGACCGGAGCGGTTTGTGACCAAAAAAATCGCCCTCGCCGCCGCGCGCATCAAATGCGGGCTGCAGACGGAACTCGCGCTGGGAAATACCTCGGTTCGGAGAGATTGGGGCTGGGCTCCTGAATACGTGGAGGCCATGCACGCTATGCTCCTGCTGAACCAACCGGACGATTTCGTCATTGCCACCGGGATAACTTGTAGCCTCCAGGAGTTTGTTGAGGTCACGTTCGAACATCTCGGCCTTGACTCCCGCCGGTATGTTAAGGTTGATAACAGTTTGTTCCGGCCGACTGATATTCAAGTAAGTCGGGGTGACGCTACCAAAGCCTCGAAAATCTTGCACTGGCAGGCCAAAACCAAGATGCCGGATCTCGCCAAGCTTTTGGTCGAGGATTCTGTGAGGGAGCTTGAGGAGGCCTCGAAGACCGTCATTGAAAGGACGGCGATATACTCACACATATTGCATATCTGTTAAGCTGTTCTGAACCGTTTACCAGGATTTTCTCGTGCCAGGCGGACCGATCGGACTGCCGCAGTAACTAATTCGCGAGGCCATGGAACCGAAATTGATCGCGCCCTGGAGGCGAGATCTAATGGACTCAGGCGCAGCGCCGCAAATGTTTTTCCCTGCAAAACGCTCCTTCGGTAGTTTGCGAGTCAAATCCTCACCTCAATTGGACTCACTTTGAGGTGTACGGCCGTTTCCCCACCGAGTTCTCCTCCCGATCAATGGAATAAATATCGCGTTCGGCGTTCGGCATTTGGCCTTCGACGTTCGACGTTGAATGCATTGCAAGAGTTTAGCGAAAGAGAATTCAAAAAAGACTCAAAATTCCCTGCGCCGGCGACCGCTGAACGCAAATGACATGACCCCAGAAAAGCACCGCTTCGATCAAAAAGTTCTAATTGGTCCTCATCATCCTGGAGGCGGTGCTCTTTTCGAGCTTTTTCATGAGAGAGGTCGCCTGGTATCCGCCCGACAACTTCGATCAGGCCTCTTATCTTCTCGAGACTTACCGGCTTCAGGAGCGCATTTTTACGCACGGTCTTGGTCAGGTCTGGAAGACCCTCTGGAGTCAGCGGGCACGCCGCGGGCGTGCTTTTTCCGATCGAAGGCGCTTTGGCAGGTATTGTTATCGGCGGGACGCGGTTGCCGCAATTGTCCGTGCTCTTCCTTGGATTCTGCGGACTTCAGGTCGCCGCTTTCACGACGGCAAGAGCCGTTTGGGAGCGCCGCGTCTACGGATACATCGCCCTGGGTCTGATTCTATCCCAAATCACGCTCTGGTTCTGGGAGGGCGGCGGTTTGTTCGATTTCCGGATGGATTTCCTGGCCTACTGCCTTTACGGCATTTGGGCTTGCACGGTAATTCGTTCGCAACTGTTTCTTCATCGCTACTGGTCGCTTGGGTGCGGATTGATTGGCGCTTTCCTTGTTTTGAACCGCTTTGTGACCGTCACCTACCTCTTCGGAGTCTCTGCCGGATTTGCGCTGATTTGCGGAATCATCGCCATTTTCTGGCGTAAGGACGTCGATCTTGTCTCCCGCATGCGGCGACGCCTATTCAACCTCGGTCTTTCGACCGTCGTATTGCTCGTCGTGGTGCTGCCGATCCTGATCCACAATTGGCACGCGATCCATGGCTATTATGTCGTTAATCACGTGGTGGGTGAAGAAAGGTACGTGCGCGCTGCGTTGCTGGGTATTCACGATCTGCCGGGCATTTGTCCTTATTATCCCAACTCGATCATCCAAGATCATCTTGGAGGAATTTTTCTCTGGGCGTCAGCCATTGCGATTGGATGTGGCCTCGCCACGCGCCTCTTGGGGCGCAAATTGCGGGAAGAAGCCGGCGACTCGCCGCGATGAAACGTTTTTGCTTGCAAATCATTTTCTTGATTGGAGCCATCCTCGGTCCGCTTGTTGTGCTGACCGCTGACATCTCCAAGTCCGCGGTAGTCGGCGGAATCGTCGGCGTGCCGGTCGCCCTGCTAGTTGTCGCCATCGCGGCAGCCGTCGCACCCAGGCCGAAGTCAACGCGAACCCTTTTTGGTTCGCAGACTTTTGGTCGCATGCGCGGTCGCGGTTTTCGCATTGGGACTGTACAACCAACTCAGCCAGGCCAGCCGGCATTGGCCCGCCTACGCTCATCGCGACGATCTCAAGCAATTGGACGAACTCGACAAATCTCTGATCGATCTCGCCAATGAATATGGATGGAGCCATCCCGGCGTTTCTTACGACGTCATTACGGGTTGGCTCAACGCTGGGCCTCCGACCATCAGCGCTTTCGAGCAATCGCGTAATCTGATCGAGTTCCAGCCGATGATTGGAAACGGCGTTTTGGGAGTAGACCGAGAAGAGGCGATTGTCGTTGCTCAAGCAAAGCGATTTCGCGATTTTCACTACTCTCCCGAAAGTGGGCGTCTATCCATTTTACCGGCATATCGCTGAGTATTGGGACGATCTCAAGGCCTGGGCTGACGATAATATGGTCGTCGCTCGGATCGTACCTTTCTCCAACTTCACCGCGACGCTCTATGTCCGTCCCACGGCGAGAATCTCGGGCATTTCGGGCGGATGGATCACCAGCCACGGATTGTCCATTGAGGCTACAAGGTCGGCCCTGGAGCGGTTCCCGATGATCCGGCTGGCCGGCCCAGCAGACTATTCGCGCCTGCTGAAGATCCCTGCCGTTGAGGCAACGATCGATGGAGATCAGAGCTCGCAAACAGCGCCTGCATCGTTCCGGCGCGTCGGAAGCGACTACGAAATTGTGATCGACACCTCCTCGCTACGATTCCCGCCGACCGACCACGTTTATATCCGGCTCAATTTTGACTCGTTCTTCGTTCCGAAGACAAAGGAGCCGGGGAATGACACCAGGGAACTGGTCGTCAAGGCACCCGTGCGTCGTCCAGCTGTTCCGGCAACCTGCATCGCTGACGAAATCCTTCGTCTTAGACTTAGACGCTATACCTACGGACGCCTTACTTAGACGGGCGGGGACGCCCGTATCACGCCGAAGCTCTCTTCGTCACAGGGTAAATCCGGCTTTCGCAGCATCCTGCGCGAACATATTTACGGTATCGAGCGACAAATCAGCCAGGTCCATTCCAGCCAGTTTCAATGCCTTATTAAGAATATCGTGAGGGACCGTGACAATGTCGCATCCGCAATCATCGGCCTGAAAGATGTTTAGCACCTCCCGAACACTGGCCCACAACAGCTCGGCTTTCGGCAAATCTCCGAGCAAAGCCTTACTTGCCCTCATGGTTGACGCCGGATCCCTACCGGTATCGGCGATTCTTCCGGCGAAGACGGAAATGACCGCCGGAACCTCCGGCTCCAGGACCTGAGCGACATCCCGCACCTGCCTGAGGGTCAAAATCGCTGTGATATTCAACTGAACCTTCCCCGCCGCCAGCTCCTTGATCAACGGAATGGAAGATTCTCCGCGCGAGTTTGTTATTGGGATCTTGACGAAGACGTTCTTCTGCCAATCCCGAATCTTGAGCGCCTGCCGTTTCATCTCCGGAAATTCATCGGAGAAAACCTCAAACGAGATCGGTTTCTCCTGAATTTCTCTGAGGATATCCCGCGCGAAGGCTTCATAATTCTGGATACCAGCCTTCCGCATTAAAGTGGGATTGGTGGTTAATCCTTTGATCAAAGGGTTCTTGTACAGATTGAGCATCCCATCTTTATCGGCTCCGTCTGCGAAGATTTTTGCGTGAAGATTGTCGAGTCCGTGCATGGCTTTAGAGGGTTAACGTTTCGATCAGTTTCGCAGCCTCAAGCAGACTCCCCGCCCGATGGTCCGGTTGTTGCTTCAGCTCTTCTTGATATCCCCAATCAACGAAAAGGGTCGTGCAACCGGCATTGAAACCGCAGTCCACGTCTCGCCACCGATCTCCGATCATGTAGCTCTTTGCAAGGTCAATTTTTAGATCTTCGGCCGCTTGAAGCAACAGGCCAGGGCGCGGCTTGCGACAGACGCACGGCTGACCGAATCTTCGTCCTCCGTGGTAACAGACCATCGTGCGATCGATCGGCAGTTGATGGACAAGCCATTCGTGAATTTTCTCGACGTCTTCCCGTCTCAGGGTACCACGACCGACGTCTGGCTGATTGGTCGCGATAATCAGAAGAAATCCTAATTCTTTGAGCAGCCTGCATGCTTCGGACACTCCCGGCAGGATTTCGAATTGCTCCAGGCTGCTTGGCGGAAAAGGTTTACCATCCCGAACCAGAGCCCGGTTGATGACCCCGTCGCGGTCTAGAAACACGGCCCGGCGTTTGTGAACTGGCGTTTGGGATTCGGGATTCACGAGTTGGCGCTTCTTTACACTTTCTCGGCAACCACAAAAATGATGTCTCCGACGTTCAGATAAAGGTCCCAATTCAGGAGGCCTGTTTTGCGGAGATACACATAGAGATCACGGAAATTGTGCTTCAGGCACAAGACGATATAAGCCATAGTGTCGACGCGGCGATACATTCCCTCGGTGGCAATGTATTTAATCTCGAGCCTGTTTCGATCGAGCAATGTGCCTAACGTTTTCCGAGAAAAGTAGTGCAAATGAGTCGGAGGATGTATCTGACGCCATTTGCCGCCTCTGGCGCGAGCCATCCAGCTATCAAGGTCATTGGTGGTCAACGCGAACAAGGAGCCCCGAGGCAGCGAAAGCGCGATTTTCTTAAGGTAGAGATCCGGCCGGGGCAGGTGTTCAATGGTATCCCACATGCATACCACATGAGGCTCATTAACGAATTCATGGGTCAAAAAATCCGCGCTTTTTGCATCCACCCTCACAACGCGACGAGCGTAGTCCACAGCATCATCCGATATATCGATACCCTGCACCGAGTGGAAATCGCTTTTTGCCAACCCAAGAAAGAATCCGTAAGCACAACCGATCTCAAACAGGTTTTTTTGCTGGGCATCCGGCACATACTTGAGAAGCCTCCTAAGACGGAGCCGGAATTGTTTTTCGATTACCGGCCGGTCCGCGACATAGTCGCGATACTCTTCTCCGGTAAAGAACCGGGCCGTATAGAGTTGTCGCAGTTGCTCCTGGCAGATATTAAGATCGGCGGTTGTGAATTTGCATTCTTCACAGCTCAACAAACCGGAAATGCGTGATGGACGAAATTTGCCGCCACAAACAAAGCACTCGTCGATTTTGCCAGCGGACGATATTTGCAGTCTAGATTTCATTGCCGTCGCTCTACGATATTCTCATCGGCCTTTTGGACTTTCGTCATGTCCGCGCCCTTAAACATAGTACCCGAGCTCGCGAGCAGGATCCGCTCAGCGAGGCAGACCTCACTCGTTGCCTTGTCATACTTTCTCATTGCTTGGGCGTTCCATGCCGGTGCTATCAATGTATGCACCCACTTGATTGGCGGTGGAGACGGTTTCATTCAGGGCCTGGCCTCCAAAGCTTTCGCCACCTCATTCTCTTCCTGGAATCCATATGTACAATCAGGAAAATTCGTCTACGGGGACGTACTTTATCAATCATTTTATCCGCCGACCTTGCTCATATTATCGATCTTTCCGAACACTTTGGGATTCAATCTATTTTTGCTCCTACATTATGCGTTGGCCGGCCTTTTTATGTACCTGTATCTGGACTCGCTGCGCCTGACTAGCTATTCCGCATTTGTTGGTGGCCTAATATTCATGGTGAGTGGATTCATGACCGCTCACAAAGGTCATGAGTACATCGTCTGCGCCGCCGCCTGGCTGCCACTCGCGCTGCGTTTCATCCGTCAGTATGCAGAGCGGCTTCGGATTCTGGACTTGGGCTACGCGGCAGTGCCAGTCGCACTCTCTATTCTGGCCGGGTTCCCCCAGATCACCCTTTACTCTACGCTGGTCGTGGTGGCGTATCTTACATTTTGCATCGCCGGCTCACCGTTCCTGCGAGGATGGAAGGTGAAGCTCGCACACGTCGTGGCTTCTGCTGCCGTGATCCTGGGAATCGGCAGCCTTTTGGGTTGCCTGCCGCTTTTCGCGGTGGCTGAATCATTGCCCTTTTTGACCCGCGAACACCTTACCTATGAGGCCTTCACATCTGATAATTTCCCACCGTGGCAGCTATTGACGTTTTTCATTCCAGACATCTTCGGCGGAGTCGATCGCCACGTTCCGATGTATGCCCCGAACACCACCGTATTTGCAGCCGAAGTGTACGGGTATGTCGGCCTGTTGCCAATGGCCCTGGCGTTGGCCGGAATTGCCGCGTGGCGTTCAGTCGGCCGGGAAGTGCGGTTCTGGACGGCCGCCGTGGCCATGGGTTTGTTGGTATCATTCGGCGGAACAACCCCGATTTATCGTCTCTTGTTTTACGTGCCGGTCTACAATCTGTTTCGCGTGCCGGCACGACACCTCTTTGAGGTTAACCTGGCTCTTAGCGTCCTTGCCGCGATCGGCCTGGATTTCCTTCTTCGGCAATATACGGTTGCGCCCTCGCAGGTCACGCGGATGGTCCGGCGAACCATGGTCCGAATCTCCGCTCTCTTCGGCAGCGCTATCCTGACAGCCTTATTGTTTCGCGCCCTGGCCGAAGGTTGGTTCTCGCGGTTCTTTGTGGTCCCGGACTCGTTCGTTTTGAATTATTACTACACGTTCGGCGCCGCCAAGGCATTCATCGTGAGAAATCTGTCATGGAACAGTTCAGCAATAGTTTTCCCGCTTTTGTTCTTCGCTCTGACGCTTGGGATTCTCTTCTCTTTGCTTCGGACCCGGCTGAGAGCCGCGGCCCTGATCGCGATCCCTCTCCTCGTCGTGGCCGATGCATTCGTGGCCTCCCATCGGATGTATGACAATCCTTCAACCGAGCTCGTTTACCAGCGCACTGGCCGGCCGGAGTTGGATTTCCTGAAGACCAGACAGTTTGATCGCACCCACTATCGGCTTTTTCCGATCGACTTCGATCTCGGATCGACCGCTTCCCATCTCAAATCGACTTACCACCTCCCATTGACTTATCCATACCCGCTGTTGAACATGTTCGATGGCTTATCCGTTATAAACGACTACGGCCCCTTTTGGCTTAAGCGTTACCAGGCAGTCACTGGATTTAGCGCGGGCGGGGGTATGCCGCTCGCAAATCTGCGAAACTATAACCTGCTGTCGCTTCTCGGAGCGCGTTATTTGATGGTGCTCTCGCCGCAGACCAGGCGTTTCCTCGAGCAGGTGACGCTCGATTCGACGCCAGGCGACGGCGCCGTCAAAGCGTTTTCCGCCGCCGCAGTTACCTCCAATGGCATCACGATATTTGAAAACCCAAACGCCCTCGGCCGGTTTCGTTTCGCGCGTCACGTCACCCCTGCGCGCAACCTCGACGAGGCTATGGCCCTGATGAGCCTGCCTGGGTTCGACCCTCAAGACGAGGCTGTGGTGGAGGGCATAGAAAGCAGAGAACCGACCGCGCCAGGCAACATTCTGAGTGAGCGTCTGGAACACGCGCGTCTCGCCTGGGATGTGGAAACATTTGGCCGCAGCTTCCTGATCGTCGCCGATTCCTTTTTTCCCGGTTGGACGGCTACGGTGGACGGCAGTCCGGTACCGATCTACCCTGTTTACGGATGTGTCCGCGGCATCTCGATCGAAAAGGCCGGGCGGCACCACGTTGAATTCCGTTTCCTTCCGCCAGGGCTACACTTTGGTTTGGCGTTTACGGGCGTTGGTCTCCTCTTTTTGATCCTGCTCTGGCTCGGCGACCGGACCGGACGGCTGAAGCGACTTCCTCTGGGTAATTAGCTATGACCAACCAGGCGGCGTATTCTAAAATGCTACATAAACAAATGGCTTAATAGGAAGCGTGAAGCGGTAGATTAAATAATGGAAAAAGATTCCAATCAGCAGTCCGAGAATCACTGAAACGAATCTTTTAAGCCAGTCCTGGACCGGAGATGGAATAGCGGATATCGGAGGGATTCCGGAAAACGCTGAAGCCAATCTCGGATACAATTTCAAGCCAAACCGTCGGACTAAAATTGCCGTCAGAATTCCGAGAACCACTAGGACCAGTTTGTGAAGCAACTTCGTCAACATAGTTTTCGGTTTTCTACGGACCTGGCTCCTTCGAAGCGGCTGGGAGATAACCGAGTTGCCCTGCCATTGCTCGGATTTCCGGCGCAATCTCCCTTGCCATCTTTTGGCCCCCGGAAGCCGTTAAGTGCGTTCGGTCCGCAAAGTCTTCGTTGGTCAAATCCGGGCCGAAAAGTACAGCATGGTATCCAGCTTTTTGCAGCCACGATTTTCCCTGCGAGTAAGCAAGTTCGTAAGCGGCATTTTCGTCCGGAGAAAGCTGATTGGTAAAATATGGGGCATTGCCAGCCAGGAGAATTAAGGTTCGCGACTTAAATGGGCGCGGAAAAGCCATCTGAGCATCCCGCATGAACGCCTCGGAAACAGACGGCTTGATGCTCAACCCTCCTTTCGCATCTTTCTCTACGGAGAATTGCAAAAGAATTCGAATAAGCTGCATGCTTTGCTCCTGGAACTTGAATCGCTCTGGAATAGGAGGAACATCCAACGTTTCGTCTTCAGAGTTCCTCCTCGCTTCGAAAAAGCGTCCGGGAGGATATTTGAGAGAATTGAACACCGTGAATACATAGTTGTAGCCCAGGTAATTCCAAAAATCTGAGGCGTGGGACCAGTAATCGAAGTAACCGCGCAAGGCCGGCTCGCTCAAAAGTTCGGCGCGATGGCTCGCCACAAGTGCGTTAACCTCCTCCGAGCCGTCCGTGATTTTGAGAAATTTGCCACTCGCCCGGGCCTGCCAAAACAGATACTCGTAAGTCCCCCCTGAAGAAAGCTCCATCATCATCGGAGCCTGCTCATTCGCCACATAGATTAAACGCGGGTATTTCTTCGCTAAAACCTGGGCTACCACGGCTCCCATTTCCGTTAAATAGGCACCCCGAAAGGCAAGATTGACCACGGCATATTCCGGGCCCAAAAGCCGTTGGAGTTCCTTTGTCCACAATTGTTCCTTCTTTTGTCCCACGCCCACCAGAACCGAATTACCCCCCACCAGAACGAGAATTTTCCTGTTCGAGGCCAGCTGGCTTACAAGTTCTGTTAGATTGTCCAGAGAGGGGTAAAAATATCCTTCCGGCGCGATCAGAGGATAACTGCGCTCATAGGCGACAAAGAGACTTTGTTTGCCCGCCCAGCGCCCGGCGAGCACCATCAGGCTGAATCCCACCACAATCCCGATGAACAAGGAAACCGGGCTCAGTCGCTGGGCGAACCTTTCCAATAGCGGGATCGATGAATCGCGGCTCATATGGTGAACAGCAGACGCGCCATTTTCAGCGCTGTATCGACCGGATAGAAGAACAAAAGCCAGCCGAGCCAGACAAAGGCCTGAGTAAATAACCAATTGATAGGTCTTACCTTCGAGAACACTCGTTCGAGCGTCTTTCCGCATCCATATGGTAAATGGCGATAGGAAGCGCACAGCCCAAGTCCGATCCCGTGGTATAGTCCCCAAATGACGAAATTCCAGGCGGCTCCATGCCAGAGGCCGCATAACCCAAAGGCGACCAGGCCATTGAGAATACGGCGCGCCTGTCCGTGGCGGCTGCCTCCCAAGGGAATATAGATATAATCCCGGATCCATAAGCTGAGCGACATGTGCCACCGTTGCCAAAACGTCTGGATGCTGGTCGCCAAGTACGGCCAATTAAAGTTAGGTGGCAGGCGAATGCCCATCATTCTTGCCAGTCCGATCGCAATGTCGCTGTATCCGCTAAAGTCGAAGAGGATCCGAAAGGCAATCGCCGAGAAGAGAACCCAACGCTGGTCCAGATGCAGATCGGCGAATTTATCCTGATAAGCGTCCAGATAGAAAGTGAGGTTATCGGCAACGACCTTCTTTAAGTAACCAAAAGCAACTTGAACGACACCCACCGCGGTGTCCTGGGCGCTGACGCTTGCCAGTCCCTCCTTCAGAGAAGGTATAAATTGCTCGTATCTTTTTATCGGGCCCGCGACCAGAGACGGAAAATAAATCGAAAAGGCTGTGAAATGGAAAAAATTCCGCAACGGAGGCGTGCCTTTGCGGACTCATACAAATAGTGGATGAATTCAAAGGCAAAGAAGCTAATTCCTAAGGGTGGGGCCAGCGGGAGCACCGTCTTCGCCCGTTCTGCCGCCACCCTGCCCGCAGCAGGATCAAGATGGCCAAAAACGTTGTTAAGAAAGAAAATGGAGTATTGGTAGAAACAGAGCGCGCCGATGCATGCCGCAATGGCGAACAAACAAACTGTTCTCTGCCTGCTGAGTCCGGCAAGATAAGTGATGATCCCAATCACGATAATTGGGAGCACTCCAGCAGGCCCGGCAAAGTGCGCATGAAAAATCACGCATGCCCCGAGAAGCCAAAACATTCTGGCTGACTTATAACGGAGAAGCCAGAAAACAGGCAAAAACAAAGCCGCGAACGCAAAAAACCAATACGATGTGAAAATCATCTCGAAGAGCGGCGCACCGGGCAAGTAGCCTGGTTCAAAGTTGGCGGCTCTACCGGGTACTCTCCCACTTCGTTTGCTGAACCTTGAGCTTCGGATGGGAAACAAAAAGGTGCCAAACTACTGCCTGAAAGGCTTCGGAGTGCGGAGTGACGTTTTGGGAATTAACGGTTGGCACGATACAGCAGGCATCGGCCACCTTGGCGGTGTACCCGCCGTCCCGACCCACGATTCCAAGAATCGATGCGCCAATTTCTTTCGCGTATTGCAACGCGGACACCAGATTCGGACTGACGTTCTTCTCGAGATTGCCTCCTCCAACCGAAAAGACCATGAGTGCATCTTTCGTTTGGAGCCGGCTTCCCTTTAACCATTCGACGAAAACCGATGCCCACCCTTCGTCGTTCGTTCTCGCTGTCAACTCGGATACGTTGTCGGTTGGCGCGTAGCATTCAATCCCGGCGATCTTTCGAAAGTCGTTAACCGCATGCGAGGCATTTGCCGCACTGCCGCCGACTCCGAGGAAAAACAACCGGCCTCCGCGGTCTCGGACATTTGCGACCAGATCGACCATATTTTCGAGGGTTTCAGGATCGAGTTTCTGCACGATCTCAGCTGTTTCGGCCAGATGTTGCGCGCTGTAGGAGGGCATGGGGGTGAGGGAAGTGTCGGTGTCAGTGCCAGTTAAAGCTTAGCGTCTCCGTTTTGCAACCAAGTAAGCAAAGCGCCTCCTTTGCCTCCCGTTCCGCGTAAGCAAAGCGTCCTCGCTTTGCCTCCCCTCTTCCCGCGTAAGCGAAGCGTCCCCGCTTTGCCTCCCCCTCTTCCCGCGTAAGCGAAGCGTCCCCGCTTTGCCTCCCCCTCTTCCCGCGTAAGCGAAGCGTCCCCGCTTTGCCTCCCCCTCTTCCCGCGTAAGCGAAGCGTCCCCGCTTTGCCTCCCCCTCTTCCCGCGTAAGCAAAGCGTCCCCGCTTTGCCTCCCCCTCTTCCCGCGTAAGCCGAGCGTCCCCGCTTTGCCTCCCCTCTTCCCGCGAAAAAAAGCGCCGCATCTTGACACTTATATACACAATCTTTACATGTTTTTACGTGCGATTTTTTGACCCTCAAGCTTCTCTCGTCATCCATCGCGGAAAACTTCCGCATTGGAGGCAGGAAGGCGTCATCTATTTTGTAACTTTCCATCTTGCCGACTCTCTGCCGCAGACCATCCTGGAATCGCTGCGCCGTGAAAAGGAACTCTGGTTACGCCTGAATCCTAAGCCGCACACTGAGTGCCAGCGACAGCAATACCACGAGTGCTTTACCGAGACGATCGATCGTTGGCTCGATGCCGGTTACGGCCGGTGCATCCTTGCGCGATCAGAATGCAAAAACATCATGGAATCCAGTCTCACGCACTTTGACGGGGTGCGCTACGAGCTCGGCGAATTTGTGGTTATGCCGAACCACGTGCACGCGATTGTTGCGCCGATCGGCGAACATGGACTAACCAGGATTCTTCATAGCTGGAAATCGTTCAGCGCAAATCAATTCATTCGGCTCTCGGCTTCATCCGGACGTATCTGGCATCGGGAAAGCTTCGATCACATTGTCCGCAGCGCAGAACATCTTGCGAAATTCGAGACGTACATTCGTAACAATCCGAAGCCGAAGAAGTAAGAGAAGCGGGAGGCAAAAGCAGGGACGCTTCGCTTACCCTGGGGAGAGGCAAAGCAGGGACGCTTCACTTACTCTGGGGGAGGCAAAGCAGGGACGCTTCACTTACCCTGGGGGGAGGCAAAGCAAGGACGCTTCACTTACCTTGGGGGGAGGCAAAGCAGGGACGCTTCACTTACCCTGGGGGGAGGCAAAGCAGGGACGCTTCACTTACCCTGGGGGGAGGCAAAGCAGGGACGCTTCACTTACCTTGGGGGAGGCAAAGCAGGGACGCTTCGCTTACCTGGGGGGAGGCAAAGCAGGGACGCTTCGCTTACCCTGGGGAGAGGCAAAGCAGGGACGCTTCGCTTACCCTGGGGAGAGGCAAAGCAGGGACGCTTCGCTTACTCTGGGGGGGAGGCAAAGCGGGGACGCTTCGCTTACTCTGGGGGAGGCAAAGCAGGGACGCTTCGCTTACTCTGCGTTGGGGCGATCCGATAGCAACTGATTGAGTTCGGCAAGGCCGGCTGGGGAACCGATTTCGTAGAAGCGCTGATTCACTTCGTGTCCAGCGAGTTCTCCTCTTCCGAGAAAGTTTCTCGAGGGTATCAGCCAAGTTCAAACGGAACGTCGTTCGGAGAATTTTCAAAGATCTGTCTCGTGCAGATCATCAGCCCGTAATCGATGTGGCGCATTTCCGGCAGCTTTTCTCGCTTGCTGTAAAGACGGATACGCCCGTGCTCAAACCAAACATTGCTCGTGTCCCAGGCGTCGGCATTCGCATAGACAGTCATTAGAGCGGGTTTGCCGGCTTCCTGGAACGCTGCCACCACAGCTCTGATAATCCACCGGAAGATACGAGTCCCCGTAAAGCACGAAGAAGGCATCGGGCAGAAGCATCGACGCTTCTTTTGATCGCTCCGCCGGTCCCCAGCAATTTCGGACCGTCAAACGAGTATCTGATTGCACCCCAAGGCTCTCTCCGTCCCGTATCGCTGCTCGATCATCTCGCCAAGGTAACCAACGCAAAGGATCAACCTCCGCGATTCGCATTTCGCTTCAGCAGTTCAAGCTGGTGTTCCAGAAACGGCTTTCCAGCAACCTCGACGAGCGCTTTCGGAATCTTTTCCGTCAGAGGCCGCAACCGGGTCGCCAGACCGCCGGCTAGAATGACAACTGGGAGGGACATGCGACTTGTAGTTTTGGGTTTGTGTAGTTTTGCGGTTTTGCGGTTTGGGTTTCGCGCACGTCGACGGACGTTACTCAGACTGGTACCGGAATTGCGATCTTACGATTTGGCTGACAACCTTGGTACCTTCGAAATCGAAACGGAACCGGACCTCGGTGAGTCCATTCTCCCGCATGGCATGGCGCAGCTTCGCTTTGTCTTCCGCATAGAACATCAAAAAGCCTCCTCCTCCAGCCCCAATCAGCTTGCCTCCCAGTGCTCCATTCGCCATTGCGCAATCGTACCACTCGTTGATCTGGCTGATTCGACATGTTGCCGGAGCGCTCTTTCTTTCGCTGCCAGTGAACGTCCATTAAACGCCCGAACTCTCTCAGGTCTCCACACTCCAAGGCCTTTTGACTTTGCCTCCCGAGATCCTTCACAAAATGCAAATTGTCGACCATCGACTTATCGGCGGCCAATGTCTTGGTCTTCTGTTCTTTCAAGATCGAAGCGGCCGTTCGTGAATACCCCGTGAAAAATAGCAATAGATTATCTTCAAGATTGTAGAGGGTCTCCTCAGAAATCTTCAGCGGCCAAGCCTCCACCCGGCCATCCGGCATAAACTTGAAACAAGTAATTCCGCCGTACGCCGCAATGTATTGATCCTGTTTTCCAATCGGTTCTCCGAGCCGATTGATCTCAATATCACACGCTTGTTCCGCCAGTTGGGCCGGATGGACAAGATTCATTTTCCAGGCGTGTAGTGCTTTCAGTAAAGCGGTCGTGAAACTGCCCGAAGAGCCGAGACCGGTCCCGGCGGGAATATCCGCCAATGAGCTGATTTCCAGGTAGGGCGCATCGACACCAACGAGTTTCAAGGCTTCCCGGATAATCGGATGCTCGACGTCGTCAACGGTCTTGACTCGTTCAAGCTTGGAGTACTTGACGATCAGTTCCTGAACGAAAGTCCGGTGGAAGCGTGATATAAACGTATTTGTCGATCGCCGCCGCGATCAGAAAACCGGAATGCTCCTCATAGTAGGAAGGCAAATCTGTACCACCGCCGCCCAGGGAAATTCGCAAGGGAGAACGAGTGATGATCATCGGCGTTTGGCGTTCGGCGTTCGGCGTTTGGCGTTCGGCGTTTCGTTTTCGGACATTTGAACGCAGCAATAACATTCGCAGACGAACAACCATCGGCCCTTTCAGCGTATTTCTCTCTCATGGGTATTTTGGATTTCGTTCGCTTTAAAAAAAATTGCGAACCAATTGCGCCCTTTACTTTCGTTAAAATTGTCGATTCAAGATTGCGACGCCAAACGCCAAACGCCAAACGCCAAACGCCAAACGCCAAACGCCAAACGCCAAACGCCAAACGCCAAACGCCAAACGCCGAATCGCGCTAAACGCAAACGCCAACGCGAACGCTGAACGCTAAACGCTAAACCTGTATCCGCTTTTTTGATAGATCCGCTCTACGATCTCAAGCGTTCGTTTTCCTTCCTTTAATCCTGGATTCGGAATACGGTTAAGACGGATGTCCTCCAGGAACTCGTCGAGCTCCAGCGCCCATGAGTCTTCGGGACGCGGATATTCATAGATGATCGTTTCCGGCGGCCCCATTTCCGGAAGCATTTTGTAATAATAAAGCCTTTCCAATCCGTAGCTGCCTCCCAGGCCTTCGATATGCAATTTGGCGCGCTTAAAATAAATTTCGAAGGAGAACAGATTCTTCCATTCGGTACAGCTCACCTGCAGCCAGGCGGTCTGTCCGGCCGCCGTGCGCAGGGTAAGAAACGCGTTATCGTCTACCGGCATATCCCAAAAATAAGTCGCTGCGTGTCCGTCAATCGTCGTAAATTCGCCCATAAATGAGGCCGCGAGATCGATAAGATGCACGCCTTGATCGATCAATTCCCCGCCCCCGCTCAACTTGGGGTCGGCTCGCCATTCCCGATCATAGCCAATACGCCCGCCGTGGCCATAACGGGCACGAATGAACATCAAATCGCCAAGGTCTGCTTCTCGGACCAACTCGTACGCTTTCCGAAAAGCTGGATGAAAACGATGGTTGTATCCGATCCGGATCAAAGCTCTCGAGCCCGCTATCGCGGATTCTATTTCACTTAGTTGCTTCGAATTCAGCGCTCCCGGCTTTTCCACCAACACATGCTTACCATTTTCGAGAGCGAGCCTGGCCAACGGCGCCAAAGCGGCATTCGCGGCCGAGACGAGCACGATGTCGACCTCTGGATGCGGAAACACCTCTGAAGATTTTGCGGTGGCTTGACCGCCGTGCTTCGCGACCAGCGCAGAAGCCTTGGCAGAATCGAGATCACACGCAAACTTCAAAGCTCCTTGTGGAATTGTACCAGCTCGCTTGTTCCCGATCAGGCCGCATCCAATGATTGCAAAACCCAGTTTTCGCTGGTACTTCATACCGACTTTTCAGAAATAACGCTGTGCTGAATCAAGAAAGAATTCATCGTTTTGTCCGGTTTTGTCTGGTTGGAGGGACTGTTGCGGTCGTGGACTTCGGCACTGTCTGGTTGTTAAGCCACCTCCTGCAGCCGCTGGCCGCGGTTTCAATCGCCTACTTTGTCGGTGTGACCTGCCATTTTCTGCTGAACAAATTCTGGGTATTTCGATGCCGGCGAAGTGATTACGTTCGCCAGCTTATGCAATACCTGACAGTCGTCCTGTCCAGTTGGTTGACGACGGTCGTTACCGTCCAGCTCTGCCTCTCCACGATCACGCACAATATTTTGATCGCCAAACTCTTCGCAGTTCCTCCCGCAACTTTGGTGGGGTTTGTTCTTATGCAGTTCTTTGTCTTCCGGAAATCGCTTACCCGCGTACCGCCCGCTTTACTCGGTCGAGTAAGCGTCCCCGCTTTGCCTCCGGCGAAGTGAAGCGTCGCCGTTTCACCTCCCGGCGTAAGTGAAGCGTCCCGCTTTACCTCCCGGCGTAAGGCGTCCCCGCTCCTACAGCCAGACACAGCCAGCCTCCCCTTTGCCTGTCTCGTTACAGGGCATCAGACGGTGCGCTGGGCGAAGAGTAAAGCAGGACGCTTCACTTACAGCTTCAATCCCCGGTCCTCCGGGACGATTCGGCGAAGAGTATAAACGTCGCTCTTGGTGAGTTGGTCTCGAACTCGTGCAGGTTTTCCCATGGATCCCATTGGGCGCTGATCAGTTTCCCGGTTATTCCGTCGCTGATTTCCGACGCGAGGTAAACACACAAACTCGCGGCCTTCTCGAGCGGCACGCCACCGGAATCCCGCTGCTTCACAGATTTTTCATAGAATGCTTTCCCGACAACGTCCGAGCCTGCGCTCAAGACCTCTCCGAGCAACCTGGTGTTCAAAGCTCCCGGCGCAATCGCGTTCACGGTCAATTGAAATTCGCGCAGCTCTTCGGCCAGCGTCTCGGTCAACCTGACTACCGCTGCCTTTGACGCTGCGTAGGCGCTGAATTCTTGGGAGCGGCGCCGTTGCGCCACCGCCGGAGAGATTGATGATTTTTCCGCGCCCGACCCGTTTCATGTGCCGGATGCCGAGCTGACACGGAAGAAAAGTGCCGTAGAGATTGATCTCGATTGCCCGGGCCCATTCCGCAAAGGAAACGGATTCGCTCTGTCCTTTTGGCCCGTAGACGCCGGCGTTGTTCACCAGGATCTCAACCGGACCCAGATGAGCGGATATATCCGAAAAAAACGTTCCACCTGATCGGGGGAAGAAACATCGCAGGCGGCAGCAAAAACTTTCTGGTCACCGACCGCATGAGCGCGAAGCTCCTCGGCAACGGGTTCGACCAGTTTGCTGTCCCTGGCACAGATCGCCACATGAGCACCTTCTTTGACAAATGCATACGCGATCGCTTTGCCTAATCCCTGGCTCGCCCCAGTAACCAGGGAGATCTTGCTCTTTAGTTTCATAGAGTCCTTGGGGTACCGACCGACCGGTATATCAGTCCAGGAAATTCGGAGAGTTTAGATCGAAGAAACCCGTTTGCATCCACGATAATCGGCTGCTTCATCAACCCCACGGATTCTTGCCAATCGATCTCCAGCATCTGGGGCCATTCGGTCGCGACAACGATCGCGTCGGCGTCCTTGATCGCTTCAGAAACGCTGCCGCGTTATTTGTATTTTGCTCAGATCTCGCCGGCATAGCGGCGACGACTGGATCGAACGCAGTTAAGATCCGCCCCTTGCGGCGAGGCTCCGACAGAGTTCTATCGCGAGACTCCGTCTGAGAGTATCGGTGTTCGGCTTGTAGGTGAGCCCCAGGATCGCGACACGTTTGCCGGTAAAGGAACCCAGTTCTTCACGCAATTTCTGGATCGCCCACTTTTTGTGTTGATCATTGCTAACTCTTGATCGCCGGAATCAAAAACAGTTCCTCGCCAAACTGGCTCGCTAAGTGATCCAACGTCACGACGTCTCTAGCCAGAGTTCCCCCGGCAAATGGGCCACCGGGCGACAGATAAGCTTTAGGCCCAATCCGTGCCTCGGACTTTAAACCGCGCTCCACCTCCCGCGCGTCTGCGCCGACATGTTCGCAGACGCGGGCAATCTCGTTCATGAAGGTGATCGACAACGCGAGAAACGAGTTAATCGCATGCTTGATCATTTCGGCCGACTCGGTACGCACGTGGATGATGTCGATCGAGAAATTGCTCAGCAACTCCGATAGCTCGCGCAGCATCATCATCTCGCCGCGTCCCCAGACGATGCGATCCTGGTGGAGAAAAATCTCGATCGCCTTGCCGAGGCGGAGGTTCTCAGGGCTGTAAGCGAATCGTCTACCTGGGTATCTCCCTTCGAGTTGGCGACAGGTGCCGGCCGGTATTTGTGACGAGATCAACACATCTGCGTCGTCGCGCAGATGCGGCAGGCAGCGGTCAATCCCTTCCAAAACCGGTTTCAGATCCGGCTTATCGTCATCGTCAACGGGGGTGTCATACGTCAACCCACAAAAGGTCCGCGCCTGCTAAAGCGATCGCTGGATTTGACTCGAACGATAAACGACCCGAGGCGAAGCCATCCTGGATCAGATCGGCTAAACCTGGTTCGAAAATAGGCGGTTTTCCCGCCTGCAAATCGTCGACCGTTCGCTCATCGAAATCCAAACCAACGACATCAACGAACTTCGCGCAACAGGCGGCTGTCACACAGCCGAGATGCCAGAGCCCGAGAACGACGACTTTCATGTGCGTTTCCCAAAGACCCAGGCATTTTCACGCAACCAGTCTAGCGTCCGCAAAACGGCCGCTTTAATCGTGAGTTCGTTTTGCCAACCGGTCGTCCCGGATTTTTTTGGTATCCGAGATAGATAAATGGACTGTCGCCGACCCACCCTCTCTCGCCGCCGGTGAATTCCAGCTCCGGTTCCAGTCCAAGATGGCCGCAAATCCATGAAATCGAGTCTCGCACCGTGCAGAATTCGTCGGCTCCGAGATTGTATACCTCACAACGGTGTTTCGCTTTTGCCGCAGTCTCGAGATTCATCACTCGCAACATCGCATTCAAGCAGTCTTTCACGTAAAGATAGGACTTTCGTTGCCGGCCATCGCCCAGCACTCTCAGCCAGTTCGGGTGGTCCATGAGCTGCTTATAAAAGTCGAAGACATGACCATGCGTATACCGCTCGCCGAGGATCGAGACGAACCGGAAAATGTATCCTTCAAAACCAAATCCCTCGCAGTACGCTTGAATCATCCCTTCGCCGGCGATCTTTGATGCCGCATAGAGGGATGTCTGAACTGGAAACGGCGCGTCCTCCGGCGTCGGGAAAATGGTGGGCTCTCCGTAAACCGATCCAGTGGACGAAAACGCGATCCTGGTGATGCCATTCGCTCGCATCGCTTCCAGCACATTGAAGGTCGCAATCGTATTTTGATTGAGATCTTTGGACGGATGCTGCAATCCAAACCTCACATCCGCATTTGCAGCCAGATGAAACACCGTATCGCAGCCCGCCATCGCTCTGCGTTAACATGTCCAAATCCAGATTATCTCCCTCGATCAGCCGGTAACGGGAGGAAGCGGCCTCAGTAAAACGGTCTTGGCCGGTGGAAAAATTGTCCCAACCAACCACTTCGCGGCCGGATGCCAACAGATGGTCGACGAGATTGCTCCCGATGAATCCTGCGGCTCCAGTGACAAATATCCTTTCCATTTCAGATTTTTTCCGTCTCGCGGTCAGACCAGGCAGAGATTACAGCACAGAACCCAGATCGAAAGTCGAAAAGAACGTATCTCTTTAGGCCCGGTCAGACGATTGAAATGTCGAACTACCGGGCCAATTCGGACCGTATGACCCACGCTAAACACTACAAAAGAACCCACCGTAATCCCGTGACACATTTTTCCCTTCCAGCGTTCTGCCGGGATTACCTCGCTCGCCGGGCACCCGCCGCGCAAACAGCTGATTGACCTTGACATGTCCGACGAATGCCTTGAACTGACGTTCCGTGCGTCTCAACCTGCGTCTCAACCCGGGGAAGAATAATCCTAAAACGTAAGCCTTTGCGACTGAGCGAGCGGCGCTGTTATCTTATGAACCTTGATGGTTTTCCATGGCCGACGATTGGCGAAAGTAGAACCATCCCGGCTTGGGATGGTGATTACTTCGTCATTGACTCGAAACGATTCGAAATTCTGACCTATGGCCAGAGCGAAAGCGCCTGGAGTCCGGAATTGACCGCCCTGCACGAGAAAGAGGCCAGCATAGCTCACCCGATCGATATCGCCTCAAGGATAATGGCTATCGAATCCATGAAACTGCTCCAGAACCACCAAAATCCAATTATCCTGGACGTAGGCTGCTCCAGCGGTTTTCTGGTGGAGGATCTGATCAGAGAGGTTCCGCAAGCGGCCATCATCGGAGCAGATTACCTGCCAAATTTGGTCTTGAACGCTGCGCGACGAGTTCGAACCGCTCCCTTTCTGCAGTTTGATTTGCGAAATTGCCCGCTGGCCGACAACTGTCTGGATGGGGTGACGGCCCTTAACGTGCTCGAGCACATCGACGATGATGACAAAGCTTTGCAAGAGATTCACAGAATTCTCAGGCCAGGTGGACTAGCCCACCTGGAGGTCCCTGCCGATCCGTCCAGTTTTGACTTGTACGATGAAGTCCTGATGCACTTCCGCCGGTACCGCTTACGAGATCTTACGACCAAAGCACTGCATGCGGGCTTTGCCGTTCTTAAAGCTACTCATCTGGGGTTCTTCATTTACCCGCTATTCAAATGGTTAAGAGCCGGAATCAAAAGGCAGGTAAGACATCTTACCCACGACGAAAAGAAGGCACTTGTCGCACGGCAGATCGGACGAACGGCACGCACTCGGCCGCTTTCGGTCGCATTCAAACTCGAGAGAGTTCTTGGATCAGTTGTCAGCTATCCGATCGGAATTCGAGCCGTTCTGCGGCTTCGGAAGAGGTGACGTTCGGCGTTTGGCGTTTGGCGTTCGGCGTTCACCGGGCGCAGGCGTTTTAAAATATGTATATAAATATATATAATGTTATGATATAGATACTTTTCATGAATGACTTTGAACAATTTGATGCGTTTCAGCGGTGTCGGGAATTCGTGTGCGCTGTCGCGGAGCCTTTGAATTCGGGGGTCTTTTCGAAAGACCCCGTGCTGTCGACGCAGCTGCGCAAAACGATGTTGTCGATTTACTCTAATTTCGCGGAAGGTTTTGAGCGCGACGGCAATCGCGAGTTTTCGCAGTTTGTCTCCATCGCCAAGGGCTCGGTTGGTGAAACTCGAGGGCAATTGCTTTATGCCTTCGATTTTGGCTACTTGGAACGCGAAAAATTTGACCGTTTGAATGAGCTTGGCAGAAACGCGGCAAGCTGTTTGGGAGGTCTTATGCGCCACCTGAACCATTCGAACCTTCGCGGGAGAAAATTCAAAAAAGACACTCGCCGAACGCCAGTCCTAGAAACCCTGAACGCCGAACGCCAAACGTCCGAACTGCCGAACGTCCGAACGTCCACAACCCAGCTCACCGCTCCCAACGCGTTTGTCGGATTCTCTTTCGAGCCCCTTCTTTTGTCCCGGCTTGCGACACCGCGACTGATCCAATCCGAAAGCCTCGTCCACGATAAACCGCGGCCGCTCCCGTAACCTCTTCGTAGATCCTGCCGATGTACTCCCCTAAGATCCCAATGCTTACCAGTTGAATACCGCCGAGAAACAAGACCAGGATGACGATGGTCGGATTGCCCAGTGGAAACGGAAAGCCGAAGAGTTTCAATAAGGCGTAGATCAGCCCGACGAGAAATGCGCTGAAAGCAATGATAAAACCGACTTGGGTGCTTAGGCCTAGCGCACGGTTCGAAAAACAAAAGATACCATTAAATCCAATGCGCAACGAACCAAGGAAACGATTGTAATTCCCTTTGCCAGAAAAACGCGGCGGCCGATCAAAAAGCACCGATGTTTGCTCTAAAGCCAACGAGCGCCACCATTCCCCTCAGAAACCCGTGACATTCCTTAAGGCGATTGATCTCGTCCACCACACGCCGGCTTAGCAATCGGAAGTCGCCCGTATTTGGCGGGATTTCGACCTCTGCAATCTGGTTGATCAGTTTGTAGCCGGCGGCGGCCACCACTTTCTTGATCCAGGTCTCGCCGTCACGCGTGCGCCTCTGGGCGTAAACGACGTCAAATCCATCCTCGCCACTTTCGGACCATTTCATGGATCAACTCCGGCGGATCCTGCAAATCGACGTCCATGACGATCGCGGCATCTCCGCTCGAATACTGAAGTCCTGCCAGAGTCGCCATCGGCTGGCCGAATCGTCGCGAGAACTTGATCAGTTTGACCCGCCGATCCTTCTGTCTTGCCTGGAGAATCAACTCCTCTGTTCGATCCGGAGACGGGTCCAGACAGAAGACAATTTCGTATTCCGACGTAATTGAACCAAGAATACCCGAGATTCGATTCAGAAACTCCGGAATATTCCCCTCCTCTTTATAGACCGGCACAACAATCGAGAGGGAGAAATCGGCTTCGTTCGGGGCGCTCCCTAAGATCGTTGCCGCCTCGCCTTTGATCCGCTCGATACCGGTGTAAATCGGTCTGATTCCATGCGCCTTATCGTTGCACGCTTATTTTTGAGGAGCAATGCATATCCCGGCGGCTCATTCGGTACAGGTTGAATAGGCTTCTAGCCTGTCTCTTGGGCGCGCAAGCGCCTCCTGAACCGCTTTCTAAGCGGTTCAAGTAAAGCGTCCTCGCCTTACCTCCGACGTAAGTAAGGCGTCCCGCCTTACCTGTTCCGGCGTAGCCGGAATGTTCCGCTGCCAGAGCCTGCATCGTTGACAAATCCTAAGGATTTATCAGCGATGCAGGCTCGTCTGCCGGCTTGATACTGAATCCTTTTATACCGAGCAACAGTGTTCTGGTGTCCCCGGAAGGAAGCTTATGGACCGTTGCCGCTTCTTTGCACGCGAGCCGCACAAGATTATTCCCCTTCTTTAGCGAGAGTGGTATCTTCAGACTTCCTTTTGCCGGCAGCTCGACAGTTTCGCCATTCTGTTCGATCTGCAGTGTCCGTTTCGGGTCTTCCGGCCGATTCGGACCGGGTCGGCATTCAGGAATAAGCAGGAAGGCCTCGCGATCCGCGTCCGAGTGAATCGTCAAATCAGCAAATCGATTGTCAAGCCAGAGGAAGGGCTCGCCATCTACGGTTTCCAGCGTATTCGGAGCGCTGACGGCCAGCAACTCCACCGGTTCTGAGCGAGCGAGCAAGGAGAAGATCTGATTATGCCAAACCGCGCCCGGATTTCTTTTCGTCGGTCAACACGAAGCTCCCGGACCCTGTTCCGCCGCGGGGGGCGGAAGTCTGGCGGCCAGACTCTGTAGATAAAGCAAAGGATTCGGAATCATGAGTTTGTAGCCCTGAAGAAAAAAGACGGCCCAGAGTTGGTTGAACCAACTCTGGGTCTGAATGCGAATGGGAGCGTTTCCGGAAATCTCCTTCAACCTTCTCAGTTCGAGGAACGGCTTCATCCCGCGATCCTGACGCCACGGTGCGTACTGGAAATCCTCGACCTCATCGACAACTGCTCCGGCCATCAATCCACAGAAGGCGACTACTGCAAAAAGCCGAGTCGACCCATGACACCTGGCAAGCAATTGAGACATCCCGACAAAGATCGCGCCCACCATCACCGGCCAGAACATGGTCAATACTTTGTACAGACCATAGTCGTATTGCACCCGGAGAGCCTCCCAAAGACTTAGGGCAAGGAAGAATGGAATGGTAAAGAAAATCCCGTCCTTTCTTTTCCACCACGCCCGAATCGCCACGAAACTCAGGACGATAAAGAGCACGCTGACGAGTCAGCTCCAGTTTCTTGAGGGAATGGGCAGTCGTCGCCGGAAGTTGCGGTCCGAGGCAGTAGACAGCCGCCAACCAATTCTTCGAAAGCAAACCGCCCAGAGCTCCTTTGGCGACAAGCACGGTACTACCCGCCGAGATCTGGTGGAAAAGAAATGAAATAAACGTCGGCAGATACACCATACTCAGAAGGATCGCGACCCCAGAGGCACGCGCGAGCTGCCGGACTTTTCGCGGAAGAGGCATTCCCCTGAAAAGTCTCCAGGCTACGAGCGGCAGATATATAACGGCCGCAATCGCTGCGCCTTCCGGGTAGGCGAAGATGGCGGCTGCCATGGATAATCCCGACGCCAGGACTCCTGAGGTTCGACTTGTCGGAAACGTTAAAAGCCGCATCCTTAAAATTGCGAAAGGAATCAAGCTGACAAAAAGAACCTGATCCCAGTTACCGATTTTGAGAATTTCCGGCGCCCAACCGACCAACACTCCAAAGAGCCCGGCCCCGAGCGATAAAAGCGGACCAGCCCCTAGCACCCGGGAAAGCAGGACGAAGCCAAAGCCAAGGTGAACGAGCAGGAGGAAAGCATAGATGACGGCAGAGCGGCAAGTGTCTGTTCCGGCGATCTCGGCGAAAAACGCGAGAAGCGCGGATGTTGCATATCTCGTCCCCATCAACTGAGAACCGTAAGTCAGGATGAGCGCCGACTCCCCGTTGATCGGAGGCAAGGTCTTCAGATAGTTGGCGTGCGCCGAATAGGACCAGGGATCAGGATAAACACTGACAAACTCCTCTTTACTCAAACTGCCCCATAGCACGACGGCCACCGCACCGAAAACAAGCAGCGCGACCGCCACGCCTCGTAAAATCGAGTTTCGACCTGGTGCTGATTTGGTGGATTTGGCCGCCAGCGCAACCGCAAGCAGAAAGCAAAAGATCAGGATAGGCCAAGCAGCTTTGCTGATCGGCAGATGCAAGGTGGCGGCAGCCGACACGCCAAGTACAAGCGAAGAGAACCAGGTGTTGAAAAGAAGCCAGACCCTCGCCGCAATCCAGGTGCGCGATGTGCACAATTCCAATCTGCCCCTCGTTCATTCCTCTCAGGACACCCGTCGAAACACGGCGAGAATTTCATCCCCTTTTCCGAGCTTGTCCCAGAATAGATGACTAAGCCGGGTGACCTCTTCCGCCGCCATCCTCCTGAACATCTTCGGGATGATTGTCGCACCCGACATCTGGCTGCGTATAAGTCATCCAAATTTTTGAGACTGAGCGACGTCCACTCCAAATGAGAGACTGTTTGGAGCTTCGAAAGAAAGAATCCAGCCTGGCCGAGGAGCCTTTTAAGGGCTTTCCTGCTGTAGATGAATCGATGCTCTTCCGGTCGCCAATGAATCCAGGCGGGGCCGAACAGCTTTCGCTGTTCCGAATCGAGGTTAGGAGTACTCAGGACCAGGAAGCCGCCCGGATTCAGGAGGATCGCAAGGCTCCGGAGACTCACCCGAGGCTCGTCAAAGCGCTGAAGTGCTGTTTCCGAGATAAATGCAATCGAAGCCCTGTAGCATTTCCGGAATTCCAAGAGCCTGCCCTAAAGTTGCCTTCAAATACCTGACACCCCTTGGAAAGCGCTTCCGCAGCTGCGACAGGCTCGGCTTCAAGACCGAACAATTTCCATTTGGTCCGAGCCGCCAATACCGTAAGCAACTCCCCTCTGGAACTGCCGGCATCCAGGAAATTCGATCTCATCATCTTTCGAAACGAGACCTCGGGTGAGTCGGAGGACATCGTCCGCCGTTCGGTTTCTCCCTTGAGCGTTGATCCGGCGGGCAAACTAGAGGCCATCTGGCAGAAAGTTTCCAGGGCCATCGCCACAGTCCTCGCTGCCGCGGTTGGCTATGCTTGGCGACACTGGGTGCCGGGGTTCCTCGATGTATCGTTCCCGGCCAGCTCTTCTCTCGCGCTGGGCGCAATAATCGCCACCCCGGATTTGGAGTTCAGGTGGATATCACTTTTTTTGACCTGGCCAGACGCGAAAGATGTGACGGTGAAAAGCAATCGGTCAGCCAAGCCAAAAGTCACGGGACAAAGCGGACTGTAAAACCCGTCTTCGAATTGCCCTGAACCGTCTCGGATCGGTCGACGAAACGTCATCGGGACGCAACAGACCGCCCCAGACCTCGTTGTAATCGTAGCCGAGACCGGCAAACCCTCCAGGCAGACTGTGCGCCGCGGCGGCGAAATAGCGCCCCGCGTATTGGACCCAGTTGCCGAGCAGCAATCCAAACAGGCCATCCGTGATGGCTGCACTAATCCTGAATTTCCGGCGCACCCTGAGCATCTCTCGAGCTCCTACCGTTTGCAGGAGCTGCTTCGTTTTGGACGTGCTATGGTCCCGAAATGCGCCCAGGAAACGGTTAAGCCTGCGACCATTTCCGCTGTTCATGAACCTCACAAAAAGATCGTAATCCATTGCGAATTGATAACTTCGATCAATGTTCCCGGTCCTCTCGAAGAGGCTCCGCCGCCAGAAGCAGGTTTCCTGGGGAATGTAATCCCAGCGCCGCATCAGAAAATTCAGATGGGGAGGAAGAATCCAATACCATATCACCCGGTCATCGTCATCGACCGTACACCTGTGGCTGTAGATCCAGTCGATGTTCGGATGTTCTTTGAAAAATTTCGCGACAAAATGCAACGCGTCGGGCGCCAACAGATCGTCACTGTTTAGATAAGCCATTATTTCACCCGAACTTCGCGCGAACCCTTTTGCGATGGCGTCAGCCTGACCGTTGTCTGGCTCAGAAACGAAATAAGAAAATTGATCCTGGTAGGGGGCTAACCGAGCCAACGTATCGTCGGTCGAACCCCCGTCCATCATGATATACTCCAGGTTGGGGTAACGCTGGAGCAGAACGCTTCTAACGGTGCGTTCTATATATTTGCCCTGGTTGTAAGAGGGTGTGACGATCGAAATTTTGGGCCAAATCATAGGGAGTTCACCGTTCACCGTTCACCGTTCACCTTCACCGTCCGCCGTTCACCTGCACTTCTCACCATCCCCCATTCACCATCCCCATTCGCCTCTCACCATTCCCCATTCACCATTCACCTCTCACCATCCCCCATTCACTTCTCACCATCCCCCATTCACCTCTCACCATCCCCATTCACCATCCCCCTCTCCCCGAGATGGCATTGCAGATATGTATAGAATGAATCGGGATCGTCAACGGTTGACCAGACGCTGCTTCGGGGCAATGTGAGACCATTCCTATAACCTAGCGATTTCAATTCATGCCAAAAGGACCTCCCTCGCGTTCAGCCAAAGGCCGCAATCTCCCGGATCCTCGGACGACCAATCTCTTAAACCGAGAATGGGCGAGAACATGGAAAGCTGCGGCGACCGAGTTGGAGGAAATTCGAAGGATCGAGATCAAATCTGCGAACACTACGACAGCCATTATCGCTCTCGATGAGGCGTTTCGCTCGACGCTCGGAGCTCTATCAACTCGGCCTTCTTCGGGTTTCGTCGAAATGCAGACGTTTTTTCGTCGCTTGGCGAAAACATGCAGCAACTGCCCAAATTGCGCTCGGCGATCGATCTGATGCATTGACCGCTGCCGATTTGCAAGCTTCTATGGCTTGTGCGAGAGGTTTCGCTTGTCTAGTTTTAACCAGACCGTTCGCAGCAAAGAAATGATCTCGATCGTGGTGCCAGTCTTTAACGAAGCCGGTGCTCTAGTCGAGGTCTGCCAGGAGGTACGACGCGAGCTAACGCGGATCGGAATTACCTGGGAACTCATTTTTATCAACGATGGGAGCACCGATGCCTCGCACGAGGTTCTGGATCAGCTCGCGGAAGAGGATCAGCGGGTTCGTGTCATTCATTTTAAGCGGAACTTCGGGCAAACTGCGGCGATGATGGCCGGGTTTGACCATGCTCGTGGCGAAGTCATTATTCCATTGGACGGCGACGGGCAAAACGACCCGGCCGATATCCCGAAGATGCTCGATCTCCTGGGGCAGGGATATGATGTGGTTAGCGGTTGGCGGAAAGATCGCCAGGATGATTACATTCAGCGAAATATCCCGAGCATATTCGCCAATAAGCTGATTTCCGCAGTCTCCGGAGTCGAACTTCATGATTTTGGCTGTTCGCTCAAAGCGTATAAAAGGCACGTCGTCGATGGCATCCGGCTGTATGGCGAAATGCATCGCTTCCTACCTATCTACGCTTCTTGGCACGGCGCGAAAATCACCGAAGTGATCGTGAATCATCAGCCCCGCCGGACCGGCAACTCGAAGTATGGGCTCGAACGGGTGGTCAAAGTCCTCCTGGATTTGCTGGTCGTTAAATTTCTGGATCGAGCGGCGGCAAAGCCGATGTACGTCTTTGGTGGCTGCGGTATTTTCAGTTGTGCGATCAGCCTGTTCACCTTCGTCTGGATGCTCGGCCTGAAACTGAATAACCAGATAGCATTCATTGCGACTCCGTTGCCGCTTATCGTCGTCATGACGTTCATGATCGCGATGATGTGTGTCCTGCTCGGCCTTTTAGCAGAGATGATTACCCGGACATTTTACGAATCGCAGGGCAAAGCGATCTACAGCATTCGAGCAACGAGAAATTTTCAGGAGATCGGCGTAACGCCACCAAGCCAAACGGAGCCAACGCGCGCCGAAAGATCAGTACAGAGTCAGTCGATGAGCGCCCGCAAGGGGAAAAACTCCGTGTGAGAAATTTCCTATTTTCGCGGGCGCCTTAAAGCCGGTGAACTTCGGCTTTTCCCGAGCCAATTTTCGCGAGCGCGAGATCGGCGTCGACCATGATCTGGACCAGTTCTTCGAACCGGACTTTTGGTTCCCAGCCTATGTTCTTTTTCGCTTTGGCAGGGTTTCCAATCAGTAAATCGACTTCCGCGGGACGCTCATAGCGTTTGTCATAGCGAACGTACTCTCTCCAATCGAGATCGACGTGGGCGAACGCCTTTTCCACAAATTCTTTCACGGTATGGGTTTCATTTGTCGCCAGTACGTAATCTTCCGGATTGTCGGCCTGCAGCATTCGCCACATGCCTTCGACGTATTCCGGGCGCATAACCCCAGTCCCGTCTGGCATCCAGATTGCCGAGGTAAAGGAATTCATCCAATCCCAATTTAATTCGAGCGGCCGCCCGGGTGATTTTCCGCGTGACAAACGTTTCGCCGCGCCGCGGGCTTTCGTGATTGAATAAGATCCCGTTGCTGGCGTGCAGCCCGTAACTCTCGCGATAATTCACGGTCGCCCAATAGGCGAACAACTTTTGCCGCGCCGTACGGACTGCGCGGCCAAAAAGGGGTCGTTTCAGTCTGAGGAACCTCCTGAACCTTCCCGAACATTTCGCTGCTGGAGGCCTGGTAAAAGCGGGTCTTCACCTCCGTCTCGCGAATCGCCTCCAGGATCCGAATCGTGCCGACCCCGGTCACGTCCGCAGTGTATTCCGGGATATCGAAGCTCACCCGCACGTGGCTTTGCGCTCCGAGATGATAGATCTCGTCCGGCTTGAGGTCGTAGAGCAGTTTTACCAGATTGACCGAGTCAGCCAAGTCTCCGTAATGGAAAAACAAATGGACCCCATGAACATGCGGATCCTGGTAAAGATGATCGATCCGGGCCGTATTGAACGTGCTGGCTCGCCGGATAATACCATGGACCTCGTAACCTTTTGCCAATAGTAAGTCCGCCAGGTAAGAGCCATCCTGGCCGGTGATTCCAGTAATAAGTGCCTTTTTCATCTAACATTGCCGCTCGCGTCAGCCGGCATCGCAACGATGGGCTGAGGAATAGATTCGTCAATCTTTTTTGGATTTCGCCGTTCGGCGTTCGGCGTTCGACGTTCCGGGAAATCTCACACTAAGGCCCCCAAGGTCACAGAGAAAATATTAGGGCTTAGGGCTTTCCGAAATCGAAGAGTTCCTATTCCGTCCTATCGCCTTTGCTACCTTCTGTTCAAATTGTCTCCTGTTCTTTCTTTCAGAACTGGGCGCCGGCATTTCACCTCTCTCGAAACCGGAGCGAAACCCGAGCCCAATTGATTTATGCTCTTGATTTTGGATATTTGAAACCCGAGTTTTCCAACCTTGATCAACTCGGCAAAACGGCAACAAAATGTTTGGGAGGTTGATCCGCTATCTGAACGATTCGACTTTCCGCGGACGAAAATTCAAACAACGAGATGATCTGACCAACGAACCAAAACCGCCCGAGCGGGACCCATAGAAGGCGAGACTGATCGCCGAACGCGAACGCGAACGCCGAACGCCGAACGGCGAATGCCGAACGCCAAACGTTGAACGCTAACCATGTGCGGGATAGCAGGATTTATCGGGGATGGAGAACGACGCGATCTGCATCGAATGCATCGATGCGCTCGCGCATCGCGGACCGGATGGCGAGGGCACCTGGATCGATCACCCTCCAGGGTATTTTTTGGCCACCGGCGGCTCTCGATTCTTGATATCGCGTCCGGCGCCCAGCCGATGACCACCATGGACGAACACTGGTGATCACTTTTAACGGCGAAATTTACAATCACGCCGAGCTTCGCCGGGAGCTCGAAAACCGAGGACACCGTTTCAAAACTGACCATTCCGATACCGAGGTTTTTTGCATGGATACCGGGAATGGGGCCCGGCTCTCTTGGATAGGCTCAATGGAATGTGGTCTTTCGCGACTCTATGATCGGGCGAAAAACGAACTCTTTCTTTCACGGGATCGCTTTGGAAAAAAGCCGCTTTTCTATTTTTCCGATAACCGCAATTTTGTCTTCGCCTCAGAGCTGACCGCGCTTCGACTGCATCCGGCGGTTCCATAGTCGGTCGATCTGGAATCTTTGCAGAAATTTTTTGCCTATGGATTTATTCCCGCGCCGAGGACTCTTCTTAAGGGATCAGAAAGCTCCGGCAGGACACTGGATGAAGGTGCCGGTTAACGATTTACGATGCGAGATCCGGAAATATTGGGAGTTCGAACTCGAGCCGTTCGATAAGGTGCCGGAGATCCCGAGCGCGAATGGGGGGAAGAATTGATCCACCGACTGGACGAAGCGGTTCGATGCAGGCTGCAAGCAGACGTTCCGGTGGGCGTTTTTCTGAGTGGCGGAATTGATTCGACCACGATCGCGACCTTAGCGAGCAGGCATCATCCTTCGATCGAAAGCTTTAGCATTGGTTTTGAAGAGAAATCATTTGATGAACGCGAGTTTGCGCGTCTAGGCGCCGAATCCGCCGAGACGCTTCACCATGAGGAAGTATTTTCGCCGGAAAGTTGCTCTGGAATGGGCGCTCACCACGGCCGGGAAACTCGACGAGGTGATGGGTGACAGTTCCATTCTTCGACGGCGCTTGTCTTCCAGCTGGCTCGTCAACATGTGACCGTAGCCCTGAGCGGCGATGGCAGTGACGAGTTATTGGCGGGATATGATCCTTTTCGAGCCTTGAAACCCGCCAAGGTTCTACAGCGCCTTCGCGGCTGGCAACGTCAATCGCGCGATACGCTCCGTCGCGGAACGGCTACCCGTTTCACACGCCAATATGAGCTTGGACTTCAAGGTGAAACGGATGCTTCGGGGACTCAGTTATCCGAAGCCCTACTGGCTTCCCGCCTGGATGGGTCCTCTTGATCCCCAGGAAATCGGTCAGCTTTTCGGTTGTCGAGCCGGATCCGGAAGAACTTTATGCCGAAGCAATTGCCGCGTGGAATCACCCGTCAGCGAAAACGACGTTGACCGCACCATCCAGTTTTATGTTCGGCTTTATCTGCAGGATGACATTTTGGTTAAAACGGATCGCGCCAGCATGATGCACCGGCTCGAGGCTCGATGCCCGTTTCTCGACATCGAGGTCGTGGATTTCGTTCGCAGAATTCCGTCCAGCTTCAAACTCCGGCGCGGTGTCACGAAGTACATCCTCAAGGAAGCCGTGCGAGGCCTGATCCCGGATCGAGTCATTGATCGACCGAAAAAGGGGTTTGGGATTCCGGTCGGCAACTGGTTTAAAACTGGCGCTCTAGGGCTCACCGCTTCTGCGATACCTAAAGAAATGGATTGGTCCTGGGTCAATCGCCGATTAGCCGAGCACCGGGCCGGTAAACGTGACGACCGTGGGATGCTGTGGTGCGCGTGGCTGCTGCAGAACTCGCCGGTCATGAGGTGAGCGTTTGGCGTTTGGCGTTCGGAGTTTGGCGTTCACGGTTAGCGGGGGGAAATCTCACACTAAGGCCACCAAGGTCACAGAGGAAATATTAGGGCTTGGGGCTCCTATTCCGTCTTATTGCCTGAACTCTTAAAACCTTTGTGACCTCCGTGCCCTTAGTGTGAACGCCAAACGTCAAAAGCCCATTCCTCAATATTGCCTGACCTCTTAAAACCTTCGTGACCTCCGTGCCCTTTGTGTGAGGCTCTTTACGAACGCCGAACGCCGAACGTCATGACCTATTTGCTCATTAATTACGAATACCCGCCGCTGGGCGCCGGAGCGGCCACCGCGAGCAAAAATCTGGCGGACGCACTGACCCTTCGCGGAAATCGAGTGGTTGTCCTCACCTCGGCTTATAAGCATCTCCCAGGCATTGCGGAAGAAGATGGAGTCACGGTCATTCGTGTCCCGGCGTGGCGAAGGAGTATTCATCGCTCCGGAATAGTTCAAATGACCGCTTTCATTCTTTCGGGCTGCTGGCATGCCCCTGGCATTGCCCGGGCCTACCATATCGAACGAATGTTCGCGTTTTTCTCAGTTCCCGGCGGAGTGGTCGCTCGATGGGTTCAGTGCCGCCTCGCGCTTCCGTATGCCGTTTCTTTGCGCGGCGGCGATGTGCCGGGAACCGAACGTGGTCTTCGTCTTTTTTACCGACTGTTAAGGGGACCGCGCAGGAACATCTTACGTCACGCCAAATACATTTCGGCTCCTTCTCACGGTCTCAAACAACTATCGGAAATGGCCGACCCGTTTTTGGTCAAAGTGATCCCCAACGCCGTCGACTGCGAATATTTCAGACCCGATTCATCATCCCATCGATCATCATTGTCGCTCCTTTCTGTCGGCCGACTCCATTGGCAAAAGAACGTTTCACGGGTCCTGGAGATATTACTAGCCGTTAGAAGCCAGTTCGGTATTCCGGCGGTTGCGCGAATAATCGGCGACGGGCCGGAACGTCAGGATCTCGAAAAATTCGCCCATCGGCATGGCCTCGACGGCGCGGTTTCGTTTGAAGGGTGGCTCCCGCGAAGCGACGTCGCCACAGCTTACAGATCAGCAACCGTCCTGGTCCATCTTTCCCTCTACGAAGGAATGTCAAACGTCGTGCTGGAAGCATTGGCATCCGGGTTACCCGTGGTGGCCAGCCGGATCCCGGAGAATATGGAGCTGATCACACCGGAACAAAACGGGCTCCTCTTTGACCTGAATGAAGAATCCCTGAAAATTGCCCAAGCCATCGTGCGTTTTCACGAAAGCCCCGACCTCTGGATCCAGATGAGTCGCCAAGCCCGGAAACGGGTCACGATTGAGCATTCCTGGGATCGCGTGGCACAGATGTCAGAGGAAAATTTCTAACCTTAATCTCAAACCAAACCCGGAAAGGAGCCCGGAGCTGCAAGGAAGACCTTAACCACAGATTGCGCCGATTACCCAGATGACTGAACTGAATTGGATTTTTTCCATCTGCGTAATCTGCGTAATCTGCGGTTAAATCCCTCTCTTCAATCTCCTCTTAAATCTCCTCCTGCATCGCTTCCAGTTGCAGGATCAAGGCACTATGGTCCAGCTCTTCTTTTCCCGTTTGGGCAAGAGCCAAAAACAACTCGCAAACTCGTTCGGTGAGCGGTAGCCGGACTCCAAGCTTTCCAGCTACTTCGAGAGCCGCTTGCAGATCTTTAATCTGATTCTTGATAAAGCCACCCGGAGCAAAATTCCGATCAATCATCCGTTGGCCGTGAAGCTCCAGAATTCGACTTTGGCAAAAACCGCCCATGATTGCTTTGCGAACTTGGCCGGGATCGGCGCCGCCCGCTTTTGCTAGCGTAAGGCCCTCTGCGACCGCGCCAATGGTGACCGCCACGATGCATTGGTTGACCAGCTTACATAGCTGTCCTCGCCCGTGGGGCCCTACATGAGTCAGGTTTCCCATCGCTGCAAAAATCGGGCTCGCATCCAGTAAATCTGCTTCTTCGCCGCCGGCCATAATGGCGAGAGTAGCCTTCTCCGACCCGACAGTTCCACCGGACACCGGGGCATCGATGTAACGCAGCCCGGATTTCACCAGGAGTCGGGCATGATCTTCCGCAATCGCGGGCGCGATCGAGCTCATGTCGATCACCAGGGCACCCGTCCGACACGCTTTTGCGAGTCCTTGACGAAAGAGCAAATCCGTCACGACTTCGCCGTTCTCCAGCATCAAGATGACGACCAACGCCTCGCGTACGGCGTCAGCCGGCGATTTGCCTACCCGCGCGCCCGCGCTAATCAAGTCAGCAACCTTGCTGACCGTTCGGTTCCAGACGGTCAAGTGATAGCCCTTTTTTATTAAATTCATCGCCATCGGCTTACCCATCAGACCGATGCCAAGAAAACCAATTGGAATGGGGGGATGTAGCATCCCGGACGCTGCACGTCTTTTGCACAGAGGTCCAGCGACGAATGAGAAAACGCTTTGGGAGTTGCCAAGTTGCCAAGTTGCCAGGAGCCAGGAGCCAGTTAGCCGAGCAATCGGGGGTTGGGGAATTCATGTTGCGCACTAATAGCGAGACTCATTGTGGCATGGGCATCGCGCCCGTTCCCTTTTATGCAGGCACGGACGGGACGCCTATCAATGCGAGCATGACGGCACACGCGAATTCCACGGAATCAAGAGGTCTGAAACTACCAGCCGATGAGATGAATTGGTTTCTTGCCGCGATAAGAACCGGCAGGCGTTCTTGAAAACCACAAAGCTACAACTCTTTAAAACTCTTCTCTCTCAATAAGCAGTGGAGTTTTCCGGCGTAGCCGGAGAATTCCGCTGCCTGAGCCTGCGTCGCTGCCAAATCCCTAAGCTTGGAGCTTAGGGATTTGGCAGCGATGCAGGCTAGGTGCTTCCTCGTTCGATGATCTCAAACCCTGTATCTACGCGGCGCTCCACCAAAGGCTTGCCACGGAGCTCGGCAATCAGCATTCGAGCTGCGAGCAATCCGATCTCGCGACGTGGCGTAGCGACTGAAGTGATCGTCGGTACGACAGCACTCGCGATCTCCTGATCATTAAAGCCCATGATTGCCAGGTGATCGGGTATCCGAATCCCTCGGCGTTGACATTCGAAAAGCGCGCCGGCCGCCAGATCGTCGTTCGCGAAGAAGATCGCCTGAACCTTTGGATGCTTCCTAAGCAGCTCGTCCAACAAATTACATCCAAGCGCTATCGACGAAGGTTCTGTGCTTCGTTGGATCAGCCGGTGAGAGAGCCCACGGTTTTTCAGGGTTTCCTGAAAACCCGAAATGCGCTTCACGCTTCGCAAATCAACCTCCGTCAGAGTACCGGCATACGCTATCTCGCGATAACCCTTTTCACTCAAGTATTCGGCGACCGCGACCCCCACTTGGTAGTGCGAGAATCCGATGTTTATGTCAATCGGGTGCTCACTGACATCCATCACCTCGACCACCGGAATCTGCACCCGCTCTAACATCTTACGCGTGCGCGCTGAATGGTCGACCCCCGATAGCAATAAGCCGTCCGGGAACCAGCCGAGCAGGGCGCCCACGAGCTGTTCCTCCTGGTCGACCAGATATTCTGTCGTTCCCAACAAAATCTGATAGCCTGCCTGCGGCAGGACGGAATAGAGGCCTTCCAGGAAAGGCACGTACACTGAATGGTGCAAGGTGGGAATGATCACCGGGACTAGCCGGGCAGTGCCGGAAGCAAGTCCGCTGGCCACCCGGTTGCGGACATAACCAAGTTCGTCCACCGCCTGGAGAATACGACGGCGAAGGTGCGGGGACACCATTTCCGGGGTGCGAAGGGCGCGTGAAACAGTCATTGGCCCGACGCCGACATGCCGAGCGACGTCGCTGAGGGTCACCCGCCTTTGCTTCGGCGCTCTGGATTTGGGTTGAGGATCAGGCATATCTGGCTGAACAGGGAAAGATTCCATGGGAATGAAAAAGAAGCCCGATCAAAAATAGGGTTTCAACCCCTGTTGATAGCGCTATCATAATTCCACCGCTTCTAACCAACCCTTCGAGCTTTACCCATGCACAAAAACCTCTTTGATCTCTCTCATCGACGCGTCCTGATCACCGGGTCAAATCGCGGCATCGGCTTCAGCCTGGCTCTTGGCCTCGCCCAACACGGCGCCACCGTTATCCTGAACGGACGAGACGAGGAAAGACTCCATGCCGCCGCCCAAGAGCTCCGGCAAAAAGGACTGAGTGCCGAGGAGTCGCGCTTCGATGTCACTAACGAACATGAAATCGCCCACTCCATGCTCCTTCTCGACGAAGCAGGTGGGGTAGATATCCTGGTTAACAACGCGGGTATTCAACGAAGGATCAGCCTCGAAAAAGTGGATCTGGCGACCTGGAACGAAGTGCTCCTGACCAACCTGACCAGCGCCATGCTGGTTTCCCGTGAAGTTGCCAGGCGGATGATTCAAAGGCGATCGGGCAAGATCATTAACGTCTGTTCGCTCATGAGCGACCTGGGTAGGATCACGACTGGGCCCTACACCGCGGCCAAGGGAGGCCTCAAAATGTTGACCAAAGCCATGTGTGCGGACTGGGCCCAATACAACATCCAGATCAACGCCATCGGCCCCGGCTACTTCATCACGGAAATGACCCAAGTGCTCGCCGACAACCCGGAGTTCGACGCCTGGGTGAAAAACCGAACTCCAGCCCGACGCTGGGGAACGCCGGAAGAACTGGTCGGATCGGCGGTTTTTTTGAGCTCAGCCGCTTCAGACTTCGTCAACGGTCAGATGATCTATGTGGACGGAGGAATGATCTCGGTTCTCTAGTAAGCAATGCGTCCCCGCTTTGCCTCCCCCCCGCGTAAGCGCGGCGCCCGCTTTGCCTTGTCTGAAACTGCGAAGTCCGCCGAGCACGAATTTCTTCGCCGTTTTCGTGCGCGCTCGCCCCGTGCGGTGCTTCTAAGAATCGCTCAAGACAAGACGTTTGGCGGGGCGCTTTGGTCGGCCTCCATGCGAATACTCTAGAAAATCAGGGGATTTTAGGGTTTACTGAGACAGCATGCGGATTTCCAGGAGAGCGGAATATGCGCTCAGAGCGTTGTTATTAATCGCTAAAGATCGGAAACAGAAAATTTACCAGATCCAGGAGTTGTCCGAGCGGGGAAATATCCCGGTAAAATTCCTCGAGCAAATCTTGTTACACCTCCGGAATGAGGGGCTTTTGACCAGCAAACGCGGAGTCGGCGGCGGATATTCGTTGCGTAAGCAGCCATCGGACATCGCCGTCCTGGACATCGTTGAACTGCTGGACGGAGCAATCGCCCCATTGCCTTGTGCCTTGGAAAGACCCGGTGAACCCTGCGGATGTCCCGACCCGATCCACTGCCCGTTGCGTCCTCTAATGCGAAAAACGCGCGAGACCATTCGAGATTTATTTGGCTCCAAGACCGTCCAGGATCTGCTGGATGAAAGTCACGGAGAACATGTCATGGCGTTTGAGATCTGAGAGGAAATGGCGCTGATTGATGGGGCTAACCGCAGATTTCGCTGATTCCACAGATTATTTTGGAGCAGAATCCCCGCAGAAGATGAGAAATTTAAATTTGAGGGTTGTCGCGCAGTGTTCAACCCCACTCGCCTTGGCCGCGATTGTCTGCGGCATCTTCGTAATCTGCGGTTAGAAAATTCGGGCGCGGGTTTGCTTCCGCTCCGACAACGGTGTAAAATCGTCTCCTATTGAAATGGGGGCGTACTGGTCTCGACTTAGGATTTGAGATCCAGGCGGCATGCCGAGGACGACTCGTTGGCCTCGTAAAAAATCGAGTCAAAAAAATAACTGCTGAGACTAACGATCTCGCTCTCGCGGCTTAACTGACCGTGACGTGTCCGGCTGGATGTCTGCTAAGGCCGGATGCGACGACAGCAGGCTAGTCCAAAAGCGGGGTGACCGCGCTGGAGGATGAAGTTATTTCGTGGCCACAAGGGTGAGTGACGTGCGCCGATCCGCTTAACTCGCTCTCTCTCGATCGGCTACGCATGTAGAAGTTTGGAACAACGGTCTTAAGGACAGGGGTTCGACTCCCCTCGCCTCCAGCCTTCGCCCGGCTGACGCCGGAGCTACGGCTGGCACGCCAGCCTAAGAGCTGACAAGGTCGAGAATCGATCAATCGATCGTCTTGTCGGGCGAAGGTTGGCCGAATTATGACGGACAGCCTTGGCCACGACCACCCCATGATGGCCTCGGACTTGGACGCCTTGGCACAGGTGCTTAAAAGCTTAAAAGCCTAGGCCGCCCTGCTGAAGCCGAACCTCTTCTGCGCCGGGCGTCGGCCCACTGGGAGCAACGGCTTGGCCCTAACCACCCAGCATTGGCCAACGCGCTAAACAATCTGGGGCTGGTGCTTGATGAATTAGGCGACTCGTCCGAGGCCGAGCCTCTTTCGCGTCGAGCACTCCATGAAGAGAATCTTTGCCGCGATCCCTCAAAGCTAGCGCAAATGTTGCACAACCTGGGTGTGGTGCTGAGCAACCTGCGGCGCTGGGACGAGGCGGAGCGTTGCTCCGGCAGGCGCTCGCCCTTCGTGAGCAACTCCTTGGCTCCGAGCATCCCAATCTCGCCTGGTCCCTCTACAACGTGGGAGTTGCGCTGGACGCTAATAATAGACCGCAGGAAGCCGAACCATTTTTGAGACGAGCCATAACTCTCTTCGCCACGCTAAACCCACGGAAAGACAAAGAACACCCTGGCTACCGTACGGCGGTGGACTACTATGATAATTTGCTCGCTGCCAGCGGTCTAAGCAAAGATGATCGCCGGAAGCAAATTGACGTGATCGGACCAGGAAAGCGCCTCTCCGAAGAAAAGCCGGATGTGGGCCGACCGGCAGAGATGGTGCGTGAAATTACTTCTTGTCCTGTAAACAACGTCGATTGGCAACGCCGGTACTGGGATTGTACTTTGCAACGAGTCCAAGACACCTACCGATATCATCGGTTGCTAACAATCCACCAGCAACGTTTATCTCGATTCCACATTTCTCCTAATTCCATGACAGCGCGGATGTGGGATCTACCATTCTATTCGTCTCTGGCGCTAACTTTCGTAACAGGGGAAGGAAGACCAGACGAACCAGATTCCACCGAAGGTCACTCGGTGTGGCTATTTTCCATCCCGTGCATGCGCCTGGAGTAAAGCAGCGAACTGAATCGAAAAGCCGCCGGGATCACCCAGCGCGAATGTGTGAAAGGCGTGCCGAACCACGTTGCGCTCGGTCTCGTCAGCGCAGCCGTGCAGTAGCTCAGGTAGAGCTCGAACCCGAGGATACCAGGCTAATTCGTGATTACGACCATGGTGGGAAATGGGGAGTCGTAAATGACTCTGGTCACGATAAATATTCGACCTCAGGCGAATCCGCGTGCTGTGGAAAGCCAATTAGCTTTTGGCCGCTCATACGGTAGCAAGCAATGGATCACTTAACGCGTAAGGCGTTTCGGTCCTGAGTTCGGTAAGCCGCGCTACCTTATTTTTAATCAGGGCCGCATCCGGTAACACATGCCCGGCGTAATCTTCAAATTGCAAAAGAAAACGCTCCCGCAGAAATCCGAGTTCATGCCGGCTGAGCTCACGCAAACTCTTATCTTATGTTGGCATGCTTCCTCGAGCGGCAAATAGCGCCCGGACTTCCGTTCCAACGCCTCCCAGGCGTTCATCGTGATTGCCGTGACACCCGGTATCCGGAGTGTCGGCGTTTTTCGCCCCGTTAACCAGGTGCTGAGCGCCGTCCGTCGGAACTCGTCGCTTTTGTATTTGGCCGGATTCTTCAATCAGGTAGACGCACTGCAGGTTTGAGGGTTGCAATGGAAAGCCCGCAAAGAGACCACTACGAAATTGGAGCCCATCTACTCGCACCCGAGCTCCTGATCCAGTTTTGCGATTCCACCGAGAGCTATTCTCGATTGGGTTTGGAGTATTTCTTTGAGCCTTAGTCCTTCAGCAGAATTTGAAAGCCGGCCTGTTCAAAATGGTGATCGCTCGTGAGGGCATCGGTAATGCCGCGTTCGTTCATTACGACGAACGAAATGCAGTCCGTTAGCGACCATTCTTTATCTGGTCGCACGGAAAAAAAGTTAGTGCCGCGTCGGAACAGATCGCTTGTAGATGAAACGATCTCCACATCCGGCTGTTCCCTGAGCAGATCCAGAAGTCGGATGAATTTTCTGCCGCGCTCCTGGCTGACTGAAGGCGTCTCCGACTTCGGTTAGAACCCATTCTGTGGTGACAAGAAGACCTAGAGGTCGCCGATTGATTGCTACAGCTCGGGCGTGCCATCTATCACCAGTGCTGAGTAAAGCGATGAAATGGACCGTGTCCCCGAAGACCTTCATCGACGCGGCAGCCCATGAAGATAATGATCGTGATTCTCCGCGTAATCCGGTGGCAGACCGTCCACGCTCCCAGCTATTTCCAGCAGAGCTTCGCCCCACGATCTTCCTCCAGTGCGAATCTTTTCTTGCAACAGCTCCTGCAGTTTCAGATCTACTTGGGCGAGCTCATCTCGGTTCAACTTCGTCAGCTCTTTAATAATCTCCTGCGTGCTCATTTGTAGTCTCCCGGCTTGTTTAAAATTAGCTGCTCGAGTTCTACGCATTAACTGTTTGCCGTTGGCGCTTAGCTACCCCTGCAGCGAGTCGTCTTACAACTTTATTACTCGACACCTAAGGCCTCCAGCACAGGGCCGTCCTCGGCAGCAGCAAGTGATTGTCCTCTAAATGTCTGTACGTGAAAAGCAAAAGCGGAGCGCACATCGGCAAGGGCACCCTCATACCTGTCTCCCTGGCCGAGAATTGCCCCGCGCCCGATCCCAAGCGGATCGGCCACATACCCATCCGAATGCTTCTCTACGATCAACTTCAAATGCGATGGCATACGACGGATACTCGACGAACAACAGTCACTGCGCAACCGGTCCGCGATCTCACCATTTTTGCGAAGCACTCCGACATTCCCGTCCGAACAGTGGAGAACCCTCTTCCGTTCGAACCGCCTTTTTGAGGCGGTTCTATAGCCTGGAAACCTGGGCAAGCGGCTTCGCTTGCCCAGGTTTCCAGGCTCGCCGACCTTCGGCTGGTCTGCCCTGCACTTCTTCCCCCGCGCATCGATGCCGCCGAGATGGAGCCGAGCAAAGCCTTCGCCTTGCCCCGGGGCGTACCGTGCGCTCAGCTCGCCCACTTCACCGACCTTCATTCGGATCGAGCTGCGCCGTCCATCCAGGCGTAAGTCGCGCTGCATCATGAAGCTCTTGGTGTGAGTGCCCACGATCAGGAAGAATCCCGCGAGCGCGGTATCGCGAGCCACTATTGAGTGCTGCCCGCCAGCGCCAGGGCGACAATATTCTTGTCGGTGAGGGGCAGACGCAGATCGCGCCATTGTTGTACCTATGAGCGAGGCCACTTAAAACGGCGCATTTCGACCCGTTTTAGAACAGTCAAACAACGACATCATCGGATGGCCAACGTTTTCGCGCTGGAGGGACGGGTGCGTAATTGGGATCTCCAGCCTAACCCGGAAGGGCTTAAGTCCGACTTGCAAGGTCAGAAGGACAACAAAAGATGGTAGTAAATTTGAAGCGCGATCGAGCGCAACGCCTAGTCTTGATTAAGTGGTTTCGCTAGAGCCACCAGCCGGCGAAGATTGCATGGATTCCGCAGAACTTTACGATCAAATGATAACCTGAAAATAGTATGCTTCCTATCTCTTTTCTGATACTTCTGACTGGGAAGAGCCGTACAGTGGGCATTTACGTCGCAGGGAGGGCGTATTTCCTGTCGGATCGAATATCTAATGGAGCGCCAAGTCGGCGGTCGAACATCATTTGTGGGGATGCTCTCCGGCCACATGCTGCATTTTGAAAAATTACTGAGAGTTTTTGCGGAGAATTATTATGGATCCCTCAAATGTTACCCTGTTTAACACAAAAATTAAGGACCTCAAGAGCGTTAAAAAGGAATGGTCGGCGCGATTGTTCAAGGTTCCACGCGCAAGAGGTTTTCGTGCACTGGCCGCCGCGCCAAGCACTGTTCCAGATCAAAACGTCGTCGGGGTCGGCATCGGCGAGCAGATTGTCGACGGCAAACCAACAGGCGCGATGGCGCTGAAGTTTTTAGTTCGGACCAAATATCCTGTGCATGAACTGTCTAGAAGGGTCATGCTGCCAAAGAGCGTCAGCGGTTTGCTTGTGGACGTCGACGAAGTCGGCCTTTTCCGGCGGTTCGCGGTTGCGCCAGCGAAGAAAATCGTCAAAGCCGCGACGACTATGCCCAACCCGAAGGCGAAATTTCGACCCGCCCAGCCCGGGTGCTCGGTCGGATTTCGCGATCCGAGTAATGAGTTTACTATGGCGGGAACCTTTGGCGCGTTGGTCAAGGACAACGACGGCGTCTATATTTTGAGCAACAATCACGTACTGGCCGACGAGAGCCGACTTGCTATTGGTGCGCCGATTTTCCAGCCCGGGTTACTTGATGGCGGAAGCCCAGATACCGATCAGATTGCGTCGCTGACGCGATTTGTAGCGTTCCAAGCGGCTGGAAATCAAGTAGATTGTGCCGTTGCGAAGGTAACGAATAATAATCTCGTTTCCGCTGACGTGCTCCTCATCGGTAAGCCAGCGGGTACTGCCCAGGCGGAGATCGACATGTCTGTTCACAAGTTTGGGCGGACAACCGCATACACGGTCGGCAGAGTTACGAGCACTGATACTGACGTGACTGTCAGTTATGATACGGGCAATTTCACCTTCCAGGAGCAAATCATCATCGTAGGCCAAAATGGGATTCCGTTCAGCGCAGCTGGTGACTCCGGCTCATTGATTCTTCAACGCGGTACCAATAACGCGATCGCCTTACTCTTTGCCGGCTCCAGCACCCACACGATCGCCAATCATATCGGAGATGTTCTCCAAGCCTTGAAGATGACATTGGCATAGATTCGAGTATACTCGTTTACTGTGAGTTCCGAAGAAGAGGTTAAGGAAATCAAACGCAGACACGCCGCACGGCTCCTCCAGGAGCCTGGCGTCTGCGGTATCGGAGTCGAGAAGGATAAGGCGGGCAATTTTGTCCTCGCCGTCCATGTAGATGGTACGCGCTTGGACGCCGGATCGACGGTTCCAGATTTCATTGAAGGTTGCCCGGTCAAGCGCGTCCGAAGCGGCCCATTCACTAAAAGGGACCAATCGGCAACTGAACGAATGCGGCAGGACTCGTAGAGATCATTTTGTACCGAACCAAAGGCAAGCCACCGAGGTAACCTACTGACGCAGGACATCCTCGTAGGCTTGCCGAAGTTCCGCGGTTATTGAATACGATTTCGTTGCCGGCCCTTTGCCGATTATTAGGTGAGATGCGTCACGGGCTCACGGGCGGTCGAATTGGCCCATTGCAGATGCGTCCGTTCGCGTCTGCGTCGCCAGAATGGCGAGTCTGACCATTGTTTCTCAAGTCTATAGAAGTAATTACGGTTGTTCCTGTAATCTTCGAAACCGGCCGATACCGAAGCCGCGTAATCAGAGTTTACCTCTATACCGGATCCCAGCGCTGCCGCGAGGGCTCTTCCGGCTTTCAGGCCGGTCTCGACGGCTTTGTGTATGCCCTGAGATGAAATAGGATCATACGCTGCAGATCGGGCGTCATCGAGTACTTCGGGATGATTATTGATGTTCAGGAGCTTGAAGAACAACTCGCGCGGGTCAAGCTGGATTGCACTTGGATGGTCCAGATCGGTTTCGCTAGCAAAGTTTGGGAACGGAACAACGGGTGTCAATCCGGTATCTACAAGCTGGCTCTCTACCTCAAGGTACCAATCTTGCGGGAGTGGCGGGTTCTGAGTTCCGATTGCAGCTGATTGCAATACCACCCCAATTCTTTGCCAGTTCTGAAGCATGTCGTAGCGATTCTGATAACGCCCCCAATTCTCAGCGACCGCCGAATCTGTGCCCTCACCACGAATTGACCAACGCTGCTGGCCCAGCCCCAGAGGTCTTCCACGGCTGAACAAAAATGGCGCGTTCCCGTATTACGAACGTGAGGTCAATACCCGGACCCAAACGGCCGCCGAGACAGTTACCTAAGGTCGCCTTATCGAGTTGTTCGCCAGGGCCCAGTGCGGGCCCTGACCCTGGATTAAAGTTTCCGAGCCCTTCATTCCAGCGCTGAAGAAAAAAGTATTGGGTCTTGCGTAAAGTCAAAAAAGCGTCATTCGCGTCGCCCAAATGCAATGGCATCAATGTCGTGCTTGTTTGATCTGGCTGAAAAGGATATGGCTCGTGCCGCAGAGAATTTAATTAGATGCAGCGTTGCGGACTAACCTTGGACGATGCGGTTGCGCAGGCTGACAGCGCCAATAGCTATTTCTACCTCCATGAGTTTTTGGATGTGTGGGATTCGACCGCGCACCAGTTCCAACCAGGCGGAAACCGTCGGAGAGGGCTCGCCTTTGGGTCGCGTAAGCACAAGGTCAATAACGGGCGAAACGGGGCGCACGGGCAGAAACGCCACCCCAGGTTGCCGGGATCTGCTCACACATCCGGGCACGATTGCCACGCCAATGCCAGCGGCCACTGCCATCAGCACGGTGTGTATCATGGGCGGTTCGCTGACGACTTGCGGAGTGAAGCCAGCCTTGGCGCAAAGTTGAGTCATTTTGTCAACCAGATCGGGCGCCTCGCTGCGTTTTAACATCACAAAATCCTCACCGGCGAATTTCTCCAACCGAACCCATCTAGCCTTGGCGAGTGAATGGGTTTCCGGCACGGCGAGCATCAGTCGGTCGCGGTAAATCCGTTCTTGCGTAAAATTCTCTTCGTCCGATGCGGCCAGCGGGCGCGTGAAACCGACGTCAATTTTCTCTCGGGCAAAGGCCTGCAATTGTTGTTCTGGCATCAGCTCAAACAAATGCACGCGCACGGCGGGAAATCTTTTGCGGTATGACTGGATCAATTCCGGCAGGAAGCCGGACACCGACGCACTGACGCAGCCGATAGCGAGCGACCCGGTTTCGCCACGGGCGGCGCGGCGGGCGATCTGTTTGGAAAGTTCCGCATGGGCGAGAATTTCCTTTGCTTCGGACAAAAAAGCATTGCCCGCAGCCGTCAGCTTCACGCTGCGCTTGGTGCGGTGCAGCAGCAAAACGCCGAGCTCCTCCTCCAAGGATTTGATTTGCTGGCTAATGGCCGGCTGCGCCACATGCAGTTCCTCGGCGGCACGGGTGAAGTTTTGGCGTTCAGCCACGGTCACAAAATAGCGGAGGTAGCGCAGTTCCATGCGCAAAGCAGTAATCGTTCACGCTTATCACAGCGAGAATAAAGTGCGATTTAACGAATGACCGGATGGCGCGTAGTCTCACCCCGTCACCGAAAACGGCGACGCAAAACAAGACAACAAAACCAAGACACAGACATCCGAATGAACACGACGAACAACAATCCTCCAGCCGCTCACCATTGCAGCCGCGCCCGATGCCTCCAAACCGGTGCTCGAAGGCATCCAGAAGGCATTCGGGTTCATCCCGAACCTCATGGCGACTTTCGCCAACTCGCCCGCTGTGCTGAAGGGCTATCTGGCCCTCGAGGCCGAGTGGGAAAAGAGCGCCTTCACGGCACAGGAACGCACGCTCGTGCTGCTCACCGCCAGCCTTGAGAACGAGTGCGGCTATTCACTGCCGCGCACAGCACCATCCAGGCCTTCCTCAAGGTTCCCGCCGAGACCGTCTCGGCCATTCGCAACGGTTCTCCCACCGGCAATGCGAAAACGGACGCGCTCGTCTCACTCGTGCGTGAACTCGTCTCGCAGCGTGGCCATGCCAAACCCGAGACCATCACGCGTTTTCTCGCTGCCGGCTACACGAAGCCGCAGGTGATGGAACTGCTCCTCGGCGTCGCGCTCAAGACGATCAGCAACTACCTCGACCATATCAATCCTGCGCCGCTCGATGCCGCGTTTGCGTCTGAGAAATAATCCACCAGCCAACCTCAACCAGCACCACTATGAACACCCTTACTACCACGCAGGAACTGGATTCGACCCGCAATTTGTATCGCGACCAAAAACTCCCGAAGCCCGCGTTGGAAATCATGGACGCCGCCACGGCGGAACTTGTAAACAACGCCGCTGTGAGTCATGCGCTCCAGCCCGGCGACATCGCGCCGGATTTTATCCTGCCCAAGGTGGATGGCCGCAGTGTGCGGCTTTACTCGGAACTGGAACGGGGACCGGTGGTGCTGGTGTTTTATCGCGGCGGTTGGTGTCCGTTTTGCAATATCCATTTGCGCGGCTTTCAAAAATCACTCGCGGAATTCAAAGCGGCGGGTGCGCAGGTGGTGGCCATTTCACCGCAGTTGCCGGATCAATCGTTGACCACACAGGAGAAGGATGAACTGGCGTTCCCCGTTTTGAGCGATGTCGGCCTAAACACTGCGCGTGCGTTCCGTGTGGCGTTTGAACTGCCAAAGGCGTTGCTCGATCTCTACGCGGACTTCGATCAGCCGCTGGAAAGCTCCAACGGCGTGGAAGGTGCCAAAGAATTGCCCTTGCCGGCGACATTCGTCATTCGTGCTGATCGCACCATTGCTTATGCGCACGTCGAAGCCGATTTCACGCGCCGCTCGGAACCGTTGGAAGTTTTGAACCTCGTCCGCGAACTCGAAATCGGCGCTGCCTGAACATGAAAACCAACACACTCTTCACCCCGCTGGAGCTTGGCGCTGTCAGCCTGCGCAACCGCATCGTCATGGCACCCACTACGCGGATGCGGGCGAAAATGCCCGGCAACATTCCATGGGAACTCAATGCGACTTACTATCGCCAGCGCGCGTCCGCCGGACTGATCATCACCGAAGCCACGCCGGTCTCGCCGAGCGGACACGGCTATTTTCACATGCCGGGCATTCATACGACTGCACAGGCCGACGGTTGGAAACTCGTCACGAGCGCCGTGCATGAAGCGGGTGGAACAATATTTCTACAACTTTTTCACGCAGGCCGGATGTCGCACAACGATTTTCAACCAAATGGTGAATTGCCGGTGGCACCCAGCGCCATTTCCAGCAATGGGCAGTCGCCCGTCGCGTCCGGTGTGTTGAAAAATTGTCCCGTGCCTCGCGCACTGAAAACGAGCGAGATTGCCGGCGTCATTGAGGAACACAAGCGCGCCGCGGAACTTGCCAAGATTGCCGGCTTTGACGGCGTGGAAATCCACGCGGCCAACGGTTATCTGCTCGAACAATTCCTGTCCGACCACGCGAATGTGCGGACGGACAAATACGGCGGCAATGTGGCGAATCGTGCGCGGCTGATCCTCGAAGTCACCGAAGCGGTGGCCTCGATTTGGCAAGCAAGCCACGTGGGCATCCGCTTTTCGCCCGCGAACGCTCACGACGGCATCGCGCTTACCGACCGTTTCGGCACCTATGCGCATATCATCCACGAATTGAACCGGTTTCAGCTTGCTTATATTCACCTTGTTGAACCTCGCGTCGCGGGCAACTCAGAAGCCGGGCAATTTGACGCGGCGCTTAATTCACGGAATTTCAAGCCGTTAATCACTGGCGACACGAAATTGATCTCCAACGGAGGCCACACGTTGGCAAGCGGAACGGAAGCGGTCCAAAGCGGCGAAGCCGATGCCATCGCCTGGGGACGCCAGTTCATCGCCAATCCCGATTTGGTGGAACGCTTCGTAAAAAATGCGCCGCTCAATCGCCACGACCGCGAGACGTTTTACGGCGGCTCGGAAAAAGGCTACACGGATTATCCATTTCTCGCGCAGGAGGTGCGGCCGTGAGCAAGGCTTTATCGCTGTTCCTGGGAGTTCTGATGTTCATGTTCGGATTCCTCAAATTTTTCCAGCCATTCGGTGGATGGTTTGATATCCAGATTCAACAGAGTCATCTACCCCACCAGGCAATTCTCGCGGGCAAACTGGGGGAAATGGTCACCGGGTGCATGTTCTTACTGCCATGGCTTCGAAGATCGTTGACCGCTAAATACAAAGATCAACTTCTCCTGATCGCTTGTTCGATCCTCGTTTTTCAGATGGTCGTGGCAATCTATGTCCACCTGCAGCCTCAGGTGCCTGCTAACGTTCTTCCTCTCGGTATCAAGCCACCTGTGATTCCCTTTGTCGTTCTCCTCCTGGCATTGCTCACTGCTTTTGCTGTTTGGAAGAAGGGGCGAGCAGCGAAGGCTAGCGATATGCCGACTCAATAACAGAGTTCGATACCAACCGGCTTATCACGAGCAGCCTATCACGTTGCCGCGTGTCCTGGCTGATCGACAGGTCAGACTGTTAAAGATAAACCAGACAAGTGTCCGCTTGGTCTTCGCCGTCCGTTCGAATTCTTCAGCGATCTTGAGCGCCTTCTTATTGTTTGTCTCTTTCGTTGAGATCCGGCGCTGCCTTCCGTTCTGATCACGGAAACAAGCAGTCCAATGCGATTCCGGATGTTTCCAAACGCTTGCCACCTAATAACAATACTAATAACATTCGCGCACGTCCACGCTTTTGGCTATCTGGTCTCAAGCCGTGTCTTCGGCTTTGCCCTATAAGCAGGATCCCCGGTTACACCGCTAGCAGCATAACTCCCGAAGGATGGTTGTGCGCGAGCACAAAGCATAATCCGATTGGCCTATTACCCGCCGAAAGGTGTCCGGAGGATGAGCGATGAGAATTTGGCTAACAATTGGTTGCACGGATTGCTTGTCTCCCGCGTCGTCGCTGACAAACAGGCGCGGTGACACGACTCCCAAATTGGCGGGTGACGGGAAGACTTTTTCGATCCCACGCGGCGTCTCGCCTTCAATTTGGTGCGGCCAGTAATAAAAGTCAGGTTTTGCTGCCATACATTTACCTAACGAACCAAGCTGACCGTGCGCTAGGTCACATAGCTGATAAACCCAGAAGCTGTCACAGAAGTTCGGCACCTGGATAACAACAGATTATTTTCGTATTTTTTGGGATTTTTAGCCATACGCGAAAACGAAAGCAACGCTTCAAAAATAGTATTGGAAAGCTTATGAGAACGAGCCAAAGCTGTATGGACCGGTGAACGTCGCAGGTGGGCCGATTTACTTACTTTTGATTCACTTACACTGAGTCTCGCCACCAAGGGGATCGTTGTCCAACCGGTCCCAGACCGAAGAGGGGGACAATTGGAAATGCGTGATTCCTGCACCTTTAAGGTCTCATCTACAGGGCTTTAGAATCAATTACTGAAGAATAATATGAAGATCGGAATAATCCGGGCCGGGAGAATCCTATGAGCACATCGGAGATGCCCCAACCCATTCGTGGAGCGTTGGGAGTCAGCAGCGTTGGACCTCAGCACATGAAATGGACAGGGTCTGACGTCGATTCGAGCGCAAACCAACTGTTAAGGAGGCTACAATGACACAGCCGAACAAGACTGAATATCGGGCAATCGTCGATACCCATCGGCACCCGATCGGACCCAAGCTCGCGGCCAAGATGGCCGAGGCAGGCCTGTACGACCCGAAACAAGCATTCCCGCAGTCCAACGATAAGGACTTGATCTGCTATCGCGAGTTTTTCGATCTGGACTACGCCATGCCCAAGCAGCGCGAGGAAGGCGTCACCCTCAGCGTTGCCAGCAATGGCGGCGAGGTGGTCTGGTTTGCGCAGGATTTGCTTCAAGTCAGCACCATCGAGGCTCTCAAGTTCTTGAACGACGAATACCTGGAGATCAGGGATCGCTATCCCGGCGAGTTCGCGCTGATGGCCAACGCACACGCGCTCGAAGAGAGCTGTCGGCCGATCGTCGAGCAGATGATCAGCCAGGGCGGCGCCAAGGCGATTGCGGTGGCGTCCAGCTACGGCGACGGCGCGGATCGCGTCTACCTCGACAACCCCAAGGCTGAATGGTTGTGGGAGTTTGCTGAAGCGAACGACATCGTGGTCCACATTCATCCACCCATGCTGTCGGTCGGGCACGAGGTGCTCATGCAATACCGCCTGAACGAGGCAGTTGGCCGACCCTTCGATTCGACTGTCAACGGTGCCCGGATGATCGGCTCCGGCGTGTTTGATCGCCACCCAAAGCTACAGGTGCTGATCGTCCATATGGGCGGTGAACTCGCGTCGGTCCTTGGACGCCTCGAATTCAATTGGCACCTCAACTACAATGGGGTCCGCAATCCGCCGGCTGGCAAGCCTTACACGAACAAGCGGCCGCCATCCGACTACTTCAAGACCAACATCCTGGTCGACACCATGGGGTTCAACCCAATTGGACTGCGAGCCGCGGTTGAAATGTGCGGTGTGGACCGAGTGGTTTTCGGCTCCGATTACGGTCCGATTCCATATGGGATCAAAGAGCATGTGCAGATCGTCGAGGACGTGCTTCCGAGCCCGGCTGAGCGCCAACTGGTGTTCTGGAAGACAAGCAACAGAGTATTCCGCCTGGGCCAATCCGATACCGATCTGGTTACCGAAGACTTGAGGCTTCCCTCGGAAGACCGCCGTTCACCCATCTCGGCGGTGGCGTAGATGGATTTGTGAACCTGCTGAAAGACATCCATAGAAGTGCGTGGCTGACCCCAGCCTCGCACATTTTTCTGGCGGTATTACTGACCTTTGCGCTTTTGGGTGTAAACGCCGCCGAACCGGTCGATGATTCCGAAAAATATGCGTTGGCAACCCGCCAAAGCACGTGCGACATCCCCCGCACGCGTGAGGTCGCCGACCACGACTTCCGCGCCGATAGCCCGGAGCGCATCGGAACGCTCATCCTCGCATCGGACAAGCGCGCGGACCGGCAGGTTGCGTTCGCGAAGAATCTCGACAATCGTGCGACCAACTCCACCTAGGCGGCCTGCCGCGCCTGTGACAAGAATGTAGTCTTTCATGGTTTTGTGATCTGTGATGTGTGAATGACGCCTAAGGAGTGGCATGCGCCGGGGTCCAGGTGATAGCGTAGCGCCCATCCTTCGAGAACGCTTCCTTGTTGGCGTTCACGTAGTCCGCGACGGTCATCGGCGTCCGGTTGCCAATGACCTCGACGAGGTTGTTGGTTCCGGCGAAGATCCCGTTCTGGTAGTCGACGGCAACATTGCTGAGGTGCTGGACAAGGTGCGGTGGGAATCCCTTTGCCATCAGGCCCTCCGCGAACGTGGCGACCTCGAGAGGTTCATACCGCACCGGGACGCCGAGGGTCTTCGAGATCGCGTCGGCGATCTCGTAGTGGTTCATCTCGACTGGGCCGTAGAGCGGGTAGATCTGGCGGTCGTGCGGTTCCGGATTTTCCAAGATGGCGGCGATAACGTAGGCTTGGTCCTTACCGGCGATCGGCGCGTGGCGACCATTTCCGAAAGGAAGTCGCAGAACACCCTCGTCGGCACGGTAATTCCAATACCAGTTCAGCCATTCGGCGAAGAACGTCGGCCGCAAATGTGCCGTCTGCATGGCGGTGCGGTCCAGCAAGCGTTCGCCAATCCAGTGCTGGCGGGCGGCGTTGCTGTTCGCCTCGCGGCGTGCGGAGATCTGGGACATATTGACCACGGCCTTGACACCAGCTTCGCTGGCTGCCTGGGCGAAAATGGCGATGGCGTCGAGCAGACCGGGAGCAATCGGGTAACAGAAATACGCTCCCGTGACCCCGCGCATTGCAGCGCTGACTGCAGGGAAGTTGAGAAGATCACCGACAACGATCTCGGCCCCGTCCGCGGCCAGGCTCTCGGAACGCGCGTCGCTGCGGTGGACAAAGGCTCGGACACGGTGCCCACGCTGAAGCAGCAGGCGGACTGTGGTGTCACCCGTGTTCCCGGTCGCTCCGGTGATCAGGAACAGAGCGGCTCCTTGCTTGGCTTCGGATGATGGTGTTCCCGCGGTGAATGGTGGCGTTGGGCTGTTCATGGATCTCTGCTTTGGTTTTTTCTTTTTTCGTTTTGAGTGAGAGCGTAGCAATGCCGAACCACCGGAACACTCTCAGTGCATCAGTTGTACCCTCGCGGAAGCGATCGAACTGCGACTGCCAGCCGACGATGACTCTGAAAAACTGGTAACGACTTCATCCTCAGGAAAAGCACAGTAAAGGTTTGCCCACACGGGCTGAGGCTTCTGCTTCGCGAAGCGCGTCCTTAATTTGGGAAGGTTGATAAATCGCGGCCGGAGGAAGTTTCAAAGCGCCCGAGGCCAATCGCTCTAGCACGCGCTGGACAACTGAAACGCAATCCGCCAGCGGAGTTACTTCGAGCCAGTGAAAGAGAAACCAGCCTTGAATTGTGGCCGCGCCATAAATGAGACGCGGCGCGAAGACTGGCATCTCGAAGGCGGATGGATCCGTTTGCCGATGAGAGGAGAGAGCGCCATAGACCAAAAGCCGACCACCAGGCGCCAGATTGCGCGCTAAAGTGGCACCCACGCAGCCAGAGACGCAATCGATGGCGTGGGAAGGGCCTTTTCCTCCGCCCGCTTTCACTAGCTGCGCGGGCCAGTCTTCATCCTCCGTGCAGAGAGTGGCGTTACCGCCCAACGCAGTGATTTCCGGCATCTGCGCACGTCGGCGCACGATGTTGATGGTTTGAAACCCTTCCGCGTGTGCTAGCTGGAGAACGAGACGTCCGACCGTCGATCCCGCCGCTGTTTGAGTCAACCAATCGCCAAGCTTAAGACGATGTTCGACCATGGTCAATACCCAGGCCGTGACTGGGGTTGACGATGGCTTGGGCAGCAGCCTCGTCGGAAACTTTATCTGGAACCGGTACGACCCGTTCAACCGGGCTGACAATAAAATCACGCCAAACTCCCGAGACATTTACCAAGACAACACGGGTACCGGGCGCTGGACCGACCACCCCCGGACCGAGGGCTTCAATCACGCCAACGCATTCGTTTCCGGGACTAGCCGGTAGCTCAGGTTGTCGACCAAAACGGCCACGCTGAACGTGCAAGTCAGTCGGATGAACAGGAGAAAGCCGAATCCTGACCAGAACTTCGCCCGGCCCGGGCCTCGGCTGCGCTATCTCTTGCAAATTGAGAACCTCGGACGGCTCGCCCGTCCGCTCGAAAATAAATGCCTTCATAATTTGATAAAGAATCTCTTGGATGGGGAGAGATTGGCTCCCGCATGTTGAGTCTGTCCATTCAACTTCTTTCGCGATAGACCGTATCGCCGGGCCAATCTCCGGCGGGATTTCATCTTAAAGCGACATCTGCTCGCCGCACTCCCATCGGCAAAAAGACTGCAAGTTAGCCGCGCAGGAAGATCGCGGTGTGCTCGACAAACAACTCCGGATATTGGAACAGCGAACCATGAGCCGCGTCGGGGTAGAGAATCATCTGCGCACGTGGCAGATTCTGGGCGAGAACAAGGGAGTTGATGGCATAGACGATGATGTCGGCTTTCCTGTTGACCACAAGAACCGGCATCAGCATTTTTTTTAGATAGTCATAACGCTCACCGACCGGCTGGCCCCACTCCAAAAATGCGGCGGCCTGCGCCGGCAAGACCTTATCGCTGATCGGAGTGTCGCGGTTTTCGACGCGAGCGTCCCGGCGTTTCAGGAACGCACGGCCAGCCGCCTGGCTCTCAGGCGAAGGCGTAAAGAAGCCATCGATCCAAAAGTCGTCGGGGTTCACGTACTTGGTTCCGAAGACGGTGTTCGCTTCCGGCGTAAACTCGGCCATATGGTCTCCGTTGCGAGGTCCGCTGCCAACGATCACGAGCCTGCGAACCAGGTCGGGACGATCCAGCGCGATAAGCTGAGAAATCATCGAGCCGATTGAGAAGCCGAGAACATCGACCTTGGTCAGGCCGAGCGCGTCGATGAACGCTTCTGCATTCTTCGCCATTTCAGCAAAAGTGTTAGGAACCTCGCCGTTCGAACTGGCGACGCCGGCGTTGTTGAACAGGATGACTTCGCGACCTTGAGCGAGACCATCGGGTAATGGCCGGGTCCCAACTATCCATATTGCCCAAAATGTGGGGAATGAAGACGAGAGGCACTCCCTCCTTCTTGCCAAAACGGCGGTAAGCGAAGCGGATGCCAGCTGCTTCGACAAATTGGGTAGAGGCTGTTTGATGGGTGTGTTGGATCATGTGATAATGTGTCGCCGTGACTATTTGGTGGCCGAGCGAATGATCCAACGCGAGAGGATAGATAGGTGTTAGCTTCTTGGTCAGAGGGATCGGCCATTGTTTCGCAGTTTGGCTAAATCAGGCGCCCCAGAGGCCCGAGTGGTGATTTTCGGCAATAATACTAACGTGACATGGCAACCATAAAAGATGTTGCAAAACTAGCGGGGGTCTCTTTCAAGACCGTCTCACGCGTGATTAACCGAGGCCCTTATGTGAGGGATGAGGTCCGGCAGAAAGTGCTTCGGGCGGCCGATACCCTCGAATACCGTCCGCTCCATCATGCCCGGCAAATGCGAACCCAGCGCTCAAAAGTCTTTGCTTTTCTTAGCGACAATATCGCCACGACACCTTTCGCAGGTCAAATCATCCAAGGGGCCCAGGAAGCGGCATGGCAGCGAGAGATGCTTTTGTTAACATTCAATACCGATGGCGATCCGGCGATGGAAGCAGCGGCCGTGGAAGTTGCGCTCGAGCGGGGAGTGGAAGGCATCATTTTTGCGACAACGTACCACAGAGCCGTGCAGGTGCCGAATGCAGCGTTCCGTCTTCCGCTCGTGTTGGTGGATTGTTTTGCGAGCATTGGACGAGTACGCAGTGTTGTCCCAGATGAGTTCAACGGCGGCCTTGTAGCTACCAAATTGCTCCTCGAAAAGGGGCATCGTCGCATCGCCATGATTAACGCTGATCAGAAAAAATACGTTGCGGCGGCTTGGCGTTTCAGAGGCTACCGCCGGGCACTTGAAGAAGTTGGAGTGCCGATCGATCCGGAGCTGGTCCGGACGGGCGATTGGTGGCAGGATGACGGTTACGAGCATGCCTTGGCACTTCTACGACGTAGGCAAGTTCCCACTGCGATCTTCTGCGCTAACGACCGGATAGCGATGGGTGTGTATGACGCCCTAAAGGAAAAAGGCTTCAGGATTCCGGAGGAGGTCTCGGTAGTCGGATTTGATAATCAGGAATTGCTGGCGGCGCACTCTCGGCCGCCGTTGACGACTGTTCGGATTCCTTACTTTGAAATGGGTTCATGGGCGATCGACCAACTGATTGATGCCAAACCGGACGGAAATCCGTCAGCGGCCGGGCCGGTCGCGTTGGAGTGCCCCCTGGTGTTACGAGCATCCGTGGACAGGCCGTCCACAACGTGATACTGGAAAAATCCACTTCCAGGTTGCCTCACTACCTAACTATTGTCCGGATGTACCATTTGCTGAATCCACCGCAGTTACTTCATAGCGCTGCCGAGTTGCTTTGCTGCGAGTTTCAATCCCTTCCGTTGGAGAGCTCTCGACCGCCACTTCGTCCTCGTTACGGCAGGGACCGGAGGATTCGCGAACCACGAGCTGAGGCATAATCATTATGTGGCGAGGGGGCAGGTTTGGTTCTGCTTGGCGTTCGAGCATTGCGTGAAAGGCGACGCTGGCAAGCTCCTTGCATGGCTGTCGCGCGGTGGTAAGCGCAGGAGAGACCAAAGTGGCGAAATTCACGTCATCAAAGCCGACAACTCGGACATCTTCTGGCACATGGACGTCGTTCTGATGAAGGGCCCGAAGCAGTTGAGCAGCAGTGTGGTCGTTGGCACAGATAAAGGCGTCGGGCCGCCGCCCAGCGACCAGACTGCGAACGAAAGATTTGTCTTCCAATGGACCGATGCGAACCCAGTCTGGATCCGGTTCGATACGCGAGATTACGAGAGCTTCACGCACACCGGCAATGCGCGCATTGACGCTCGGTGCAGAAAGAGGATAGGCGACAAAATGGAGGCGGCGACAGCCGAGTTTGAGCAAGTGTTGTGCAAGGATGAATCCGCCGGCCACATTGTCAATTCCTACAAGATCGAAGTCGCTCCGGAAGGGGTATGAAACAAAGTCTCGATCGACAAGAATGACCGGGATGCCTGCCTCATGAAGCATCGTGGCCAATCGGCGGTTAACCTCGTCTCTTTCGGGTACCAACTCGTAGGGAGCAAAGAAGACACCGCTCACCTGGCGCTCGATGAATTGATGGCAGAGTTCTTCCGCGTGTCGCGAACCGGAGTCGGCGTCAAGCTTCGGCTCGCCCGACCCGCCCCAAACCAAGCTGTAGTTGTGTTCTCTGGCCAGACTGGCGATTTCTCCGCCAATGATCTGGAAAATCTCCGTATTACCAAGATCGGGCATCAGCAACGCAAGTACGCGGGTGGTAAGAGTCTGTCTTTTTATGTCGCCGGGTTTGGCGAATGTGCCAGAGCCAGCGCGACGCTCTACCAGCCCCGCTTCCACCAATGATTGCAAGGCCCGCGCGACCGTCGGACGGGAGACCGAGAACTGCCGAGCCAGTTGCGCCTCGCTTGGCAGCCGGCCCTCTTGGCCGTAGCGACCTGCAGCCAGATCATCGCGCAATTGACGGGAGACCTGCTCATGTCGACTGGCGATTGTAGAAGTGCGGGACATAAGGTGCTTACAAGTATGTCATACTATCAGAAGGGATGAAGGCGTCAACGTAAACCGAGTGCCATACCCGAAATGAGAGATTTAGATTGTGGAAAGCCGTTTTCTTAGGGTCCTCAACGCTCGGCTCCGGCCGATGCCTAATTCTCAGTTTTGGGAAATGTCGCATCCTGAGTCGGCGTTTTGTCAATATGACATGTAATTTAATCAAACAACGTTGTAATTTTTATTTACAAAGTCGATTGACACGTTTGTTGGATGCTCTTATGATCCCTGATGCGATTACCTCCCTTACCATCGGGCGTCAGGATGCCTAAATTTTCCCCAGCACGTGCTAAAATATTTTTTTCTATCCGTCTGACATCGTTGTCATATTTTCCACTTTTCCTCTTCCGTCTTCAGACTTCGGCAGTGCCACATCGTTCTTTTTAGGAGCGGATGTATGAGTGAACACGATCGGATCGGACCGGGTTGCGACCATGTGGGGTCTCAGCCATACCGCATTCGGCGGGCTGTGGCTCTGGTGGAAGCGAATTTCGCGGCTAAACTGAGCCGCCAAGAAATGGCACGCGCTGCGGGTTTGAGCGTCTCTCATTTCAGTAAACTATTTGCCCTGTGCATCGGCGCCTCCCCACACCAATACCTGGTGCGTTGCCGGCTACGTCACGCCAAGAAGCTTTTGTTAACGCCTGAGGAAAGTCTCTCGCTCGTGGACGTGGCAGCCGAAGCCGGTTTTGCCGATCAGGCGCATTTCAGCCGACATTTCCGGCGTGTCTACGGCGTGAGCCCGCTGGTGTTCCGGCGCGCTTGCCAAGGTCGAATCAGAAACGCCGACAAAACCGCCTAATTTGGAACACCGGATGCTACGCGGTTGTCTTTTCTTCGAAGCTCACCATTTCCCATCAGTGATGGGGCATGTCGACCGCCTCGCCGCGCAAAATTCCCTTCCATTTCTGACATTTTCTTTCCCGCTCAACACCCGACAAGTGTAACCCGCTGTTGACGTCAATGATTCCCACGCAAAAGGCATCTCCCAAACTATATGGAATAGCAAATACGTTCCATTCGGCCTTTATTTGTTCACCCCTCTTCCTGGTTATCATTAGAAAAAGGGAACGAATAAATAAAATACAAACGTTCAATACAGCGGATGTGAACTCGTGCAATCCTGGGCGGCAGATTCGAACCAGAAAGTCCATGTGGCTAGCCCGATTGAGCTTTAACCCCCGTCTTTCAGCCCCCATTTTACCTCTGTTATACCTATGAAAGTACCTGCCCTACTAAGCATCGCGGCACTTGCATCCGCGCTGTTCGACCCTTATCCGGCTCGCGCCCAGGTCCAAGCGACCTACCAAGAGCCGTATCGCCCTCAATTCCACTTCACGCCCGCAATAAACTGGATGAACGATCCCAACGGGCTCGTGGACTATAAAGGCGAGCACCATCTGTTCTTCCAATACAACCCCTTCGGGACAACCTGGGCTAACACCATCTCCTGGGGGCACGCAGTGAGCACCGACTGGGTGCATTGGAAAGAGCTGCCTGTAGCCATTCCCGCAACGCCTACGGTGGCGATCTTCTCCGGCAGTGCCGTGGTGGATAAGATGAACAGTAGCGGCTTTGGCTCTCCTGGGAACCCGCCGCTGGTTGCTATTTACTGCGCGGCTTATAATTTCGGCTAGTACGGACCCCAATGACGGCTCGGTGATTCCAGCAGGTACCCAAGCCCAGGATATAGCCTTTAGCACCGATCGGGGGCGGACTTGGACGCCATACGCTAAAAACCCAGTGATCAACCCGTTAAAAGATTCCTCAATAGATCCTGCGAATTTCCGCGATCCGAAGGTATTCTGGTATGATCCGGGGCAAGAATGGATCATGGCCGTTGCACTCTCCTCACAACATATCATCCGGTTCTACTCCTCTACGGATCTCAAGAGTTGGGCCAAGCTGAGCGACTTCGGACCGGCCAATGCAGTGGGTGGCGTTTGGGAATGCCCGGACCTGTTCGAGTTGCCGGTGGACGGAGGGTTACATGAGTGGCAGAGCGTGCGTTCGGAAAATGAGAATGAATGGAAGAAGCGCCGCGACAAGAAGTGGGTGCTAGTGGTGAACGTGAATCCTGGTGCCGTCGCGGGCGGCTCGGGTGCGCAGTACTTCGTCGGCAACTTCGACGGCAAGCAGTTCACTGCCGACGACATCATTGATCCCACCGTGCCTCCGACGGGAACACTTTTCCAAAATTTCGAGGGCAGCACCACCTTTGCGGGCTTGGGCTGGACCGCGACCGGGGATTTTGTGGGTAAGGGGCCAGCGACTGGGAATCTGCCAGGTCAAGGCGGGGTATCCGGCTTCCTTGGCAACCAGTTGTTAAACACTTTCTTTCAAGTTGCCTTACCCAACGGCACTCTGTCGGGCGGTGACTTTTCCGAGGGCACGATTACTTCGCCTACTTTTACCGTTAACAGCAAATACATCAACTTGTTGGTTGGTGGCGGCAACCACCCGCACGATCCCACCACCAGCGACGCCCCCGAGCCGACAGGTGTTCTGCTCTTCACGGGCGCCGACCTCGAGCCCACGGTACCGGGCACGACAACTTACGAACAGCTTGGGTGGACGGCAACTGGCGATCTGGTCAACCAGCCCGTGGCCACCGGTACGATTGGAAATCAAAATCCGGTTTCTGGCTTCCAGGGCAAGGGGTTAATCAATACGTTCTTGAACCAAAGTGATCAGGCCCAAGGCACGCTGACCTCGCCGGTATTTACTATCAGCAAGCCTTATATCAATTTCCTGATCGGGGGCGGTAATCATCCCTATCCGGGCAACAACGACGCGACGGCGGTGCTCCTGTTGGTCAACGGTAAAGTCGTCAATTCTGCGGACGGTCAGGCTAACGAAGCTCTCAACTGGGTGTCCTTCAACGTCAGCCAATACATTGGGCAGCAAGCGCAAATCGAGATTGTCGATCAGAACTCGGGTGGATGGGGTCACATCAACGCGGACGAGTTCTTAGCCGCCGATAGCCCGGCTCATCCAACCCCGACCGAAACCACGGTCAATCTCGTGATAGGCGGCAACGTCGTGCGTAGCGCTACAGGCCCGAACAGCGAGCACCTAGGCTGGACCGCCTGGAACGTGGCTGAATTCGCCGGTCAGCAAGCCCAGATCGAGGTCATCGATAAGAACAATGGCGGCTTTGGTCATATTCTGGTGGACGATATTTACTTTTCCAATGTTCCCAAGGAACAGGCGAACTGGATCGATTGGGGTAAAGACTTCTACGCAGTCAACTCGTGGAACAACCTACCTGACAATCAGAGGCGCTGGATCGCGTGGATGAACAACTGGGACTACGGTGGTTCGATACCGACTTCCCCTTGGCGCAGCGCGATGAGCATTCCGCGCGAAGTAAGCCTGGAAACCATTGACGAAAAAATTCAATTGGTTCAGAAGCCGATCCCCGAACTGCGCGAACTCCGCCAAGGCGAGAGTTGTAACAATCAGAACGGTTTTATCAGTGCTGGCACTACTGCTCTGGGTACCCGAGGCAAGGCCTTGGAAATCATCGCCGAGTTCAAGGTCGGTACGGCGTCCCAGTTCGGCTTCAAGGTGCGCACCGGTTCAGGCGAAGAGACGCTCGTGGGCTACGACGCGCCCGCGGGACAGGTCTTCGTGGATCGGACCAAGTCTGGTCAAGTGGCCTTTAGCAGCCTGTTCCCAAGCCGGGAAACCGCTCCGCTATCAGCGGAGAATGGTCGCGTGAAACTGCACATCTTCGTCGATTGGTCTTCAGTCGAGGTTTTCGGCGATGCTGGACAGGTCTGCATCACCGATCAAATCTTCCCGATGCCTAGCAGTGACGGCCTAGCTCTCTTTGCCAATGGCGGAAATGCCAGGCTAGTTTCATTGCAAATCTGGCCGCTGCGATCGATCTGGAGCAGTCACTAGAAATGCGGTAAGGATGCTTGGGAGGCTGGCTCGCCTTTTCGAGAGCCAGCCCGGAGCGTTCGATCTTTCGCGTAAGTTATTTCAAACCAGGGGGCGAGGTCTAGTCCTCGCCTCTCACGTACCGCGATTGTAAAAGACCCCAAATACTAACATGAGAAACAGTAAGTTAATCCGATTTGGAATTAAGACCCTTTGTCTCGCCTTTTGTGCGGGGCTCGCAGCCCCGGTTTTTGCTCAAAAGAAACTCGACGCGGTCGCCGTGACCGTCGGAGACCTTGGTAATCCTTTCTTTGTTCAGATCGCGCACGGCGCGCAAGCCCAAGCGAAGACGTACAATCCGGCGGTGAAATTTTCCGCTGAATCCAGCAACTACGACGTTAACAATCAAACCAACCAGATGGACAATTTTGTCTCATCCAACGTCAATTTGATTCTCTTGAATGCTGCAGACAGTAAAGGGATCGCCCCTGCCGTCGTCCGAGCGAAAGCGGCAGGCATCGTCGTCGTGGCCGTCGATGTGGCGGCGGAAGGCGGCGTCGACGCCACGGTCACTTCGAACAATAAGCAAGCCGGCGAATTGGACGGCAAATATGTGGCTGATCGGCTGAAGGGCAAGGGACAGGTCGTGATTGTCAACGGACCCCCTGTTTCGGCGGTGACCGATCGCGTAGCGGGCTTTCTGGAAGTGATAAAGAAGTATCCGGACATCAAAATTCTGTCACAGGACCAGAATGCCGGAGGCAGCCGTGACGGCGGCCTTCGAGTCATGACCGATCTCTTAACCGCCTTTCCGAAGATCGATGCAGTTTTTGCCATCAATGATCCTTCAGCCATCGGGTGTGATCTTGCGGCGAAGCAGGCGCAACGTAAGGACTTCTTTATCGTCGGTGTGGACGGTGCACCGGACGTGGTCCCTTCCCTTAAGGATCCGGACAGTCTGATTGCCGCAAGCGCCGCCCAGGATCCCTATGCCATGTCTGAGAAGGCCGTAGAGATCGGCTACAATATCATGAACGGAAAGAAACCCGAGCAGGCGCTCACCCTCATTCCTGTGGAATTGATCACCAAAGAAAATGTCAACCAGTACAAAGGCTGGACCAAGTAACGAGCGGCCGATCCTGGAAGTACGCCAGATATGCAAAAGCTTCCCTGGCGTACGGGTCCTTAAGAGCGTTAATCTTAGCATCTGGCCCGGTGAGGTGCACGCCTTTATGGGCGAGAACGGCGCCGGCAAGAGCACGCTCATGAAGATCCTGGCGGGCGCTTATCGTCCAGACTCGGGTGAAATTATCCTGGATGGTAAGCCCGTCCAGTTCCGAACACCGCAGGAAGCGCGCATGGCCGGGATCGGCATCATTCATCGTAAATAACGAGATCACACAGTGCTTGCTTTAACTCGGGATGAATAGGGCGGAATGTCTTGGCGGGCGAAGGCTGTCCGCCATCGTTCGGCGTCTGCCGAACGGCGGCGGACCACATGTTCTACGTTTACGTCATTCGATTCCCGAGGGCCGGCCGACCTCGAAATGCAACTGTTTTACAGCTTTTAATTTCGAACCAGCCCCATCGCCGAAGCTCATTATCAACATGGGCGGCGCAGGACGCGAGTGGCAGGAATTTTATTCCGCAATGCGATTTGACGCGCTACTGTAACGGAACACACGTTTACTCGTGCAAATGGGCAACAGTATGCCAGACGCCTTGCTAGCTGTTTTCACCGCAGCCACCGGAGAGTGGGCTGTCTGCGAGATTGCGGCTGAAGGGCGGTTAGGAACATGAGCGCAGAATCTCAACGCACCTGCCCCAGCTGCGGGAACAAGTTCTCCGGAGCGATGGAGTTCTGTCCGGTCTGCATGCTCCGCAAGGGACTTGGCGGTGGGATTGAGTCCGGCGAGTCATCGACTGCGGATAGACTCGAGCTGAAGCCAGCTCGGCCCTTCGTCGCGACCTGGAACAATTGTCCAGCAATGCCGGCGCGAGGCTGCTGCGAGCGCTCGGGGTCGATGGGCACGAGGCCGAAATGCAAAGTGCCAGCGATGAGTTCCGTGGCCATTGTCTCGCTCTAACCCTTTTGGGAA
>CAWBKA010000023.1:0-108221 GCA_963789065.1 uncultured Verrucomicrobiae bacterium | reverse complement strand
ATTCAAATGGATGTATATCTTAAGGTATTATATGCATGTTTCTAAGTGGGGTAACAGTCTTGCCATTCGACTGCCTGCAGCCGTAGTGGAGGTCCTCGCGCTCAAGGAGGGTGACGAAATTGAGATCACCGTTACCGATAGCCGAATGTTCAAGGTCTCGCGTAAGGCCTCTCGCGCAGAATTATTGGAGCGGCTGCGCGCTTTCCGTGGACGCCTGCCTTTAGACTTTAAATTCGATCGGGACGAGGCTAATGCCCGGTAGTTTTCTTGATTCCAACATCGTGCTGTATTTGGCTTCCGAGGACCCGCCAAAAGCCGATCGCGCTCAAGAACTCGTTGCCGAGGGCGGTACGATTAGCGTGCAGGTTCTTAATGAGATCGCCAATATTTCGCGTCGCAAAATGGGTCTGTCCTGGGCCGAAACCCGCAATTTTCTCTTGATGATTCGTGAACTTTTGAAGGTTGAGCCCATTACGATTGAGATCCACGATGTTGGGATTAGTCTGGCCGAGCGATATCAGCTTTCAGTATATGACTCGATGATCGTTTCAGCCGCGCTCTCCGCAGAGTGTGATACGCTCTTATCGGAGGATCTTCAGGATGGATTGCTGATCAACGGGCGACTGCGCGTCCTTAATCCGTTTTGAGGCGTCAAAGAACATAACGAAGGCAAATCGCTCCACACAGCCAAGAGCAGGAAGGCGACTGCTCAGCGGCACCGGCAATCCGGCCATTGATGCCACCACGCGATCGGTCGCTAGGCGGCTTAACGGCTTCGGCCCTGTAGAGATACACGGCATTTACCGTGCGGGTTTCTCCAGCGGCTGACCCAGAGGTACCGGCCGACCGAAGTTCGGCGTGCCGTCGGGATTCCAGGTGAAGCGCTGGATACGCGGTGAGCGAAAATTTTCGCAGCCGTCTCCCGGCTCCGGATTAGCGTGATAGATGATCCAGTCTTCCTGACCGTCGGGAGACTTGAAGAAGCCGTTGTGTCCTGGGCCAAAGGCATCGGAACTCGGATCGGTACCAAGGAATGGGTGGTTGATCTTGGTCCAGCTCTTCGCATCGAGAGGGTTGGCGTCAAGGTTCGCCTCAAGTACGCCAAGAGTGTAGAAGTCCGTCCAGCAGCCGGACGCTGAGAACACTATAAACATCTTGTTGCCATGCGAAATGAACTCGGGCCCTTCGTTCACATTGACATGCCTGCCGGGCAGGTCGCCGTGCTCTTCCCACGGATAAGTGGGTTTCGAGATCAATGTGCGTGGCGAGTCAATTGTCCACGGATTGCTCATGTGAGCGATAAACAGATCCTGCTCGCCGTCGATGTTCCCTTGCCAGCCGGACCATAAGAGGTAGTGCTCACCATTGAGTTCGAACGTGGTTGGGTCGATAGCCCATTTGTCGCTTGAGTCGCTGATCTTTCCCTTGAAGGTCCAACTACCTTCGATGGGATCATCGTTGTCGTTCTCGACGACGTAGATGCGATGAGAAGCATTGTCACCGGCATCGGCAGCGAAGTAGATGTACCATTTGTTTCCCCAGCGATGCAGCTCGGGCGCCCATAAGTCGTTTGACCAAAGGTGTCCCGGCTCCGGCACCCACACTACCTTCTTTTCCGCGTTGCGAAGGTCCGTAATGTCAGCCGTCTTACGAAGAGTCAGATTCGTACTCGAGGAATTCGAGTAGTAGTAAAAGCCTTTCCACCAAATCACCCAGGGATCGGGTCCATTTTGCAGGAGTGGATTGGTAAAGGTGTCGCCAGAAACCCTGGCGACCGGTGAGACCGATTGAGCAACCTGGGCCGACCCGTCTGATACTGCCCATAGCAGCGCACAGGCTGACAGCATCATGACCCGTAGCGACTCCATCGAGATTGAGATATTGTGGCAGCTTTTCATATTCGGAAATCGGAAGCATCACAGCGGTCCTTTCGCCATGCCTTCACCTTGAACTCCTCTCCTGCTATTTGCTATATGCTATTTGCGAAGTACCCCACTCCTGAACTCCCGCAACTCCATGAACTCATCGAGATTCCACTTGCACGCCGTGTCGGTTAATATCGGCGGCTCGAAACAGATCGATACTCCGTCAAGAGAAAGTGTACTTCTGCTTTTCATACCGATTGCCCTGATCTTGCTCAGTCTTTCTGGCTGTGCGCCGATCGGGCCGACGTACGATGGCGGCCGTAAGAATATTCTCCATGATGATCGAGAATATCAGCTTGCAGCAATCGAATTTGGCGAGCTCGGAAGTTACGCGGACGCCTACAAAGGCGAACTCGACAACACGATTCAGTTATTGAAAAACACAGAACGCCCGTTGCTGGTCATATACATCCATGGATGGCTTAATAACGCCACATCGGGCGACGTCGGCAACTTTAAAGGGTTCCTCAGCCGACTATCTCAATCCAAACAGGTAAGAATCCATCACTATAATGTGTTTGGCGTCTATTTTGCTTGGCCAGGCAAAAGTCTCGATATTCCCTACCTCCAATATTTGACCTTCTGGAACCGAAAACAAGCAGCGGAACGGATCGCCAGTAATGGCGATTGTTTGGATGCCATCGAACAGCTTTCCCAAATGGCTCGACTCCACGAGAACAATTATGTCTTCTTAATCGGTCATTCATTCGGGGGACTGATCCTGGAACGAACCGTCGAGCACACATTGCGCACGTTGCAGGGCCAGAAAGTGAGACCACCATGGGATCTTGCCCTAATGCTGAACCCCGCGTCGGATTCGGTCTTGACCAGGCAACTCGTCAGCGATCTTGATAATCTCTACGATTACTACCCGAATCCAATTCCAGGCAACCCACTACACTGGGGTGGACACTTTGTATCTAAGAGCGGTGGCGATCCAATCGCCGAAAGCCAGCCGACGGTCGTCGAATTGCAATCCGAGAACGATACTGCGACCGGGACCGTCTTTCCGATCGGCAGCAAGGTGGGCGTCATCGTCAATGGACATTGGGCCTGGAACCAGGTGGCAGTTCCTCGAACCCGGAAGTTAGTTTCCGAACGCGACTTTTACCTAAGTACGCCCGGCAACGATAGCTATCTGGTCAACTATGAAATTGTTCGTTCGCAAGGAACGTTTTCGGGCGATTCGGACGCGTTCGACTACAACTTGGAGAACAATCCGGTAGGTGGAGTTTTTTTCACGAGCGCTCCCAAGGACTCCGAGACCGCTGCGGAAGCTGGGCAACAATCGCGGCCAGCAGCGGCCGCTCCAAAAACTCACCCCCAAGCTTGGCAAATCCAATTTGTAGCTGATCACGACAAATACATCGGTGTTCACGTGCCGTTTTGGATCGTCCGCGTTCCATCCGATATCATCGACAATCACGGCGGTATCTGGAGCGACAATAATATGGCGCTGATGGCCGCGATCTTCCGGATGCACCGACCAATACTTGCAAACAACGTTATCGCTCCGGCCAAATCCTATGTCCTACCATTGCCGGTCATGCTGAAGCAGAAACCGCATTGACCCGTCCGAGGAGCGCAGACGCCTGAGGACGTCCCGCCAAGCCGTTGATCTCAAGCGAGTTACAGTTCCGATCATCGCCACGGCCAGGTGGCTGGCTTCCTAAGACTATGGGGCGAGGGAGATCTTCGACCAGCGAATTTTTCGAAAATGGCAGTAGTCGCGGAAAATATCCTGGTGGCGGCTCAGGACGGTGCGCGCGATGATCGAATCATCGGCGTAGCCGATTTCAGGAATGGAATCTGGGATGATGTCTGCTTCTTTGGCCATATAATGAACGGCGAACGCAGTCTCCTTTCGTGATGCTTCAGACCCAGCCGGGAACACGCCGTCGGCGGTATCCTCGAAGAAGTCAGCCAGCAGCTTTAACTGTTGCTGCAGGTGCGGGAATTGCGGCACCGCAATGACGGCAAACTGAACTTTCAAGAGGGGCAGATCTGTCCGCAGCTTGGCAAGGTGTTCTGGCGTGAGCTGCGCAGCGCGCCATTCAACGTACTCGGAGATTGACTCCACGCCGTCTTGAGCCGAGGAGCGTCTCCTTGAGATGCGGCGGAGGAATTCGAGAGATAAGTTAGCGGATCTCATGATAGTCTAATTTGTAAAAACGGTGAGGATTGTTCCGGAGACCAAGGTAAGCACCAGACAGCGGTTGCGATGCGGAGACTGGGACTCGGGCTCGTCGAGGTAGCGATGAAATCGATCTTCATGAGGCTAGCAAAAAATCCATTAGCCTCTGGAAACCTCCAACAGCAAATGCAGAGGTCAAAGCAATAAAAACCCAGCTAAAGATTGCAGTTAAATGGCCAAGCAAGACGCACAAGCCATCCTTCTCCATCATGCCGATTGCCAGCAGTACTATTGCCCAGGCTGGAATGTTGTTCGAGAACGGAATGGGCAATGGCAACATCAATCCGAGACCGGCAATAACGATGCCCAAGCCGATTAGTCGTAACATACCCGGCCCGGCGTGGAGGAAAGCTAAGCGCGGCCGAACAAACTTCTCGAGCTGGTGAGCCATTTTTATTGCGCCAGTCAGGAGTTGAGACAAGCGGGTGGTCGATAGACGCCGTTGCATAATAAAGCGTGGCAACCATGGTTCGCGTCCGATCACCAGAGATGCGCCGGTCAAGCAGATGGCAATACCAAAGGGCGTTGACAGACCGGGAATACAGATAAAGCAAAACGGCAACGCTAAGAGGATCAGCAGCATGGCGGAGCCACGGGCGTTGAGCAGCTGCTTCAACTCGTCAAGTGTGAGCGACTTACCTTTTACGCGGGCGTGCAGCATTTCAAGGTCGGTTGATAGTTGCGATTGGGAGGCGCATTCATTAGTTGTCATTGTAGATTGGTAACAGGTGGTGAATGATGGTCAGCTTCCCTAGAAGGCTCTGCAGTCGCTAGACGTTGACGATCGACGAGTAACGACAGACCGATCGCGGCCAATAAGACCACGCCAACAACGCCCAGTGAGGCTGTCGTTGGGATATGATAAATGTCAGCCAAGAGCATCTTTGCGCCGATAAAGGAGAAGATGATTGCCAGGGCAGGCTTAAGATAGACAAACTTGTGAACGGCACCGGCGAGCAGGAAATACAACGAACGCAATCCAAGGACCGCGCAAACGTTGGAGGTGTAGATGATGAACGAGTCGCGCGTAATGCCAAAGACCGCCGGGATGGAGTCGACAGCGAAGAAAAGGTCGGTGATCTCGATCATGATCAGCACAAGAGCCAACTGCGTCAGCAGCCACCGGCCGTCGCGCCGGACGGTGAAGCATGCCCCGCCGTAGCTAGCGTTCACGGGTAACAGCTTGCACACGAGCCGGATCAGCGGATTCCGTCCGATATCGACAGCTCTCTTTCTGCTAAAGGACATCTTTATACCCGTGAAGAGCAAAAAGGCTCCAAAGAGATAAAGCGCCCAGTGGAACGTTTCAACGAACGCGACACCAACGCCGATCATCACACCGCGTAAGATCAGCGCACTCAAAATACCCCAAAACAGCACACGGTGCTGGTAAGCCGCCGGCACGGCGAAATAAGAAAGGATTAGTACGAAAACGAAGATGTTGTCTACCGAAAGGGCGTATTCCACCAGATAACCGGTTAGAAACTCCAACGCTTTCGCGTGTGCCTCCCAATACCAGATCAGTGCATTGAACCCGAGCGAAAGCGCCACCCAAACGACAGTCCAGATCGCCGCTTCCTTCGTGCTCGGTGCGTGCGCCTTGCGTTGAAAGCCAAACAGATCGACTGCCAGCACGCAGAGCAAGCCGGCGTTAAAGGCAATCCAGAACCAGAGATTCGTATGCATAAAACTAGCGACTAGGTTCGAGGCGACCACTGGGCTTAAAATCGGTTGATTTCGTGGTCATGGTTTCTGCGGTCAGTTGATTCTGGTGCGAACTGCTCCAAAGGTGCTAGTCCAACGCCACACTGCAACTACGTTTGGTGCACCGAGTACCATGCGTGAGGCGCAACCCTCTCCTCGCGAGGTTAAAAATCGCGCTCTTTCATAGTGAACGCGAACAACCCGACGATTATGCCCCTCAAGGCCAGCGCCTGTTTCCAAGCACTATTCTGGTGGAGCAAACTACTAATTTCCGGCCAGCAGACAAATACGAATAGTAAAACCTATTCTTCGATATTTTCTAACCTGCGATCGCCGGAAGACGTTTGCACGATCACTTACCCTTTCAGGACAACCCGTTCGCCGTAATCGCTTCCACCGCGGGATGCCGGATTTTTCTTTCGGCCGTAATCGCGTAAAGGTCTATCTCTGCACCTTTAACCACGCCAAACTTGCGGAGGTCGTACAATTTTGTTACGTCTGGAAGCACGGCCGAGTATACCGGGATGAAGCCCAAGCCCTCGGCTCCGAAGTGGTTCATCAAAGCTGCGTCTTCAACTTCTGCGACGACAGTTGGCCGGGCGTGAATCGCTTCGAACCACTTTTCTAATATTCGTCGCAAGGGCATTTCCATGGTCGGCAGAACGGCCGGTGCTCCGTTCAATGAATGCGGAAATGTCCGACGCAACTTTGCAGCCAACCGCGCCGTAGCGCAGAGCACAACACCAGATTTTTCGAGGCGAAAATTTAGCGTTTTTAATCGAAAAGCGCTTGTCGACGGCTCGTGAGCTAGGACTACATCAAGCTGGTGTGCCGCCAACTGGGTCACCAAGTCGCGAAGATCTCCCTCGCGGCAGACCAAGCGAACAGGTCGCGGCAGACGAAATACCGGTAACAAGACCTTACGAGCGATCACCTTAGGGACGGAATCGGAGATGCCGACCTGCAGACGGAGTGGCCGTTCGCTCGGTTCCTGACCTAGGGCAGTGATTAACTCCTGGCCCAGCGCGAAAATGTCTTCCGCATACCCGAAGACAAGTTGGCCGGGATCGGTTAACGTCAGGCGCCGCGTACTGCGCGAAAATAGCCTCTCTCCAAGCGCCTCTTCGAGCTGACGTATCTGTGCACTGATCGTGGGCTGGGAGATGTGCAGCTTTTCGCCCGCGCGCCGCAAACTACCTTCCTTGGCCACCGCCCAGAAATAGAGGAGATGATGATAATTTAACCAATTCATTGTTCGTTAGAAAATAGCGAACAATAGAGTTAAAGATTTGTATTTGTCAAAATCCTTCCGAATCGATCATTGATCCCCACTGACACTTATATGCTACTGAATAAGTGGCTCCTGATGGTCCGGGAACCCGATTTAAAGGGGCGGATCAGTAACGGCTACCAGATTTTAGCTATGGGCGATGCGGGTCTGTGGGCCACGGCCAAGCTATTTGAAAACACGCTCTTGGGCGTGCTGGGGCCACAGGGCTGGCAGGAGTTGTTCGATGAATGACGTGAGATCAGCTTGTTTGTGGCCGACAGGAACGTGGAGCGCCTTAGGGGGACGCTTGTGCAGGCCGCCAAAGCGTCCGGTCCGGCAAAGTAGAGGCATGGAAAATGGATCTGTTGCAGTTTCGTCATCGTAATCTCTTCCCAATTGAAGGTGAAGTTGCTATAGGGTAGAAAAATTAACCCCCCCGGCCCGAGAAAATCGGGTCGCTCGATAGGAGAACGCAATGTATTTGGCACGTTACGCCACCGCTGCGGTGGCTGTTGTTTCGTTGACACTCGGTCTGTTATCGTCAGTCGGTGCGGCGTCTGCCCCCAAGACAAACCTGCTTTCACAATGGGACAATGGTTCCGATGCGGCAGCGATCGCCAAGCTGGGCGAGATGTTCACGGCGGCAGGCGGCAAATGGGAATCGACTTCCATCGCCGGTCACACCGCCAATACCCTGGCCAAGCTTCGCGCCGATGTGGTGGCCGGCAATCCACCGCCCGCGGTGCAGTTGAAGGGCCCCGAGATTGCCGAGTGGAATGCCACCGGCATGACGCTGAACCTTGACGAGATCGCCAAGGAGGAAAATTGGGATGGAACTGTTGCCACCGAACTTTTGTCCGTGATGAAGCCCAAGGGTTCCTGGGTCGCGGTCCCGATGAACATTCACCGGATCAACTGGTTGTGGGGGAGCAAGAAGGTGTTTGATAAAGTGGGCATCAAAGAAATGCCCAAGACCTGGGCCGAATTCAACGCCGATTGCGAGAAGATCAAAGCGGCCGGCATTATTCCGATCGCCCATGGCAGCGCCGATTGGACCGATGCCACGACCTTCGAGGTCGTCGTTTACGGGATGGATATCGACCTTTTCCGCAAGGCTTTCGTCGAAGGCAACACGGACGCGATGCGCAGCCCGAAAATGGTCGCTGCCTTCGAGCAATACCGCAAGATGATCAACTGGATGGATCCGGGTATCGCCGGACGCGCCTGGGACGCAGCCGCCAACCTGATGCTGACCGGTAAAGCCGGCTTCTTCATCATGGGTGATTGGGCGATCGGCACCTACAATGCCGGCGGCTTCAAGGAAGGAGTCGACTATCTCTGCGGTCAGGCGCCGGCCGACAATGGCAAGCCGGGCTTTATTCTCAACAGCGATTCGGTCGTCTTCTTCAAACAGAAGGATCCCGATTATCTCGCCGGCTCGAAGCTTCTCGCTCATCTCATCATGTCAAAAGACTTCCAGACGATTTTCAACCAGGCAAAGGGCTCAATTCCGGCCAGGCTCGACGTCGATTTGAGCAAAGGTTTCAATCCTTGCCAGGAAAAGTCACAGCAAGATCTGAACGATTCCATCAAGGCCGGCACGCTTGGTGCGCAGCTTTGCTCACAATATGACTATCCTGCAGAAGTATCGCGGCGCGGCGATGGAAGTGATCACGGAATTCGTCAATACGCCCAAACTATCGGCAGCTGATGCGGCCAAGCAGATGGCCGATGCTGTCGAGGCACAGCAATAGGGCCGGTCGCCAAGCGAGAGAAGGGCGCAAACGATGGTGGCCGAGCCTGTAAGATTCACGCCGGTTAGAGCCGCACCGACCCGGAGCCACCCGCTCCGGGAGCGGTTGTCGGCGATGCTGCCGCAACTCGTTCTGGCGCCTTCGCTGGTGGCCACCTTTGTCTATGTGTTCGTCTTTTGCGGCTGGACGATCTGGATCTCGCTCTCGAACTCGACCCTGATGCCCGATTATTCCCTAGCCGGTTTCCATCATTACGCGGAATTGTGGAGCAACCGGCGCTGGAGCATCGCCTATAACAACCTCTTCCTGTTCAGCTCGCTTTATGTGGTCGGCGCCATGGCCATCGGGCTAACGCTGGCGATCCTGATTGATCAGCGCGTTCGCGCCGAAGCTCTTTGGCGCACCATCTATCTCTATCCGCTGGCGGTCTCTTTCGTGGTGACGGGCACGGTCTGGCGCTGGCTGCTCAGCCCGTCGACCGGAATCGAGAGCGTGATTCGTCAACTTGGCTGGGCGAGTTTCAAGTTCGACTGGCTGATCCAGCGCGAGATGGCGATCTACACTGTGGTAATCACCGGCATCTGGCAGGCGTCCGGCTTTGTGATGGCCCTGTTCCTGGCCGGTCTGCGCTCGGTGGATCCTGATCTGGTCAAGGCGGCGCAGATCGACGGCGCTAACATGCCGCGAATTTATCGGCGTATTATCCTGCCGGCGATCGGCCCGATCTTCATCGCGGTGCTGGTGGTGCTTCTCCAATTCGCCATCAAGACTTTCGATCTGGTCATCGCGTTGACGGGCGGCGGGCCCGGAATTGCCACTACGGTGCCGGCAATTTATGTGTACGATCTCATGTTCCAGCGGGGTCAGATGGCCCAAGGGGCGGCGGCGGCAATCATGATCCTCCTCGCGCTGTCGCTGGTGCTGGTGCCTTATACGATCTGGACCAATTATCGCCAGCGTCGGGAGGCCGGCCGTGGCTGACGCTGCCGCCTATGATCCACTCGGCGCGGCGGGCACCTGGCGTAGAAACCGGGCGAAACTGGTCGTCTACGCGCTGCTTAGCCTCTTCGCACTCTATTATCTGCTTGCCGCTCGGCGTCGTGGTCCTCAATTCCTTCCGCGATCTTCCGGACATCAGCCGCAACGGCCTGATCGGTCTGCCGCACAGCTTTTCGCTCGAATACTGGTCGGCGGCCTGGAATCAAATTTTGCGTGGGCGGCACCTGCAAAGGAATAGAGCCCTTCTTCTTCAATTCAGTCGCCATGGCGGTGCCGGCGACCATCATCTCAACCGCCATCGGCTCCATCAACGGCTATGTTTTGTCGAAGTGGCGCTTCACCGGCTCGGAAATCCTGTTTGGCCTGATGACACTTGGCGTCTTCATGCCGGGCCAGATGGTTCTCTTGCCCTGGGCTCGCGTGCTCGGTTGGCTCGGCCTGACCAATTCCACTTCCGGTCTGGTGCTTATCCATTGCGTCCAAGGATTGAGTTTCACGACGCTCTTCTTCCGCAACTATTACGTCAATATTCCCGACGATCTCATCAAGGCGGCGCGGATCGATGGCGCCGGCTTCTGGCGGATTTTTCGGAAGATCGTGCTGCCACTGTCGCCGCCCATCATGATCGTCACCGTGATCTGGCAGTTCACCAACATCTGGAACGAATTTCTCTTCGCGGTCATTTTTTCCTCAGGCACCCACCAACCGATCACCGCGGCGCTGATCGCGCTCAGCGCCGGGGGAACGTCGGTGCACCAATACAATATCGAAAGCGCTGCCGTGCTGATTGCCGCTTTGCCGCCGCTCCTGGTCTATTTTTTTGGCGGCCGGTATTTTCTGCGCGGGCTGACGCAAGGGGCCATCAAATAGCAGGTAGACATGGCTTCCCTGACGATTAGTAACCTCAACAAATCCTTCGGCTCTACGGCCGTACTGCAAGGGCATCGACCTGGAGGTCAAAACGGGGGAATTCGTGGTGCTGGTCGGACCTTCGGGTTGCGGAAAGTCGACTTTGCTCGCCATGATCGCCGGCCTTGAAAGCGTCAGCTCCGGCGAGATCAGGATTGGAGAGCGCGTGGTCAACGGCGTGCCGCCGAAGGATCGCGATATCGCCATGGTGTTCCAATCCTACGCGCTCTATCCGACGATGACGGTCCGCGCCAATATTACCTTTGGCATGGAGAGCCGCGGCGTACCCAAGCAGGCGCAAGCGGAAGCCCTCGCCCGTGTGGCCGGGCTTTTGCAGATCGAAAGCCTGCTTGGCCGCAAGCCCTCCCAGCTTTCCGGCGGCCAGCGCCAGCGCGTGGCCATGGGAAGAGCGCTGGTGCGCGATCCCGCGCTGTTCCTGTTCGACGAGCCGCTTTCCAATCTCGACGCCAAGCTACGGGTCGAGATGCGCACCGAGATCAAGAAGCTCTATCAGCGGCTCAACAAGACGACGATCTACGTCACCCACGACCAGGTCGAGGCGATGACGCTCGCCTCCCGCATCGCCGTCATGCATCAGGGTCGGCTGCAGCAATTTGCTGAGCCGCGGACGGTCTACGACCGGCCGGCGAACATGTTCGTGGCTGGCTTCATGGGTTCACCGCCCATGAATTTTCTGCCCGCCCAGATTGCCGTTTCTGGCCCGGCCGCGGTGGTGCTTGGCGGAAAGCGAAGGGCAGGCGATGCGCCTGCCGCTTCCCGACAAGGTCGTCGCTTCCGCCGGCGAGGGTCGTCGCGTGATGCTGGGCATCAGGCCGGAAAACTTGACCCGCTACGATCGTCGACGGACGGAAGAAAAGCCCTATCTCGGCACGATCCAAGCCCCTGTCGAAGTGGTCGAGCCGACCGGCGCCGAGACCATCACGATCGTGCGCATCGGCAGCCGCGAGGTCATCGCCCGCTTCGAGCCCGATGCTGCGCCAGCGGTCGGCGAGACGGTGACGCTCGCTGTTGATATGGCCAAGGTGTGTCTGTTCGATCCTGAGACGCAAATGTTGATTTAACAACGGGCGTTAGCCTCCGGCGCTGAAACCGATGATTTTTAACCGCAGATTACGCCGATTACACAGATTATTTTTTTGGGTTTTTGAAACGGGGGAATCTGATCAACCGCTTGGCTATGCGACAGCTTGACGTGGTTCGGGCAGCGAGCCTTGCTCCTGGTGGAGAATTACGTTCTCCTCGACTGCTTGCCGCAGTTCCCTAAATACCGCCTCAGCATCGTCGCCATGTACTCCACCCAAAAATAGTTCTGGGCACCGGCCGATGTAGCACTGATCCTCATCGGACCAATAGACAATGTGCTCGTAGCGATCAGCGATCTTTTGCACGTCGGATTGCATCTCTGACTTCCTATCGGCGAGCAAGGTCCTGCGTCCATTCCTCTAGCACCTTCAGGTGCTGGGGCAGCGCGATCTCAGGCTCTTCGATTTCGGGGTGCCAGTACTTTTCCCATTCGACCGAGATATACCCCCCGTAACCACCGGCAGCCAGCAATCCGATGATCTCCCGGACGGGTACCTCTCCCTCGCCCATCGGCACGAGTTGCCAGCCGCCTTTGTGCCCCGCTGAACGTCGGGCATCCTTGACTTGCACGTGCAGGACCCGAGGACCGATGTGCTCGTAGACCTCGGCTGGACGTTCTCCCATCCGGTGGGGGTGATGGGTGTCCCACAAGGCACCGATCCACCTGGAGTCCACCATGGCCAGCAGCTCCGCAACCACCGAAGAGGCCGAAAAGGCGTCGTGGGTCTCAATGGCGACGGCCACCCCGAGGCGTTCGGCGAGCGGGACAGCCCCCTGGAGCACCCTTGCCGCCGCCTCGATCTGTGCTCGGCGTGCCCTTGGCTCTTCGGCCAACGGACCGCCGTAGACGCGAATGAGCGGCGATTCCCAGTCGTTGGCGAGTTCTAGGAACCGGCGGACTTCAGGGCCAGCATTGTCGGCCGTGAGCAGGATCGAGCTGTCGACGGACACAATCGGCAAGTGAGCGGAGGCGATCGTCTGCTTCACCCGGGCGCGTTCCACGGCGGGTATCGAAGAGTCGATCAGTTGTCCGTCGATGAGCCGAAGCTCGACGCCAGCATAGCCCCAGGAGCGTCCAAGCGTAGTAGCCTCCGCAAGGGTTGCGTCCGGAAACGCCAAAGTGCTGAAGGCGATGCGCAACGCGTTCATAAGTCCGTTGTGAAAAGGTCATCGCCCGAGCCTACTCGCATTGAGGCAATTTTTCAGTGACGAAATTTGCAATTGATTTGATGATTGAAGTCCGGTTTTTTCGATCGGCGACCATTGCGCCATTCCAAAATTCGACTTGCAGGACGATCAGAAACGATCAAATGTACTGCAGCAGCCGCGAATTTGGCTCCAGCTGATGGGCGATGATCTGGCACCCAACGAACGAATCGCTATGAATCTTAACTTGATTTTTTCAACATTCATGAATGAGAAGATGCCCGCGGTTGTTAACTATGCGCCGGAACCTAACAGTGTGGAGATCCGCGAAGTCCCAATTCCGGAAATTGGTGAGCAGGACGTATTGTTAGCCGTTCAAGCGGTCGGCGTGTGCGGGACCGATATTCACCTGGCCTACGGGCAGCATCGCGGGAAAATAAACTATCCGGTGATCTTAGGTCACGAGTTTGGCGGGGTCATCGCTCAAATCGGCAAGAACGTTCGCGGTTTTAAGGAAGGCGATCGAGTGGTCAGCGAAACCGCGGCCGTGATCGACGAAAACTCCCCTTTTGTCCATCGCGGCCTGTATAACCTGGATCCCGGCCGGCGCGGGTTTGGATTCGGCGTGGACGGCGCGATGACTCTCTACACGAAAGTGCCCGAACGCATCCTGCACCACATTCCCGCCACCCTGCCCTTTGAAGTCGCGGCCCTGACAGAGCCTTGCTGTGTTGCTTACAACGCTACCTGCGGCAATGCCCGGATTCTCCCCGGCGACGCGGTGGCGATCATTGGGCCCGGGCCGATCGGTCTGCTCTGTGCCACGATGGCGAAGCTGGCCGGTGCCGGTGAGCTGGTTGTCATTGGCACGGCCGCGGACACGCGGCGATTGCAGATCGCCGAGCAGATTGGCGCGTCCGCGACCCTCGGCGCTAAAGGCGAAGACGTTGTCGCGTGGACCCGATCGCTGCGCGATGGGTACGGTTTTGATGTAGTGATCGATGCCGCTGGCGTTTCCGCCACGCTGAAACTCGCGATAGATATTGTCCGGCCTGCCGGCCAGATCAGCAAAGTCGGTTGGGGACAGCAACCGTTGAATTTTTCGCTTGATCCATTAGTTCAAAAAGCAGTGACGTTACAGGGCAGCTTTTCGCATAACTGGCCTATCTGGGAACGGGTCATCCGTTTGCTTTCCTCGGGTCAATTAGATTTCGGTCCGGACTTCAGTCGCATTTCGCCATTGGCTGAGTGGCACGACGCGTTTGAAGCGATGCATTCCGGCGAAATCGTGAAAGCAGTTTTGCTTCCGGCTCACTGATTCAAACCGATGCCATTGACCGACGGTTCCCCCATTCGACCCGCTGTCGCTTGCTCATGGCAGGCCATTCGACGCAGACACGGCAATACTGACCATCGACTTAACGAAGCGCGTCGAATGCCCTGAGCAAGCGACAGCGCGTCGAATGGGGCAACTCACACCGAAGCCCTCGTTTTAATCAAGGAAACTAAAATGGAAGTTCGTGTGGATGACAAAGTCCTGCTCGTCACGGGGGGGACGCAGGGCGTGGGGCGAGCAGTTGCGCTTGAAGCCGTACGCTCGGGCGCGGCAGCGATCGTTCTTACCGATCGTAACAAACAGCGCGGCGCCGAAGTCGTCTCCGAAATATTGAACATGGGGGCGAAGGCGGCCTTCGTAACCGCTGATCTCGACGAGCAGGACGCGCCCGCCGCGATTATCTCAGCGGCGATCGATAGGTTTGGCAGGCTGGACGGGCTCGTTAATGCGGCTGGACTCAGCGACCGTGGTTCTATTGCTGATGCCGATACTGCTTTGTTTGACCATCTGTTCGCCGTGAACACGCGGGCACCAATGTTTCTGATGCAGGGTGTGATACGCCATCTCAAGGGACGCAAGGCGGCCGGCTCAATCGTCAATATCTTATCGTTCCACGCCCATGGAGCCTCGAGCAATCTAGCGATTTATGGTGCTACGAAGGCTGCCCTATCCCTTTTGACAAAGAACGCCGCTTTTTCGCATAGAAAGGATCGGATTCGCGTGAGCGGCATCAACCTTGGCTGGACGGACACCCCTGGGGAGCGGGAGATGCAGGCCGTCAAGCTGGGAAAAGGCGAGTCATGGCTGGCGGAAGCCGAGTCGCGGATGCCATGGGGCCGCCTCATTCAGCCGGAAGACGTTGCCCGCCTAACGTTGTTCCTGCTCAGCGATGTTTCGATTCCGATGACCGGCGCGCTGATCGACCAAGAGCAACACAGCGTGCTCGGGGTTCGCGAATAGGTCGCCAAGTTGGACGTCCATCTTTTCCGCTTTCCAGGCCGGTAATGTAATCAGTTTCGCCGAGCAAAAAGTCATGCCCAAATCAAAGGTTGAACATGAAATTAGTCTTTTGCGTGCCAGAGGATGCCTATCGCGAAGGATGGAGGGGAATTGCGGCCGCCAACGGTAAATAGCGAAATAGACACCTGAAAGACGGCGGAAAAGCCTTTGCATAGATGCCACTCAACGTTTGGTTGCAGTGGCAGTTGGAATTGCGCGTTCTTGCCGGTGAATCGCCCATAGAGATCCAGTTGCGGTGCTATTGTCAGCTTTAATTCCAGCCCTGAGAAAACCCCTTCCTTTCTCTCTATCGAGAGATTGAGCAAATCGGTTTGCGCGGTGAGCAGGGGATGGATCGCAACTTCCCGCGTTTGCGCGGGGGCATCGGTCATATCGCCGGACTCCCGAAAATGGAGGGATGCTGTCACTCCCAAACCAGGCTCATGCAACACAGCAAGGCATAGCTTTTCCGTCGGCGTAGAACAGATTTCGTTCTTCGAGAAATCCCAATTCTTTGCAAGTGCGTTAGCCGACAGGTCCAACGAAAAGAATGGACGCTGACCACCAGGCGACTGATTCAGTACGTTGAGGGCCTGTAAGTCGATTCCAAAGCCCGGTTGGTTATCACCCGGTCCGTTTTTCTTTCCATCCTTGAAGGATGGCACCCAATCCCACCACGGTCGGCAGTACCATCCTTCGTACTCTTCAAAGGAGTCGCTGCTCCAGTAGACATCATCGGAAGCTTTTTGGTGGGTGTCAGCACATAGCTCGTGCCTCGGAAACGAAACGCTCGGAATATCGGGTGGTGCCTCACGGGAGATCTTTCTGGATTCAGTGTCGGTGCGGATGCACGCCATCATCTTTGTTCGAGGCATAATGCGTTTGTGACGGCGGAGTTTCGGAACCAACTGTTCGAGACAGATAGTCGCATGGCTTTGGACCTTGGAGCTGCGCTGCGCAATTCGAACCTGCCGCAAAGGAGACGCCATAGGCCGCCTCTGTCCTTCTCCTAAGCCCAACCTGGGAAGGAAAGAAACTATTGCGACATAGATAGTGAAATGTTTCATAAAGATCGGCAAATGGAATGGCGAGGTAACTTGGAGCATCTTGAGGTCTCCTGGATTTCTAGAAACGAAGTTGCCTACGAGATCATCGGACGATCGGCAAATTCAACTTGGTTGCGGTCAGGCTACAGATTGTGCGCCACGAGCAATCCGGGCTGCGAGTGCCGAACGCTTTTTAGCATTGTCTTGGCGGGCGTGACCGATTAGGCTCGCCCGCGTTGTAACCGTTTCTTCACCCCCCTTAAAAAAGAATCCTTATCCTCGTTCACCCGAACGGGAGCAAGCCATGAAAACCCTTCTGTTAACTGCCATTGTGCCTCTGGCACTCCTCACCCAACCCGTGAGCATCACTCGGGCCGCAGACACCTACGAGCCCGACTGTTTCAAACCGTATGCCCCCGACACCAAAACGCTCCAGTATCCCGCCGAAAAAACCTCCGTATCGAGTCGCTTTAGCGAACGGATTCGTCGGGAACACCTGGCGCATTGAGATGATCAAATGTCTCCAGGCCTACGCGGAGGACCCGGAGATCAAGCCTTTCATCAAAGAATTGAAGATTGTCAGTACGGGGACTGATGTCGCTGCCCAAATCGGGGCCATCGATAATTTTATCAACGCTGGCTATGATGTCATTCTGATCAACGCGGTCAGTTCGACAGCTTTCAAACCGATCGTCGAACGGGCCAAGCGAGCAGGGGTCCTGTTAATTTCCTACGATAATACGATAGACAGCGACCAAGTCATCGCGGTGAACGAAGATCAGCACGAGATCGGACAATCTGATGGCGAAGTGGCTCTTAAAAGAAATGGGAACGAAGGGCAACGTGATCGAAGTACGGGGCGTGGCCGGCAATCCGGTGGACCTGGACCGACACAAGGGTTTGCATGAGTTGTTGGATAAAGAGAAAGACATCAAGGTCGTGGAGGTGGTTGGAAACTGGGATGATGGCACGGCGCAAAAGGCGGTCGCCGATGCGATTGCGGTCCATGGGAAGTTTGACGGCATGTCTTGTCAAGGCGGCACCACCGGAGCAGTGCGCGCGCTGATCGATGGTAAAAATCCGTTCATTCCGGTCGCGGGCGAAGCGGAAAACGGATTCCGCAAATTGATTGCCGAACACGCGAAGGATGGCCTGAAAGGCTGGTCATACGGCCAATCTCCCGCGCTGGTGGCCATTTCACTCAAAGCGGCGATCGCCGCCCTGCAAGGCAACAAATTGCCGCAATATATCTCGGCGCCGATTCCGTATGTCGACTACACCAATATGAAGCCGGGTGTGGATTATTTCCCGGACCTTTCGGATGACTTTTTCGTCGCCAGTGGCTTCCCGCAGTGCGGCATCACGCTTGATGCCGGCAAGCTCATGAACGCGGCCAAGACGAGCGATTGATCCGTGATTTCGGGAGCCGAGCTTCCGATAGCCTGAGTCGCAGCAACCCTCCTATTTGATGTCTGACCCGATACGCCATCCCTTCCTCAGGTTGGAAGGGGTCACCAAACGGTATGGTGGAGTCACGGCACTCGCGAACGTCGATTTTGCCTGCTCGCTGGGCACCATTCACGCTGTAGTTGGCGAAAACGGCGCCGGCAAAAGCTCGTTGATGAAGATTATTGCCGGGGTAATCCGGCCCGACGAGGGCCGGATTTACCTTGACAAGACCTCTGGTTCATTTCGCTTCACCCGCAGACGCTACCCGGCACGGGATCGCCTGTATTTTTCAGGAGCTTTCACTGCTGCCTGATCTCTCGGTTTCGGACAATATCTCGATCGCCAATCCGCCGAGGCGTTTTGGGTTGATCGATCGACGCCGACAACGGGAACGCGCCAGGGATATTTTGCGCGAGATCGGTTGCTCCGGACATCCACCCGTCGGAACGCGTCAAGGATCTCCCTCTGTCGCGCCAACAAATGGTGGAGATTGCCAAGGCACTTAGTTCGGCAACCTCGTCTTATCATCATGGATGAGGCTACGTCCGCCTTGACGGCGAAGGACGTGGAACAACTCTACAAAGTCATTCGTCAACTCCGAGATCGAGGACTGGCAATTCTGTATATCTCCCATCGAATGCATGAGATTGCAGCGCTGGCGGATATTTGTTCGGTATTCAGGAATGGACGGCATATCGATACCTTTCCAATGGCGACCCGCACCACGGCGGAAATCGTACCTTTGATGATCGGACGGGATGTGAGTCGGGCATATCCGCCAAAACTGACCTCTAATGGAGAGGCTGGCAGCGTTCCGACAGAGAAAAATGGCGAGTCGGGTTCGCCAGTCTGCGCGTCTGGAGGTGGTAAACCTGGCTTGGGAACATGTTCTAAACGGAATCTCGCTTACCGTCGCGAAAGGCGAAATCGTTGGTCTCGGCGGTCTAGACGGACAAGGTCAGAGCGAATTGCTCCTGGCGCTCTTCGGCGTACTTCGCGGAGTCGATGGCAAAGTTTTGATCAATGGCACACATCCGTCGATCGATCACCCAAGGCAGGCAAAATCGTCCAACGTGCGGATGGCTTTGATTCCCGAAGATCGCAAAACTCAAGGGCTTCTTCTCCCCATGTCGATCCGTGACAATCTGGTGCTTGCGGCGGCGTCGGATCTAAGCAACCACGGGGTGATCGATTCAGCGAGGGAACGGACAGCGATCGACGAGGCAGTGCAGAAGCTGCAAATTAAAGTGAACGACCTCGATGCGCCAGTGCGCACTCTGTCCGGCGGGAATCAGCAGAAGGTGGTGATCGGGAAGTGGCTGATGAAAGAGCCAAGGATTCTCCTTTTAAACGATCCGACGCGAGGCATCGATGTCGGAACAAAACAGGAATTATATCGCCTGATGCGCGAACTTGCGCGACGCGGGGATCGCGATCTTGTTCTATTCCACGGATTACGAAGAGCTCATCGGAATGTGTGACCGTGCGGTGGTTTGCTATGGAGGCAAACTCATCTGTGAGCTTAAGGGGGCAGATCTCAATGATCACAATCTCATTGCCGCTTCACTCAATCTCAGCGAAGAGTTTGTTGGAGGGCGTATCCCGGGCGCCGTCAGTGAGACTGGAGTCGCGACGCAGTCGCGATGGCAAACTTTTCGCCGATACTGGCGGTGGAATATCGGCCCGTTCACAGCCTTTCTGGTGTTCGCGGCGATGTTCCTGCTGTTTTCCGTAAAGCAACAAAATGGCCTTTCGGTCAACGTCTTAACCTCGCTATCGAACAAGGGCGTTGTTCTTGCGCTGGTCGCGATGGCTCAGACGCTAGTCGTTCTGACGGGTGGTTTTGACCTCTCCGCGGGGATGATTCTCACCATGGCGTCCTGCTTAGCATCGGTGGTGGTCAACGGTCCTCCTGGTCAAATCGCTTTGGGCGCGATTGCGGTATTGGCTTCCGGGTTAGCGGCCGGGGCCATCAACGCGACGATCGTTGTCCTCGGCCGTATCCAGCCGATCATTGCCACGTTAGCCACCGGAGCGATCTATTTCGGAATTGCCCTCTTGCTACGGCCAAGTCCCGGCGGCGAAGTGAGCGAAGATCTTAGCAACGCTTTAACGTACGATCTTGGCGGCGTGCCCACCACCTTCTTGCTCCTGGTGGGAATCCTGATTTTTGTTTGGTGGCCGTTTCGCCATTCGGTGGTGGGTCGCAACTGCTACGCGATCGGATCGGCAGAAGGCGCCGCGTATATGTCGGGTTTGGCGATCGGTCGCTCGAGATTTGCGGCCTACTCTCTGGGCGGATTGTTGGCCGCCGCCGGTGGTTTGGTGCTTTCGCTCATCTCGCTGTCTGGAGAAGCGAGCGCCAGTCAAGGCGGATTCTATACCCTGAACTCCATTGCTGCCGTTGCGATCGGCGGCACCTCGCTATTTGGCGGCTCAGGAGGGATGATCGGGTCCATTCTTGGTGCCTTCATCCTTCGGACAATTAGCGACCTGTTATTTGTCTTCAACGCTCCGGCCCTGTGGCAACCTCTCTTTCAGGGGTGCATCTTGCTCGGCGCGGTCTGTTTGGGTGGATTGCGCGTTCTTCGCAGGAAGAATCAGATGGACGTCTTTTTATGAAGCGAATTCTCCCTAAGGCAAGTCAAGCCCATCTTCATCGCCAGCGCCTGTATCCTGGTGATTTTGGCCATTGGCGCGGCGATTAACCCCAACTTCGTCTCGCCCAATTATCTGCTTTTGCAACTGGAGGTGGCGTCGTTCCTGGGAATTGTGGCAGCCGGCGCGATGTTGGTGATCTTGCTCGGTCACATTGATCTTTCGATTCCCTGGACGATCACTCTGGGGGCATGATGTCGACAGCTGTCGCCCACACGCCGGAGACCGCGGGGCTGCTTACGTTGCCGGTCGGACTAGGATGCGGAGTTCTCGTCGGCCTGATCAATGGGGTGGGCATTGCCTGGTTGCGGGTACCGTCGATGATTTTCACTCTTGGGCATGAACGCTGTTCTTCAGGGATTAGTAGTGCTTTACACCGGCGGCTCGGCACCGGCCAGTCACGCGACAAAACTAATGTCGATCATGGCCGTAGAGACGGACCTTTGGTATTCCTAATTCCTTGTTCGTCTGGGGCATCGTGTCAGTGGTCATCGCTTTTCTTCTGCGAGCTACGCAATTCGGTCGTTATATCTATGCGGTTGGCAATCGGGAACGCGCGGCTTATCTGTCCGGGGTTCCAACCCGGATGGTGATCGTAGCCTGTTTTGCGCTAAGCGGTCTAACGGCAGCGTTGGGCGGGATAATGCTGACGGGGTATTCGAGCAAAGCCTACCAGGGGATGGGCGACGCCTACCTGTTGCCATCCATCGCCGCAATTGTCTTGGGAGGAACAAGTGTCTTGGGGGGCAGCGGCAGTTACATGGGAACAGTCGTCGGCGTTCTTCTCATTGTGCTCCTGCAGAGTATGTTGTCGGTGCTGCAAATGCCGGAAGCTGGACGACAGATCATTTATGGAGGAGTCCTTCTCAGCATGCTCCTACTCTATGGACGCGGCGCACGTCTTTCGGAATGAAGGAAGCCCGAGCCTGCCGGGCATCTGGGCGGCCGTCGAAGCCGGGCTCGGGATCACGCTGCGCACAGCGGCCGGATTACCGGTCTCTCTGCTCGTGCTCGACGACCGATCGGGCCTGCCTTCCGTGCCCCCGATGAGCTGTCGCTGCACGATGGAGGACGAAAGTTGGCGCCAGCGGCAGCGCGGCTTAAGGAGATTTTGTTGGACACCTTGGCCGGCAACCTGGCCGTGATCTCAAAAGCCAAAATCGTTGGTCGGGCGTGATCCTACGGCCTGCGGAAGATCGCGTCCACTGCCACGGTGAATCCGGGCAGAATTGACGCTGCTAACTTCTCACCCAGCCGCGCCATCTGTACCGGTTCGGAGTCATTCTCCTCGAAGCGATAGACACTCACCGTGCCCGGATCGGGATCGATAATCCATAGCTCTTTGACGCCCAGCCGGGCGTAAACCCGTTTTTTGTTGACCAAGTCAAGCCGGCGTGTTTTTGGCGACAGGATCTCAATTACGAAATCGGGTGCGCCTTCGGCTCCCGCTTCGGTCAAGATGGGCCGGTTTGCGTTAAGAACGACGAGTAAATCGGGCTGAAACACGTCCGTTTCGGTGAGATAGACGTCAAACGGCGCATCATACAAAATTCCGACCGGGTTTGCTTCGAGGTAACGGTCCAGAGCACCCTGGAGGTTCCTGGAAATGTCCTGGTGAAACCGATTCGGAGCCGGTGACATGTAAAGATCTCCCTCAATTAATTGATACCGCGGCCCGGTTTCGGGAAGATCCTTGTATTCGGCAACGGTTAACGGCGGAGCATGCGGTCTGACGACCATACGCAATGAGTAATCCTTTCCGGGTCGATAGGCAAACCCGACGAATCCTGGCTTACGATAGAGATTCGCGACCAAGTTTTTTGCGCTTTAGCCACGCTTCGTGAATCTCGCGGAATGTTTCTTTCAGGTCCTTGGTGATTTGCCACTTCGGAAAATGCGCTTTGATCTTCGAGAGATTCGAAATGTAACAGATATGATCCCCTTTCCGGTTCTCATCGACGATACTCATAAGACATTTCTTTTCCTGAAACCTCTTTGATCAGGCTGAAAGCCTCCAAAATCGAAATCGAATTATCTCGTCCGCCGCCCAGATTGTAGACTTCGCCGACATCTCGGAGCCTCGATAAAGCAGTTTATGAACTGCGTCACGTCGTAAGAATGAATATTGTCCCGTACCTGTTTGCCCTTGAAACCATAAATCTTGTAGGTCTTGCCTTCGAGATTGCAACGGATCAGGTAGCTCAGAAAACCGTGTAACTCGACTCCGGAGTGATTAGGTCCAGTCAAACAACCAGCGCGCAGGCAGCACGTTCGGCATTTGAAAATAACGTCCATATTCCTGGACCATCACGTCTGCAGCCACCTTTGAAGCGCCGAAGACCGAATGCATGGAGTTGTCGATGGGGAAAGTCTCTTTGATGCCATCCAGGTATTCCGGATCCGCGTAGTCCCACCGCGTTTCCTTTTCGACGAGATTCAATCGATTCGGAGCGTCACCATAGACTTTGTTCGTCGACATGTGAATGAATGGAGCTTCCGGACAAGCCCGGCGGGCCGCCTCGAGCAGATTAAGGGTGCCGCCGGCATTGACGTCAAAATCATCGAACGGCCTGGCGGCAGCCAGATCGTGGCTTGGTTGGGCAGCGGCGTGCACGATGGCATCCGGCTTGATCTCGCGGACGGTCTGCAAAACTTTCGCCCGGTCCCGGATGTCCACTTCGTGATGGCGAAAACCGGCAAACTCTTCTTCGAGGCGTTTCTGGTTCCAGGAGGTGTCTCCTTCAGGCCCAAAAAATTCGCGGCGCATGTTGTTATCAAAGCCGTTGACTTGCCACGCCTGACCGACAAAAAAATGTTACCACTTCGCTGCCGATGAGGCCGCTTGAGCCGGTAACCAGTAATTTCTTCACCGCCTTCTTGATCTACAAGTGTTCGCTATTCGTCAAGCGCTTGGTTCACCGCGTTTCCTATCTCCGGGGCGCGGGATGAAAAAGAAGCTTGTCACGCAATCGTCCTTCGGCATATCTGGCGGTTTTACCTCATGCGACTTCTCATCACTGGCATTTGCGGGTTTGTCGGTTCGACTCTGGCTCAATGTTTCCTCGAGACAATCGAAGGGATTGAGATCATTAGGTATCGATAACCTGATCCGCCCGGGCTCAGAACTGAATCGACGATCGCTGTCAAAATCAGGCTGCAAAATTATTTACGGAGACGTGCGATCCCGCAGCGATCTTGACCAATTGCCGCCGGTGGATTGGGTGATCGACGCAGCAGCCAACCCGAGTGTCTCTGCCGGGGTAGACGGTTCCGCTTCCAGTCGCCAAGTGGTCGAACACAACCTGCTTGGAACCATCAATGTTCTTGAATATTGCCGTCGCTCTTCCGCCGGCTTCATATTGTTGAGCACGAGCCGCGTTTACTCGATTCCGATCCTTGGTTCGCTCCCTTTAAGCAGCATCGGAAACCGGTTCGAGCCAGATGCCACGGGAATCCTGCCAATTGGAATCTCCGCAGAGGGCATTTCGGAGAATTTTCCGACGGCAGCGCCGATCTCCCTTTATGGGGCCACCAAACTGAGCTCAGAAGTCTTGGCGCTGGAATATGGCCGAACTTTTCAGTTTCCTGTCTGGATTAATCGCTGCGGGGTACTCGCCGGCGCCGGTCAGTTTGGTCGCGCGGAACAAGGCATTTTTTCCTTTTGGATTCACGCCTGGCGTGCTCGCCCACAGACTATCGCTACATCGGCTTCGGAGGAAGTGGCTTTCAAGTCAGAGACGCTCTTCATCCTCGGGACCTGGCCGCCTTGGTGGCTAGACAACTCGGCGATTCCGACAGCACGGAGTTCGACCGGATTTGGAATATCGGGGGCGGGCAGATGAATTCGATGTCGCTTGCCGAATTGAGCGAATGGTGCAGTCACCGTTTTCATGCACGCAAAGTCGAGCCGCATTCGGATCTCCGCCCTTCGATGTGCCCTGGATCGTCATGAATGCCGCGCTGGCAAAAGCTCGATGGGGATGGCAACCGACAATGCGACTCGAAGAAATACTGGAGGAGATTGCTCGTCACGCTGAAGAGAACCCGGAATGGCTTCGAGTATGCGAAGGCTAGGAAAGAGAGTGAACCGCAGATTACGCTGATTCCGCAGAGAGATTGCGGCCAAGGGGGCGCTGCGACAATTCGGGGGCCCGGAATCCACTCAGCCTATCTTCTGTGCAATCGGCGGAATCTGCGGTTAAAAAATCTCCCCGCAAATTACGCGGATTCCGCAGAGAGATTGCCGCCACGGGGTGCTGCGACAATTCGGGGGCCCGGAATCCACTAAACCTATCTGTGTAATCGGCGGAATCTGCGGTTAAAAATCTCTTGCCCGACTGGACGAGGAATCTCTTACCCAATTGGGTTATATCGGAGTCGTTGAATTCTAGCAGGAGGGCGGATTAACGTTGTTAGTTACGATTCTATGGCCGGCCTGGAGATTTTAAAGGAGAAGGAAAAGTAACCAGGCAAACTATATGCGAAGATCCCTCGCCCCCTGGTCGTCGGCCCTGATTCCTGATTCTCCAAATTCCCGTGGGATCGCCTAACACGACTAATAATATACTAGCCTCATATGCCAGTTCAAAAGACTTATTTTGCAGTACAGGGTAGCAAGCAAGTAGCCCTACCTGAATCCCAGATCGTCGGAGAAGTTAATTCAAAGGATCTCCTAACAATAACCGTACACGTACGCCGCTCCCGCGAGGTTCAGGTACACGCTCTGAAAACGGACCAGAGCGCACCGAAAGACCGTCAATATCCCAGTCGCGCAGAATTCGCGACGCAGCACGGCGCAGATACGGCCGATCTTGCTAAGATTGCTGCCTTCGCCCACGAACACGGCCTGACCATTGTCGAGTCGAGTCGCGCCAAACGGTCGGTTAAACTTTCCGGCACGATGGAGGCACTTACCGCCGCCTTCAGAGTCGAACTTCACAAATTCAAAAAAGGGGATCTGAGCTATCGTGGGCGGGTCGGGTTAGTTTCCGTGCCTCGGGAGCTTTCTGAGATTGTGGTGGGTGTTCACGGCTTTGACAATCGACCGGTAGCGAAACCGCATTATCGCCGGCGCGAGAAATAGAAGACGGGAACCCTCGCTGCGCCGAGTAACGCTCAGGACGGAAGTCTCAGCCCTCTTGAGGTGGCGCGGCTCTATAATTTCCCGCAACAACTTGATGGAACGGGCCAATGTATCGCGCTCATAGAACTCAATGATCTTGATCCGGATACGAATCAGGTGACGGGCACCGGCTTCAATCCCGCCGATTTGCAAACCTTTTTTTCGAATCTCAATCTCCCGACGCCGCAAGTTATTTCTGTGTCGACCGATGGTGGCGCGAACATGCCTGGGCCGGACCCTAACACGGACGGAGAAGTGACTCTGGATATCGAAGTAGCCGGAGCGATCGCTCCCGGGGCAAAAATTGTCGTCTACTTTGCTCCTAACACTTCCCAGGGATTCATTGATGCGCTGGCCCAAGCGGTGCACGACCCAGATAATGCGCCGACCGTGGTATCGATAAGCTGGGGAGGGGTAGAGGATTTTGGACCTGATCAATTTCATGATGGCTTGGAACAGTCGCTCCAGGATGCAGCGGCGCTCGGAATCACTGTTTGCTGTGCCTCGGGTGACAACGGTTCCGCCGACATGGCGACGAATGATCCGCTTAATCCCTGGGATGGTGCACCGCATGTCGACTTCCCAGCATCAAGTCCCTTTGCCCTGGCTTGCGGCGGCACCCGGTTGACCGGATCTGGCGGCAAAATCGGCGACGAAGTGGTCTGGAACGAAGGTGACCGAGGGGGCGCAGGTGGTGGCGGCGTAAGCAATAAATTCGCCCGTCCAGATTACCAGGCTGCCCTTAAAATCCCGAATTCGCCGACCGGCAACAAAGGTCGGGGTGTGCCAGATGTTTCGGGCGATGCGGATCCGCGAACCGGTTACCAAATCTTTCTGGCGGGCAATCCGGGCGTTATCGGTGGCACCAGCGCGGTGGCTCCGCTCTGGGCCGGTTTGATTGCCCGCATCAATCAAAGGCTGGTCAGCATAGGCAGTAAGCCGGCTGGTTTTCTGAACCCCTTCATTTACGGTAGCTCGGTAGCAAATGCGGGTGTCTTCCGCGACATTGTCTCCGGTAACAACGACGTCACTGGGACGCTCAATGGGTTGTATACGTCAAGCCCCGGCTGGGATGCCGCGAGCGGACTGGGCACTCCAGACGGCACCAAACTCTTGCAGGCGCTGGGAGGGTAGGCGACACGCGAGAGTAGCCGAGTAGCCAGGAGTCAGCTCACGGGCTAAGGCGCGTGACAGAATAAGAAGCAACTGGCGCTCGGCGGCCCTCGCTGTAAGTCAGCGGCGTACGGCTTACTGGCATCGCCTTCAAGATCGAAGACCATTTGAACTACGCGTCCTGTTTGGCGGCGGCAGGCTTTAACCACCTACCGAACTCCTGGAGTTCTCGTATTCTTGAGCCGGCAGCAAGAGGGAGATGTTTTAGTTTTTAGCTCGAACATCCCACGAGCCAAAGCGCTCGCGGGATTTCGCGTTTACAGTCGGACGAAGCACCGGCGAGACGCCCGTGTCACGAGTGGATTGTGATCCTTCCTCGAAATCGTTCCCAGAATCTGAAGGATAAAACGTTGCGGGGGGCGGATAGCAAAAGGAAGCTTTGAGACGTGCAACGTCGGCGCGCGCAGCGCATCCCACGCTACGCGCGTAACCACGCCATGTGGCTAAACGCCGACACGCCGAGACGCCCAACGGTTCTCCTTGGGACGGGCCACGCCGGACGCGCGGGAGCGCGTCCCTGCCACGCCACGTGCGCGGTCCACGTCACGTGGCCAAAGGCCGATACGCCGACACGCTGAGACGCCCAACGGTTCTCCTTGAAACGGGCCACGCCGGAACGCACGCATCCCTCCTACACTAGAGGTTTTTTGCTTCACCGATCGACTTCCCTTGAATTCAATGCGTTTCCTCGGCTAACAGTGGTGAAAATCAATCGCAAAATTTTCCCCCCTCAAAAAAATCATGGCTAGACCAGTCACGTTGTTCACCGGCCAATGGGCCGATCTGCCGTTGAAAGATCTAGCTCCGTTGGCAAAGAAAATGGGGTTTGACGGGCTCGAACTCGCCTGTTGGGGCGACCACTTTGACGTTGAAACTGCGGCGGAGTCGAAAGAGTACTGCAAAGATCGCTGGAAGATTCTATCAGATAACGGCCTGACGGCTTTCGCGATCTCCAACCATTTGGTTGGACAAGCGATTTGCGATAATATCGATGAACGGCATCAAGCGATTCTGCCCGCCGCACATCTGGAAAGATGGAGAGCCCGGAAGGTGTCCGCCAACGCGCGGCGGAACATATGAAAAAAGCAGGTCAGGCAGCGCGCAACTTTATCGATGCCAAACCCCATCAGGATCTGAAGTTCCCGGCAGTGGTGGCTGGGTTTACCGGCTCAACCATCTGGCACGCCTGCTATGCATTTCCGCCGACCAGTCAGGATTTCATCCAGAAAGGTTTTGACGATTTTGGCAAACGTTTCTTGCCGATCCTTGAGGCTTTCGACGCGCTGGATGTCAATTTCGCGCTCGAGGTGCATCCGACCGAGATCGCGTTTGATATCGCTTCGGCGCACCGTGCGTTGGAGGCGGTGAAACATCATCGCCGGTTCGGCTTTAACTACGACCCGTCCCATCTTGGCTACCAGGGAGTCGACTACGTAAAATTCATTCGCGAGTTCAAGGATCGGATCTTCCACGCTCACATGAAAGACGTCTGGTGGGGCCACGGTACCGGGCGATGTCGGAGTATTTGGCGGTCACACCAACTTCGGAGATCACCGGCGTTATTGGGATTTTCGTTCGATCGGGCACGGCGACATCCATTTTGAAGATATCATCGTCGCGTTCAATGATATCTCCTACACGGGTCCGCTCTCGATCGAATGGGAAGACATTCGGATGGATCGCATCCATGGGGCGACCGAATCCTGTCGAAACGTGCGTTCGTACGATTTTGCTCCCAGCGGAGTGGCGTTCGATTCGGCCTTTGAGCGGGAAAAACAATAATATCACGAGTGTTTAGTGCAAAGAGGCTTGTGGGATCGCCAAGTCTTTCAGAGGTAATGCGGGAGCTTTACTGACCCGTGGGATTGGCGCGCTTTGAAAAGGTCAAGCGAGACGCTTTACTTACGAAAGTGAGGCGCTTCACTTACTTGGCTCGCTCCGCTATAGTAACGTTCATTTTGATAAGCTCAAAATGGATCGCATGCTTCGGATGAAGAGAGAGAATTGATGCTCACATCATTTCCAGTCGTTTTGGCCGACCCAAACTCCAGGTTTGTATCTCGTCCTGGTCAGCTTCGTCTTTTATCTGATCGGGTTGATGGTTGGCCGCTGGTTAAAACGACGCGTGAATGTCGGAGCTGGCGTGGCTTTCGCATGTTTTCATCGCAACCGCTTCGATCATTGTCGCGTCACGTCTCCTTCACGTTGATTTTCCCGGCGCGGGTGAAATCGGCATGGTTGCCGCGATTACAGCCGCCTTTCCGATCAACGCTATTTTGCACCGGTTTGTCTGGCCCTTGTACGGTTATCCGGGCGAAAGAGCGCGGATCCCCTCCTTTCTTCCGCAGGTTGTCGCGATCATCGTCTTCGTCTTTGCGACAGTTTTCGGGCTGGCGTTTTATTATCACGTGACGATTCCGGGTCTTCTTGCCGGGATCTGGCTTGATGGCGATTATCATCGGTCTCGCGCTGCAAGACACCCTCGGGAATATCTTTGCCGGCTTTGGCCTTCAGGCTGGGAAAGCCTATCGGGTCGGCGACTGGCTCATCGTTGATGGCAAGCACGTTGAAGTGGTCGAAATCAATTGGCGATCGACTCGATTCCGAAACAACGACGAAGTCAGCTTTGACATTCCAAATAGCCAGTTGGCCAAGGCGACGATCGTCAATCTCTACTATCCGTCACCGAGACATGCCGGCGCGCGTCCGCCTCAGCGTGGATCATCGAATCCCGCCGAATGAGGTCAAAGATGCGATGCTCCAAGCCGCCTCGAGCGCATCCGGAGTACTTCGTGATCCGCCGGTGAAGGTCTTCCTGATCGACTTCGGCGAATCGGCCGTCCAGTACGAAATCAAATTCTGGCTGATGGATGGGAGAGTTTATCCCGATATCATTGATGCTGTTCGGACGAATGTTTGGTACGAGCTTAATCGGCGAGGAATTCGGCTCGCGTTTTCCACCCAGCAGATTGAACTTGTCCGCCATCGACAGCTCAGCCGCCGGCTCGAGATCGATTTGAAACTCCTCGCCGGCCAGCCGCTCTTTTCCTGTCTGGACCAGGATCAGTTGGCCAAGCTCGCGCTCGGAGCACGGAGGATCCGTTTTGGCAAAGGTGAAAGAATCATTTGCAAGGGGGACGCATGGAACTTCGATGTTCATCCTTGCCAGGGGCACAGTCGAAGTTCTGGCCGAGAAGGAGGGGCGATCCTGGCCGGTCGGCATCTTGACCGCAGGAGATTGCTTCGGAGAAATGTCTTTGCTGACCGGAGAGCCGCGAAGCGCGACGCTGGTCGCGCTCCTCGACTGCGAGGTGGTTGAGATTGAGAGGGAGTCGATGGCCGTTTTGCTGCGCGAACACCCCGGACTCGCCGAGTCGTTGAGCGAAACCGTAGTTGCCAGACGATCTGCCATGGAAATGCACCTTGCCAACGCTCCTGTAAACGGAGACGACCAGCAAACAACGACCACGAAGGAAGGCTTCTTGCGGCGACTTCGGCAATTTTTCCAGTTGTAGCGGAGATGGGATCAAGGCAATGGCGAGATTATGAAGCATTGGTCCGCACTTGATCCGAGGAACCAGAAATCTGGACGAGCGATACATGCGACTGGCGTTGCGGCTCGCTTCCAAAGGCCTGGGAAGAACGAGCCCTAACCCCGCCGTTGGATCAGTGCTCGTACGCGACGGAACAGTTTTATCAACCGGCTGGCACAGGCGAGCGGGTGGTCCGCATGCCGAAATCGAAGCGTTATCCGCTTTGCCAGACCCTGGGTTGGCCGCAGGCGCGACACTTTATGTAACCTTGGAACCATGCTCGACGCACGGTCGTACCCCGCCCTGCACGGACGCGATTATCGCAGCAAAAATTCGGCGCGTCGTAGTTGGCGCGATTGACGTGAATCCGAAACACCAGGGGCGCGGAATCGAACAGCTTAGGGACGCAGGAATCGCGGTAACGATTGGGGTACTGGAAGCCGAGTGCGCCCTGTTAAACGTTGGCTTCAACAAATGGGTAACCAAGGGCATCCCGTGGGTCATCGCGAAAGTCGCCCAGTCGCTCGATGGCCATATCACGCGCCCCCCCGGCGAACCGCAGTGGCTTTCCAACAACCGGTCCCTCCGTCTCGTGCATCGTCTGCGAGGAACCGTAGACGCAATTCTCGTGGGGGCAGAAACCGTCCGGCGAGATGATCCGAGGCTGACCGTACGTCCCAACGCGGCGGGATTGCAGCCATGGCGAGTCGTTGTCACACGGTCTGGGAATCTGCCGGCTGGCGCCAACCTGTTAACCGACGAAAATCGGGAACGTACGATCATCTACCGAGACGCCGTGTGGTCAGATATTTTGCAGGACCTGGGTACCAGGGGCGTGACCCGGCTCCTGGTTGAAGGCGGAGGCGACGTATTGGGACAATTGCGCGACCAGAATCTGATCGATGAAGTCTGGTCCTTTATTACGCCACTGCTAACCGGTGGTGATAAACCAAGCTTCGGGGGCGTCGGCATCGAGAGCCTCGAGGAGGCGAGCAGGCTGCATCGTATTCGTTACAAGCGACTCGGTAGCGATGTCCTGGTCATTGGTCATGTGCTTAGTTGGGCCGGTGATTCGCAACGTGAACGTGCGGGCGAAATGCCGGTCCGTAGTGGTAGCGACGATAATAGTAAGGCCGGTGGCGATACTCCGAATAAGCAACACCGCCGATAGAGCGAGGGCGCGCAGGCGAGCCGGATGGAGGGTCTGCCTTTGAGGCAGAGCTCGAAGCGATCAATCCAAAAGCCGTTAGCAGCAGAACCAGGCGCCGTTGCATTAAGTCCACATTGTCGAGGACTTGGACGACTCCAGGTTGCGAGGTATTCGCTAAGAAAAATCGTGAAAACGGGCAACCGTAAAGAATTTAGCCCGAGCTTAGTCTGCTCGGGCTAAATCAATTTTTCGTCGGGATACCGACCCTTGACCGGTCATCTTAGCAGGGCCGGATCGCTTCAAGGACTTCGCCGGTTACTGCGCATCAAAGCGCAGCCGCGCAGTTGAAAGCCTTAGCTCTTGGGCGTCGCGGCAGGCGTAGCTTCAGTGGCCGGCGTGGTGGACTTGTGATGCGCCTTGTGATGATGGGAGGTCTTGGCCGGGCTCGCGCTCGGGGCTGGAGTCGGGTCCGCAGCAAAAGCGCTGGACTGAGCGATAAGGCCAACGGCCGCAGCGAGAAGCAGAATGTGTTTAATCATAACGATTTCAGGTTGTTCTTAATCAGAAGTAGGTTTGGTAGTCACTGTTTTTTAGCTGAAGCCTGGTCAAACACCGCTCTTTTCAGAGCTTCATCGACCAACCGCAGCACGCTCCAGACATTACGTTCAAGCCAGGAAACAACCTGTAGCTCGGATGTCCAAAGCGGAGGCTCGCAGTAGTATTTTCTTACTACAACCCTCCCTTTAAACGGGAAGAGCAATTTCTTAATACGTCACCTCATTGTGGTGAACACCTCGAAAAACACGAAGTTTCGAAAAACTTTCGACACCGGGCGATTCGAACCCCACAGCATAACGCCGCAAACCAGATCACCGCTTGCGTTACGACCCGCTCTCTGATACCAGTTTGATGCTTTTTCTCCGACAATGATTCCACGTCATGGCAGGTCTAAAACTCCAAAATATTGTTAAGCGATTCGGCCAAACGCAAGTCCTCCATGGAGTCAGCCTGCAAATCGATGACGGTGAATTCGTGGTCTTCGTCGGGCCCTCCGGCTGCGGTAAAACAACTCTGCTGCGGATCATCGCCGGGCTGGAAGAAACAAGCGAAGGGGAGGTTTGGATCGGCAACCGGCAAGTGAATGAACTCGATCCCGCGAACCGCGGAGTAGCAATGGTGTTTCAGACCTATGCTCTTTATCCGCATATGTCGGTCGAGGAAAATATGGGGTTCGGCCTGCGGATGGCCCGTCGCCCGAAACAAGAAATCAAAGAGCGGGTGGCGCATGCAGCTGCGATTCTTCATTTGACGCCCTATCTAAAGCGCCGACCGAAAGAGTTGTCCGGCGGGCAGCGCCAACGTGTGGCCATTGGCCGCGCGATTGTCCGGGAACCCGAGATCTTCCTATTTGACGAACCGCTTTCAAATCTTGACGCGGAACTGCGTGTACAAATGCGGATCGAACTGTCGAAGCTCCACGGCGAACTGCAAACGACGATGATTTATGTCACGCATGACCAGGTTGAAGCAATGACGCTGGCAGATAAAATCATCGTCCTGAATGCGGGCAAGATTGAACAGATCGGCCAACCACGCGACCTTTACCAACGTCCAGCGAACCTCTTCGTGGCGGGCTTTATCGGTGCGCCGAGAATGAATTTCCTCAAGGTTCGGGCGGAGAATATGAGTGCCGATACGATCGTCATTGCGGGCCCGGATTTCCCGCGCCGACCGTTGAGCCTGGAGAAAACGATATCGGCCAATGTAGCCCTGGGCGCCGAGCTAACCCTCGGTCTGCGGCCCGAACACGTTCATGTCTGCGAACCCGCGAACGGGGCCAGCACTCTTTTAATAGAGGTTGTCGAGAACCTGGGCGACCTGACTTTCGTTCATGGCACCACGCCGGCTGGCAACCGGATCACCTTAAACGTGAAGGGATTCCAAAATTACCGACACTCTGATGCAGTCGGCTTTGGATTTGAGGCCAAAAACGCGCACCTTTTCGACGCCGGGGGAACAGCAATTTAAGAGCTCGGCCTCGGTTTGCGCCCGTTGAAGTCGTTTGCGTCTTCAGCTGAAAATGCCACAGGCTAAAACCTTCGTGAGATTTTCGCGCTGCAGGTTATAGTCTCCCGTTGGTCGATCCCGCAATTCACCCTCCCCTGGGCCGACGCCTTCTTGGCTGCCACATGAGGCCAAAAAGAGCGCTCCAGCTACGGCTAAGAGCGCTAAGAACCAGGAACATCGTTGCCATCTCATGAACCGCAACATATTTCGCTTCTTCGATCCTAAGTAAAGCAGTTTCCGCACGATCGAACGGCATTCCGGGCCTTGGCAAGTTGTGATTCCCACGGTTCTTCAGCGAGCGTCTTCATCATCAGGAACGTTTTGGAAATCCAAGAGCTGCGATTCCCAATCGCGCCGTCGGGCTGGATTTCAATGGGAAAAACCCCATACTTGCGGGCTAGCTCAAGCACGCTCTTCTGGGGAAGAAAGTGCGTCTCCGTCGAGTAAGTCTGGAGGCTGGACGGGTCGGGATCCCGACCCAGGAGCTCCTTATAAGCCTGCGTCACCAACTCCTCCGGCTGCATCGTCAAAAAAAATTCACGACTAACCTGGAATTTTCTCAGAAGTGAACGCAGCGTCATCGTCAGACATTAAGTGAATTTAACCCTCCGGAAAATAACATTCACTTTCCTCTTCCGGCACGCTTCTTACCAACAACGGTTCCCAGACCAACACCTTTCTTGGCGCCCAAAAGCTTAGAGAGTCAATCCAAGACGAATTGCGTTAACAGCACACCGGCCCTAACACATTTCCCTTCTCCGGACCCGAGATCCGCGAGAGGGGGGGGTGGTTGAGAAAGACGACGCCGGTTCTAAGGTCTTATTGCCGAAATCTTTACCTTCCTTTAGTCCCCATCGATTTCAATGGGAGGACGGACACGACCTCAAGAATACTACAGCGAGTTCGTCGTACGTTTCTCAAGTTGCGACTGAGGAACGTTTGACGGAATTGATTTGGTCAGTTCATCCAACAATTCCGAAGCTACAAAGCGGCGATTACGCTTCTGACCCGTGAATTCTCTGAGCAGTCCTTCCTTTTGCCAGAAAACGACACCCTTATTTACATTGTGAAAAGACTGATTTGTTCGAGCGCAGTAGTGGCTGGCTGAGAAAATTGGATTGCCGAAGAGTTCATCTAATATTAGTCCGGCGCTTTGCGGAGGCCGCTTTGCCTTTTTTAGCTTATCCCTGTAACCTTGATAGACTTGTAAAACTTTCTGGGTGCCCATTAGGGCCGCTCTGGCCTGTTGACGGACGCCTCGGAGAAAGTATTCAAGCCATTCTCGCCAGCGTCCTTGGGTGCTGACAGCCTGCAAAAGACGATAATAATCGTCCCTCGTCTCATCAAAGAAGCCCGAAAGATATAGCAATGGTTGCGATAGACAGCCGCGAGAGCAAAGGAATAGCGTTATCAGGAGCCTTCCAATACGCCCGTTGCCGTCGAGAAAGGGATGGATGGCTTCGAACTGGTAATGCAAAATTGCAGCCTTGACCAAAACCGGTTCCTCAGATTCTCCGTTGAGATAATCCTCCCAAGCGCCTAGAGCCCGTTGCATTTCGTCAGGAGGAGGAGGAATGAAAGTGGCCTCTTGTAATGTTGCCCCAGGGCGACCGATCCAGTTTTGACTTTTACGATACTCTCCTGGCGTCTTTGAACTCTCGCCGCCACGTACGTTGCCGAGCAAAATCTCATGGAGTTCGCAGATTAGGCGGCTGCAGATCGGTATGCTTTCAAGTCTCTGCAGGCCGATTTGCATAGCCCGCACATAATTGAATACTTCCAACACATCGGAGCGGTTAGGCTTCTCATCGGCTCCTTGTACGTCAAAAAGTGCCAGTTCCTGTACCTCCGCAATTGTATTTTCGATTCGCGAACTCAAGATTGCTTCTCGCCAGAGATACGGTCGGATGAGCAAATGCGGATTGGGCAACAGTTGTCCGGCACCTGAAAGTTCGGCCATTGCCCTATTAGCTTCGGACAGAAGATTTGCTAGAGGCCAATCGACCTCCAGTTTTGGGGGAAGTTTTGACGGGTGAAACGCCAAATAACCACTTGGCGTTGTGCAACACCGTCCGGCTAAATTAGAAATGAAATCACTCCCTTTCAAAGTCTTCGAAACTGGTTTGAATACAATTAGGCGCGGTCATATTGTACCGAAAAGGAATTTCGATGCAATAAAAGAATCTCTATTGTTCCGAAAGAGCACTCGATACAATTCGCAAATATCGCGCCCTAATTTGGGAGGCTTTGACCAGCTGGGCCCCTTCGCAACTGTTCGAGCGGAACGTGGATTTGAAAGGGAAGCGTGCGGGCTTGGTTCAGACCGAATTTAGAATCGCATTATGGAATTGATTATGGATTTTGGCGATTTCCGCTGTCCAATTCACGTAAGTCACTCAGAATCAGCATAACCGGATGGGGAGGGATTCGAACCCTCGGTACCTTGCGGTACACACGCTTTCCAGGCGTGCCCAATCGACCGCTCTGGCACCCATCCAGTTTGAGGCCGAGACATTGGAGCGTGAGGTAGGCAGTTTCAACTAGTTTTGTCAGAGCCACGTTGGCTAAGTTTGCTTTAGCGCCTGAAGCAGAGCACTGAGTTCGGCCTTTAGCTCGATCTGCCGCTCCTGAATCACTTCCAACTTCAGCTGGTAGCGGTGGAGTTGGATCGTCGCATGGTGGATGTGGCCCTTCACCTCGGTTGCTTGTCCCTGGCTCTCGAGAATCGCTCGCTGCAGCTCGTTTTGGCGGCGCTTTAACTCGTCGAGCGGGCTCCCCTCAAAATGGAATTTCTTCGGAGTCGCATTTCGAGCGCCTTGAACGGCTTTGGCAAGTTTAGCGGTCGCGATCTGCAAAAACTGAAGCGACGGACCATCATATTGAGGCACGATCAACCCGCCGCCACAAAGCGTGCAATTGACTTCCATCCCAGCCCCATCCATATCAATGACCAATTCCCCTCCGCAACGCGGACAATCGAAAACGATGTCCCGCTCGGTCACTTGCACCCCGGCGGTCTCGATCTGGTCGGGGGAAGGAACGTTCTCAGGCGCGTTTGAATCTAAGTTCGCGTCGGCCATAACCATCTTCGCAAATAACAACCGCGAGCATGATAGCCACTGGGCAAAAAAGCAAGGGAGTCAGCAGGCATTGCAAGCCCGGATAGTGACACGGTGGCTCACTCCAGATGAGACACGGTGCGTCATAGTGTCGCTATATCCGCCTCGAGATATTTTCGGGGAAAGTTCGTAATACCTTTGTCAGGAGGCGTTTCCGCCGATCTTGCTTCGCTTTCGCGGGGTGGCACGCCATATGCACATTGAGCGCACCAAGCGTATGGCTAAAATTTTAGGCATTGACCTTGGAACCACCAACTCCTGTATGGCTGTGATGGAGGGTGGTGAACCGGTCGTCATCGAAAACTCCGAAGGCGCACGTACAACGCCCTCGATCGTTGCTTTTACCAAAAGCGGGGAGCGGGTAGTCGGTCAAGCCGCAAAACGGCAGGCTGTCACTAACTCACAAAATACGATTTTCTCTATTAAACGCTTCATGGGCCGGAAGTTTGAAGAGGTCCAGGATGAAGCAAAGCGGGTGCCGTACAAGATTATCAAGGCTTCGAACGGCGACGCACACGTTGAGGTACAGGTGGGCGGAGAACGCAAAGCTTTTTCTCCTCAGGAAATCTCGGCGATGATTTTGGGTAAGCTGAAAACGGATGCGGAAGCAAAGCTTGGCGAGAAGATCGCGCAAGCGGTTATTACTGTGCCGGCTTACTTCAACGATTCGCAACGGAATGCAACCAAAGACGCCGGGCGGATCGCGGGTTTGGAAGTCCTGCGAATCATCAACGAGCCAACCGCAGCGTCGCTGGCCTACGGCCTGGATAAGAAGAAAGACGAAAAGATCGCTGTTTACGATTTGGGCGGCGGTACGTTTGACATATCGGTTCTGGAGATTGGCGAAGGCGTCTTCGAGGTAAAGGCGACGAACGGAGATACTCACCTGGGCGGTGACGACTGGGACAATAAAATCATGGACTGGATCATTTCCGAGTTCCGTGCAGAGACAGGCATCGATGTGAGTAAACAATCCGATGCACTCCAGAGGATCAAAGAGGAAGCGGAGAAAGCCAAGATTGCTCTCTCTTCATCACAGGAGTACGAGATCAACCTTCCTTTCATCACCGCGGACGCGACCGGTCCCAAGCACATTCAAAAGAAGCTGACGCGCTCTAAGCTGGAGCAACTTACGGATGATTTGTTCGAACGAACGATTCGGCCGGTGAAAGCTTGTCTTGGAGACGCAAAACTTTCGGAAAGTGAGATTAACGAGCTTGTGCTCGTAGGCGGGATGACCCGGATGCCGAAAGTGGTTGAAACAGCTCGAAAGCTGATCGGTAAAGAACCGCATAAGGGTGTCAATCCTGACGAAGTGGTAGCCGTCGGCGCGGCGATACAGGGTGGAGTATTACGAGGCGATGTAAAAGACGTGCTTCTGCTGGATGTTACGCCGTTGACCCTCGCCATCGAGACGGCGGGCAACATCGCGACGCCGATGATTCCGCGCAACACGACTATCCCAACGAGAAAGCAGCAGATTTTTTCGACCTATAGCGACAACCAGCCGGGGGTCGAGATCAAGGTCCTGCAAGGCGAGCGCCCGATGGCTCGAGATAACAAGACACTGGGAACTTTCCACCTGGATGGTATCCCACCCGCCCCGCGCGGTGTTCCACAAGTTGAAGTTACGTTCGACATCGACGCGAACGGGATCTTGAATGTCTCGGCCAAAGATCTCGGAAGTGGAAAAGAGCAGAAGATTTCCATCACCGGCAGTAGCGGGCTGACCAAAGAAGAAGTCGAGAAGCTGCGCAGGGACGCGGAAGCTCATGCCGAAGACGATCGGAAGGCCCGGGAATCGGCAGAGATTCGGAATAACGCCGACAACCTGGCTTACCAATGCGAGAAACAGTTAAAGGACCTTGGCGACAAGTTGTCCGCGGAACAGAAGCAGGGTGTCGAGGAGGCTATCAAGGATGTTCGCGAGAAGCTGAACGGCACTGATGCGGATGCCATCAAGACCGCAACCGAAGAACTGCAAACCCGCTTCCAAAATATCAGCGCTGAGCTGTACAAACAGGCTGCATCTCAAAAGGCAGGTCCTCATCCTGGTGATACGACTGGTTCATCCGGTTCGGAAAGCACTGAAAGCGCGGCCGGCAGCGGCAGACCCGGTGAAAATGTGGTCGACGCCGACTTCGAAGTCGTCGATGACGACAAAAAGAAGAGCTAAAAAATTTCCAAAGATTTCCCATCGTCGCTGGCAGTTCAATCCTTCGCTGCCGGCGCGTTGGTTCCTAAACCCTACATTAAATCAATCAGGAGGATAAAAACGAGTATGGCAATTAACGTAAAACCTCTCGGCGATCGGGTGCTAGTTCAACCGCTCGAAGAGAAGGAAGTCAAAAAGGGTGGTATCATCATTCCTGACACGGCTAAAGAAAAGCCTCAGGAAGGCACTGTCGTTGCTATCGGTACCGGTAAACTCGACGACAACGGTAAAAAAATCGACTTCAATGTGAAGGTCGGAGACAAGGTGCTGATTTCCAAATACGGCGGCACCGAGATCAAGATCGACGGTGAGAACTATCTCATCATGCGCGAGGAGGATATCCTCGGCATCATCGGATAAACAGAACATTAAACACGCAAGTTAGTAAAAATTTATGGCAGCAAAACAATTGCAATTCGATGAAGCAGCGCGGCACGCTCTTTTGCGCGGGGTGGAAAAACTCGCCAAGGCAGTAAAAGCCACTCTGGGGCCCTCCGGACGCAACGTTATCCTGGACAAGAAGTTTGGTAGCCCAACCATCACCAAAGATGGAGTTACGGTCGCCAAGGAGATCGAACTCGAAGATCCCTACGAAAACATGGGTGCACAGTTGGTGCGCGAGGTTGCTTCGAAGACCTCGGATGTCGCCGGAGACGGCACCACGACGGCAACGGTTCTCGCCGAATCCATCTTCCGGGAAGGATTGCGTAACGTCACGGCCGGAGCAAATCCGACCTCGCTTCAGCGGGGCATCCAGAAAGCGGTCGAGGCGGTCGTCGCTGAATTGGCGAAAATCTCAAAGAAGGTCTCTGACCGCACGGAAATCGCGCAGGTGGCCACAGTCTCGGCTAATTGGGACACGACAATCGGCGAGATTATTGCCGACGCGATGGACAAAGTCGGCAAAGACGGCACCATCACCGTTGAAGAGGCCAAGTCGATCGAAACGACTCTCGAAGTGGTGGAAGGTATGCAGTTCGACAAGGGCTATCTCTCACCCTACTTCGTGACCAACGCGGAGAGCATGGAGACCGTCCTTGAAAATGCCTACATCCTCATCCACGAGAAGAAGATCTCGAGCCTGAAGGATCTTCTGCCAGTGCTGGAGAAAGTGGCGAAGGCCAGCCGTCCGCTCTTGATCATCGCCGAAGACGTCGAAGGCGAAGCGCTCGCAACGCTGGTGGTTAACAAGCTGCGTGGTACCCTGCAGGTTGCTGCGGTTAAGGCCCCTGGCTTCGGTGATCGGCGCAAAGCGATGCTGGAAGATATTGCGGTTCTAAGCGGTGGCCGTTGTTTTACCGAAGACCTCGGTATTAAGCTGGAAAATATCACGCTGGATGATTTAGGCCGTGCCAAGCGCATCTCGATCGACAAAGAAAACACCACGATCGTTGAAGGCGAAGGTTCGACGAAGGACATCCAGGGCCGGGTCAGCCAGATTCGACGTCAGATCGAGGAGACGACCTCCGATTACGATCGGGAGAAGCTCCAAGAGCGTCTGGCTAAACTCGCTGGCGGTGTGGCCGTTATCAGTGTTGGTGCGGCAACCGAGACCGAGATGAAAGAGAAGAAGGCTCGTGTTGAAGACGCGCTGCACGCAACACGTGCCGCCGTTGAAGAAGGCATCGTCGCTGGCGGTGGCGTGGCGCTGATCCGTGCCCAAAAGGCGCTCGATAACTTGAAACTGGAAGGTGACGAGAAGACCGGCCTGGAGATTGTTCGCCGTGCGGTCGAATCTCCTTTGCGCCAGCTTTCCGACAATGCTGGTCAGGAAGGTGCACTGATCGTCCAGGAAGTTAAGGCCCGCTCCGGAAACGAAGGTTACAACGTTGCTACCGGCGAATACGTGGACCTGGTAAAGGCAGGCGTAGTCGATCCCACCAAGGTGACACGCTACGCGCTCCAGAATGCGGCTTCGATCTCCGGTCTGCTGCTCACGACCGAGGCGCTCGTCTGCGAGCTCCCCGAGAAAGAAAAAGCGCCTCCCGCCGGCGGTCCTGGTGGCATGGGCGGTATGGGCGGCATGGACTACTAAGCTGATTCCCAAATCTAAACTAAACCGAACAGACCCGTCCGGCGGTAGCCGGGCGGGTCTTTTCTTTTCGGATAATCAGCGCGAAAAGGGCGGGGTGTGAGAAGGCATCGCGAATAGAGATAATATAATAACCAAACTAACAAAAGGCAGGCGCCAAAGTTGCCATGGCAGGCGATGGCATCAATGACGCGCCAGCGTTGGCGACTGCCGAAAACACTGCGACTTCGAACGGTCCAACCGATCTCAAGACGATTGCCAGCCTGACGAATATCTTAGGAGGTAAAAGGGGTTTAACTCTCGAGCAATTGGGCGTAGATCTTTACCGTGGTTTTCGCCACCTCGTCCCACGAATACCGATCGTTGGCAAATTTCCGAATATCCGGCCGCAAATCCTTGAGATGCTCAAATAGTTGCGATGCAAAATATCTCTGGATGGCCTGGGTAAGGCTGACGTCGTCACGAGGTCTGCACACAGCGCCGGTAACGCCTTCAACGATATCCTCCTTCATCGATCCCACGTCTGAGGCGATCACCGGCAGCCCGAAGCTATAAGCCAAAAACAAAACCCCGCTTTGATAAATGTGGGTGTAAGGGAGCACTAGAACATCAGCAGCCTTAAAGTATTCTTCGACTCTCTCATCCGGAATGTATCCGATCCGCTGAATAATTCGCTGGTCAAGATCGTTGCTGGCAATCGCCTGCTGGATCTTCGCCCAATACCCGTCGGTGCTTTTAAGACGACCGGCAACGATGAGGCGGTAATCCGAATCCTGCTGCACGAGTTGTCCGAATGCTGCTATCAGGTACTCCAGCCCCTTGTAAGGAGCGATATTCCCAAAGAAGAGAAGTGTTTTTTGCCGTTGAGTGATGCCGAACTTCCGCTTCGCTTCGAGAACTGTCAGTGCGGTGTTGGGCATGGTGTTATTGATTCCGAACCGAATGACGCTGACCTTCTTCACCGATATGTCGAATTCCGAGATCAATTCCTGTTGCATTCTCAGTGTGTGTACGAAGATGTGATCTGCCAGAAGATACTGGATCCGCAAACTCAGGCGGTTCAGACGAGTGTCATTGGAGTCCCTCTTACGAACATTGACGTTGTGTGCCGTTAACAAAATCCGCTTACCCGTAAGTTTATAGTAGGCCATCAGCAATGTCCGATCAAAGAACTCGAACTTGTTGTTCCAAAGAATATGAAATATTTTCGGCCGCGCCGTCGCCGCATAGCGAACAAGCCTCAAATAGTAGATCAAAATCCTGACCACCTTTCTTAAAAGGCTGACGTCAGTTCGCTGTTCTCCGCGCAAGTTCAGGAAATTCAAGGACGGGAGGCGATGCAGTTCCGGAACGTCCAGGTAGTCGCTGGCGATAAAGTCAACGAATATCCCGCGGGCGCTGAGGGCGCCGGCCATCCCAAGGGCGTAAGGTTTTTCCCCGCCGCCTGTCAACAGCGCTACTGCGATCTGTCCAGGAGAAGAAGCCTTCCTCACAGAGTCGAGAAAGCTCAATAACAGCGGATGTGCTCGGTTTGATGCCGATCGCCACAGACTCTGGATAGAAGAACGAGGAACCGAATCCAAAACCGTGTCCGTCTTTGTTGTACTCATTGCTTGTTTCCCGTTTAACGTACTCGTACGGGTCCGTTCTATCGTTGAGCTATGACATCGACATACATGTGAGGGTTGTCGCTATGAGCCGCCACCAGCGAGGTGAGTTGCGCGCAAACTTCGGCTGCGGGCCGAGGCGGGAGGATCGGCCCTTCTTCTTGCATGGCGATCGAGAGACTGGAGAACTGGTCCCGTAGAAAGTCGATCACATTCTCAGGATTTCCACCGACTCGAGCCATTGCATAGGGCCAAAATTCACAGACGATCAACGCTGACCGAGCAAGAGTCCTTTTACCACCCGAGACAACGAACGGCTCGGCCCCTTGCGTGTCAATCTTCACGGCCAAAGGCCCGTTTAAGCCTTCCGCAATCTCGTCGAGCGGCACGGCCTCAACATCAATTGTGGCCCGTTTGTGTTCTCCCAATTGCCCTGTACTTTCGCCGAAGCGCAACCGATGATCACCCAAATTCCCTAAGGACAATTCGAACTGAAGTGTCTGACGTCGTACGAAGATGGCCCCGGGCAGAACCTCAACATTCTTATATGGGCAATTCTCCGCGATGTTAATGCAGAGGTTGATGAAGTTGACAGGCTCCGGTTCAACCGCCAGGCAACGGACTCGAGGATTTTGGGCCACAGGGATCGTGGTGAGACCGATATTGGCTCCGATGTCTATATAGCTTCCATCCCTATGAGCGAAAAAGGACTGCAACAGATTGTTGGTGCGTTCCGCCCACTGGCCAGTCCTTGCATATTCCTTGAGCACCACTCTATCGTCTGGCGAACTTTGGATGACCCCATATTTTCCGGAAACCTTTAGAGCAACTACCCCACATTCCCTCGCTAGCCGCGACATAAGTGCGAACCGCCCGAATTCACCGCATATCTGTTCGATGACCCCCTCGCGTGCCACCTCAGGGAGAACAGAGACACTTGCTTTCGACACGCGCCTGACAAAATCGAAGACCGGCTCACGGGCAACCGCCGGGAGCCTGGCTACGGCGGATTTCAACGCGCCTCTAACAACTTGTTTATGCATCTTTTTCTGACCTAACTAATAAGTTTGCATTGCCTGATCGCGCCCTGTCCCAAGAGCGGATCAGCGACCACTTGATCTTCGGCAGCGTGAGTTGTGCAGACTTGGCCACTCGCCACCCGAAGAATCGACGAAGCCAACTATATTTCCACGAGAGCGAAGGGGAGTCGATGGCTCCGCCCAATTCGATCGCCACCTGTTTGAGTTCCTCGACTATGTCCAGCCGATTCGGATAGAAGTTCATTAGCCAATTCTGAAGGTAACGCAGACAAGCCTGCCGGGCCCGCGGGCTGTCGTCGATGGAACGCAAGTAACGGATGTGTAGCCGCATGGAAAGCAACAATGCGTCAAGTTTTCGATTGGAAGTGCCAATATGACTTACACTCCCGAAGCCCGACATCCGTTGGTAAATGCGTGCCTCTGGAACGAATCGGACGCCCTCGCTCGCCAAGAGTACGCGGCAAAAGTACTCCCCGTCATCGTCATAGTGGAGCTGAGTGTTCCACGAGCCGGCAGCATCGCTCAAGTCCCGACTCACCAGCCAAGTGGCTGGCTGCATTTGAAGATTCTCGCCCATCTTACGGATTAGCCATTCCGCTGGACTGAGATCAGCCCAAAGGCGAGTCGGCGTGAACTCCGCGCGACTCACCCGGTAGAAGAATCGTCCCCAAGCGGAAGAAAGGAGCACCCGCCTTTCCTGGCCACTCTCCAACGCGGTTATTTGCCGGCTGATCTTGTCGGAAGCCATCAGATCGTCCGCGTCCAACCACTGGATGTAGTCACCTTGGCATAGAGAAAAGGCTTTGTTCCGCGCGGCAGCAGCGCCTTGGTTTCGTTGAGAAACGACCTTCAATTCCTTGGAAGCAAATTGTCGAGCAATGGCGAGCGTTTGATCGGTAGACCCGTCATCAACAATTATAATCTCCCTCCCCTGCCATGTCTGCCCGATCGCGGATCTGATAGTGTCGGCAATCCACTCCTGGGAATTGTAGGCAGGTATGAGAATGGACACCAAGGGTTTCATTGAGTCAGTCGACATTTTCTGGGAGGGAAAGAACAGCGGGCAGCTCCAAATGGCCCCAACCTGTGGTCGTCGATAAGTTGCTAATAAACTACATCGGAGCTATCGAACTGTTAGAGGGAAGGCGCACCCGGAGCAACTGAGTCTTCCAAGTTAACCAAGATCGCCTGATTTGCTTTAGCGGATTCTTAATCTTATCGGGAATGGTTGCCCTCAAGCCTCGGTGAAGGCCGAGTTTCAAGGCGCATTTTCCTTTCTGGGTAATGGGTACGAAATAACGCGGCAATTTTATTTCCTCGAATCCGGAATAACGCTTAAAGTTGGTCAGGGAAGAATCTGCCCAGAAGGCATAGACCAAGTAAGGCAATTTCCTTCTAGCGCAGATTTCAACGCTCTTGGCCACCAAGGCGTTATTTGTCGCTTTGTCGCGGTGACTTATCATTGAAAGAATCTGTGCTAAGACTCCGTAACGCCCCGCGTTACCTAACATGATAAAACCTATCAATTCGTTTTGACAATAAGCTCCGATTAAGTCCTCTCGAGCGAGAAACCGCGAGAACTGGCTCTTGACGGTTTCGAAATCCTTACCATAGTGCCAAAATCGTCGCCCTTGACGGTACGGCGTCTCGTTGAATATCTTGACCATACCGTGCACGAAATCGTCGTCAAAGTCGGCTTCCCTCACCTCGACGCCGGCCTTCTGACTTTTGCGGATCGCGGTTCTGGCGGTCCCCTTGATCTGTCTATTTAACCAATGATAGTAACTTTGGATAGGAAGGGCAGCGATCGACTCGCATTCCATATAGAATGGGTACTTTGGTTCGATGTCTGGTAATCGCTGCCAAAAAGTAAAGATATCAGGCTTGAACCCGGGATTGCTGCTCAAGGCATTGATTACCTCATCGGGATCGTGCAAATCTTCGTACCAATCATCCTCGAGTCCGACCAGGGTAATCGGTCCTCGTCTGCTCAGGGCAAGCGTCTGCCCGCAAATCTCAACACACTTTCTGTGGACAGGCGATCCGTCAACAACGGTAGGCTTGGCGACAAATTCGAGCTTTGGTAGAACGTTTGAGCGAGTTGATTCAGACATAAAGTCTTAAAAAGGCTGGTGCCCCAAAGCTTTCGCCTCCGTTCGTCTTTCACCAGGCCGGATCGTCGGCCTTCACTTGTTTACAAATGGATTCGGAGCACAGAGTTTCGGAATTTCACCGAAATCTTTGCTGTATGAAATAAAGTTCGACGGTTACCTGACTCCGAATTTACGCCCCAAAACTGGGAGGAATTGCCGTCGGCCCGGGGCACCGACTTTGATCCCTCTTTGGTCGTCAAATCCCGATTTCCCATTTCTTTTCCTGGTCTGATTCGATTTCTTTGATCCATTCGCGAAAATGGAGGATTTGGTCCCTCGTCCCGACCACCAACAGCCAATCCGCTACCTCTAAAACCTGGAACGGCCCGGGGAAGAGCATTCGATGGTCCGCCCGCGCTACGCCGACTATCTGAACTCCTGTATTGCGAGGAATATCGAGTTCGGCCAAGGCGTTGCCGGCGAGTCGGCTTTTCTCTGGCACCTCAATGGATTCAAGCCGGATTTCATCCAGCAGGTCCGCTTGTTCAGTTCGGTTTGGAGCAGAATCAAAAAATGCGCGAACATTTTGAATTTGGGCCGTCGTTCCAAGCACCAGCAGAACGTCGCCGGGGAATAGCTCACTATCAGGACCCGGACTTGGCAAAGGATAGCCTTGTCGCTCGACGCCTACGACCGAGCACCCGAATTGACTACGCAGAGAGAGGTCGCCAAGACTTTTGCCAAACCAGGCGGCCGAATCGGGTACTCGGATCTCACTCAGGCTAAAGTCCCACTCCTGATGATCCTTCAGCCAGTCATCATGGCTTCTTTTTCGCCTATCCTCAGGCGAAAGGATCGCTTCAGCGAGTTCGGATGCGATCCGACGTTGCATCGTCTTCAGGCGTTTGCCAAAGAAAAGAGCGTACACCGCCGCCGTACCCAGGATGGCTCCATAAAATGAAGCGGGCGCACCAATCACCGGTGTCAAAAGCCAGATCCAAACGAAAAGCAGAAATGCCGCGATCAATTCCAGGCCAAGCACCAGAACTGGACGCTGCGCGCGGAACCCGGCTCCAAAAACAATCTCGACCAACCCCTTCAGGAACTCCGCGAACCTCCGCCAGACACCGAGCAGCGGTCCAGTGGCCACGACGCCGACGAGGGCCCAGAAAAGGTGATCTCTCCAGCGGCCAGCGTTAGTCGGGAAGAGACGACTCCATTGAGAGAACAGAAATGGGGCGATAACCAAAATTCCAGACGCGAAAGTGAGGCCGATCAATAACGGCGGAAGGCTTTGTCTGGCCAGCCCAAAAACGCGACTGCGCCGTTGATGTTCACCAACGGAGGCCAGGAAGTCATGATAGAGTTTCAGCAGATCGTAGAAGAACTTCGGCTGACATTTTAACCAGACATCGCTGATCCTGCCGGAATGCCGGATCAGGACCGGCGAAACCAGGGCGGTGAAGAGAGCGATCCCGACCGCGATAGGATAATAGTCGGACGACAGCATCCCGGCCGAGACGCCTATCTGCGCGATGATGAAAGCGAACTCACCGATCGGCGTCACCATTAACCCGGCCCGAAAGGCGTCCCGGTCAGAAGTCCCGGTGATCAATAACGAGGCGCTCACCGCCAAGGTTCGGACGACCACCGCGATCAGCCCAAGAGAAAAAATCAGTGCCCCGTTCTTCACAAGCAGAGCCGGATCCAGCAGCATCCCAATCGAGACAAAAAATACCGCGATGAAGACATCACGCATTCCCTGCATCGCCCGTTCGACGGTCGGACGCTGGGGCGTTTCAGCGACAATCGCCCCGAGCAAAAAGGCCCCCAGGGCCAGCGAATAGCCGGTCCTCACCGAAATCACGGCAATCCCGAGAACCAACCCGGCGACGGTGACGGTCAGCAGATCGGTACCGGCTCGGTTCAGCCGCTGCAAAACTCTCGGAAGCAGCAGGAGACCGAGAACGACAACCACGGTAACGAAGACCAGCAAGACACCGAGAATCTTGCCGACATTCACTGCAGGGCCTCTGTGTATTTGAGCAACTGACGAAATAAAGGTCAGCACCACCACCGCGACCAGATCCTCCAGGACGGTGATGCTCATCGCCAGATTTCCGGCCCGCTGATGAATCAATCCGGTCTCCGGTAATATTTTCCCGATGATGGCCGAGCTTGAAGCGACCAGCATCCCGCCGACGAACAGACTCTCTGATGAGCCTAGCCCCAGGAATGGGCAAATCGAACGGACGACATTAAAAACCAACGCGCCGCCAAGGGCAACCGCCAGGATGATACCGATCCCCATCCTACGCAACTTCGCGACGCTCAGATCGAGTCCGATCGAAAACATCAGGAAAACGAGACCCAGCTGCGATAACGTCTCAATTCCGTTTTCGTCGACGACGATAGAGATGAACGGGGTGTGCGGGCCGACTAACAGCCCGGCTACCATGAAGCCGACCACGCTCGAAAGCCCTATCTTCTGACACAAAAAGCCGCCGATCCCGGCGCAGAAGGTTACGACTGCCAAGTCTTGGACGAAATCCAGTTGACCCATGCACGACTAAAATAGATCCAGATCCCGAAGTTGCCTTCGTTCTACTTGAAGTAAAGCGTCTTGCTCCCGACATCGATTATGCCGCTCCGCTCGAAGAAAAAATCAGCGCCAATCAGCCCACCAAACTGGTAGGTGAGATCATCCGGACCTTCCGGCAGACCTGTCACACCGACCAGCGCAGGGCCGAGAGCGTATTTCCCTAAATCAAACTCAGGCGCAATCGTCACGCCGACAGGGCGTTCCTTGGAGTGAATCCCTTTTGCATTAACCGTAGTCCCAATCACCGGGATGCCATTTTGTCTGGCCACCTGCGAGGGAACCAGGGTGGCAAATCCCCCAGTGTCAACAACGAAACTATACCGGTTGCGTCCGATTCTACCCTCCACCTCAAGCGCACCCGAATGGGTGATCCGCATCGGCACGGCGTTGTATCGGCCTCGCTTCGCATTTTTGACAATCGACTGTGAATCGGTTCCTGGATCAAAGAGATAGATCCGTTGATTCCGACAATCGATCACCGCGTTATAACGCTGAAGGATGTCCAGACCGATAATCCCGTCCATGGAGACAGGGTGACCAGAACCACGGAGCTTGGCGCGAAAGTCACGAAGATCGATCAAGGCCACCGGACCCGAGCCAAGATTTGCTGACCCGACAAAAAGACTGTCGACCATCGCCACCGGAACGATGCGATTGTTCACCTCGATTTGCTTGGGCACCTGTACCACACGGGCGCTTTTCGACAAACCCAGAAGTTGCGCCTTGTTGGAGTCCACGATACTCAGGGCTGCGCCGGTGTCGACCGCGAACCAGGCCGGCCGATTGTTGACGCGAACAGAAACAAAGAGATGGTTGCCGGTGCTACGGCTCAGCGAGATCCCGGAGGCCGGTGGATCTTGTTCACTCGCCTTTACACTAGGAAAAGCGGTGCATGCAGAGTAAACTATCAGGCCAACGGCAAAAATCAGGAGCTTATCAAATTGGTGCATGGGGTTCAGTCATGAATAGTACACGATCAGCGTCGCTTTGGTCGTTAGTTTTTCTCGCCTCAGGCTTTTTCCTTGGCATGACACAACCGGCATTTACGCAAAGCCAGCGCGGATGGGGCGAAATCTGGCAGCAGCGCATGACGATCGGCCAGGCGCAACTGGATGACGCGTTCAAACTTGCGGAAACCGGAAGAGTTAACGAGGCACTCGCGGTCATCGACCAGGTCATCGCGACGGATCCGAAGAATTGGCGTTCGTATTTTTTAAAGTCGGCGGTCCTTATTCTCGCGAAGCGCGGTAATGAGGCTCTAAAGGAGATCGATACCAGCATCAATCTCGCGCGCAAAGGCAATGTCTCCCCCGGCCTGCTAGCCGAGCTTTACGAGAGCAAAGCACGGAGTTGTATGGACTACGGCCGGTACGACGATGCAAAAAAGTCCCTCGAGCAGGCGGTTCGTCTCCAACCGGAGGATCCCACCACCTTAAACGACCTCGCGTGGATGCTCGCGACCTCAAAGGATAGCCGAGTCAGGGACGGCCGGCGAGCAGTGGTGATCGCAATGAAGGCCTGCAAGCTCAGCGGCTGGAAAAATGCGTTCTCCATCGACACGCTGGCCGCGGCAGCAGCCGCGACGGGTAATTTCACAGACGCGGTCAAATACCAACAGCTCGCAATCTCAACGCTAGGACCGGACGATCGGAAGGCAGAATTGTCCGGTATGGAGCAGAGATTGCAGCAATATTCGAGCGGCCGGGCGTTTACCAGTATATAAAAATGGCGCCGATGATCTTATCGAACATCCATCGGACATCGGGCATAAACCCCTTCGGGATCGTTCAAAGATTGCAGGTCTCTGAACTGGTTTGCCAGCTCTTTGAAGCATTGACCGATCGGGTCCAATTTGGCCACCGGGGGGCGAGGAGCTGATTTGAATAGCTCCCTGAGCTTGTCGTTAAGATCCTTTCGTGCGGGAAATTCGATGATCGCCGGGTGATCGCCGAGGTGCGCAAGATCGGCGGCGTATGCAAGCGCGGAGTTGAACCCACCCACCTCGTCCACAAGCTTTAACCTCGCCGCCTCGCTTCCGGACCAAACCCGCCCTTGAGCAATTTCGTTTACCTGCGCGACCGGGAGGTGACGCCCTTCAGATACTCTCTCCAGGAATTGGTCATAAAACTTGTCTACGCTCTTTTGCAAGATCGCCAAATCCGCGTCGGATTTCTGTTTGAGCGGGTTAAACAACGTTGCCAAAGGAACCGTCGTCGTTACGGAGTCAGTCGTGATTCCATTCTCATTGGCGATCTTCTCAAAATTCATGACTAGCCCGAAAACACCGATACTACCCGTGATCGTAGTAGGCTCGGCAAAGACACGATTGGCGGCGGTGGCGATATAATAGCCGCCGGATGCCGCGTAGCCACCCATGGAAACGACGACCGGCTTCACTGCCTGCGCAGCTTTCAGCTCGCGATAGATCTCTTCCGAGGCAAACCCGCTTCCGCCCGGGCTGTTCACGCGAAGGACGATGGCCTTCACGTTAGGGTCGAACCGCAACCTTCGGATGGCGCGCACGTATCGCTCGCCGCCGACGTTTTCCGCGCCTCCTTCACCATCCACAATTTCTCCTTCGGCATAGACGATCGCGATTTCCGATCCGGCGACAGACTTCCCGGTGGGATTTCTCTCTAACGCTCCGAGGTAAGAAGAAACGGTTACCTGGCGAAACGTATGGTGCTGTTCATCCTCACCGTATTGCTTCCTGAGCCGGTCCATTATCTCGGACAGAGAAACCAGTTCCGTGCCCAACTTACTTTTGACCGCCAATTCTCCGTCGATCAGCCCGTTTTGATTTATGAGCTGTTCGAAGGATCCAGGCGCAAGACCACGCGCCTCTTCAATCTTGGTGGTGACTTCGCTCCAAATGTCTCCGAACAGCTTCTCCAGTTGCTCCCGATTTTCCGGGCTCATGTTTTCGCGAATATACGGTTCGACAAACGATTTATATTTCCCAACTCGCAAGACCTGTACGCCAATTCCATACTTCTTAAGCGCTCCGGTGTAGTAGAGCGGAAAGGTGGAAGGTCCCCGCAGAACAAACTGAGCCTGAGGATCCACAAAAAGTTGATCCGCAACCGACTCAAGGTAATAGCCCGGCGCAAAGGGAAACTGGAGATAGGCGTAAACCGGTTTGTGGGATTCTTTGAACTTTACCAACGCTTCCCGGACTTCCTTCAGGGCCGGATATTTCGACCCATAGCTGCTGATCGGTAAAAGATTTCCGGTGATAAAGACGCCCTTGATCCTATCGTCGGTCGCTGCCCGGCTGATCGCTCGCAAGACATCGCGCAAAGTGACTTGTACTTCTTGTTGATCTTCGGATAGGCCTGCCAGCAACTCGGCCGGATCAAATGCCTGCGGTGCGTCCATGATCGGTACGGCCAAGTCAAGAACCAGCAGCGAATTGTTGGCCACTGTCGGGCCTTTGGCCGAAGCGCTGACCAGCGCAACTAATCCAATGAATCCAACGACTCCAGCCACGATCAGAAAAAGGATTGCGAAAAGGGCACCGAGAAAAGAACCGAAGAAAGTTTTCATACGTTTAGCTAAAAGGTTTTAAGTTTGGGTCTTGAGTGGTGGGATGGTACGGACTCGAAACGGCTTCACCCAGAACCCAAACCCAAAACTCAAGACTCAAAACCAACATGTCACCAAGTCCTGCATCTTTGGGCGTTTGGCTGCTCACAGCCGTTCTATTTTGTCTCAGCACTCTGGCGGATGGCAAATTGGCTCAAGAACCGCAGGAAATCCATCAAGTCTCTGCATCAGAAAAATCGGCAATTGCCACGGAGCTGGTTAATGTCGTGGGAGCGTTCATCGCAGCAGGTGAAAGCAATGACCCAGCCGCTCGAGGTAGATATCTGGCTCCTAGCGTCTTTTACTACGGACGCGCGCGGACGCGCGCACAGGCGCTGAAGGTAATTGCCGCCCTCTACCGTCAGTGGCCGGAACGCAAGTTTGGTCCGGTGGAATCAGTCGATCTGTTCGAAATCCCAAAACGTCGCGGCGTGTACAAGGTGACGGCTATTTATGGATATAAATTCGACAACCTCGATGAACACCTGACCGGCAAATCCAAACTGACCTGCGTAGTGGAACATGATGGCCAGGGCACCCGCATCATTGGCGTGGACGAAAAGCTGGTCCGTGAGAGCACGCAGTATAACCGAGACTAGTCCGGCTGCATCCCTGGCAAATCCTCAGTCAGCGATGCGGTCTGATGATTTGCGTCCCGATCCCAGAATTATCTCATTCGATTCTGGACGACGTTCCCAGTTAGCAGTACGAAGAGTTGTCGATCGAACGGGTCAATAACAACTTTTGAGCTCATCAAATCAATCTGGCGTGGAGCAGAGCGCCGCCCTGAAGCGAGTCGAGGCGCAAATTAAACGCATCAAGCCTCAGTTCTCGCGAATTCGGCGACATCTTCATGAGCGCCCAGAGTTAAGCGGGCAAGAGTTCGCCACCACGGCTTATCTGAGCAAATGGCTTACCGGTGCCCAAATTCCTCATCAGGTTGCCCCAGAAAAGCGTGGCATAATCACGGACATCGTCGCGTCACCGGATGCGGGGGCGCCAGTCGTAGCTATTCGCGCGGATATCGATGCCCTCCCAATCCAGGAGGACAATCAGGTCCGGTACAGCTCAAGGAAATCCGGTGTCATGCATGCATGTGGTCACGATGCTCATACCGCGATTTTGCTCGGCACGACTCTCGCACTTTATCGCGCGCGACCGCTTCCGGTGGCCTGGCGAAGCATCTTTCAACCATCGGAGGAGACAGGTCGCGGAGCACAGGAAATGGTAAGAAGTGGAGCCCTCAAAGGCGTGGATGCGGTCATCGCACTTCACGTTGACCCGAATCTGACGGTTGGACAAGCAGGAGTAACCGCCGGGCCGCGGACAGCGTTCTGTCAAGATTTCACGATCGAGGTACATGGCCGTGGAGGTCACGGTGCGCGTCCTCACACCACCGTGGATCCGATCGCCACGGCGGCGCACCTTGTAACATTAATTTATCAAGCTATTCCACGGCAGACGGACGCGCGCGACCCGATCGTGGTGACCATCGGCGTGATTAAGGGTGGACATGCCGCGAACATCATTCCCGAGATGGTTTCGCTACAAGGAACCATTCGTACGATGAGTTCCTCGGTCGCGGCCCACGCGCGCGAAACTGTGCAGCGCCTATGCGCCGGCGTCGCGCAAGCTTTCGGGGCAACGGTTTCCGCGACCTTCGAAAGCTTGTTACCAGGCGTGGTGAACGATCCCCGCATCGCCGCGCTCTTCGCCTCCATTGGTCGCCGGCTGCTGGGAGCAGATAATCTCGTGACCGATCAACAGCCCAGTATGGGCAGTGAGGACTTCGCGGACTATCTACCCACCACGCCAGGGTGCATGCTAACGCTCGGTGTGAAAGCGGTTGGAGGAAAAATCAGACCCCTGCATACTTCGACCTTCGATATCGAGGAGGAAGCCCTCTCAATCGGCGCACGCCTCTTTACCGCCGCCCTGCTCGAATGGCCAAAACTCACATCGGGCTGAGGGGGAAGCGTGTCGGCGTATCGGCGTGTCGGCGTTCTGCCACGTGACGTGGCCGCGCGGTGGTAGATGCGCTCCCGCGCGTCCGGCGTGGCACGTATGGAAAGCGTTCCCTTGCGTTTGGCGGATAGGGATGCCGCTCTCGTGCGCAAGCCGAGTGGCAATAACGCAATCTAAGCTTTAGGGACAGAGGGTTTTCGGAGGCGTCGAGGTTCGCCACGACGGTCGCGCGGGATAACGCTTTCCAGACCGCCATGCCCATTGCGAGGGAGCGCGACCCCTACTATACTGACATGCCGACACGTTCCCCCTACCGCTCCCCAAAAAGTGCTGTTCGCAATTCCGGAAAGGTTCCCACCACCAGGTCGGCGCCCGCTTCTGCCAATGTCTCGGCAGAAAATGAGGTTCCAATACCGATCGTCGGGCAGCCGGCGGCTTTCCCGGATCGGACTCCGTTTGTCGAGTCTTCAACGACCAGGCAACAGGATGGCGCACGGCCGAGCTTCTCGGCCGTTTTCAAATACGGTTCGGGATGAGGTTTGCCATGATTGACATCATCACCGGTGACCACGACCACAAAATAATCGGACAAACCAAACTGCTCAAAAGCCAGTTCCTGGAACTCTCGCGAAGCGGAGGTTGTCAAGGCAATCGGCCACCCGGCTCCCTTGCAGGCTTCGAGAAACCCGAGCACACCGGCAACGAGCTTAACCTCGTTGTAGTGGCTGCGGAGCGCTTCCAATCGCAATCGGATGATTTTCTGAAGGTCTCGCTCGGTCGTTCCGGTAATTTTAATCAGGAGCCGGGCACAGTCTAACTCCGTTGATCCCTTGAATTGTTTTGTTTCAGGCCAGGACATCCTCCTTCCCAACTGTTCGCTGGCGATAACTAACGACAATTCATGAATCGGCTCGGAATCAATAACAACGCCATCCATATCGAAAATGGCGGCCTGTATTTGATCGCGGCCAACCTTTATTTGCAAGCTGCCGGTCGATATCGATGACATAGGGAAGCGGATGTTTTCGGTTATCCGATTTTCAGTTTACGGTGCTGGTCCATTCCAAGCGAAGACCTTCCAACCTCAGATGACCCTTTCGTTGCCACCGTCCACCGGAATCTGTGCTCCGGTCGTTTTGGAGAAGACAGGGCCGCACAATTCCGCAACGAGCTCTCCGACGTCGCGGCTTGTGATCTCGGTTTTCAGAATATTATTTGTTTTGTAGTCGTGGACCGAAATCCCATAACTGGCAGCTCTCTGCTCCAACACTTCTTTGGTCCAGATGCCCGTGTCGAAGACAGCGTTCGGGTGGACCATGTTAACACGAATCCTGTCAGCTCCCCATTCAAGCGCTGCGACTCGGCCCAATTGGGTCAAAGCAGCCTTCGAAGCCGAGTAGGCAGCCTGACCAGGACCCGGCGCAGGCACGTTCTTCGACGCAATGACAACGACCCGCCCGCCCCCCGGAGCCAATCGAAGAAGCTCATGCGAAAACCGGAGCAGCGAAACGTTGGCATCCAAATTGACCGACATCGTGCGACTCCAGGTCTTGAGATCGAGGTCAGCAAGCCTCCGACTCGGAGGGAAAATTCCTGCGTTCAGCACCAGAATGTCGAGCCCACCAAACCTTTCAGCGATCAAATCAAAGGCGGATTGGAGCACCGATTCGTCGGTGATATCACAGTGGATGCCCAAGTAGTCTTTGCGGACGAATTGATGCTCAATCGAAACCGAGAGATCCAGACCAACCACCGCTGCGCCGCGGTTTAGAAAGGCCTCAACACACGCCTTCCCAATTCCCGATGCCGCACCCGTAACGAGAGCGATCTCGCCCCGGAAAGGCTTGGCAGACGCTGCCTTCCGCAATTTCGCCTGTTCAAGCTCCCAGTATTCGACATCGAAGACATCTTCTTCCGAAATTGACGCCCAGCCACCCAGTTCGGTAGCTGCAACAATCATATCGATCGTGCTCCGATAGATATCCCCGGTGATACCCGCTTCCACAGCGTCAACGCCAGTGGCGATCATCCCGATATGCGGATCCAGGATGACCCGGGGAGCCGGATCAAGCATCGTCAAGGCGCCGCCTACCCTCTCCGCATTCCGAGCGAAATAATCTCGATAGCCAAGAGCGAACGAATCGACATCTTGCCCGATCATCGGGAGGCGTTTAGTCCGAATCACGTGATCCGGAGTCGCCGGCCCTTGCAGTGCGACTTCTGCCAGATCCGGCCTTTGCACGAAACGAAGTACCGTATCGTCCCGATGGGTGATCAGAATCATCGGTTTGCCCGCGACCCGAGACACTTCCCGTCTTAACTCCGCAGTCGCGGTCCCGACACGAACCGAAGAGCGGGTGACCGGAAGAATATCGTCCTTCGCGGCATCCTGGAACTCCGACAGATATTCCTCAGCCTTGGTCACGAGCTCAATCGTGCGTTCGTACGAACTCCTCGCATCGTCGCCAAACGTGAATAGCCCGTGATTCAGCAACACTATTCCCCTCGTTTTTGTCCTCAGGCGGCTCGGAAACAATTCAGCACAAAGCTTAGCCAATGCGAAACCAGGCATCACATAAGGCACCACCACGACGGAGTCTCCGTACAGATGTCCGATCCGATCCTCGCCGTCCCGGCTATTCATCACCGCGATCAAAGCGTTGGGATGGCAGTGGTCGACGAATTTGGAGGGCAGAAGCGCGTGCAGGATCGCTTCGACCGAGGGCCCCGGCGCATCGGCGCGGGTGGTTGCTGTGCGCATCTCCCACGCCATTTGGCGGTCCGAAAGTTGTGGAAGACGGGCCAGCTGCAACAAACGTTCCATCCGAACCGGGGCAAAACCCGCGGCGTCAATCGACGCGAGATCCCAGCCGCTGCCCTTGACGTAGAGTAAATCCGTCGGTTCGCCAAATACATCTGGTTCTGTTACCTTCACCGAGGTATTCCCTCCCCCGTGTAAAACAAGCAACGGCTCGCGACCAATCAATCTGGATGTATAAACTCGTTGCCTGATTTCGGTTTTGTAATCAGCGGCTTCTGCGTCGTTCCAAAGGCTTTGCATTAGATCTTTTTGTCGTAAACAAATCATTCTGACGAGGAGCCGTCGCTTTTGTCGCGCTCGAACAACTTGCGCCAATAGTCCAAACGCTCCTTAACCCGCCGCTCGAAACCATTCTCGGTCGGTTCATAGTAGATTCTGCCCTCCGGCAGATACGCTTGCGGTACGTAGCCTCCTTCGAAGTCATGCGCGTACTTGTACCCGGCGCCGTCGCCAAACAGCTTCGAGCCCTTCCCTCGCAGGTACTTAGGCACGGCCAGAATTCGACCCTGCTGGACATCCTCCATGGCTTTGTTAAGACCTTCGTAGGCCCGATTGCTCTTCGGCGCGGTCGCGACGTAGACAGCGGCGTGCGCCAACGGGATCCGTGCCTCGGGCAAACCGACAAATTCTACGGCCTGTTGCGCCGCCACGGCTACAACCAGGGCATTCGGATCCGCCATCCCAACATCTTCGCTCGCAGCAATCACCATCCGGCGTGCGATGAAACGAATGTCTTCCCCCGCGTACAACATTTTCGCGAGCCAATAAAGCGCGGCGTCTGGATCCGAACCGCGCATGCTCTTGATAAATGCGCTGATCGTGTCGTAGTGCTCAGTTTCGTCAGCGTCGTACGCAACAGCCTTCTTCTGAATGCTCTGTTCGGCAACCGACCGGTCGAGATGGATCACGCCGCCTTCGTCCGGCGGCGTGGTGAGCACGGCAATCTCTAGCGCATTCAAACATCGGCGCGCGTCGCCGTCACTTACTTCTGCCAGGAAACCTAACGCGGCAGGATCAGCTTCGACCTTCAATTTGCCAAAGCCGCGTTCTGAATCATCCAGGGCCCGGCTCATCACTTTGACCAGATCCTCTCGGGAAAGCGGTTCCAATTGAAAGACTTGTGATCGGGATACGAGCGGGCTGTTAACGTAGAAGAAAGGGTTATGCGTCGTTGCCCCAATCATGCGCACGTTGCCGTTTTCGACGTCCGGCAGCAGGACGTCTTGCTGCGCTTTGTTAAAGCGATGAATCTCGTCGATAAACAGGATGGTCCGCCCGCCGTTTGTCCTTCGCCGCAACGCCGCTGCGGCAGCAACCTTACGGATATCCGCGACGGAACTCTCCACGCCACTCAGCCGTTCAAAGTGGCTGCGGGTCGTCGCGGCGATAATTTGGGCGAGACTCGTCTTTCCGGTCCCCGGCGGCCCATAGAGTATAATAGACGTTAGCCGATCCGATTCGATTGCACGACGAAGCAGTTTGCCGGACCCGAGAATATGCTGTTGACCGACATACTCGTCGAGCGAATGCGGCCGCATTCGCGCCGCCAGCGGAGCGCTCGGATCGAGAGCCGCTTTCTCCCGATCACTCCCGCCAAACAGATCATCCATCTCCCAACTTCCGCCGGGTATGCGGAAAGTCCAACACCGCCGAGCGATGGCTCGGGCTTCGCCCACGCTCGGAAGTTAAACAGCCGCGCCGACTTCTTGAATTCTTGGGGTCTTGCCCTTTAGTGTATCCGGAGAGCGTATCCTCGTTTCGGAGAGCCTTGGTCAATCTGTTGCTCCTTGCACGGATGGAAGCGTCATGAAAACTATTCTTGTTCCTGTCGATTTCACGGATGTGACTCTAAAAGTCGTAAAGGCGGCAGTTCACTTAGCGAAGCCATTCCAAAGCAGAATCATCCTGATGCATGCTTCAGAGCCCGCACAACAACTACTAGGGATCGGGCCGGGTCCAGATGTGGTCCCGATACCACCGACCCATGAAACGCTATCTCCACCCGACTTTACTGAAAGTTTGGCGAGCCTTCAGGAGATGATTTCTTCGACCGGACTGGCCTCGATGGTAGTGGATCATCAGGGTCCGGCTGTCGATCTGATCCTGGAGCAGGCGGAGGCTTCGCGCGTGGATCTAATCGTTCTCGGGTCACATATGCGCGGCCCGCTTTCTCATCTTTTCCTCGGCAGCGTCGCCGACGGAATTTTGCGGCGCGCGAGATGCCCGGTACTGATTGTGCCGATGAGTGACTACCGCACCTAGCGCTCCAATCCTTCAATCGAGATCGCGCGTCCCGATTAAGCTGACTGTTTTCGTACCCGTCCTCGAGCTTTAAGCGTTGCTCGTTAAGGCTAACGCGGTTTTGAGCTCAAAAGAGTTCGACGCGGAAATCGGCCGCTCACCGTCAAAACGTCAAAAACCGAGAACGACGACGAGGACGATTGGATGAACGATTGCGAGGAACCGAGGATCGAGCGTTCGAGCAAGCGACTAAGAGCCAGGACGAGTCGTCGTTCTCGTTTTCCAGCCACCTCAGCCAAAGCACATACGGGCTAAGAAGAGCGCAATCGAAGGAATCGACGAATCAATCAACGGAATCAACGGCGGGTTTCTCGCCTTCAAAGCGGAACGCTTCACCTACAAGCCTTGCGGCTCTGCGGAGGTTCAGGTTAGACTTTTGCTCCAGTGAACTTCGCGACGCTTTCCGGGCTCGCCGTGTTGAATCCAGGCGGGCGAGATCCTAACCAGAGCTTTGAAGATGGACCTGGTCAACCAGTCGAAACGAGTCATCCTCCAGTCAATTATCACGCCTACGCGGCGTGCACAAAGGGAGCATTCTATCGAAGCACAGAGATTGCCGCACGACATCGGAGCGTCTTGCTGCTGATGCGCGGCGACCTGAACGATTCCCAACGCGCTTTTGAGGTCCTGAAATCGCACGGGTGCTTTGTTGCGGTCTCCTTCAAAGAATCAGGTACTCAGCAGGTCGCCGGTCAATTGTCACGACAAAGACGCTTCCAGCTATTTCGTGAGATTGCTTCCACAGCGGACCTGTGCCTCTCGAGTACGCCGGATCTGATTCCACTCTTCGCTTCGGTGTCCAAACGAATAGCCCATATTCCGACGCCCTACCCGTTCGAGTTTACTAACTGGAATTTTTCCCGGCCACCAAACAAGCGGCGCGGAATATTCATTGGCACTCGCGAATTCGATGTCCTCTCACGGAACCATTTGCTGGCTTTATCCGCCGCGCGAACATTTTCCGTTCCGATTACCGTAATCAATCTCGAAGGCAACGCAGGGCGGCGTCGATTGCAGGCGCTCAAATTCCCGGAAGATCAATTAACTGTCGCTGACCCTTTGCCTTATCCAAAATACCTGAAGCTGATGGCTGGCCATCGACTGGTGCTGCAGTTTGACCAAAGCTCCGTTCCGGGTCAAGTAGCGGGCGATAGTTTGCTCTGTCGGATACCGACAGTCGGCGGAAACGGCGCGGTGGAACAGATTGCTTATCCGGCATTGCACGGCCAAGGACGAACGTTTGATCAACTCACTGAACTGACCCGGGAACTCATGCACAACGAAGCATTTTATAAGGAGCAATTGGCTGCTTTGGAGAAAACCGCAGGCGAGCACCTTTCTTTCGCCAAGGGCCTCGAATCTCTGTCGCGCTGGTTCCCGGGGCTTACTTGAATGCTCCTACCGCTTAACGTAGACTCGAAATAATCATGGCCCGACATCCGCATCCGAACCAGTCTCCATTGAAAGAGCTGTCTCTGGATGCGATTGTCGAGCTCCTGCGGGCGAACGGCATGCGAATCACTAAGAATCGTTTCCAGATTCTTAACACGCTGCTTCGAGCGGAGAAGCCGCTTTCGCTCGACGAAATTCAGACCAGAGCCAAAGTCGAGGGAGACCCACCTGATTATGCCACGGTCTTCCGGGTGATGACGCTTTTGGAGAGTTTGCAGGTCGCTCAAAAAGTAAACTTAAACCGTTCCTGCAGCTACTACGAGCTGGTCAATCCGCAACAGCATTACGACCATATCATCTGCACCGAATGCGGAAGCGTGACCGTCATGGTCGATTCTTGTCCGGTGGAAAGCGTCGAACATAAGATCGAAAAGCAGTACGGGTTCTCGGAGATTCGCCATTCGCTGGAATTTTTCGGGAAGTGCCGTGAATGCAGGTCATAAGCGCTGGCTCGTCAGGTTTTCCGGCTAAGAACGTTCAACCCGATCGCCATCAGGACGAAAGGAATAACAAACCGACCGTACCGTTTCAGCCTGTCCTTCCATAATCTATGGCTTGCAAGATGATAACCCAGCAGACACCAGAGAGCCGTCATTACGGCGAAAACCAGGACGTATAGCGGCATCGACGATCGTTGGACGCTAAAGAGTGGAATGTATACGCTCAGGTTGTCTCCACCATTTCCTACGGTCAACAGCGTGACGAGCAACACCTCTGACCGGGCCCAGGCGAATCTGAAGCGCTCTTTGCCGATATAATCTCGGCTATCACTCGCAGTCTGACTCTTTTTCAGATCGTCCGTTCAATAGGTTCCATAGGCGACAGATACCCAGAAACAGAGGAGCGAATCCGAGCAAACCTATCCACCAGCGCGGAATAGTAATCGTAAAGAGGGCTGCCAGGATGCTGATCAACACCAGGAGCAATATCCCAAGAAAGTGACCAATAATCACCGAGAGGGTCCTGAACTCGGTGTCGACGAATAGGCTCGAGAGTAAAAATAGATCGTCGATATTGGTGGAGGTAAAGGCGGCAACAGCTATCGTCACGGTTGAAAGTAGTTGATCCATCTAACGTTCCTTCCCGGAAGGCGCCTCGCCCGGCTGGGATGCCTCTTTAGCCGAAGGCTAGCTAGCCCGCAAAAATCACACGCAAGCTGAAGCCACGCGCTCATTGCGGGCTAGAAAGCTCTTAAACAGACGCTGCGCGTCTGTTCAAGAGCCTTTTTAACAATTGATGCATCGAAGCAAACTGTTTTTAAACTCTGCTCTCCAAAAAGCAGTGGAAGTTTCCGGCGTAGCCGGAGAGTTCCGCTGCTTGAGCCTGCATCGATCACAAATCTCTAAAGATTTGTGATCGATGCAGGCTAGCCGCGGACCTGCACGCCGTGTGCGGCCAGGAAGCGCTTTGCGTCCCCAACCGTATATTCGCCAAAATGAAAGATGCTGGCTGCCAAAACTGCATCTGCTTTGCCTTTCTGGAGCACCTCCAGCAGGTGCTCCAGTTTACCGGCACCCCCGCTTGCGATAACCGGAATTCCGACCGCTGAACTGACCGCCGATGTCAGATCGATATCGTAGCCATCTTTAGTCCCATCCGCATCCATGCTGGTCAGCAGAATTTCGCCGGCACCCCTTCTCTCCGCTTCCTGAGCCCATTCAACGGCGTCGAGTTCCGTCGGCTTCCGGCCACCATGTGTGAACACCGTCCAGCGATTCGGCCCGGTTCGCTTTGCATCTATCGCGACCACGATGCATTGAACGCCAAAACCATCCGCGGATTGTGAAATCAATGACGGTTCACGGATCGCCGCAGTGTTAACGCTGACTTTATCTGCTCCCGCCAGCAGCATCTCTCGTACATCAGCCGCCGTTCGAATGCCGCCGCCGACCGTGAGAGGCATAAAACACTGTTCGGCGGTGCGCCTGACCACATCGATCATCGTTCGCCGATTGTCTGAAGAAGCGGTAATATCGAGAAAGACTAGTTCGTCGGCTTCTTGCCGATTATATTCCATCGCACACTCGACCGGGTCGCCGGCGTCGCGCAGTTGTAAAAACTTCGTCCCCTTTACGACACGTCCATCAGTCACATCGAGGCAAGGTATGATTCTTTTGGTCGGCATCTGAAAAAAATGCGTAGCTTAAATTAGCCTGCAGTGGAACCCTCCGGCTACGCCGGAAAATTCCGCTGCTTTTTTGGAGAGAAAAACTTAAAAACAGGTTTGCTTCGACGCATCAATTTTAAAAAAGGCTGCAATGAGCTCGTCGCTTCCAGCTTTTGCGTGATTTTTGCGGGCTAGCGCTTGCCGGCGCGACCTTATCGACGCCCGGTGAGCCAAAACCGAGCCTGCTGATCAAAATACCCGAACGCGCCAGTGAAACACCAATCTCCGTCCGAAGAACCGCGCAGAAGCGAATTCTCCGTCAGAAGGTCCGAAAGAGTGTGCCGTTTCGGCAGGAACGGACCCCGAACGAGGAGTTCTCCGACGGACGATTCCCGTGAGCCGGACGGATCATTTTCCGAAAGAGCGACCGTTTGGTCGGTACTCTTTTGGGTAGAGACCCGTGCTTCGACCGTGGGAAAAAAATTTCCGATCAACGTCGCGCTTCCTTTTCGTTCGTACTCCTTCAGCGAGAGCGAAGCGAGCGGGAGATCCTCGTAAAAAATCAATTCTATATTCGCGTGCTGCATTTGACTGGAAAAATGACCGATTTCTTGTGATTCAAGCGGCGCATCGATGATGAAAACTTTATGAAATGGTGAAGATGATTTGCGCAAGAGACGTCGAACCAGGTGGCTATCTGCCGCAACACGGGTTGGCTTGAACTTGTCAACCTGCCGCTCCAGACTTCGTCCGAAACGAGAAGCAACCATACTGGTAAGACCTGCGGCCAAGTTGCCCAGAAAGTGGAGCGGCGAATTGCAAAGATCCATTTCGCCAGCTTTTAGTTTGAGCTGCGATACCAGGAGGTGAACACTTTCGTTCAACTGGTTTTGAGACCAGACTCGAAAAGTGAGATGACTTGAGGCCGCGCTGACCAGACATATCAGGGCGGCTGAATCCGTGGCCTGTTCTTCCAGAGCGCCCAGCTTGCCCAAACGCAACCAGCGGGCCTGAGACCGCGTACGGCCCACGAAAATCTTGATAGGAATATTTTTGAGGATTCCGGCGAAATGCGAACCGAGCCATCCTCTTTTTGGAATCAAGCAAGCTTTCGGCTCGAGTGCGTTTATCCAGGCCACGAACTCGTCGTGCGGCTCCGCATGATCGTATAAAATTGGGATCGCTCCCATTTGCAACGCCGCCAAAAGGTAACCGTACATTTCTTGGCCTGCGTCGATGCCAAACAGGACGCGGTCTCCCGGCAATACGTCCTTCTTCCGCAATTCGAACGACAGAAAATCAACGAGCCGATTCAGAGCCGAGTAAGTTAGTACTCTGTCCTTCGAGAAACACCGGTCGATCAGCGCGGGAACTCCAGGCTGCAACTCGGACCGCTTTCTAAGAGTTTGAACGAAATTCATGCTCAACTGAACCGCATGGAGAATCGCCTGGTGAGCGTATCCTTCGGTGGAATGGCTTGTATGCCGAGCTTCTTCTCGAAAGGGCGCTGTACTTGGTGGTCAGGTAATCCCCAACACGGTTCGATGCAGACAAACGGATTCAAATCGCTCCAGATCGTAAAGTAAGGTGCCTCAGAAAGATCGAGTTCAACTTGGCGGTGCCGTGCGTAATCCTGAAGCCGAACATTGTAACTATCCACCTCGATCGCTTCGAGGAGGAACGACCCAGGTAGCTCAAATGGTTTTATCGGCATGGAGCCGCCATCCGATTCAAACTCGACTGTTTCGCCACTTAGAAAATTGTCTGGAGCTAGATACCTTCGATATTTCCCTTTTGGCAAGAGGATACGTGCCTGTTCGATGGATGACACAGCAAACCCGGGATGCAATCCAAAACTCACATGAGATTGTCGCTGGGTCTCTTGGTTTTGAAAAACGAAGGTCACTTCCACTGTGTTGCCTTTCAGAGCGTAAACAATTCGAAACGACACTTCGCGCGGGTATTCGGTCCGCTGGATCTGATCGAACGAGAGGGAATAGCCAAGCGTGGCCCTGTCGCTCAGGGTGACCTCCGGGTCCGCGAACTTCTTGTGACGAAGGAAACTGTGGTTTCCGCCACGGATCTCGTCTCCCTCATAGAGTGTCCTCTCACCCTTGATTCGATGGAGAAAGTAACCCATCACAGTCGCATGGTTCTGCCAGCCACTTTTTGCAGGCTCGATCTCCCCATCCCGGTAAAGGTACCCCTCCCAGGCGCTGTCACCTGTCCGCCGAGCGATACTTACCAACTCCGCGCCCAGGTTGTCGACGAGGATTCGGTACCCACTTTCATCGTCGGTTATCTCCTGTAACCGGTGGCCCTCTTGCTCAAAGGCGTGATGCGTGAAGCCCATATCCTTACCAGTGGCACAGCGCGGCGTAGCCGCAACCAAATCGTCCTGATAGTTGCTCCGAAATGATCAGCGATCGGGTGACAAAGACCTCCACGAGGACTCCGAGGCCTCGTGCCCTGATAGAGTACCGTCTCGCATCGAATGGCAGGCTAAGCCCCGTTTCCAACGTATTCTGCAGAATAAGTATCAAACTTGGAGATCGAGCCTTCTTTCGGCGTTTGCTTCACGTCGTAGACGTCGTTACCAACAACCTGTTGAGTCTGCGTATCATAGATCATCACTGATTTGGCACCCGCCGAATCTTTTTCACGCACAGTGTCCACCGCGATGTAGCGCGACTTCCTGTATTGAGCCTGACGCGGCGGCGGTGCACTCCGGTAAGCCAGTCGAGCCCGTTCTTCTGCAATTCGACGCTGGCGTTCGGTTGCCTTGTGTTTAGCAATGATGTACGCGGTTACGCCGACCGCCGCGCCAGTCGCCAGACCGATCGCGACTGCCTGAGCGTTGCTCGCTCCAGCGGCTCTGGCAATACCTCCAGCCAACGCACCCGCGCCGATTCCGTAAAGAGCGCCGTTCTCGGCCGGCGACAGATTTTCGCATCCTGTTAGAAGGAGACCTGCCACGAGCACAGCCGCCGAGGATTTGATCAGAAGAACATTCATAAAATTAGAGCGAGCGGTGACATTATCGAGCCGCTCAAACCTAAACAAGCAATATCGTCTCGGGAATGGAAAGCGCGGCTTACGGACTCTCCTGGTCCGGCGCCACTCTCCCCGGGACGAAGGCCAAGACTAAGATCGAGCCGATTACCAGAGAGCCGGCAACCACGTAAAGACCGTAGTCGCTGCGCTTCGTCAAATCGGTGAACCAACCGACGATCGCCGGGCCGAAAAACCCTGCGAGATTGCCCAGCGAGTTTATCCAGGCTATCCCCGCCGCAGCCGCGGAACCGGCCAGCATCGCGGTCGGTATCGGCCAGAAAACCGGGAGAGTCGCCATGATACCGATAGTAGCTAAGGTCAGGCCGACCATGGCAATCACCGTGTTCTGCCTGAAGAGATTGCTTAGGACAATGCCAGCCGCGCCAAGGAGAGAGGCGACGGCAAAGTGCCAGCGACGTTCTCCGAAACGATCCGAACTTCGAGCGAAAACGATCATCGCGATGGCTCCAAAACCATACGGAATCGCGGTGAGTAAGCCCACGTACATGGGATCATTCACGCCGGTATTTTTGATAAGTTGAGGAATCCAGAAGCCCGTGCCGTACAGCCCCATGACACAACAGAAGTAAATTAGCGCGAACAGGAGCAGCCTGGGATCAAGGAAGACTGAGATAATGGCAGATGCACCTTATGCACCTCCTCAGACTCGAGTTTCCGTTCCAACATTCGTTTCTCTTCCTCGCTCAACCAACGAGCGGATCGAATCCCATTCGCCAGGAGAAGCGGGAGGAGGATTCCCAGCAAAATCGACGGGATACCTTCGAGCAAAAACAACATTTGCCAGCCTCTCAAGCCTGCGACCCCGTCAAAGGTGTGAAGGATCCAGCCCGACAACGGTGCACCGATCAATCCGGTGAGGGCGACCGCCAGCATGAAGAGGGCGACCGCCCGTCCGCGCCGCCGCGAAGGAAACCAATAGGTGAGGTAGAGAATGATGCCTGGAAAAAAACCTGCCTCGGCGAAGCCGAGCAATAGTCGAAGTCCGTAAAAAATCCACCGCGAATTCACAAAGATCATCGCGGAAGAGATGATTCCCCAAGTGATCATGATTCGCGCAATCCAAAGCCGCGCACCGAACTTCTGCAAAAGAAGATTGCTGGGAACTTCAAAGATAAAATAGCCAAGAAAGAAGATGCCGGCCCCGACGCCAAAGACGCTGTCGCTGATGTCCGGGACGTCAGACTGCATCTGCAGCTTCGCGAATGAGACGTTTACCCGGTCAAGGTAAGCGGTAATATAACTGGTAAAGAGAAGCGGAATGATCCGACAGGCAACCTTATAATAGACGGAATCCTCGGACACTGCAGCCGTTAGGGGGGTGGGCATGGACGGGGCTGGCTAAAGGGTTTTGAGTTTTGGGTTTTGGGTGGCGGTTAGCCCGCAAAAAGTCACGCGAAAGCTGAAGCGAACGAGCTCATTGCGGGGGCTGATCGGAAATCTTCGCGTTACTCGGAGGATAAGGATATTCCGTGAAGCCGGCACCATTCGATGGCCCGCGGACTACCAGCGCGAGCGGACCTCCTGAACCATTCGGCAGCTGCCTTAGTGTCTTTTTGCAGACCAACGCCATCCTGAAGACAGTTAGCGTAAAAAAACATAGCGGTCGGATCCCCCTTTTCGGCACCCTGCTTAAACAGGTTTACTGCCACCTCGGGGCTGCGCTGGACACCCTCGCCATTCATATAGAGCACCCCTAAATTCGATAGAGACAAAGGATACCCCGCAGCTGCGGCGTCCTCGTAATACTTCCGAGCCTGGTCAAATTGGTGCAACTTTCGATTGTACGTACCTAACAAATCCATCGCCCTCGGCTCGCGCAAGGCAGCCGCCTCTTGCAGGAATTCCACCGCCTTGGCAATGTCGATGGGTGTGCCTTTGCCGTAATAGTAGCATTCGCCCGCGAGGTACTTTCCTATGCGGTCCCCGAGGCTCGCAGCCTGCAGGAAATATTCCAGCGCCTTTCGGTAATCGCCCGTCTGATGGAGGTTGGAATACAATAGGCCCGCCTCTATCATCGCAGGCGCGCTTCCTTTCGCCGCGGCAAGCTCGAACCATTTCAGCGCCTCTGCCGGCTCGCTCTCTCGCGAGAATTGACCGATGATGAGCATGGCCGCGAGAATTCCTTTTTCGGCCGCTCGAACCAGGTCTGGCTTCGCCTCCGCATAGGATGCCGCATCTAACTTGCCCTGCGAACTGCGTAATTCCGCCAGCATGTTTTCCAACCGTCTAATCGGAAGCGGTCTCGTCGGGTATTGATCGATCAACTCGAGGTATGCTTTCAAAGCTGCCTGCCAATCGCCGGATTTACCGAGTTGCTGAGCGGTGGCTAATTTCTCCTGGAATTCGCTTGGCTCTGGCAGAGTTGGTGAAGGCTTTATTCGCTCTTCTGGGGTCGGCAATGGCGTTACTCGCTCCGTCGGAGTCGGTGAAGGGGTGATTCGCTTCTCTGGAGTCGGTGGATGAGATAGCGCAACTGCCTCTTCCGATTTAAGCCTGTGCCCCACGAAATAACGATACAGAGCGTACCCGCCAAACCCCAGCCCAAGAAATAGTACAGCAGCCAGCCCAAAAACTAAAAGGAGGCCGGCGACAGAAATTTTGCGCTTTTCAGGTACCCGAAGGGATGGAGGCGGGGTAATCGTTGGGGGCCGCGGTGTGATAGTTGGCGGCTGCGGCTCAATGATTGGTGGCAGCGAGATGCTCGTCTGCGGCGGTGGCGATAGTACGCTTCCGGATTGCAGGTTCGGCGGAGGTGAGACCGTAGCCACCTTGGCAACCGGTTCAACTACCTTGTTGAGGATCTGATCCTCCAAAAAACGCGCCATTGCCGCCGAGGAAGGCAGTTCGTCAACCAGCCCTTTGCGAAGAATTGCGTTACCCTCCTCGGAAAGGGCCGCAATGGGCTTGTAGCGACCGGTCGCCTCGACAACGCTTCTTGGCCCCCCTAGCAGCTCGTAGGCCAAAAGACTCAACATCCGGAGATAACTCGCCCGAGGGCCGTCACCGGAAACGTTCTGGACCAGAGTGGCCGACCCAGCCCAAGTCGCAGAATCGGAGGTGGAGAGCGAGAAATCGATCGACTCAACCTTGACTCCCAATTCGCTCCACTCTGTGAGGGGTTTCTGCAGGAGTCCAGGATTGATCGCGTTTTCCGTCAGACCAGGTGAAGCCAGATGGACACCAGAGACCGTGAGGAGAACCTGCTGCAGCCGGTGTGCCTGTGCGTGATCGGCTACCACCGCCAGGAGATTGATCAGCAGGAGCGTTTCTGGTGGAGTCAGCATGCTCCGGATCCGAAGAATGTCCAATAACGTGGGCCCAATCAGATATTCTTCGACGAGGAAACTTTGCTGGCTATCGCTCTCCAGCGAATAAACCTCCCGCAGCTCCGCCTGACGGGCACGATGGAGTTGATCGACCTCCTGCTCCAGCGCAGTGTACCTTTTGCTATCGGATAGAAACTCGCGGTTAAATACCACCAGCGAGACTTTGCGGTCGCTTTGGATGTCGTCAGCCAGAAACCTCCGTCCTTGCGGGATGTCGCCCAGGTCGCGAAGGATCTGGTAGCGCTGGGCAAGAATGGATCCGGTCCCAAGCTGTCCCGGTCTCTCCGTGGAAAACGCCTGCGTTGCTAACGTGTCGGGCTGTTCCAGCGGTCTCTTTTCTATCAAAGAACCCTCTACTCCCGTCGCATTTGCCCGTATCTGCTCCAGACAACGAAGAACATCTTGACGCAGTTCGGCCGGAGTTTGCGGTCTTTTCGCTCGATCCTTATCCATCATTCGCTGGATGAGTTCAACCAGGCAAGAAGGCGATCCCTCAAGCGGCTCCAGAGGCAGCGGTTTGTAGAGGTGCTGGCTCATTATCTGGGCTACCGACCCGGAATAAGGGGGACGCCCAGTGATCATGTAGTACAACGTTGCCCCAAGTGCATAGATGTCAGAACGAGTATCGATATCTCGTTCTTCCAATTGCTCAGGGCTCGCGAAGTGAGGAGTACCGACGAAACCACCGCCCACAGTTAGAGTAGCGGAATCTTCTCCCTCCCTTTTGACGCTTTTGGCCAGCCCAAAATCAATGACTTTCACCACCTTTTCGCCCTCTTCATCGACCAGCATGAGGTTCGCAGGCTTGAGGTCCCGGTGGACCAGTTGCTGCTTGGCTGCCGCCGCCAAAGCGCGAGAAACCTGAAGAGTAATTCCTAAAGCCTGGACCGCGCTCAGCGGGCCGTTTTGTTTCATGAATCCATCGACAGTTTCACCGTCGACGAACTCCATGGCATAGAAATAACACTCGTTATCCGTGCCGAGATGAAAGACGGAGGCGACATTTTGATGCCGAAGAGCAGCCGCAGCCCGGGCCTCCCTCAAAAACCGTTGCCGCGCCACATCGTCCCTGAGGTAGGTGCTATTGATAACCTTAAGGGCGACGAGAGAACGGAGGTTTGTATCGAAGGCCTTGTAAGTGATGCCCATGGCACCCCTCCCCAATTCCCACAGACTCCCATCCTCGGTTCGGAGAACCTCGTAATGCTGATAACGTCCAGCTTCCGCCATTTTCGTGAATGGTAACTAAAGCAGAGCGTAGACAAACTCGCAACGTAACTTCATTTCGCCTCAATTTCCCAGCTCGAAACGCACCGGAGCAGAGAAGGCCTGACCATTCGGAGGTGGGGGCAGCCTGGTGATTTTTTTGCCCGCCTCCCGAACAGACTCGTCCACCACTGCGTTTCCGGAGCCTTCGGCAATGACAAATTCTGTAACTGTTCCGTCTGCTTCCACCTTGAGTTTAACGGTAACCGCCAAAGTCTTTCCAAGCGCCATCTCGCTGGTCGGCTGGTTCCAGGCAGCCTGGAAGCGACTCGAGAGTATCCCGACGTAAGCCGCTAGCGCAGAATCTCCTGATGCTTTGCTGCCGCCTGCTCCATTTCCGTTGCCGGAGTGCGCCTGCGAGTCCCGTCCGGGAGTCGTTTGATCGTGCGGCAGTTTGCCCTTTCCTTGGCCCAACTCAGGCTTTCGAACATCCGATCCAGATGAGGAATTCGCCTTTTCCTTTTCTTCCGACTTTACAGGCGAGGCCTTGGGCTTCGGAGAGTCGTCGGTTTTTGGCTTCTCTTTCTCCTTCTCTTTGGGTGCAACCTCAGTCTTGGGAGTCGGTTTCGGCGTTGCAGAGTGCGTGGGTGACGGTTTTGGAGTCAGCTTTGGCGTGGCTTTGGGCGCCGGCTTGGGTGACGACTTCGGAGTGGGCTTCGCTGTGGGCGCGGACCGAGGCGTTGGAGTCGGAGTCGGTCGCGGCGATGGAGTCGCTGCGGGCGTGGGCGAAGCAATCGGCGGCGCAGATTCTTCGACCATCGGCGCGGGAGGTGGAAGCGGAGACGGCGTCGCCGGCGGTGGCGGCGCTGGTTCATCCCGCTGATCCGATTCCGGTTGTGCTGGCTGATTTGCCTCTTCTTCCACTGGCTCCGCCGACTTCCGGTTACCGTTCAGCAGCGCTTGCACCGCGGGAGAATCACCGGCAAAGGAGCCGGGACTCATCCAAACCACGCTCTCGTTGCTTTGGTCAGGCTGATGGAGGGCTGCCAGCAGTAGACCACCAAGCAGTAATAAGTGAACGCCTCCAACAACCACGAAGGTCTTGGTGAAGCCTCCGTCCTCGTACTGACGGGGGTAGCCTGCCATTCCCTACGGCTGGTCGGGGCGCGTGAGGACGCCCACCTTGGAAATTTTTGCGCGCTGAAGGATATCCATCACGTCGATGAACTTCTGGATTGCCAATTCTTTGTGCGGACGGATCACCACCGCCGCATCCGGCTTTTCCGTATGCATGGCGACCAGACGGGATTCCAGCGCGCCCGGGTCTACGACTTCGTCATTCAATCTCAAAACGTCATCCTTATCGATCGAAATCGTTTGCACCTGCGATCGATCAACAGCTTGGGTCGCCTCACCGCTCGAGGGCACCACAAGGTTCACGCTGTTTTCCATCAGCGGGGTGGTGATGATAAAGATGATCAGGAGTACAAACGCTAGATCGAGCAATGGAGTCACATTGATCTCCGTAAGCGTGTGCAAAGTAGGCCGATCGGAAAAGCGACGCATGCTATTGGTTGACGAGGACGGGTCGGGTCGAGTGGTTCACGTACTTGTGCTCGAATTCTGAGGAAAGTTCAGCCGCAAAATTGTCGTTTTGCACAATCAAAGAACGAATGCTAGTGACCAGAAAGTTATATCCGAACATTGCCGGGATTGCGACGAGCAATCCAGTGACAGTGGTTATCAGCGCGCCCGAAACGCCCGGAGCCATCGCCTGCAAGTTCGCCGAACCGGCCAAGGCAACACCGGTAAACGTGTCCATAACGCCCCAAACTGTTCCCAGCAGCCCTAAAAAGGGAGCACCACTGACCGCCGTGGCGAGCAAAATCATCTGGGATTCAAGGCGCAACGCTGATTCACCGACCGCCTTTTCCATGGCGGTGGTAACCACTCGCATCTGGGAGGGCGTAATTCGTTCCGCGATATCCAAACGTGCCCAAAAAGTGTCATCAACCTCTGTCGATCCAAGCAGATGAAACGACAACTCCCGACATCCGGCCCGGTAAATAGAGTAGAGTGGAGATCCCTCAAACCGCACCTTCGACTCGTAGATTTTCAGCGGCTGCCGATCAGAACGAAACAAATCAAGGAACCGATCGTTCTGCGTTTTTGCCAGTCGGACAACACTGATCTTGGTGATCATCACCGACCAACTGAAGATCGACGCCACGAAAAGTGCCGTTAAGACAAGCTTGCCCTCGAAGGTCGCTTCCGTAAACGCGTACACGAGTCCTCCGGACTGAGCTGCTACGAAGAATGTCAACACCAGCACAGGACTCTATGTTTAATGCGAGAAGTCGTAAAGGCAAAGCCTAAGCGCTCCCGCTGGAACCTCAGACACCTTGAGTCTATTTCGTGGCCTGAATTCATCTGCCAAGACCTCAACCCCAAATCTGCGTATTCTGCGGTTAAAGATTCTCCGTTGAAATCCGCGGTGGCGGCGCGGCGCGCTTGTGCTTTCCCTTTGGAGTTTCTCGCGCTAGAGATATCGGGTCATGTCAAAATTCGTTTTACCGCACTTCTCGCCGGCGATCTTCGCGACCGGGTTGTTGCTGGCTGGACAATCGCTACACGCACAAAACAAGTACGATATATTAGCTCGCGTTTTACAGCCTTACGGAGCGCTCTTTTATTCGAAGGCGACAACGAAGGCGATACAGGCGGAGGTGGTTGTGCGCGAAGCGCCTCCAGCGGCAGCAGAGATTCTCAATCAGCCTCTTCGCGTCTCTTTTCAAATCCCGGACAAACTCCGCGTCGAAACCCTTGATCCGCAACACCGGATTGTTTTCTGTCGTGATGGACAAAGTGTTTGGGCGTATCCGCGCGACTTTGCAGTCTCCATCGCGGCTGCCGGTCGAGGCACCAACGGAGAAACCAGGATTCCGGATTTTCGGCTGCCGCTCAAGGATCAGGAAATTGTCTTTATTCCGGCTCTCTTCCAGATTCTCCGGTTTGAATCTGGATCAGATTCCGCTGGTAAACCGGTCTGGAACCTGGGTTTCCGACTGGTTCCAGAATTCGTCCAGGCGCTTAAATGCGAAAATTGGGTTGCTAACGCGGTGGTCAATCAGGACGACTTTCAGCTGCGTCGCCTGCAGGTCGAGAGCGCCAATTGGACGAGTAAGTTTGACGTGTTGTCCACGCGTTTCGAGAAAGCACTCCCGCCTCAAACCTGGAAAGCGGAAGCGGAATTTGCCAGCGAAGCAACGCCGATCCCACCGGAATATTTTGGCGCGGCTCTCGGAAGGATTTCGTCTATCGCGACTCCCAGATGAGATCTGGCTTTATTGATAAGCTGATTGAGCGTATCCGGCGGGTCCAGCCGGAAGAAGTACAAAATTATCTTGTCCGACTCGCCCAGGAGAAGGGCTTTTTGGAGCGGATTTTCGACGCGCTCCAGGAGGGAGTGATCGTCACGGACAGCAACGGAAAAATCCAATTCCTGAATGCCGCTGCCGCCCAACTTTTCGGGGTTGAGCCGGAAGAGGCTCTTGGACGGCCGCTGGAGGAAAAACTTCGAGGTCTGGACTGGGCATCACTTCGATCGAACAAGGGCTCTATCAGTCGCGATATCGAGGTCTTTTATCCCCAGCACCGATTCCTCAATTTCTACGTTGCGCCCCTGCACTTGGATAAAGAGGTCGAGGACTCGAAAACAATGCGCCAGGACTTGGTGGGTTATGCGATTATTTTGCGCGATATTACTGAGGATCGCCGGATGGCTGAAAAGACCATCGAGAGCGAGCGTTTGTCTGCCTTGACGTTACTGGCCGCCGGCGTCGCCCACGAAATCGGTAATCCGCTCAACTCACTGAATATCCACCTTCAGCTTATCGAACGAAGATTGCGGAAGGCCCCTTCTGAACTACGGGGCGACATCGGTAATCTTCTCGATATCGCGAAAAGTGAGATCCAGCGGCTCGATTCAATCGTTCACCAGTTCCTGCGAGCCATCCGCCCCTCAACTCCGCAATTTGAAACTCACGACCTGAACGAACTTCTAGAGGAATCAGTAGCATTTCTGAGGGCAGAAATCAGGGCTCGGGACATCATCGTTGAGCTGGATCTCGATCCAGCGCTGCCACCGGTGGAGGTCGATCGCGACCAGATGAAGCAGGCGTTTTATAACGTAATCAAAAACGCGTTTGAGGCCATGAAGAGCGGCGGGATCCTGCATATTCGATCCTGGCAAAACGAGATGTACGTCTCCGTCGCATTCAATGATGCGGGTGGAGGGATCCCGCAGAATAAGATGAGCATGCTGTTTCAGCCTTACTTCACCACCAAGTCTTCCGGATCGGGATTGGGATTGCTGATCGTCCGGCGGATCGTCCGGGAACATGGCGGCGAGATAGAAATTGAAAGCACTGAGGGGAAAGGCGTGCGAGTGACTATCCACCTTCCCTTCGGAGACAAGCGCATCCGCTTGTTGCAGGACCAGGAGAATTGTTGAAGAGGATGCAAGGCACGATATTGATCGTAGACGACGAAAAGCACACCAGAGAAGGGCTTCGCCAGTCGTTGCAGGATGATTTCGATGTCTACACGGCGGGCAACGTTGATGAGGCCCTGAACGTTCTCGCCGCGGATCAGATCGATCTGGTGCTGACCGATCTGCGATTGGGCGTTGAAGATGGGATGGCGCTGATCGAACGAATCCTGCAGCGGCCAAGGGCGCCGATTTGCATGCTTATGACAGCTTATGGCTCGATCGCTAACGCGGTCGACGCGATGAAGCGTGGTGCCTATGATTTCGTTACCAAGCCAGTCAATATAGACGAGCTTGGACTTAAGATCGCCCGCGCCATCAAGGGGCGACAGACCGAGCAGGAAATTGTTCAACTGCGTCAACAGGTAGAAAAACGCTTCGGTTTTGAAGCCCTGATTGGCGAGTCAAAAGCGATGCATGACGTTTTTGACACCATTCGTCAGGTCGCCCCCACTCGCGCCACGGTCTTAATATCGGGAGAAAGTGGGACTGGCAAAGAACTGATCGCTCACGGGATTCATAACCTCAGTAATCGGAACAAGACACGTTTCATTGCTTTCAATTGTGCAGCGTTCGCACCGCAACTGATTGAAAGCGAACTTTTCGGTCACGAACGAGGCGCATTTACAGGAGCAGTTGAACGACGCGTTGGCAGGTTTGAGCAGGCTGCCGGCGGTACCTTGTTTCTCGATGAGATCGGCGAAATCGATTCCAATGTTCAAGTCAAACTGTTGCGGGCGCTCGATCCAGGGGTGTTTGAACGGGTCGGTGGTAACCAGAGTATTCGCGCGGATGTCCGCTTGATTGCGGCAACCAATCGGGACCTGGCTGCCTTGGTTCGTGAGGGAAAATTTCGCGAGGATCTCTACTATCGGCTCAATGTGGTGCAAATTCGGGTCCCTCCTCTCCGAGAGCGCAAAGAAGATATTCCGCTTCTGGCAAACGCGTTTTTGAAAGAAGTTTGTCAGCGTGATGGGAAGGCATTCAGACCGCTCTCACCGGAAGCCATGGACTGCCTGCAGCGATACGATTGGCCTGGAAACGTAAGAGAATTGAAGGGAGCGATCGATTCAGCGGTGACGCTGTCGACAGGAGAGCAGATTACTGTCAAAGATCTGCCAATGACCGTGCGCGGCGGATCAGGACTCCTTGCTCCTCGCGAGATCGCGGGCCAGGACCTGGTCAATATCCACGATAACGAGGTCCGACTGATCATGAGGGCCCTGGAAGAAAGCAACGGAAACCGGACCGAAGCAGCAAAAAAGCTTGGCATCAGTCGGCGCACCCTTCATCGGCGGTTGAAGGAGCTTCAACTTCCGGAAAGCGGAACAAGCTAGCCTGCATCGACCACAAATCCTTAGAGATTTGTGATCGACGCAGGCTGTAGCAGCGGAAAACTCTCCGGCTATGCCGGAAAAATTACGCTGCTTTTGGGAGAGAGCAGAGTTTAAAAACAGTTTGTGAGCCTTTTATGAATGCCGTTGCCTGGGGCGTCACTGCAGCGGGCGCCGGTCTGCTCGGGCTGGTGGCCCTGGACATTTATCGCACTATCCTGCACTCACGCGGACGCTCCGGGCCGGTCACGGAGACGCTCATCCGCACCGTGTGGCGACTGGCGCGGGGCGCCGCTTTTCGCCGCTCGCGCCCGGGCCGCCACCGCCTGCTCAACCACGTCGGCCCGCTGCTCTTGCCGGGGACTGTCGCGACGCTGGTAGCGTTAATCATCCTCGGGTACGCGCTGCTTTACTGGCCGCATTTGCCCGCAGGCTTCAACGTCGATAAGAGAGCCCAAAGCCCGCGAGGCATCGAGGCCCTTTACTTTAGTGGTATCACCTTCACCACCTTGGGTTACGGCGACATCGCCCCGCGCTCCACCCCGATGCGTCTCTTGGCCTTGAGTGAAGCCCTCACCGGCTTCGGCTTTATCTCCTTGGCCGTTACCTACCTGATCTCTCTCACCGCCGCCCTGGAGCGGAACCGCACCGTGGCCCTTTCCTTCTACCACCAGGCCCGCCAAGGCGCGGACGTCGCGGGGATCTTAATTCACCATTTTGCCGGGGAACGCTTTGTCGGACTTGAAAGCATTTTCGCTGAAGCCGCGCGCGACCTGCAAGCGTTGCTGGAAAGCCACATCGAGCACCCGCTCGTCCATTACTTTCACCCGCCTCAGGTGCACAAGAGTTTACCCCGGATGCTCTTTTTGGTGCTGGAGGCCTGCGCGGTCACCCGCGCTTGCCTGGACGGTCAAGTCTACCAGGAACTTTGTCGGCACCCGGAACTGCGCACGCTGGAAGAAACTGCCCGCCACGTCTTGTCCGAGTTGGCCGCCGTGGTAGGGGTGGGTCGGGGCACGGCCATCGCCGAAGACGAACCGGGCCGCGAGGGTGTGCCGACACTCGAGGAGCCCGCGCGCTGGCGCCAACGTTACCAGGATACCTTGCACCGGTTGCGGGCTGCGGGCGTACGTCCGCCGGTTGACATGGAGGCGGGTTGGCAACAATACCGCCACCGCCGTCACGGGTGGGAGCTTGAGCTGGCCGGATTCGCCTTGTATCTAGGTTACGACTGGGACGAGGTCACCGGGGATGGGGACCTACAGGTAGCCGCCGAACAGGTCTAGCTCATTCGCTCGTTGGATCGGTTGGATCGGTTGGATCGTTGGATCGGTTTTCTGGTTTTCTTCGTTTCTTCGCTTGCACGCGCTCTTAGTTAGCTGCGGCGGCTTGAAAACGAGAACGACGACGAGGACGATATTTAGGAACGAGGGCGAGAGAGGAGAGCCTCTGCTCGTCGCTACCCGGGCGCGGCGGGACGCTTTGCTTTTTTGCTTACGCGCAGGAACGTCTAAACGTCTCCACTCGAGCGGATCGCTCTCGTTCCTAAATATCGTCCTCGTCGTCGTTCTCGTCCTCGCCCCCTAAACGCCCCGACCCCCCTGTGAATAAAACGGTGAATAATTTTATAAAAAATGTTGACGGACCAACTCAGATATCTCGATTTTCAGGCGTTGGATAACCCCAGCCGTTTGGTCGTTGGGTCGTTGGATCCCTGGGTAAACCGGTAAAGTCAACCTGGGCTATGCTCTCTTGGCCACATCGGGGCCGTATAACCGGCGCAGCAGATACCTCGACGAAGCCCTTGGCTATTCTCCTTGTTTGCGAACAGGCCGATACGCCGACACGCCGACACGCCGACACGGTCCCATCCCATCCCGGCACGGAAGCTGCATCTGTCAGGATCCATCAGTAACGATTCAGAGTCCGCTGCCCTGAGCCGGAATACAGATGACCGAAAACAGTTATGAAGATTGCACGAATCAGTAGGCACAACGCACGACGAGCGGTCGCCAGACGGTTGAGAATTGAACCGAATCGCCGGAGAGTCGTCTATTTTCTGAACGCGAGAGGTTTGGAGGCGGTGCGCTACCCTCAAGCCTACTAGGGTCTATGCGAAAACTCCGATGGTTTCTAATTGTTGTTGGCGTCGTTTTTGTCGGCGGAATATGGTTTTACTTCAGTCATCAAAATGCCTCCCCTGACCAGGCCACTGCCTCCTCCAAGGCGAAGGGGGGACACGCTCAGAGGGGCGGGCCTGGCGGTCCTGTGCCGGTAGTCGCCGGTATCGTGCAAAAGCGCGATGTCCCAATATACCTGGACGGGATTGGTACGGTGCAGGCCTATAACACCGCGACGGTCCATCCCCAAATCAGCGGAGCGCTCACGACGGTCGCATTTCAGGAAGGCCAGGACGTGAAGAAAGGTGATCTTCTCGCGGTCATCGATCCTCGACCGTTTCAGGCCCAGCTTGACGGGGCGATTGCCAAAAAGAATCAGGACACGGCCCAGCTGAATAATGCCAAGGTCCTCCTCGATCGAGACACCGATCTACTCAAGAAAGGCGCCCTGGATCATCAAAGCTACGATACGCAAAGGTTTCTGGTCGATCAGCTGGACGCGACCGTCAAGGTCGATCAGGCGGCCATCGACAGCGCACAAACACAGTTCAGCTACACCCAAATAACGGCACCTTTTGACGGCCGATGCGGTATTCGCCAGGTCGACCAGGGAAATTATGTCACCCCGGCATCGACGCTGGTCGTCGTCACTCAACTGAAGCCGATCTCGGTCATCTTCACCCTGCCACAGAGGGATCTAGTAGACGTTAATCAGGCATTTGCCAAGGGCCCTCTGAAGGTGACGGCCCTCGACAGCGCCATGACGAAGTCGCTCGACGAAGGGACTTTGGCGGTCGTTGATAATCAGATCGACACGACGACGGGCACGATGAAGCTGAAAGCCAGCTTCCCAAACCAGGACTTAAAGCTTTGGCCGGGCCAATTTGTCAATGGCCGACTGCTGGTTGCAACTCGTAAGGATGGGTTAATCGTGCCTGCTTCTGTGATCCAACGCGGGCCGAATGGCACCTACGCTTATGTGATCACCGCGGATAAGACGGCCGAAATGCGGCCGGTGCAGGTCGCACAAATAGACGGCGGGCAGGCATTGATCGATAGCGGGTTGCACGAAGGTGAGCAAGTGGTCGTCGACGGTCAATATAAGCTTCAGCCTGGTTCTCCGGTGCAAATTAGCACCCCAAATCAGGCCGGGAACGGCAGATCGCTCACCCAGGCCGATGAAACACCGGCTCCCGATCGCGCCGCCAAAGGCAAACATTCTCCCGGCCAGGATACTGGGCCCGAGCACCATCGACGGCCTCCGCAGGCAGCGGAGCAACCGGAAGGAAGCGCCCCGCCGGTCGCGGCAACCCAGGGGTAAGTTGAGAACAGCGCGCGACAGCCGGCTGGCTGACCAATCTCTAAGCAATATGTCAGCGATACAGGCCAGGCCCTGAATGAGCTATGAACATTTCCGAACCCTTTATCCGGAGGCCGATCTCCACTTCGCTCTTGATGGCTGGTGTCATCATGCTCGGTCTTCTCGGCTATTTTCTTCTGCCGATCGCCTCTTTGCCTCAGGTTGACTTTCCGACGATTCAGGTAATTACGCGCTACCCCGGAGGCAGCCCAGAGGTGATGACCTCCGCCGTCACCACGCCTCTGGAATCCCAGTTCGATCAGATCAGCGGGCTCACATCCATGAGTTCGACCAGCTCATTCGGAGTGAGTACGATTACGCTGCAGTTTGATCTTAACCGGGACATCGACGTCGCCGCGCAGGACGTTCAGGCCGCTATCAATGTCGCAAGAGGCTATTTGCCCAATGATCTTCCCAACCTCCCGACTTACAGCAAGGTCAACCCGGCCGACACGCCGATTCTCACCCTCTCACTCACCTCCGATTCTCTGCCGATCGCCAAAGTGAATGATTTTGCCGATACCCTCCTGGCCCAGAAGTTAAGTCAGGTGTCTGGAGTTGGTTTGGTGACTATCGAAGGGAATCAAAAACCGGCCGTTCGCATCCAGTTTAATCCCGCAGCGCTGGCCTCGCTCGGCTTAGGGCCGGAAGACCTGCGCAATGCTATTACGCAGGCGAACGTGGATGCGCCCAAGGGAAGCTTCAACGGCGCTCGCCAATCCTACATGATCGGTTCCAACGACCAGTTGATCACTGCGGATTCTTACCGGCCGTTGATCGTTGCTTACCGAAACGGAGCGCCGGTAAAACTCAGCGATATCGCTAATGTCGTCGACAGCGTTGAGGATGAACAACTCGCGGCCTGGGTTGGGAACAAACCTGCCGTTCTCGTCGATATTCAACGGCAGCCCGGTGCCAACATCATTCAGACGGTTGACCGCATTAAACAATTGCTCCCGAAGCTGACCGCCTCAATCCCGCCGGCGGTCAAGGTTTCGATCCTGACGGATCGGACGGAAACGATTCGCGCGTCGATTCGCGATGTTCAATTTACCCTGATCCTGACGGTGGTTTTAGTGATCCTGGTGATCTTTCTCTTTCTGCGCAGGATCTGGGCGACTGTCATCCCAAGTGTTGCTTTGCCCCTCTCGCTGATCGGAACGTTCGGGATCATGTACCTTGCGGGATTCAGCCTGAACAATCTTTCGCTGATGGCGCTCACCATCTCGACCGGGTTCGTCGTCGATGATGCGATCGTCATGATCGAGAACATCTTCCGTTACATTGAAGCAGGTGAATCGCCTTTAGAGGCTGCTCTGAAGGGTTCCCGGCAAATTGGGTTTACCGTCATCTCTCTGAGTTTTTCGCTCATCGCGGTCTTCATCCCGCTTCTTTTCATGACCGGTATCGTCGGCCGGCTATTCCGGGAATTTGCCATCACGCTCAGCGTGGCAGTCATCGTCTCGGCGATCGTCTCCCTGACGCTGACCCCTATGATGTGCGCGAAATTTCTGAAGCCCATTGACCACAGCAAGCAGGGTAAGCTTTATCGCTGGAGCGAAAAGGCGTTCGAAGGCCTGCTCAATTTTTATGAAGTCGGGTTGAAATGGGTCTTACGCCATCGATTCATCACCCTGCTGGTCGCGATCGCCACGCTGCTAGCCACGGTTTACCTCTATCTGGTGGTACCAAAAGGGTTACTTCCCAACCAGGACACCGGAGAGATTATCGGAGTAACGGATGCGGCTCAGAATATCTCCTTTAAGGCGATGCTTCAGAGGCAAAGACAAGTGTCCGATATCGTTGAAAAAGATCCGGATGTCCAAAGCGTGGCGGCCTTCGTCGGTGCGGGAACGGTGAACGCGACGGTCAATACCGGTCGACTTTACATTATCTTGAAGCCACGGGACGAACGGAAGTCGAGTGCCGACCAGATCATGGCGCGGTTGTCCAAGGCCACCAGGGATATCCAGGGAATCTCCCTTTTTATGCAATCCGTGCAGGATTTGCAGTTGGATACCAAAGTAAGTCGCACCCAGTATCAATACATTCTCGAGGATAGCAGCTCAGCAGAATTAGCCGAGTGGACGCCTAAATTTCTAGCTCGGCTAAAGAGCGTTCCCGAACTAAGCGACGTGGCCAGCGACCAGCAGACCAATGGTCTCCAAACCGTCATTGATATCGACCGCGAAAAGGCTTCCAGACTCGGGGTGCAAATTGACGCGATTGATAACGTTTTGTACGACAGTTTCGGACAGCGCCAGATCTCTATTATCTTCACTCAATTGAACCAGTTCTGGGTGGTTTTGGAAGCCGCCCCGGAATTCAGAAAATCACCCGATCTTCTAGATAAAATCTATGTTAACGCAGCGGGCTCCCAGCAAGCGAGCAGTGTGTCAAGCCCCGGGTCAATTACCGCCAGCGGCGCCATCACCACCGGTGGGCCGCAAGTGCCATTGTCGGCATTCACCACCTTGCGAACAACAACGGCGCCTCTCTCAATCCTCCATCAGAATTTGTTTCCGGCCATCACCATTTCTTTCAATCTGGCCCCTGGAAGCTCACTTGGTCAGGCGGTGAAGGCCATCGAAGCCGCGAAGGCTGAAATCGGTTTGCCAGACACCATTGCCACCAGCTTTTCCGGAACTGCGGCAGAGTTTCAGTCCTCGTTACAATCTGAGCCGTACCTGATTCTGGCGGCGATTGTCGTGATCTATATCGTCCTCGGTGTGTTGTACGAGAGCTATATTCACCCAATTACTATTCTCTCCACCTTGCCCTCCGCCGGTGTCGGGGCACTCCTGGCGCTCTTTCTGTTCCAAATGGATTTTTCGCTCATCGCCTTGATCGGAATCATTCTGCTGATTGGGATCGTCAAGAAGAACGCAATAATGATGATTGACTTTGCGCTCGATGCTGAGCGTGAAGAGGGCAAGACTCCGGAGGAATCGATCTACCAGGCCTGTTTGCTCCGCTTTCGCCCGATCATGATGACCACCATGGCCGCTCTTCTGGGCGCCCTTCCGCTCGCTATCCAGGAGGGCACTGGATCAGAGCTGCGCAAACCGCTTGGGATTACGATTGTCGGCGGTCTGCTCGTCTCTCAGATTCTGACCCTTTATACAACGCCAGTCATTTATCTTTACATGGATAAGATTGGAAAGTTCCTCAGTGGGCGAGGCAAGAAGCCAGCGGCGAAGCCGGAGAAGCTCGAGCCAGTAATGACGCACTGAGGCTGAAGTTGAAAATCATGAATCAGGAGGGCTGCCAAGAATGAATATATCTGAACCATTCATTCGCCGCCCGATCGCGACTTCGCTGCTGGCAGTTGGTTTGCTGCTCGCCGGGCTGGTTGCCTACCGGTTTTTGCCGGTGGCGCCTCTGCCGCAAGTTGATTTCCCGACGATCAACGTGAGCGCCAACTACTCGGGCGTAGATCCGGCAACCGCCGCGACCTCCCTGGCCGCACCGCTGGAACGAAGATTCGCCAATATCGCGGGGGTGAACGAGATCACCTCCGTGAGTCAACTGAATGGCACTCGCATCACCCTTCAATTCGACCTTGGCCGGGACATCAATGGAGCTGCACGCGATGTTCAAGCAGCCATTAATGCGGCCTCGAGCGAACTGCCACCGGGCCTCCCTAGCCCTCCGAGCTATCGGAAGGCCAACCCGAACGATACTCCGATCCTGATCCTCGCCTTAACGTCGGACACGGTACCGCTCTCGCAAATTTACAATCAAGCTGAAGAGCTGATGGTCCCCGCGATGTCGCAGATTCCCGGAGTAAGCGAGGTCGATGTGGGCGGCGGAGCCAAGTCGGCGGTGCGCATTCAGGTCGATCCTGCGGCCCTGGCTTCGATGGGGCTGAGCATCGATAACGTTCGGACCGTTCTGCAAGGTCAGAACAAGGATGAACCCAAAGGATCGATCGACGGGGATCGCATCAGCTTCACGATGAATGCGAGCGATCAATTGTTCACCGCCAATGACTACAAGAATCTGATCATCGGCGAGAAAAATGGTATTCCCATTCCGTTGAGTGCGGTCGGGCGCGCGATCGACGCAACGGAAGACAGGCTGCAGGCTGCCTGGTTTAACTCCAAGCGAGCAGTCGTGATGTTCGTTCGCAAGCAGGCCGACGCGAACGTGATTGAAACGGTTGACCGCATCAAAGCCATTCTTCCACAATTGCAGCGATGGTTGCCGCCGGCCATCCATGTTGAGATTCAGAGCGATCGCACAACCACGATTCGGGCCTCGGTTGCCGACGTGCAGACTTCTTTGCTCATCAGCATTGCGCTGGTCGTCATGGTCTGCTTTGTGTTTCTGCGCCGCATCTCCACGACTTTCATCGCGTGCGTCACGGTCCCCCTTTCCCTGGCCGGTACCTTCGCGGTGATGTATCTCCTGAAATTCAGCCTCGACAACATCTCACTGATGGCGTTGACGATCTCCGTTGGCTTCGTGGTCGACGACGCCATCGTCGTGATCGAAAACATTGTTCGCCACCTGGAGCAGGGTCTGACACCGCTCGAGGCCACTCTCAGAGGTTCACGCCAGATTGGCTTCACCGTGGTCTCAATTAGTATCTCGCTGGTCGCGGTGTTCATTCCGCTGCTCTTCATGGGCGGAATCATCGGACGGCAATTCCACGAGTTTTCCGTCACTTTGAGTGTAGCGATCCTGGTTTCGGCGGTGGTGGCGCTGACTTTAGCTCCGATGCTCTGTTCCCGTTTGTTGCGCGAGGAGAAACCAGAGCAAACTCGCGGTTGGTTCTACCGGGCTACGGAAACCGTGTTTACCGGGATGCTCGGAATCTATTCAAGATCGTTGCGCTGGGTATTGCGGCATTCGTTTCTGATGCTCTTGGTTACCGCGACCACCATCTGCCTTACGGTCTGGCTATACAATGTCGTGCCGAAAGGATTCTTCCCTCAGCAGGACACCGGCTTGATCATGGGGATTACCGAAGCAGCACAGGATATCTCTTTCAACGCGATGGTCGAAAAGCAGAATCTGGTCACCGAAATCGTAAAACGTGACCCAGCCGTTGCTTCTGTCACTTCCGCCGTGGGTAGTGGAGGCGGCGGCAGCGGAAACACCGGCCGAATGTTCATTACGCTAAAGCCACGCCGGGAAAGAGATTTAAACGCAACGGAGGTAGTCGCCAGGATACGCGGCAAAACGGCCAGGATACCGGGAATCGGCGTTTTCTTGCAGGCTTCGCAGGATATCCGGATCGGCGGCCGAGCCTCAAAGGGCCAATACATTTATTCGCTGGTAAGTCCGAGCCAGGACGATCTGAATACCTACGTTCCCAAGCTGCTGGCGATGCTGCAAAAGAACGCGAAGTTGAAGGATTTGACGACCGATCAGCAGCAACGCGGGTTACAGTCAAACGTCGTGGTGGACCGGGTTAAGGCATCTCAACTCGGAATTCAGGCCCAGCAGGTCGACAGCGCGCTCTATAGTGCCTTCGGTCAACGGGCCGTTTCGGTCGTCTACAATGATCGGGATCAGTTCCATGTCATTCTGGAAGCCTCAACGCAATATCTGGCGGATCCTACCGCCCTTGACAAAATATACGTATCTGGTTCAACCGGCGTTCAAGTTCCGTTGAGCGCCATCGCCCATTTTCAAACTTCCTACACTCCGACCGCGATCAATCACCAAGGCCAATTTCCAGCAGTCACCTTCTCGTTTAACTTAGATCCGGGTACCTCCCTTCAGGAGGCGACAGAAATAATCGAGAAAGCAGCTCGGGAGATCCATATGCCTGATACGATTCGAGGCAGCTTCCAGGGAACGGCTCAGGTCTTCCAGGATTCTCTCTCATCGGAACCGGTGCTGATTCTGACCGCCATTATCGCGGTCTACATCGTGCTTGGAGTGCTTTACGAAAGTTACATTCATCCGATCACTATCCTTTCGACTCTTCCCTCGGCGGGATTGGGAGCCTTGCTTGCACTCCTTATCTGCAAAGTCGATCTTTCGATCGTCTCCATCATCGGAATCATCCTCCTGATCGGCATCGTGAAGAAAAACGCTATCATGATGGTCGACTTCGCTCTGGAAGCTGAGCGGGACGACAATCTCTCCCCAGCCGATGCAATTTACCAGGCCTGTGTCGTTCGCTTTCGCCCCATCATGATGACCACTTTGGCCGCGATGTTTGGTGCCATTCCGCTTGCTATCGGCCATGGAGATGGTTCAGAGATCCGCCAACCGCTCGGAGTGGCCATCATCGGCGGTCTGGCTGTATCGCAATTATTGACGCTGTACACCACCCCGATCATTTACCTCTATCTGGATCGTTTGCGGCAACGGCGACCTGCAGCTGCGCCCCTGGCTGAGCCGCATCCAGTGTGAGCAGCCGTTGAGGCGTTCCAGGAATTCTGCTAGCTTCCGGATCGAGGTTTGTTTAATGACCGTTTTTGAAGGAATGAATCGGCCGGAGTTCAGGTTTGTCGACCTGCTCTTTCCATGGATTTTCGTGGTCGCAACGTCAGGCTTCCTGGTGGCGTGGTTGGTCATCGCGATCATGGAACACACGGGCCTTTCGCGCCATGTCTGGCATTTACCCTTGTTTTTTGTCGCTTTGGTCGTTCTCTTCAGCAGCCTCATCGGATTGTTCTTCTTACCATGAAGGCGAGGCTTTTAAATTTTTTGATTACCTTCGTTGTCGTTTGCCTGGCCGCCTGGGCCGCGTGGTCTCTTTACCAGCGGTACGTGCAAAATCCGTGGACCAGGGACTCCCAAGTTCGCGCGAATATTGTTGGAATCGCCCCGCGCGTTTCCGGCCCGATTATTCACGTCCTAGTCCGCGACAACCAAGAGGTGAAAGCCGGGGATTTGCTGTTTGAGATCGATCCTGCCGATTTTGAGGCTCAGCTAAAGGTCGCCTCCGGCCAGGTTCTGAACTCTGAAGCGAACTTGAAACAGGCGCAACAAAATCTCGATCGAGAGATTGACCTGTATAGTAAACATGTGGTTGCGCAACAGGACTACCAGAATGCTCAAGACAATTTCGCTGCTGCCCAGGCTCAGTTGATCTCCGCAAGAGCAAACCTGGAGACAGCGAGGCTAAACCTCGGCTACACAAAAGTCTTCGCGCCCGTGAGCGGATACGTCACGAACATGAATACGAGCGAGGGCACTTACGTCAACGCCGGAAATCAGTTGATGGCGCTGGTTGATCGGAGTTCGTTTTGGATCGCTGCTTATTTCAAAGAGACTCAATTACCTCATATCGCAATCGGACAGAAAGCCGACATGGCGCTCATGGGTTACCATAGTCAACCCTTTCAGGGCGTGGTCCGAAGCGTTGGCTGGGGTGTCTACGTTCAGGACGGTTCTGGCAGCGTTGCAACAGACTTGTTGCCCGCGATCAGCCAGACAGTCGATTGGGTTCGTCTTCCGCAACGATTCGCGGTCCGGATCGAGCCCTTGGGCGCCCCGCCTGTCCCTCTTCGAATCGGTCAAACCGTTTCTGTGTCGATGAGGTCGGAGATCGAGCAAGCCGAACTGCCGAAGCAAAGCAGCGCCACTCAACCTTAAATCAATCGACCTATAGGCGAGATGCCGGCTTTCCCAACTCAGTCCCAACCGGCAAGGCAAACCCGTGCTCAAATTCCGTTGCCGTCATCCTGCGCTTCCCTTCAAGCTGAACCTCGAGCAATAAGAGTTCCCCATTTCCACAGGCCACCATGATGCCTCGACTTCCCATCCGGGTTACGACACCTGGTTGGTCAGCGAAACGATGAATCGGCAAAGCCCGATGGATCTTGAGCTTCCGTATTTTGTCATCGGGGGTGTGTACCAGCGTAAAGGCGCCCGGCCAGGGGGCCATTGCTCGCACGAACCGGTCCAGGTACCAGCAGTCTTGGGACCAGTCTATTTTTCCCGACTCGCTCTGGAGTTTGGGAGCATAAGTCGCCTGTGACTCGTCCTGCGGTATCCTGGACACTTCCTCTGACATGATGAGGTCCAACGCTGATGCAAGTGCCGCGGGTCCAAGGGTTGCCAACCGATCGTGTAGTGACCCGGCAGTTTCGCGGCGGCCGATGCTGATTGACTTGCTTAGCAAGATGTCGCCGGTATCCAATCCCTCTGACATGTACATTACGGTCAACCCGGTCAATCGGTCGCCCGCCAGGATCGCAGCCTGGATAGGTGCCGCACCTCGGTGCCTGGGCAAGATCGAAGCGTGCAGATTGAGACAAGCCAGCGTTGGCATTTCCAGAAGCGCTTTTGGCAAAATCTGACCGTAAGCCATGACCACGATCAGGTCCGGCGAAAGCCTTTCTATCCGGTCGAGTTCTTCGGTTCGCCGTATTTTGGGGGGCTGCAGGACAGGCAAATTGAGTGTGACCGCCCTTTTTTTTGGCGCCGGCGGGGTCAATGCCTGTGAGCGACCTACCGGTTTGTCAGGCTGCGTCACGACGGCCACGAGATTTACCGCCGGAGCGTTCGCGAGCCATTCCAAGGTCGGGAGCCCAATCTCGCCGCTACCAATGAATACGACCCGAGGCTTATTGCTCATCGAATGAAACCGCCAATCCCTCGAGTCCCATCACTGCCAAATCGCGCCTCCCGAACGAACATCGGGCCAACAAAATTCTCTACCCAAATCTTTGCTTCCGTTGCTGCTTCTGTTCAGAATTCTCTTCGTTTCCTTCCGTGACTCCGACCGGCCTCCCATCGCTGCCAAATCGCACCTCCCGAACGAACACCGGCCCCGCAAACTCTCTACCCAAATCTTTGCTTCCGTTGCTGCCTTCTGTTCAAATTCTCCTCGTTTCCCTCCGTCAAGCGTTAAACGCCATTACTTCGTCGCGCGTATTCCAGATCACGCCAAGGATATCCTTGAGCACCTTCACCGGCGGTTGCAGAGCATCGACCTCAGTCACCAGCGTCGAATAAAAATTCAGTACGGGTATGGTTTCCTCCTCAAAAGTGGCTAACCGCTTCCGGATAACCTCTTCACTGGCGTCATCGAACCGGTTGTCTTTGATGGCGCGTTTTCGTAAGCGACGGACCAGTTCGTCCCGATCGGGACATGAGAGGTGAAATACCCGCCTCACATCAATCAAATCCTCCATGAGTTTGGCCTGACTAACGTTTCTGGGAATACCATCCAGCACCAGCGCGTCGATATCCGGCTTAAATTCTGCCTCGAGGACCTGTGCTTCGATCTTCGTCCGCCAGAGTTCCACGGTCATATCGTCCGGTACAAGCAACCCTTTGCTGGAATACTCGATAAATTTTTGTCCCAGACGTGTTCGCAAATCGAGGGAGCGAAACACTTCCCCGCAAGCGCAATGAAAGAATCGCGGGACCGTTCCCAGCACTTTACCTTGAGTACCTTTGCCACTGCCGGGCGCGCCCATGAAGAGATAAGTTACGTAGCGATTCATATTGGGGGGGTCAGGGAAGAAATATTAGCCAGGGTCAGAGGGGAGACGTATCGGCTTGTTGGTGTTTTGGTGTCGGCGTTTGCTAAGCGTCATCAATTTCGTCGAGATCTTCTCGTCATTACAGCTGCGTGCAACAGCAATTTTCGCTATTTTTCCCGGTCGAGGTCGGAATGAGCTAGTGAAAATCGCACTCAGCAGTTCTGGTATAGTTGCTGAGTCATCTTTTCGCCGTCTAACCCGCGACGATCGCACCGCCTGAATCGCTCACCAGGCTTTAGGGATTTTGTGAGCGATGCAGGCTAATATGATTGGCATCCGAGTGGCACTGCGCTTTAGTAGGCGCGTGCTCAGTTTGACGGTTCTTGGCAGCGGCAGTGCAGGCAACTGTTCGTTCATCGCCACCGACCAGTGCCGGTTGCTCGTTGACGCCGGATTCAGCGCTCGCCAGATCTCGCAGCGCCTTGAAACAATAGGCGTTCGTCCGGAGTCTTTGGACGGTATTGTGATTACGCACGAGCACAGTGATCATATTGCCGGCCTGGCAGTCTTCTGTCGCCGCTTCGAGATTCCAGTCTACGCGAATCCGCTGACCGCGGAAACGTTGCGCCGAGGATTCCTGGCCGAGTTCCCAAAGTGGAACCTGTTTATGACCGGCGGCGCTTTTTCAATAAAGGACATCGAGATACAGACTTTTTATGTGCCGCACGACGCAGTTGATCCGACAGCGTTCGTTTTCACGGCGGATACGGGCTCCATCGGCCTCTTAACCGACCTTGGCTATGCACCAAAGCTCGCGTTGGAGCGAATTCGGCGAGTGCACACGCTGGTTATCGAGACCAACCATGATGAGCGGATGCTGCAGGAGGATACCAAACGACCCTGGTCGGTGAAACAGCGGATATTATCCAGGCACGGCCATCTATCAAATGAAGCCGCGGCAAAATTGGTGGCAGAGATTGCAGGAGACCAACTTCAGCGCGTTGTCCTCGGTCATTTAAGCCGCGACTGCAATCGTCCGGACCTGGCGCTGGAGACGATGCGGCGCCATGGTCTCGAAGGGATCGATTTATTCTGCGCTGAACAAAACGGCGTCAGCCCCTCTTTTGCCGTGACTCGGGCACTGCCTTCAGTGGCCCCTAAGGAGAAGGTAGCCCCAGTTCAGCGCCAAGGCGGCGACTGCGAGCACAGACAAACAACGTTTGCATTGGAATGGCAGGCCGGTTAACCGCAACCTCGGAAATTGGAAAAGCAAAACGCCGACGCAATAGAGGTTCAGGAGAATGACTCCGACATAGCAAACAAAAATCAGCGGGTTTTGCCGCAACGCCTCTGGATAATTCCCGTGTGCCAACGATAACGCGGTTCGGGTTGCTCCACAGGTCGGGCAGGGCAGTCCAGTCAACCGACGAAACCAGCATCCTGGCCAGGGCAATCCCACTGCCAGCCAGAAAAAACAACTTGCCGCCGCGACGGACGATACGACCAGAAAAAGGAACTCGAAATCGGTCTCCTTCGGAGCCAACGGTCTAAGGTAAATTCCCAGCCTCGAGTGCGAAAATCTCATGGGCGCTTTGGCTCGTGAGATTTTCGCGCTAAGTATTTGCATTGTGATAGGAAGAGTAGATCGCTGCGAAAATCGCCGCGTATAACGCCACCACTAACCCGCCGCAGATAAAGAGCGGGAGCAGAACTCCGGCGGCAGCTCGCCAAGTTTCAGTTTTATGGACTTTCGAAAGTCCGATGATTGAAGACACCAGCGCCCAAATGCCCGCGACAATTCCACCAGCGCACGGCACCAGGGCGAAAATCCAAGCGCTGTAGGAATAACACATCACTCGATAAGTCGCTTCGTAATTTTTGGACGTTCCTTTCAACAGCGCAAGGCACAGATGCGTAATGCCGGCGTTAAGGAAGCTGAGGGCAACCATCATCGGAATTCCGACCACTATAATCCCGATGACCACAAGCGCGGACGTTCCTGAGCCAAGACCCATCATGGAACTCGAGTCGTTGCGCATCGATCCGGCTGCGGCAAACATCCCGGACAGAAGCAGCCGGTAAATCACGGTGAAAAACGCCCAGATTATGACCATGGTGAGGTTGAATAGAAATGGCGTTATGAACCCGCCACTTGTCTTCATCCGGGCGAAGCTGACATTCGGGCTAAAGAGTATCTCCTTCCACGTCTGGATCAGCGCTTTAAACAATCCCAGTTGCTGCCGTCGTTCCCATGCCGGGCCATCCTCTTCCCCCTCAATGGTCGCCAATGTCTTTCCCGCCAGAGGTGGTGGGACATCAGGGGAGGTTTGAAGCGCGGGAGCGAGTGACGACGTTTCAAGCTGAGGCTGCGGCATTTGCAAGCCAGGAAACTCAGCAAGCGGTTTCCAGGTTTCCATTCCTTCCTGCCAACCAAGATCCCCGGGGACGAACTGGCCCTGATTCAGACCCCGCTGAACCTCTTCCAAAGTGAAAGTCCCAAGATTTTGACCCGCTCGGTTGATCCAGATCTTCATGACGCTTCGCGTTGTAGTTGAAAGAAGGGGTGCGCGTCAAACCGCATCGAGGGAAATTCTCTGGCCCTAGCCAAGGCTTCGCGCTTGATATCCTTAGCAGAGAAATTTGGGTTACGTTTCGGAGAGCCAACGGCAGAAAGAAAAATCGAGTGCGAAGACAATTCGAGTACGAGTACGATCGTACGATTGGAGGTGAAACCGAGCGAAGCCGGGCGCTTCGGCGACCCCCTCCCTGCGAGATCATCGCGAAAATCGCGCCAGAATCGGGATCAGCCGGTGGCTACTCGACTACTTGGCTACTTGACTACTTGGCTACTCGACTACTTCGGAAAAGTCACAGCACGGGGCCAAGCGTAGCAATAAAGTTGTTCCACAGCCGACGTGAGATCGGCCAGGCCGCCACCGCATCCTTAGTGATCCGATTCGACCGCGCGATATAATCCTGCTGGCGTTCTCGAACAACGCCGGTGAGTGAGGGGTCGTGGAACAGGATGTTGTTCTCGTAGTTGAGCTCGAAACTGCGGCGATCCATGTTCGCCGAGCCGATCAAGGTGAGCTCGCCATCCAGCGTCAGCGATTTGGTGTGCAGCAGTCCCCCCTCATACTCGTAAATCTTCACCCCCGCGGTAAGCAGGTCCGCATAGTAGCTGCGACTGGCCGCTCCGACGATCCACGAATCGTTCCTGGCGGGGAAGACGATTGTCGTGTCCACGCCCCGGTAGGCCGTCGTGCACAGCGCATTGTGCAGAGACTCGTCGGGAACGTAGTAAGGAGTGGTGATGACGATCTCCCGTCGCGCCGCGAACATCAGGGATTCGAACATTTCGGGCATCGCCGAGTAGCGCATGGTCGGGCCGGTGCCAATCACCTGCGCGGATGCGCCTCCGCGAACAGGTAAAGGGAGGGGTTTGCTCAGAAGTTCGTCAAGATTCTCATCCACATACGTCATCCAGTCACTGGCGAACAGGAACTGGTTCTGGCGTGCAATGGGACCCTCAAATCGCATCACCGCGTCCACCCACGGTGCGTACTTCGCCTTCACGCGAAACTCGGGATCGGCACAGTTCTGGCTACCGCAATAGGTGATACGATCATCGATGACCACGATCTTGCGATGGTTCCGGAGGTCGATGCGGCCCTCGAACGGCCGCAACAGAGGGTTGCCGATCGGCAGGCCCGCGGCCACGCGGACACCTGCCGCGCGCATCGCCTGCCAATGTTCGGAACGGATGATTGTGCGCGAGCCCAGGTCATCGGCCATCGCCCGGCAGATCACGCCCCGGACAGCCGCGCGCTTCAAGGCCTCGACGATCTTGATGCCATTGTGGTCCGGCAGCCAAATGTAGAACAGCACATGGACGTGATCCGTCGCGGAATCGATGTCGGCCACCATCGCGTCAATCGTCGCGTTGGAGTTCGGCAGAAGGTGCGCTGCGTTGCCGCTGACCGGATGGAAGCCGCTGATCGAGTGGCCGAGCTGAAAGAGATGCCGGTGATGCTCGGGGATGGCTGCGCCGAAGTCCGCCCCGGCGTTTTGAGAGGGGACCGGCGGCATGCGCTTGAGGATGGCGTGCAACCTCCGCACACGGCGACGGCCGATGTTCACCTCGCCGAGGAGCAGATAGGCGAAAATGCCCACCAGCGGAAGCACGCCAACCACCACCACCCAGGCGATTCGAGAGGAAGGGTCCCGGTGGGGCCGAAGCAGGATGCGCGCGATAACTGCCACCTCGACCACCGCCGTTAATGCGATAGCGAGTAGCGAATGCTGGAGCGTTGCGATCACTTCTGACGCCGATAACACTACGGCTATTCGGACGAACGCGGTCGATTCATCAAGGCTAAAATGTGTTGTTTCTTCGCATCGTAGGTGAGCGCGTGGAAATTTCGAATCTCTTCGAGACGACGCGCGCCGTTCAACGTATCCAGGTAATGGGTGTAAGACGAGGCGAGTTCGCCTGTTTCCAGGTAACGCGCTCGTAGATTTTCGTCTCGGAAGCCGTCAGGTGAACGGGATTCAAACAAATGAAACCGAAGCCATCGGCGATCCGTTCGCGAGACCCGTTGCGTCTTGCGAAAAAACGCTACGAAAAGCAAAAGGACCAGATACGTATCGACCGACCCCTGCAGTTCCAGATTGCGAGCAAAATCCTCGCTATCAATCCGGCGCAAGCCCGCCTTGAATTGCAGTGCGGCGTGAAGCGCATGGTTGATCTCTTCCACAAACATGATCAGCGATTGGATATTGCTGCTTGACAATCCGCTGCGCGGGTCATGCTTTTCGAGTTGTTCAATCAGCCAGTTGGAATAGTAGATTCCCACATACAGACGGTCGTCCGTCGTTCGCAAAAAGGTCCGGGCCAGTTCGCTCAATTCGCGAGCGGACGCTCCGGCTAAGGCGGTTAGCTGCGAGCAACGAGCCCGATCAATTATGCATTCTTCAAGATTGATTCCAACCGACGCGTAAGTTCGCTCAAAGAGCCGCTGGACTTCACTAAAAAGTGTCTTGTTCATATAAAAGTCGGTATAAAACTGTTATCACCAAGGTCGACAAACTCGTCCGCCAGGCGATTCAGCGCGAGACGGCACTCATGAAAATGGTTTGCTAGATTTTTGAAAAGTTCACTCAACTCGTATCTGCGCGCGACATCGTGGCTTGCCACCGCACGAAAATTCGCCCGACCCATGTCCTCGTAGAATGAGCAACTTGGGGCACCCCGTTGACTGCGGCTCTCGACGTTTTCGTAGAAAATGCCGCTTATGAAGAGGGAGTAATTGCCAACATGGGCCCTGATCAGAAATGTCTCGTAGGGCGAAGCAGTCTTCAGCGCGAGTAAAAGGTCAGAGAGATAGCACGTTTCGAGATTTTGGACCGGCGCACGCATTTGGCGAATTTGAGAGAATTTCTCCAAAAGTGCGGCCACATAATCCGTCAGCGTGCGGTCATCTATGCCCGAGCGCTTCAAAACAAGCCGAGCCAAAATGTAAAAGTAAAACTGCGGTGAAATGGTCAGGTTGCCCGGCTTTTCAAGCACAGCTCGAACGAGCTCGTCGTGATCAAGAATCTGGTCTCTGACGTCGATATCGGTCAGCAAATCGACCAAACTCACCTCGTTGCCCGGGCTTTTCGCTAATGTGCGAACAACAAAATTGAAATCTTCCCCGGTAAATCTTGCCCGACAGTTCGGTTGAATCATCGGAACTACTTACGTAGCACGAGCCGTGCCGCTTTAGAAGAACAATCGTTAATTTTCGACTCCAGAGATTGCTGATTGGCAATTTCCGATTAAAGATAGCATGCGCCTACGCCCAGTCTGATGCCGATTCGCCCAATCCAAGTCTTCAAGTGGCTGACCTTGTTCTTGCTCACTCTCATTATTTCTTGGGCAGCCTACTACTTCTACCATATTGGATTCGGCGGACACTGGCGGGCGCTTTTAACGAAGGAATTCCACCGATTTGGTCTGGAAATCCGCGTCCGTCGACTGACCTTAGACCCGTTCCGTGGGCTGGTGGCAAAAGATCTGGAGATCTACGACCGCGATCGCCGACCAAGGGTCCTCGCCCAAATCAGCGATCTCTCCCTGGACATCAATTACGCAAATTTGTTCCAGCAAGAACCGGCGCTCAACGCAGTCGATTTGCACGAGGCGGAAATCTCCATACCTGTCGATCCGTCGTACCCCAAGGCGGGACGGATACGAGTGACGGGAATTCACTCCAGAATCTATTTTTTCCCAGGGCGCATAGAAGTGCGCCAGGCTTCGGGTGTTGTCTTCGGTATTCACCTGCAAGCCTCGGGCACCCTGATTAATCCGGCAGATTTCACGCTCGTTCAAACTCCTGAGCCCGCTCCTCTTTCCGGTCAGAAGCCTCAAGAGACCTTTCTCCGACTTTTGATCAAGGAGGTAGAAAAACTCCGCTTCTCGGAGGAACCGCCCCAACTTGATTTCACATTTCAAGTGGATCTCGCCCACCCTTTATCTCTTCGGCTGCAGGGTGGGCGTTTATTCGCTGACACTCTGACCAGAATGAACTATCAGCTCCGAAATCTGGACTGCCAATTCTCGCTCGAGAACCAGAGGTTCGACCTCCAGAAACTTTTCGTCCGCGATGCGCACGGGGAATTATTCGCCATCGGGAACTGGAATCTTGGGACGGGCGAGAAAAACTTTCAGATTCGCAGCGGATTGGATCTGACTGGACTGCTCGCTGACGATCCCAGATTTCCTTGGACAAAAGAGCTGAAATTCGAAGATCCACCGGAAGTCGAATTGAGCGGGGTATCACGGCCGGATGGACATTTGCGTTTTCTCGGCAAGCTGAATTTCGATCAATTCTCCTTTCGGGGTGTGAAGTTTCAAAGCATGAAGGCCGAGTTTTCCAAGTCCGGGGATTCCTGGATGATCTCCGACGCGCAGGTCACGCATCGGTCTGGAACACTTTCCGGGGACGTGCTGAGTCTTCCCGGCAACTTTCGCCTGCGCGTTAACTCGGCGTTGAATCCGACGGAGGTGCTGCCCCTCTGCGTGCCAAAAGTTCAACGGGCCCTGGCCGATTGGGAGTTTCAGACGCCACCGGTGATCCAGGGTTCGATTTCAGGTACCAGCCCGGAATTCGCCAAGGTGTCGGGCACCGGACAGCTCTGGTTAGGAAAAACGAAATTTCGCAATGCGCTCCTCAACTCTGCTGCAGCAAGTTTTCATCTGGAAAACAATGCCCTTCAGTGTGATCAGATCCGAGTGATCAGGGATGAAGGAATTGGGACGGGCAGTTTCAACTACGATTTTGGCCGGGATCAGTTGACCATCGAGAATGTCGAGGCGAATCTGAACCCGGGTGTGGTCGCGGTTTGGATCGATCCTTCGTTGGGCCGACTCCTGCAACCATTTCGCTTCACTGATTCTCCTACCGTTCATGCCAGCGGGACCCTTCAGTCCAAAAGCGGGTCGAATGATCTTCGTGTCAGGATCGACGCTCCGAACCGATTTACGTATCACTTCGGAGGATGGGAAATCCCTTTCGATCAGGGTTCAGGGGATTTCTCTGTGGTCGGGACTGACTCAAGCAATCTGGCGGTCAACGGAACTGTCAGTGTGTTCGCAGCGAAGATGAGCGGATCAAAGCTTTTCGGACCTTTATTAACCCGCCTCGAGCCTCTCGGGTTTCGTGAGCCGGTCGACCTGAATCTCACCTTCCGGTTGAATCCCGAGTCCATGCGATGGATTTCTTTCCGGCTTATTTCCGGTTTTCACGCTATTCATCTCACCGGTTCCCTCTGGTTTCCCGCAGAACTGCTCGATTTCACCGGAAACGTCGAAGGCGACACTTTACGCGTTCGCGGGTTTGGCACCATCCAAGATCCGATCTGGCAATTGATTTCACCGGCACGGCGGTAAACCCTAAAGGTCCCGAAGAGTATGCCTCGCAAGCCCGGACCCAGAACGAGCGCCAAGCCTGAAGCGAAGAAGCGACCTTCGCCTTTTCTCGGAGCGCACATGTCGATCTCCGGCGGACCGTCCAAGGCGCTCGAGCGTGGTTGGTCGATCGGTTGCACCGCGATCCAGATCTTCGTCAAGAACAACATGCAGTGGTTCGCCAAACCATTTACTGCAGCCGATCTGACCGCCTACCACCAATATCCGGATCGTCCCAGGATGGTCTTTGGACATGCCAGCTACCTGATTAATCCGGCGGCGAAGAATCCGGAGTTTTTGGACAAATCAGTCCGCGCTCTTGGCGAGGAACTCGTCCGGGCGGATCAGCTCGAGCTCCCATTTCTAGTGCTGCATCCCGGGGCGCACATGGGCGATGGCGAGGAAGCCGGTTTAAACAGGATTGTTTCTTCCCTGGACGCAAGTTTCGCGTCGCTGCCTGGTGGTAAATGCCGGATCGCTCTCGAAATCACCGCCGGCCAAGGAACTTGTCTCGGTCATACATTCGAGCATCTGGCCAAGATTATTGAGCGCTCGAAATTTTCGGAACGGCTGGCGACTTGTCTGGATACGGCCCATCTATTCGAGGCCGGCTTCGACATTTCTACCCCAAAAGGTTTTTGGGCCACCATCCGAATGTTCGATCGAATTATCGGACGCGAACGCCTTGCAGCCTGGCACCTCAACGATTCCAAGACCGGCCTCGGATCGCGCGTAGACCGTCATGAACATATTGGTAAGGGTAAAATCGGGTTGGCGCCGTTTTCAGAGATCATGCGGTCGAGAGAATTTGGAGCGATTCCTAAGGTTCTCGAAACTCCTAAAAAAGAGGATCTCAAGGAAGATGTGGAGAACCTGAGGGTATTGACCGGGCTCCTTGGCTAAATCAGGAAAGCAGCGCCCCTGCTGGCACGACAGCTCCTTGAATCCTCGGCTCCCTCGCTACTGGCTACTGGCTACCGGCTACTGACCCCTTGGCATCCTCTCTCGCCGGCTGTACACTTCTGTTTTGAATTTACGATGGATTATCTTCAGAAAGCACGCCGAGTATTACAGATTGAGATCGGCGAACTACAGCGGCTGGCAGACCGTCTTGACGAGCAGTTCGAGCGGGCCGTACGACTCATGCTTCAGGTCGTTGAATCCGGTCGAAAGATCATCGTTATCGGCGTGGGTAAATCCGGCCAGATCGGCGAAAAAATTGCCGCGACCCTGACAAGTACTGGTTCACCCGCGTTTGTCCTGAATCCGGTCAATGCGCTTCACGGCGACCTCGGAATAGTTGCGACAGGCGATGTGGTAATCGCTATCAGCTACAGCGGTGAGACCGCAGAGCTGTTGAACATCCTTCCTGCATTGAAACGCTTCGACGTTCGACTGATCTGCATGACCGGCGACCTCGGATCAACTTTGTCCAAACACAGCGAAGTCATTCTCAACTGTTCAGTTGAAAAAGAAGCCTGTCCTCTCAACTTGGCGCCCACTTCGAGCACGACTGTCATGCTGGCCCTTGGCGATGCTCTAGCTATGGTGCTTCTTGAAGTGCGCGGATTTGATGAGCAAGACTTCCTTAAGTTTCACCCGGGGGGCCGGTTGGGGCGCGTGCTATTGCAGCGAGTTTGCGATATCATGCGCGGCGAAGCAAGGATGCCGACGGTCTCGCCGCAAACAGATGTTCTAGCCGTCCTTCATTCTATGAATGAGCATCGGGCCGGCGTCGCGGTGATCGTTGGTCCGTCCGGAAAACTGGCGGGTATCTTTACGCACGGGGATTTTGTTCGGGCCTTCGAGAAAAACCCTGGCATGGTCTCCGATCCCGTCGAAAGGCACATGGTCCGGCATCCGATTACTATCCAGGCCCAGAAGCTTGCCGTCGAAGTTTTAAACATCATGGACCAGCATCGAATCGATGACTTGATCGTGGTCAATGAGAATAATGAGCCAGTGGGAATCGTCGATTCTCAGGATTTGACGAAAATGAAGCTTCTGTAATGATTGTCACCTATTTTATCCGATGTATCTCCATGCCTGCCTGCTTTCACTGAGCAGCGAGGCCTTACTGTTTGATACTTTTCCATCTATGGCAGCAGCAAATGACCTAAGGAAAGGGATGGCCGTCCGTTATCACGGGGATGTCGCCGTCGTACTAGATGTCCAACATCGCACCCCCGGCAACCTTCGAGCCTTCGTCCAGGCGACTCTCAGAAGCATTCGCACGGGTAAATCCAGCAACGTTCGTTTCAGCTCGACCGAAACCGTCGAGTTAGTCGACGTGAATCGGCGAAAGCTGGAGTTCAGCTACAAGGACCAGGACGGATATGTGTTCATGGATCCCGAGACCTACGAAACTGAGACCTTTTCAACAGAGCTAATTAACGAGTCCGCGTTTTATCTGACGGAAAATTTGGCGGTCGATGTCCTGTATGCGGAGGGAAAAGCAGTGGAGGTCGAACTACCCTCCTCGGTGACGCTGAAAGTTATCGAGTCAGCGGAGGGAATCCGCGGCGATAGCGCGAACAATGTGCAGAAGCCGGCGAAACTCGAAACCGGTAAAACCATACAAGTTCCTTTGTTCATCAAAGAGGGTGAGGTGATTCGCGTAGATACGCGGACGGGCGGTTACATGGGCCGAGCTTGAGATCCGAGTCAGTCTCCGGTCTTGGCAAAGATGATGCACCAGAATAATCTTCAATCCGTGTAATCGGCTTAATCTGCGGTTAATAAATCCGTTTGCGGCTGCGCCGCCCTATAAAATCTGTGCGATCTGCAGTTAAAAAACGGCGTCAGAGTAAACTAAAAACCGGTGCCGGCACCCGTGATGAACGTGTTAACGCTGAGTGGGTCGTTCCGGTTCGCTGGTTAAAGCAGATTATCGCCGTCTTCCTGGTTCCACCTGCCTGGGTATTAACTCGTGCCTTCTTCAGTTGCTTCTCGGCGGCCGCTTTGCAACACCGCTTCTGGGCATCGGAAGAATTCTGGTTCTTTTCGTTGGGCACACTCCTGTGGGTCGTTACTTTCTTCGGCTTGCCCAGGCCCATGTTATTGTACGTTTTCGGTCATGAGCTCACGCACGCTATTTGGGTCTGGCTGATGGGCGGCAGAGTAAGCCAGTTCAGGATCAGCCGGGCTGGAGGTTATATCGTAACGGACACCACCAATTTCTGGATCGCTTTGGCGCCCTACTTTTTCCCGATCTACAGCATTCTCGTGCTATTGCTCTACGGCGGTATCGGCGCGTTCGTCGATGCGGAACCATACCGGCGCTGGCTCTTCGGGATCGTCGGGTTTACTTGGGGTTTTCATGTCACCTTTACGATCTGGATGTTGTGGAATGGCCAGACCGACCTGATCGAGCATGGAACATTCTTTTCCATGATGATCATCTATCTCATCAACTTTTCGGTGCTCAGCCTGATGCTCATCGTAGCCAGTCGGGATGTCACGTTTCTTTCGTTCGGGAAAGAACTGCTCCAAGGTGCGATGGAATTCTCCGACCGGTTCCTGCATTTCGCGCATCTCAAGGCGTAGCAAGCAGTGGCTGGCGCGAAAATCTTCCACTGCGGGGACAGGTCGGAGAAGGAGCTTTCAATTCAACCGCGAATGCACGCGAATGGACGCGAATAGAAACCGTTTTTGAATCCCATCCCTTTCGCGTCCATTCGTGTCCATTCGCGGTTTTCCCCTATCTTCAAGGCCACTGCGTTTGCCAGGAGACCGCAGCTCACTGCGGGGACAGGTCGGAGAAGGAGCTTTCAACCGCGAATGCACGGCGAATAGACGCGAATAGAAACCGCTTTTAGTTAAATCCCATCCCTTTCGCGTCCATTCGTGTCCATTCGCGGTTTTTCCTATCTTCAAGCGGCTCACTCCAGGGGCAGGTCGGAGAAAGAGCTTTCAACCGCGAATGCACGCCAATGGACGCGAATTGAAACCGTTTTGAATCCCATCCCTTTCGCGTCCATTCGCGGTTTTTCCTATCTTACGAGCCAGAGCTTACGACGATTTGAGATGTCCAAAATCGGTTTCCCAGTGATCTGGCAGACGCTTGACCTTTAAATCAGGGAGACGAACCACCACCAGCATTTGTCGGCAAGTCACCAGAAGTTGGCCGTCCTTCGGACGAGTGATCGTAAATGCGCACCAAAACCGGGTTCGTTCGAATTTCTCCAGCTCTCCATGGACCAACAGCGCGTCCCACAATCTGGCCGGACGGCGATAGTCTATCTCGGTCCGCACCAATACAGGGCAGTCGCCCTGTCCCAGCATTTCGCCGAGCGGGTAACCCATTTTCTCAGCGAGCAGTGACCGGTTCGTCTCGATGAATCTCAGGTAAGCGATATTGTGCACGAGGCCACCCGCGTCGGTATCGAAAAACATGACGCGAACTTCTGTCTCTAAAGCTGGGGTTTCCATAGCGCGAAAATCCCATGAGCGCTCTGGCTCATGGGATTTTCGGGCTAAAGGGTACCTATAACCGATGAAAAGCCGATTGTCTGGATCGGGAGCCTGGAGTTTGATAAAAGGAGAGCAATTGTCGAATGAGCCGGAAAATCGCTTGCATCATCCCATCGTACAACCATGCGAAATATATCGCGGAGGCTATCCGATCGGTCCTCCGCCAAACGCTCCCGCCGGACCGTCTAGTAATCGTCGACGACGGATCGAAGGACAATTCTGTCGACCTCATTCGCGCCTTCAATGATCAGAGGATCCAACTCATCCAACAGGAGAACCAAGGGGCCCATGTCGCCCTGACCCGAGCTCTAGAGCTCACCAGAGATTGCCGTTTCGTCAGTGTGCTGAATTCAGATGATCGTTATCACCCGGAACGGTTTGCCCGCTGTGTCGACTTTTTAGAACGACATCCTGAACTCGAACTAGCGTGTACCCGAATTCGGTTGATCGACGAGGCGGGCCTTCCAGTTGGACCACGCGACGGCAGGCAACGTCGCGTGGATCGAATCTGGTCAAACCTGAGGAAGTCTACGGATTTGGCCAGTTCACTGGGCTACGGCAATTTCACGAAAACCACCAGCAACTTTTTTTTCCGCGTGGGTGCCATCGCGGTTTTCCGCCCCTACCGATTCGTCCACGACTTTTTCGCGGCGTTAACCGTGGCGTTTCGGGGTACTTTGGGCCTGATTCATCAGGACTTGCTGGATTACCGCGTTCACGCCACCAACACCATCAAAGCAGAAGGCAAAGGAGCTGTCGTGCAGGAATTGATCCAGATGCATCTAGACCTCCTGGCAGAACTCCGAATCAGCCTGGAGACCGACGCGCTGCTCAGAAGGCGGGTGTTAAACTACCTCAAGGTCGCGTTAAACAATTACACCGACATGCGAGCAGAGTTGTTGGTGTTGAGCATTGCTCGCCTTTTGACCGGTGAACCCAATCCAACCGATAAGCTCAGAGAGTTTCCGGAAATCGCGGAACCTTCCACGCCGCCGCCGTAAGAAGAGAAGCCGAGACGCCAACGACTACGGAGTTCTCACTCCTCCTTGGCTTCCTGGCTTTACGCGCTCTTCAAGAGCGCCGCTAACCGTTCGGGGTCCGTGGTAGGCAGGTCGCAAGAGAAATTGTGGCACACATAAGCGGCCGATTTTCCTTGAATCGGCCCAATCGGTCGGAGCGCCACAATATGCTGAGTCAACCAGTTCTGGCCCTCCCCGCCATCCGCCAGCAGCACGATTTTATTCGGCTGATAACCCTTCCGGACGATCTTGAGAAGCTCCTCCGTCTCCGGCCCTCCTCTCCGGCCGGCCACCACGATCTGCCTCGGTTCGCTGATCGACGCATCCAGCGCCGCTAACATTTGCGGCAAAGCAGCCGGCATTCGTTCCAGCGACGGGTGAAACGCCCCAATCGCGCGGGCGGCCGATTGTTGAAAATCAACCTGGCCATAGATCCGAGCTAACCTGGACAGGTTCATCGCTGCGACCGAATTCGCTGAAGGTTCTGCACCATCGTGGTCCTCTTTCATCCGGAACAAGATGTCGGTTGCACCCTCTTCAGTGCTGAAATACCCGCCCTTGGGATCTGCGAAGAGAGTATCCATTTGCTGTTGAAGTTCTCCTGCCCACTCCAGCCAGCGCACCTCGAAATCGGCTTCGTACAAATCGAGCAGCCCCTGGATCAGGAAAGCATAGTCTTCCGCGAAACCATACGTCGTGCCGGCCGTCTCGCGATAACTTCGCAGCAATCGATTTTGGTACAAATTTCTGCGCAGAAATTCGCTCGCTCGCTGCGCTGCAGCCAAATAACGATGCTCTCCCAGGACCTGGAATGCCTTGGCTAAAGCAGAAATCATCAGGCCATTCCAGGCTGTTACTATTTTATCGTCGAGATGGGGACGCGGACGTTCGTTCCGGGCCGATTTTAGCTTATGTCGAGCCGCAGAGATTAATTGAGAGATCGCTTCTTCGCTTTTGCCGGTTAACTTCGCCACCATCTGCAGGTCGGTCTGCAGGAACAGGACATTTTGCCCGACCAGTTCACGGTGCGGATCGCTCGCCGCAGCGACGTTGCCAGCCCGCTCGACGCCGTACATCCTGCGGAAAGCTAAAGACTCGTCGGGCGTTAGCAAGCCGTCGAGTTCTTGCTGCGTCCAAACATAGAAAGCACCTTCCTTTTTCTCGGTCGCACCCGGCTCCGGCAAGCTGTCGGCATCCTCTGCCGAGAAAAAGCCGCCTTCGCGTCGAGGTCATGTCGCGCAGGACATAATCCAGAGTTTCCCGCACCACTCGTTCGAACCCAGGGTCCGCGCTCACCTGAAACGCTTCGGTATAGGCGACCGTAAGTTGCGCCTGGTCATACAACATTTTTTCGAAATGTGGTACGTGCCAGCGGCCATCTACCGAATACCGGTGGAAACCTCCGCCCAGATGATCGTAAATTCCGCCGCGCGCCATTTTGCGCAGCGTAAACTCAACCATTTCGCGCGAGTTTTCCTTTTTGCTCCGCAGCCAATATCGGAGCAGAAAATTGAACACCGCCGGCCGCGGAAATTTCGGCGCGGCCGTGAATCCACCCTCTTCAGGATCGTAGCCGGCGGCGAACTGGCGGTACCCGTTCTCGAGCCAATCGAGCTTCAACGGGCTCGATTCCGTCGATTGCGCCTCCCGGAGATGGGCTCCGAGCGCCTGGGTGAACTGCGAGCCTTGATCCAGGATCTTTCCAGGACTCTGTTCCCAGATTTCCGCAATGCGGGTTAGCAAGCTCCCGAATCCCGGTCTGCCATATCGGTCGTCGGGAGGATAATAGGTTCCGCCAAGAAACGGTTTGAGATCGGGCGTGAGAAAGACACTCATCGGCCAGCCCCCTGCTCCACTGGTGCTCTGGACAAAAGTCATATAAACGCGATCAACATCCGGCCGTTCCTCGCGATCGACTTTGATGCTGACGTAATGGCGGTTCAGAATATCCGCCATCGTCGAGTTCTCGAACGATTCGCGCTCCATCACGTGGCACCAGTGACACGTGGAATAACCTATAGAGAGGAAGATCGGCTTTTTTTGGCTCTGCGCCTTCTGGAACGCCTCCGGTCCCCAAGGATACCAATCGACCGGGTTATGCGCATGTTGGAGGAGATATGGCGACTTCTCGTGGATCAGTCGATTGGGTGGATGCTCTGAAGGCATAGGGGCAAGAAAACACGCTTCAGCTGACAGCGAAACTGAATCGTTCGTCGTTCAGCGGTTTCGCGTTTGGCGGGCGCTCGGCGGCGCGCAGTTGGGTAACGGGATCCCCCCCCCACTCTCACCTCACACCTCTCACCTCTCACCTCTCACCTCTCACCTCTCACCTCTCACCTCTCACCTCTCACACCGCCCTCATCTGTAAACACGGACCACACGTTTGGTGATTCCGGTGAAGACCTCCCAAGCGATCGTCCCGGCCTTGGCCGCCATTTCACTGGCCAGGATCTCCTCGTCGCCCTGGCGGCCGATCAGGATTACTTCCTCGCCCGGCTCAACCCGTTCCAGGTGGCTCACGTCGACTACGATCTGGTCCATGGTCACCCTGCCTAACAATCGGCATCGCCGGGCCCGAATCAAGACATCTGTCTCTTGACCGGATAAGTGTCGATCAATGCCGTCGCCGTACCCTGCGGCAAGCGTCGCCACCGTCATCTGCCCGGGAGTGACAAATGTCCTCCCGTAGCTGATGCTCCGCCCGGGTCCAAGAGTCCGGACCAGCGTAATTCTGGTTTTCAGAGTCATCGCCGGTCGGAATCGCTCCTGGAACTCGCTGAGCGGCGACACTCCGTAAACGCTTAATCCGACCCGCACCATATCTCCCGGCCTTGCCTTCTTCCCAAAACGCAGAACCCCGGCGCTGTTCAATACCGTTGCCGGCTCGTCCGGAGCCAGCAAACGGCCCGCCTCCCCCGAAACCTAGCCAGCTGCCGGGCCGTATAAGCTTCATCTTCGTCTGCAACAGGAAGATGAGTGGATAACGCTGTCATCCGCAGTTGAGGCATCCCGAGGATTGCACGCAACACGTGGACTGCTTCCTCCTGCCACAATCCAATCCGCCCCATACCCGTATCAACGACGAGATGGATGGGCAGCCGTTCGCCGGAACGCACGCACGCCGCGTACCCAGCCGCTTCTTCGACGGTTGACACTGTGGGGATGAACGCCTCTTCCACGATCTTGGGCCGTTCTTCGGGCAGCGCCGGGCCAGGATCAAAATTGGCGATCTCGCGCCCGTCGAGCGAATCGTCCGGCCCTCGCTAAGATTCGCAACCCCGAACATGTCGACATCTCGATCGATTCGGGAGGCAATTTCTGAAAGTCCATGACCATAGGCGTCTGCCTTCACGACCGCGACGATCAGGACACCGTCGGCAATCATTGAGCGAATGACCCGGATGTTGTATCGCACCGCCTCGATGTCGATCTCGGCCCAGCAGCGGAATGAGGCAGTCATCGATGTGCACTCCAAAGAATGCCCGTGAATACGAGCAGCACAAAATTCGCAGCAATGGAACGGTCGTCCCGGTGGCCGTAAAGGCCTTGCCGAAACAGCCGCAATCGATGCTGAGCCCTCGGAACATCGCGCTCGCCAGAGCGAGAGTGAAAACCGACAGCAGGAGGGTTATCACCAGCAGCGCTCCGCGTTCGAAGCGCTTCAGGAGTAAAAGCGCACCCGCCAACATTTCCAGCCATGGCAGATAAACAGAGGTCAACGCGCCCAGAATCCATGGAACTACCTGGTACCGCTGTATTTCGATCGCGAATGCGCCCGGATCATACGCCTTGGTTGCTCCGGCGAAAACGAAGAGAGCCCCCAAAACAACGCGCATCAACAAGCGGGCCAGTTTTCGGGTGCCCGGCCACGCGGCTTTTCGCCAGGCACCGTTCACTTTCTGCTCTTCCACGCTTCCCACCCCCCTTTCAATACATACACCGGCGAAATTCCATTGGTCCGTAAGCGCTCCGCGACTTCGTGACTTAATTCGCACCCCGTAGAGCTGCAATAGACCACGATTTTTTTTTCCGGATTCCACTGGTCGAGAAACCGGGGAAACAACTGGTCCCAATCTTCGAGATTCAGCAGAATTGCCCCTGGAACATGCGCCGCTTCATAATCCTTAGCCGATCTCGCATCGACCCAGAGCGCGTCCGACCCCAGCCCAGCACCGTTTGAATTCGTTCCTCTCCCGGCAAAAGTGTCTCCTCGGACCATGACGGACGCCGCGGATGAAATGCAGCGGACAAACCCGCCGGAATGAGCGCGGCCAGGAGAATCAACGACGCCTGGCGAAACGCACTCATTTGACGCGCGCGTATGCGTATCGCGTCTGGGGATTATCCGGCGGATAGTCTGTGTGTATCACGAGGGTTGCCGCAGTCGGTCGCTTAAGCTCAGTGGGCGTGACCTGGACGTCGTACTCTTTTCCCGGCTTGACTTCGGTTACCTGAGCTTAAAACGCGGAATTGTCCGAAATCACGGATTGAATCTTTACCGGCGAATCATCGGCAACCACGATGTGAATCGTCTTCGGGTCCGCTTGCTCCCCAACCCGCCAGAGGACCACTTCAGGCTCAACTTTAACGGGTTCCTCGATATTTACGAAAGCCGTAGATGGTCGGTTGTTGAGGTGCAACCGATGTCGTCACCGTGATCGCTTTTTCCTGCCGGCCGGTCCGACCGGAGAAAACGAATTTCGCTTCGATCTCGCCTGACTCACCCGGAGCGTACTCAGTTTTCGCCAGGGCGGCCGTCGTACAGCCACAAGAGGTTCGCACGTTCTCTATTTTCAAGGCTTCTTTACCGGTATTGGTAAATCGGTACTTTGCCACTACCGCCTCGTCCTGCGGCTTGGAGTTGAATGTTTGGTCCGGATTTTCCCAGGTCAACTGGCCAAAAGCCGAACCGGCGAGCACGCATAGCAATAAAACAATGTTCTCATGGAAGTGTTTTCGATTTAATCGCGGGAAAGGAACTCACAGGTACAAACAAGAACCACACATTGTGCAGATTCAACAGCTTATTTGTAAACACACGGAACCCCACAAGCTGTGTGAACCTCGAATCTCCTGTGCTAATCTGAGTGGATGCGAGAAACAAGTTCTATGTACCAGATTGTCTTCAACGAAATCAGCGCGGCCGAGATAGCCCGGATCCCAAAGGAACTGCAGCTGGAGTTGCTTGCTGAATTCCAGTTTTACCGGATGATCTCGATAGCCTGGATTCCAAGGCCTTCGGTGTGATCGAACGGGAGGGAAAGCGCCTTTACCGTTATCGAACTAATGATTACCGGATCTATTTCGAGCGCTGTCCGGAGGGCGTGCTTGTTCATCGGGTCCTCCATAAGAACACTATCCGCGACTTCCTTTTTCGCTCTAAACTCCCGATGGCCGAAGATGAACAGCTTCAAGAGAACGCTGGCTTTTGGAATCTTATCGAAGAAGGCGAACAAAAAAAGAAGTAACGACCGTTCACTCCACTCTCATTCCACCTTCAATTCACACGCGCGGGATGCCATTGCAGCTCCCTCATGGATCAGCTATACGATCTTGTCGATAACGAAGAAAAGCGACTAGAAGCCTTTCCGGTCTGTCGGAACAGGATTTTTATGTCGCACGCCGCGGTAACCGCTCTACCGAGAGCCGTGGCCGACGCGGTAATTCGGTTCACCGAGGAAAGCGCGGCCAATTCCCTGGACTTCGCTGCGATGCTTCAGGCACTCCAGGAGACACGAGCCTCAGCCGCGAAACTCATTGGGAGCAGCCCGGATGAAGTGGCGCTGATCGGTCCGACCTCTCTCGGGCTGAGCCTGTTCGCGAACGGAATCGACTGGCACCCGGGCGACGAGATCATCTGCTATATGGACGATTATCCGGCCAATGTCTATCCATGGCTGAACCTTCGATCTCGGAATGTGACCATTCGTTTG
>CAWBKA010000022.1:0-53980 GCA_963789065.1 uncultured Verrucomicrobiae bacterium | reverse complement strand
GCGTCAGCGGTCGATCGGTCGCCTCGCTGGGATCGTGGTTTTGCCCATTGTATTCATCCGAAACGAATTCGAAACTTGGATCGTCCTCAAAAAATCGACGGAGAACCTGAAAAACGGCCCCACCGAAGACTGCGTGACCTGACGGATAGGCCGGAAAAGGGGGGGTGAAATTCAGACGCCCGGCGGGTCCATTTGAAACGGGAGCACCTAACGGAGTCCAGAAGGGTAGCGGAGCATGAATGGGTGCCGTTGCAGGGGTGGCGGCCCGGATGGCGGTCACCGGGCGCGGGTAATAATAATAGAACTTGGCCTCCCACGCTCCGATTGCCGCTTCCGCCATCGCCGTATTCACCAGCGCCAGATAGCGGGCCAAGGTAATCGCATTGTTGAAAGCATTTTTCTTTTCCTTTAATGCGATCGAGGTCGCGATCATGTTATAAAGCCGCGGCGGCGCACACAGAAGTGGCGTGGCATCATAAGCCCAAAATTTCCCGATGAATAACTCGTCAGCGGTTCTGCCTGCCGCGGGTGTTTCCGGCTCCGTGGGCCGGCGATCGGATGTGCCGGAAGGATTCAGCGTGCCCGCCGTGGGGTCGCAGCCCTTATTGCGAACGTCAGTGAAGGCCGCGTTGTATTCAGCAGAGCCGATCGCGGGCGGCGGCGGCGGCGGGCGAAGTGCCTCCAGGTGTCCGCGCGTGGGGAACACGAAGGGCTTTACCCGCGCCCATTCTCCCCCAATCGCCTTGGCGGGATCGTCGTTGAGCGGGTCTCGCCGCCACCGGAGGGGATCGGAAGCGTCCGTCGGAGCGATCGGATCCGCGATTTGCGAGCCATCCAAATAGCGCTCCTCAAGGATCGCTTGGGCCGCTGCGTTGCCAATAAACATGCCGGCATCCCCTTTGTGCACTTCATCCTGCAAGGAACTGACGTTGGCCACCATGATGAGATTAAGATATTCAAGCTTCTCAGGGTAAAGAGCCTTGAGGGTCTGATATGCGGCGTGGGCAATCGCGCGGCGAATTGAATAGTTCTCTGCCGGATGACTCGCGGGAAACCCGGAGATACTGAAGATCTTCGCCTGCAGTCCGTGGTAACTCTGATAACCTTTTAGAATCGCGTTGACGGCTTCGAACATCGCAATGTGAACGATGGCGATCGCGCGACTGGTCCGGGCTGGTCCGACCTGCTCGAAAGGATGCGAATCAATATTTAAATCGGTGGGCGCGGGCGTGTGGTCGTTGGAGGTGAAATTGAGCGCAACCTCGTTCCAAAAAATAATTTGCGCGAAATCAGGATCCGCTCCGGCAGCGACTTCGGCAAGTAACGACGTTTTGTAAAGAAAGTGTCGGGCGTCAGGTTGCGGTTGGCGGGCCTCCTGATTCTCCAGGAGTCGTTGTAGCATGGCCGGGCGATTTGGTGCAACGACCGGAGCAGCCGCAGGTGTAACCACCGGGCGAGCATCTCGCGAGGTGAGCGGTTGAAGAAAACGATTGTAGGAATCCCGCGTCGATTGGTTGTATTGCGTTGACGGATCGGGAGGAATTTGTGGAGAGGATGGCATGGAACTCCGTGAGTATGGTGAGTAAATTGACTATTTGTAGAGGGCGCCCTGCCTCCGCCGCATAGCTTTTCAGGGCTATGCGAGCGGATGGAGCAAATGATTTGGAGGGATCATCGGGATAGGCCAGGAATCGTGGAATCCTATCGAGTCACACTCGAGCGGTCTATCGGGGATCGACCCTTAACTTCATTCTTCTCGCATCCTCACCGCCGAGCGGCGGTACACTGTCCGTTCCCCGAAGATAGCATCCCCCTTGAGAACGGCTTCTCCTCAAGAGCGTACGCGAAGCGTGGTAGTCTCTAATGTCTTCCATATTAGAAAAGCCTATTGACAGAAATCCCACGATCCTATTTTATCGTCTACCGCTAGAGGTTGTCCAAGACGTCGCTCATCGACGAGCGACCGGTTTCCAGGAGCAGGATACGATTCGCGTCTGATTCATCCACCGGGATAGCTTCATCGACGAAAACATCGAAAGTGGCCAACATGCGAGAGAATTTGCCGAGCCGCATGCTACGGATCTTGATAGCGGATCAACAGCCGTTGCTTTGCTTTGCTCTCGCAACTTTGCTGCGACAAACCGCTTCTTGCGAATGCTGGCAGGCTCACCAAGCGCGCGAGGCGCGCCAACGATTCGTGCAACTTAAGCCGGATATAGCGCTTATTGAACTTGATCTCCCCCTGGGAGATAGCCTCGACCTCGTCCGGGAGTTTCTAGAGCATCATCCGCCCGTGCGGCTAATTATCCTCAGCAGCGGAGAGGACATGACGTTGGTCCACCGTGCACTGCAGGCGGGCGTACACGCGTTTCTCAGCAAGATCGACGATCTGCCAGATTTTGCGCAAGTCCTGCAACACCTCCGAGACGGAAGACGCTTTCTCAGCGCGCGTCTCATCGCGCAATCGCTCATTGGGATAGGTGACCAAGACAAATGCGCTCGGGACGAAAAAGTGAAGCGACTCTCTAACCGCGAACTCTTCGTCTTTCGCCTCATCGGACGTCAGTTAGGGGTCTCCGCGATCGCCGCGGAACTCGGCCTCAGCGTCAAGACCATCGAAACCCATCAATCGCGCATCAAGGAAAAGCTCAAGATCACCTCTTGCGCGACCCTGCGCGCCTGCGCGATCGAATGGGTGGAAGGGGCGGTGAAAACTGCGGCGTTGCTCGCAGACAAGAATGGGTCCTCGGCCAGGGAGACTTCTCTCATCCGATAAATTACAATAAACGCGCCGCTCAATTCTGGTGTGAACTCGCCGTGTCGGCGTTAGGCGCTCACCTCTCACCCTCTCGCTATGGTCCTTGATCGACCACATCTCGAAACCAGAGGCTTTTACTATCCGTCGAGAAGAGGAGCTTTCCTATATGCTCGCCGAGTCGGCGGTAGCTCTCCCATTGCGGTTCGTCGAAAAACTGGTTTCCAGTGCTTTCGTTCGGGAAAGAGGGATTTTCTGCCGCATAGTGGGATATATCAAGGTCTTCGTCGCCGGTCCGGGTTGCTTTCAAATAAAGAATGATCGATCCCGGTTCCTCGCGATTGTCATAGCGGACGAAGGCGAGCGATGCATGTTTTTTACTTTTTCCAGTCTCGTCCGTCCGGAGGTCCTGTAAACCGCCGAGCGCCATCAGGAGGTCTTGGTGGCGCTTCGGGTCGCTTTCTTTGAGGTTTTTCAAGACTGGTGCGACGCGGGCATCCGCATGCAGTTCATCGGCAGTCTGGAAAAATTTTATATCCGCATTGAAATCGATACGGGCTTTCTGAATGAGATTAGACAGATCATTGAAGCGACCCAGCGGGTCTTCGCCACTATCACCCAAAATAATGTAGCGGACTCGACGTCGGATCAATTCGTAGGCTCCGGTCACTTCAAAAAATCCGCCGTCAGACAAATACCAGGTTTTGAACCAGGGACCGCCGAAGTTGCCGAGCGCTTCGTTGATAAGCAAGGTCTGAGTTGAGAAAAAGGCAGGCACCGCGAAAAGCCAACGTCTTAGCTTTCCGAGGCCGGGTAAATCGACTCTTTGAGCTCTTTTTATTCCGCTGTCCCACCAATAACCGGTCCGAAGGTTTGCCAGGGTAAAAACGAGGCTGTGATTCAACCCGGTGGAGCGGCCCGCTCCCGGGCTAATGGCGGCTCCTGAGATGGCGACCCATTCCTCCACCGTCAATGGCTCCGGCGGTTGGATTTTTCCCTCCGTGCGAAATGGGTGTGGACCAGGGTTTTCTGGAAGGATCGGTGACAGGAACCTGTGGTCACCCTGTGGTTCCCAAAGCGAGTGGTACTCAACGCCCACGCTGACGCCAAGTGGACTGACTGCCATGTTTTCGCTGCGGCGATCCCGGATCTCCTCCTGGGCAGAAACGTTGTAGGTCTGGTTCACGCTGATATTGATCAGGTGATATGGTCCGCCGAAAACGTGAGGCTGATACTCAGACCACGCTTGATCGTCGCCACGGATGACGTCGGTCACCCGGTTGGTCCCGTCGTAATCCCTCCGGTTCGGGTTCGAAGCGCCGAGAAAGGCACGTCCCAGCCTGGCCGCGTAAGTTTGATACAAGGAGGACCGATTAACCAGTTGGCGCGCAAAACTCAGCAAGACAGAGGCTATGACAGCAACCAAAGTCGCGCCGGCACCCTGGGTAAAGTTCCGGCCGCCGTCGTAGGCAGCCTGCACCAGGAAAGAGACCAACGACAGAGGGACCAATGCGAGCAACAGGACCGTGAACGTCGGGACGAGATTCTTGCGGATCGAGGTGACCAGAAAGCCAATCCATCCATCGCCCGCCGGAGGACCCGTCAACGATTTGGCCAGCATTTGCAGAATTGGCAGGAAGGCCATCGAGATACCGGACAACCAAAAGAATGTTGGCCAGGGATTATTCTGCGAGGCCCACCAAAGAGAGCGGCCCAATGTATCTATCAAGCTCAAGCCGAACAACCCGGCAAAGATGACCAATGCCTTGCCCAGACCGCGCGTAATCAGATTGCGAGTGGATCTCGACGCTACCAGATCGGTCGATACCGCCGGCGATCCATATTCCTGGCGAACGCGCCACCACGCGATCTCGACCCAGACCAGAGCGGCCAGCATAGCGGCCAGAACCCAGATAAGTTCAGGCGTTAGATTTCCCAGGGATCGGACCGTCAGAAACAAAAAAACGGCGATGGCCAGATAGGCCAACCACAGTCCGACATGGTCGAAACGTTCGCGCTTCAATTCCGACGCCAGCCAAAACGCGACCATTCCACCAATGACGAGTGTCCAGAAGGCAACTTCGGTTATCCAGAAGATCGGGCTTAGCACATCCGGGAAGAACCTGGCTAAATTTTGAAATAACGGCGGCCCGAGCGGAAAATAATCCTGGGAAATCATTTCCGTTGCCGGCCTTACCACCTGCGTCACGAAATTGACCAGCCCCAAAATAGTGAACAGCGTGAGCAAGAGGATAAAGTGAACGGTCAGGAAGCTTCGCAGATAGAAGCCAACGCCGGTCGCGACGTCACCTGACCGGTTGGGCGCGATGTAGTTTGCACTCCGACGTAGCCATTCGACCTCTTCGGATTGCGAATCTTCGACCCGCTGGGAAACGCCCTCAACGATATTCTTCGCTTTGGGTGCGGCCCGAGAGAACAATCGTCCCAGAAAGGCCCCGATATAGCCGCCTCCCGAGACGGTGGACATGAAGTCGATTTTTGAAATCAAACGCGCCCTTGCCAAAGTCTGCAGCAGGCCCAGGTGAAAAGTCGCGCTCCGGATTCCTCCGCCGGAGATGGCCAAACCTACATAGTCATTCGAGATCGTGCTGCCCGGAGCTGTGGGTGAGGACTCGGTGATACCGGCGTTCTTTCGGCGCTCTTGCACCAGGGTTGATTCGCTCTCTCGAAGCTTCTTGGGATACGCCTGGATAAAGCGCTGCCAGTAACGTTCTCGAACATCGGCGGGTTCTTTCTCGTCGGGAATGAAATCGTCCGGAATAGGGTCGCTGGCATCCTCGGTGATCGTATCAGCGGCTTTTTCGCTGATCATATAGGTGTTTGTGACGATGAAGAAGCCGGGGATTTCTGGAAAAATCGATGCATCCACGACGCGGAGTCCTCGAACGCCCCGGACCCGAAATCGACTATCCAGCACCGCCAAAGGATCGTCGCTGCGGCCCACCCGGCAGGTGCCGCACGCGTGATGGCCCCACGCCCGATCGCGAATCCACTCCTTAAGTGTCTCGTCGCTCATATTTTCGGTGGTGGAGGGATCGAGACGGCCGTGAAAAGGATATTCGCGGTATTTCTCAATCCTTTCGACATACCGCACGCCGTCGACCAATGCCTTCAGGTCCAACTCCCTCGCATCGCTGCCTTCGTCGAAATAGCGAAAATTGATTTCCGGAACGGCGAAGGGGTCCGTCGATTCCAGGGTCACGGTTCCCCCCCGATTTTTGGTGCTGGCTTTCAGGATCGCCCAGGTCAACACATTCTTTTGGGTAAGGGCGTCTTTGGAATAGCCTTTTTTGTAGCCTCGGAAGTCACCCGGCAGCGCGAACACGAACACGTCCGGTTCTGAAAGCATCGGATCCGACCTCAAAAAGACTCCGAGGACCGCGCCATTCGTGGTGTAAACACCCTTTTTTTCCGCAATCCATTTTTGGAGATCCGGATCAGGGTTCGCCACATCCAGGGTCACATTCTGGAGTAACCCGAAATCCTCACGCATCTGGTGGATGATTGCCACCTCGTACCGGTCCTGGAGATTCAGTCCGACTCCAGCAAGATCGTAGATGCACGGGATGCCGAGTTTGTTCAATTGGTCGATCGGCCCGATACCGGAGAGCATTAGAATTTGCGGGCTGTTAAAAGTCCCGCCCGCGAGAATGACTTCGCGTTTGCAGCTGAACTGGACGGTTTCGTACCTGGCACTCGCTGAAAAATTCGGGTCGGCCTGAAAGAGGTGTTCCCCGAGCCTGGCTTCCACCCCAATCGCTCGACGGGGTTTCCCATTGTCGAAAACAACCCTGGTGACAAACGCGTGGGTTTTAATCGTCAGGCGCCCGCTACCCGAATGCTGGTCCCGGCATGTCCTTTCCACATCGAGCAGAAAGTCGCGCGGTCCGTTGCGTTGCGAATCTCGGGTGGCGAGCGGAACCAGAGTAAACCCGTCCGGCACGTTTCTTAGCCGGCGCCAGTCGTTGGGATCGAAAACCTTCTTCACGCGGCCGAGCAGCAGGTCTCGGACGATCTGTTGTGGATCGTCCACCTCTTCCTTGAATAGCGCGTGCAGGGCGGAGAGGATCACCTTCTGGAGCTGCGGATCACTGCCGATGATCGAGAGATCGGGAAAGGAAGTAGTGAGCCATCCGTTAAATCCGTGCCGACCTGGATTTCCCTCATCTGTTGTCGTCGGCTTTTTGAGGTAGGTGCATCGTTCCAGACGCTCGAAATATTTCCGCATCCGCGCGCCGGTCCAGGAATCATCGCCAGTGAGTTGCGCGATTCGGTTCCACTATCGTTACCACCGCAAATGGTGATCAGCGCATTGTGGATGGTGCAACCACCCAAGGCCCCGACTCGCGGGTAAAAGACTCGGCCGTTGTCGTCCGCTTTTGGATCTTTCTTCGCTCTCGCCATGTCGGCGTAGTGCCGAACCATGAATGCCCAGCTAATGGCGGGATCCTCCGTAGACTGTGGGTGTAATAGCGGAATATGAGAGTATTGCGGATAGGATTCACTTCCGGCTTCCAGCACCAGCACGTTGAACCCTCGTTGCACCAAACGAGCGGCGAGGGGTCCACCGCCGGCCCCAGAGCCGACGACTATATAATCGTATGTGATTTCGTCCTTTCGATTCGATCATTTGGCTGTCCTCCAATGAGAAGTCTCGGCGGCGCGGCAGTCCGGTTAGAAGGTCTTGATTAAATCGATCAAGTCCTGCTGTTCCGTTGGGGTCAAGGCGGCCGCGGTATAGTGTCCACGATCCATGACGATATCCGGGCACTTGCTGGCCGCTGACAGCGCTCTCTCGAGTTTATTCCGGAGTTCCTCCGCCTTTTGCTGGTCCGCTTTTTTGTTCGGGTCGAGTTTCTTCAACTCTTTGACCGTCCAGACCGCCTGTTTCAATGCGGCCACGGTCTTATCCATTTTGTCAGGATCCAGATTGGCAATCAGGTCGACCGGTGTGCCGGCCGGGATTGGTCCAATCTTGAGATCGCCCTTCAGCACCATTGTCAACCATCCCGCGACCACGATGGCGACGAGAACCAGAGCGTAGCCGATCATTCGAACAGGTCGTAATCTGGGCCAGAACGCCAAAAGGATAAAACCGGCCAACGCGATGGCCGCCGGTATAATCCATGGAATCTGATCCAGGAAACCGAGCGGCAAACCACTTAGCCGGTGAGCCAGATTGCCGAGCTGAGAGCTGGAATCTGAACTGTAGTTTTTTTTGTGGTTTTCCATATTGTTATTATCTTTTTTACGAGCGGGACTGGCTTTTATTCTGGTCGGATTTCACCCCAGACTCTCGTCCCTGTAGCCCAAGTACCGTTTTTTTCCGTTTCGGCGACTAGTTCTTCCCACGAACGAGGGTCGTTTTCGTCTTTTTTAGCCTGCACCAGCAGTTTGCGTATTCCGTCCTCGAACGCCGTCATCCGACCCTTGACAGACGGGTCGTTATTGAAAATGCCGACAGAATTGTTATGCAGGTAGGGCGCTGTTGCCCAGATACTGACTAGACTGGCGGGACGATAGTAGCCTCGGCCGCCGCCCGGAGCCGTGAACGAATCATTAAAGGTTTCGCCTTCCTTCGCCGGCTTGTACGGATTATAGATTTGTATCTGCCCCACCGGAGGAAGATGTTTGTAAGTATCGGAGGTGAAATCCTCCCACATGTGGTGCGCGATACCGTTGGTGGCCAGCGCCCGGCCCGCGTTTGTCCCAATCAGGCTAACAGGCACTCGCCGGTCCGTAGATAAAAATTTTCCTTTCCAGAAATTCGGATTCTCCACCGCTGCCAGTGCCCATTCCCGGTACCGGGAATAGAAAGGATGAGCAGGCTTGTGGAGTAGGTCCAGCAACTCGTTAGCATCGACTTGCTCGAAGAAATCGGGCTGTCTGCTGGAGTGACAAGCGATGCAGTTCTGGGCAAAAATTCTTCGTCCCTCTTTTAGCGCGGGATTCCAGGGAACCCCAGCCGGTTTCCCATCCGCATCCTTCTTGAGATAATCCGGCCGCTTGGCGCATCTTTTAGCCGCATCGCCGGCGTAGAGGCCAGAAAATACTTGGCGAGGTAAATCGTGCGATGAGTGTTTACCTGCCAGTAGACGGAGTTATCTTCGCAATCCTTGATCTTGAACGGCTTCTGCGGAACAAATCCAACCAGTGGATTATGCAATTGAATCCACTGCTCACCATATGTTCCGATGTTGAGATAGACGCGCGCGAGGGCGCCCAGGCACCGATCGAGTCGGCCCCGTCCAGGAGGACCCGCGGAACAAATCGCGGATTCACATTTGGGTCGGGGTTGTCTTTTAAGACCGATGGAAGTCGAATGGAAACCGAGGATTGGTTCTCCGGTTTGTTGGTGCCTAGCTTGACGCCGTTGATCGGCAAAGAATTCTCAAACTCGCTCCGCGTCCCGTTTCCGGGGGTGCCGAGGAAAGCGCCGGCGCGTCGCAGGCGCTCGGGCAATTCGAAGATGGCGTTAATGGTATTGGCGTTGTTGATGTTATCGGATGCCACCAGCGAGGTGTCGATGGTACCGGGCGGTTGCGAATCGAGAAGGTGGTACGGGAAGCTATCGCTGGTCAGTAGTCCGCCAACGATCGCTCTCGGCCGCAGAAGTATTGGTTGCCGATGATCGCCGAAAGATTCTCCCATTTTGGTTCTTCGGGGTCAGTTGGCGGATTGAGGGGGTGGGGCGCGACGTGGCAAAAGCCACAGCTCATCCCGACGAGGTAAGGGCGGACCAGCTTTGGATTGTTATAATAACTCTTGTCTTCGAAATAGCGTTTAGGATCCCAATTTTTTCGCGCGTCTCCGTCGAACTTCGGATTTTTGAACAATCGCAGTCCCACGACACCTGATGACCGTCCGTAAATATCTTCCCTTGGTTGATTTCCGGGGTCGGGCTGCTCAAGAAAGATGTCCGCTGTAAGTGTCGGCTTGCTCCCCAGGCTTACAGCCTGGCTCGTTAATTAGCCAGTCTCCTAATACCGTTTCCCCCTTTTTTCTTTGGCCGCTTCAAAGGAGGGGCTGCCAACGATTTTCAGGAAGTCCAGAAACCCGTAGCTGTGTTGAGACAACCAATCCCAGAACCACTCGTTGCCGCCGCACCACATCACCCAGGTGTTTCGGCCCTGGATCTCTTCGGTTTCAAGTTTGAGGCGGGTTGGAGCCACTGGTTCGTCTGCATCCGGGTTGCCAACCATGTCCATATCCTGGAAGAAATCCGTCTTCGCCGCTGGAAAATCCTCCGCTTGTTTTCCAGCGAGCTTTGCCTGGTCCGGCGGGGGTTGCTCGGCCCTGAGTGGGCTTGCCAGGCAGACCAAACACACCAGCATGGACAAAAATTTCATCGGCTTGAACGCTCCAGTTTTCATAGTTGTTCAATCAAAGAGGTTTGCCTATGGCACTTTTGATTAGCCCCCCGGGACCAGCGTTTCGTGGTTTTTCCGAGCTGCAAATCCAGAGCCCTGATCAGAGATAGTTGTTGGTGCGATTTTCACGGTCTTTCCGGGGTTGGTGAGCGGTGCTCTGCGCACCTCGAAATCTGATCAGAGCAGCGAAACCTTGGTTAGCGGTGCACATGAAAATTCTCGTAGTGCGGGTTAATCTCGGCGGCTTCTTCCAGAAATCGTTTGCCCTCACCACTCTGTCCCGCCCCCAAGTGAATCATCGCAGCCTGGTGAAACATTCGCGCGTCCCGGACGCCGGACGAGAGCGCCTTGTTCATCGACTCGAGCGCAGCGGCGAACTGGCCGTTGCGGTGAAAGGCCCAAGCCAGTGCGGCCTGGGTCGCGAAATTCTGCCGCAGCTCGAGATCCCGGTTCGCCCATTTCACTGCTTCCTGGCCATCCTCGCGCACATCGGCATAAAAGTCGGCGAGGTGGTGATAGTAATGCACCTCGCCGCGCTGTGTTGACTCGAGGTAAGCATCCAACGCCTTTTCGTACCATAGTTGCGCTTCATCGAGTCTGCCTGTCAGCGCGTAAAGCTCGCCGACAGCCTGTTGGAGCTCCGGCTTGGGTACGCGCCTAATGACATCTTCGTAAACTGAGATCGCTTGATCGAATTTTCCCTGCGCGCCCAGCAACTCGGCGAGGTGTTCGTCGATCAACCAATAGCCGGAGTACGCCTTGTTGGCCCGGCTATAGTGAGCCCACGCCTCTTCACAACGGCCATGGCTTAAATCCAGCAGTCCCCTTTGCAATTCTACCCAGGCATATGACCGCATCTCCTTGGCCGTGATTCCATCTTCAGCCTCGATATATAGCCGTTCGGCGTCCCCTTCATCGCCCAACTTGGTATGGAAGTACGCGAGACGAGCGAGGGTGTCCCACGTTCGATGATCTTCGATGGCCCGTTCATAGCCCATCTTCGCGTCGTGGTATCGGCCTTCCTGAAAAGCGATGTCCGCTTCTAACACTTTGCCTGAAGGGGAGTCAGCCAGGCATGGCGCCATTTCCAGGTCCTCGCTTGTCTTCCGCAGTCGATGAAACTTGAAATCAAGATTGGCCTTCAGAAAGCAGAAGTCAGCCCACGGGCCGAACTGATGAATGGCTTGGTCGATCGCGGTCTCCGTGACTTCGAATTGAGCAATACTCCCCGTCAGGGAGGCGCGCTGAAACAGCCTGGTAGAGCAACCTTGTCGTCGTGCCCGCGTCGGCCGGACCGGAGCTCTTGTTCTTCTCCAGTTCCGAAATCTCTTCGTCGAGCCGCCTCAGTTCGGTTTCGTAGTCGGTCGGAGTGTTCATCGTTAGATTTAAGACTGCGATGCGATGAAAAAGTCTCGAATCGAATCACTCGCGTTCGGGAATCGGTCTATCGAGGGGATCGTGGGCGCCGTCTACCACGGTTCCGCTAAATACGGGAAGTGATCCAGGAACTCCTTGTCATTCCTGAGTGGATTCGGCGGCGTCTTCGGAACGATTGGAGCCTGGTCCCACAGGGACTGATCGTTCAACAGATCGATGTGATAGTTTTTGCCGTTAAACTTGGCCTCCATATCGAGAAACATTGAAAGGAACCTCGTAGCAACCTGGTCCTCCGGTCGTCGCCCAAACGGCCACGTGCCCGTGGTATCCATGTCGATGGCGCAGACATTCGGGATGAAGATCTCGAAGGGGCGCCTGAGGGGAATATCCAAGCCCTTTTTGTTCCAGCTGTTGTCGGGCATATTCAACTCCTGGAAAAGAGTTTTTTTGACCCGCGGGAATGCTTCGAGGACCAGGTTATACGTTTTGTGGACTGAAACCGGCGAGTTGTCATGGTCAAAGGAGGTTTGTAGTCCAAGAGCGCTGATGGATGGCCCGAAGCCCCATCCCAGATGGGCGAGGCGCGTTACGAAGTGAGGCCCAAGCCAGAAGTTGTTAGCGCCAAGTTGCCGGTTGTTCTCGCGTTCGCTCAAAGCCGCATCGGCGAATGGTTGCCCATCCGTGTCCACTAGCTTGTATTTCTTCATCTCCTCATCGATTTTGAAAGTGTCCAGGAGTGTCCACGGGTGCTCCAGCCATAATGGGTCATCCGGGATAGTCTCGATTTTGTTCGCCGCTTTCAGGACCCAACTTTCGCCCCAGGTATTAACGATCCTGTTGACCTCAGGCGATTGAGTTATGAAGACCAGTGGAATCTCGAGGATAATGCAATTTATATTTTTGCCCGCCTGGGCGTCTTTTCCGGAGTAGACAAATCGATAATTGCCGTTTTCGTCCTTCCGGAATTTGTCGCCCTTCCACTCGAGAGGACCTGGCGGCAGATCTTTCTTAACCCCGTGCCCGAGCAATGGATTCTTGGGATCGAAATTGAAAAGGTCATTTCCCTCAAGTTCGAGGAGGGTTTTTGGGATCTTGAGCTCTCGAGCCTCCGTCATTGCGTGGGGAACATGATAGAACTGGGGCGCATAGTTTATAGAGCGGAAGAAGCCTGTTAAATCGTTAAAGAAGGCATCGTCGCGACCACCGATAAACGCCTTGATCGAATGGCCGCCAGGCGTCTCGACTGTCCCCACTTTATTGGTAGCGACGACTGTAGAAAAACTACCACCCGGAAAATTGATAAAATTTACTTTAGCCTGGTTGTCCGGATCGACGGTGACGCGGATTTCTGCCGGTTTGAGTTCGTGAAGATACTTGTCTTTGATTGCCTCGAAATATTTGACCAACGCCCCCAGGCTATGGTCGCCTTTGGAGGGCCAGACGATTCTCGGACCGGCGTGAATCAGAATTCTGTAGAGCATGTCTGTGTCGAAGACACCTGTTTGCGGTACAGAGGCAAAAGTCAGCGCGATGACGACCTTTTCCCCGTCGCTCGTATCATCGCTGGGAAATCCGAATAGATCATAGAGATCGGCTGCGCTGACGTTGATGTCTGAGAAGATTGAGTTGACGGCGTTGGGATCGTTATGGTCCGCCATATCATTAGCCCTCCTGGTTAGGAACGAGACGCGCAGCCCGGAGCGTTTGCAAAGGCCGCGTTGGATTTTTCCAGTACGCTCACTTGTTAGCTTCTCGAGCTAGCGCACCGCCTCGCATATAGCGCCAACGGCGCCGCAGGTCAGTACTCTAGCAGTTGGGTGGAACAAAAATTTTCTTACGAATGCCTGATATTGCGTAGCGGAAATGCAGTTAAAGCACAAGAGAATTTGCGCCTATTAAGCATGATGAGAGGAGAAGGAGGGGTCAGGAGTCGTCCTCGTCCTCGATCCGAGTGTCGAGTCTCTTCTCAAATCTTCACGCGTTCACCCCGTGGGGTACTTCTGACTGAATGACGTGACGCGTTGCCCGCGTGTGAGCGGTAGGGTTGCGCTCCCGCGCGACCGGCTCCCGCACGTTCGGAACGCGTTCCCTGGCGTGTGACATGGTGTCCGCAACCGACGTTTCACGGCTCGACGCATCATTTTCCTGGCTTTTTTGCCTTCCAGCGCATCTTTGACGTGCCACGCCGGACGCGCGGGAGCGCGTCCACGGAGCGCGTCCCTACCACGCTGATTGCCTCGGCGGTCAGATTGCCTCTCGTCTGACTCCTGTCTTCTGACTTATGAATGCACCTTGCGCTCGTTGACGCGAGTGGCTGTCGACGGATCGTCTCGGTTTTCGCGCCAGGTTGGGTGGTTAAAATGGATGACAAAGTCGCCATTGTACGAGATGACTGCCTCGTCGAATATCAGTTTGCCGATCGGACGCCAATTCCTGAAGGTCCGCCGTTGAAAGCCCATGACCCCCTTCGTCGAGCCCTCCTCGGTCACTTCGATCTGGAAAGTAAGAGTCCGTTTTGGCCGGGGATCTCCTTTGTCATAAATCTGGGCCATGACTTCGTCGCGAAAATCCAAAGACTCACCAAGGATTTTGGGTTGTGTGGGCGCGACGACCAGGCGCATGAACTGTGGCGTTCGGGTGGGGAGCGTTCTCTGGTTCGCCGAGTTCGGCGATTTGATATAGTTGGCGGATCGTAGGTTCTTTGTCCGCCCGGAGAAAAACTGCGCCCGTAATGAGCAAGACCGGCGCGCCGGTGCCGCGACGCCAGATCGTAGTATTGGGAGCATTGCGCGTCTCCGCATCGTTGATGTAGTCGGTGTAATCTCCGCCGATGTCCTGCTGGGTGATGAAGTTAGCAGTCCGGAGCGGCTCTTGATGATTTTTGTCCGTGGTAGGAAACAGTTTGCCGACCAGCGATAACGACCTGGCATGGCCGCGCCGGGTCTCAGTACAACAAGTGGAATAGCGTCCGACCGCCAGCGCTTGACTGCCCTTCCTGAAATAGCCCGTATATTCGGTTTCTTCGGTGATCTGCCATAACCCGGTGAGGCAGATACCATTCGGGTGAAGCAAGCGGCGGAACCCCTTTCTGTCAGGACCCCAACGCAAGTCCGCTTTGGAATCGACGGCTCGCTGGGTAGCTCGGAGAAACAGGTAGTTTTTTCCGAATGGAAGGATACCGCGCAGAACGCTTAGCAGTGTGACTTCGTACGTGGGTAAGGGCGGTTCTCCTGCACCACCCCATATCTTTTGGTAAGGATGCTCGAAGAGCGCCTTTCGCACTTCTGAAAAGCGAGATCCTTTATAGGCCCGATCTTCATTAGTGACCTGTTCAACTCCGAAAAACGTTGGTTCCATGGGCTAGCGTTCGTTCACCGTTCGGCGTTCAAGTTCAACGATTCACCGTTCCGAGTTCACCGTCAACCATTCCCCGGCCGAGCTCGAGTTAGAGAATTGCGTTTTTCCTCCCTGGTTGTTAATTCCGGCGGCGCCAGCCGTGCTCGTGTTAGAGAATTGGGTTTTCCCGCCCGCGTGGTTATTGATGACGGCGGAACTCGCTGTGCTCGCGTTGAAGAATACCGTTTGCCCGCTAGCGTTGTTGGTTATCCTAGTGATCCCGGCGGTGTTCGCGTTGAAGATGTCGAAGGTACTGCTGTTGACCACCGCGCCGACAATCGAACCAACGGCGCTCGCGTCGCCCAGCTGAAGTTTGCCTGCCGAGATGGTGGTGCCTCCGGTATAGGTATTGGTGCCGGTCAGGGTCAGGGTTCCCGTACCGACCTTGATCAGTGCGCCACCAGTGCCACCGGTAGACCCTCCGTCAGCGATGGTCCCGCTGACTTCGGTGCTCAGATTGTTCTGAGGCCGGAGGTGCCGGCCGAACTCGTGTTGAAGAATTGGGTCTTCCCGTCATCGTTCTCGATGAAGGAGCCGCCAGCAGTGCTCACTCCGTGGAAGCTCAACGTAGCAATACTTTCCAAGGTGGAGAAAGTGGGGAGGGCATAACCGGTATCACCGACGATACCTTGCCCGGTGATCGTCAACGAAAAGCCAAGATTGAAGAAATAGGCGGGCCCTGCGGCGTTGAAATGCAGGGTGCCAATCGAGGAGTCTCTTGAGAAGGTGATCGTGTTTGTATGGCACGCCCCGAATGTGGCAGTTCCGGATGGCACCAGGGCGGGCGCCCAATTCGCGGCGGTGTTCCAATCGCCGGACCCTGGACTAAAGAGCCAGGTGGCGTTCGACGCTTGTGCCGTCCCCGAGCCGAAGCTCATCATGCCGACAAGCCACATCGACACAGCACAGCGTGTCATCCGCGATAGTCCGCGGCTCTCGATCGGCCGGGAGTGTCCCGGTATCTTCCCGCTTGTTTTGCGCGTGTTCATGGAGTTCACACATCTCCTTTTGGAGGATTTCTTTCGCCCGCGGGCCGCGACGCGACCGTAAAGTTCGTTACTGACACCCGTGTCAGGGATTGCGTATGGGGCAGATAAGAGTGGTTTGTATCTATGGGAGATATAATAAGCAATGTTTATTATAGTAACTCTGCGTTGAAGCGATCTACGATTCGCCCCGAAAGGGGCGCAGAAGGGCGTCGCGCTTTACCTGCGGGCGTAAGTAAGGCGTCTCGCCTTACCTGCCATTCCGATGCAAAACAGGAAGCTCTCGATAAGCCTGGCTGAAATCCTCCAATCCTCCAAGAGGGCGAATTTCGATTTAGAACCTCCTGCGGCGTGTCCAACCTTAATTCTGCAGGCGAAATGTGAGAGCCGGAGAGCCGGAGGTAAGGCGGGACGCCTTACTTACGTCGGAGGTAAGGCGGGAACGCCTTTCACTTGCCCGTGTCGGACTGTATCGCCGGGCGCCACACACGCCTCGCAGTCCAATATAGTCTTCTTCGCCCGGCCGCCGTTGCGACCATGGTAATCAACTTGGCTCCTCCGGGCGGTTTCTTTTGGTTTCCAGGGAGATGGACTTGGCCCGGAGCTGCGGATCTGTTTCGCCTTCAAATTCCGCTGTATCTGCCATGGATCATAACTCCACACCTGTGCCGGAGGAGGGCGTGACATCTACCAACCTCAACCTCGGCATTCTCGATGTGTTCATAAAGGTGCGACCGGAGAAGCCAAAACCGGCCAGATGCATAAGTCTTTGGGTTGAGAGGAAGTGGCGCACGACCGGTTCCGAGTCTCCCGCGTGCAGATTCCAGGCTTTTTTGAATACCTTCGTTTCGTCGACGGTCATTCGCATGTTTTGACGAAGATATTCGGCCCAAGTGGAGATCAGGTATTCCAAACGGAACGAACCGGGCTGATCGAGGCTTTCGTCGAGGCGGCACTGGAATGCGCCGTTCCGTCGACAGGTAGCCTGGACTTCTTGCATCAGAGTCCGAAATTGCTCTCGATCCTCGCTGGCGATAGCGTATTCGATCGTTATGATGACCGGACCGGCGTCGTTTCCGGGGACGACGGGCAAATCGTGGGGGTAGTCGAGCGGTGCTGCCTCAACGCTGACTTCGGTGGCGAAGTTGATTGAAAATCGGTGCCCGAGGGCCAACACCGCGAGGGCTAGTACCGCAGCAACAGGAAAGATCAGATCGAGACCGACATGTGCTACTCCCGTTGCCCATAGAATTGCCCCGAGCGCCATGCTGCCTTGTCCTAACATTATCAAGAACCCATTCATACGTCCGCGCACCCATCCGGGCATTACGCGCTGTCCAGCCACCCAAAGCTCGGAACCCGCCAGCGCCCAAGCCACGCCGGCCAGTGTCATGGATATCATCAAAGCAGGCACTTGGCGAATGAACGCCATGGCAAACAGCGCGACGGCCAATATCACCATTGAGATCGAAGTGATAGCATTCGGCGAGATTCGCTGCCTGAGATACGGGAGTGCCAACACCGCTCCTGCCAATGCCCCAACACCCACGCACGAAAAGACAAGACCGAGTTGGGCAGCGGAACAGGCACATTCTCTGAGCGCAATCACTGGCAAAAGCGCTGGGACGATCGAGATAGCAAGCGAGAATAACACGTTCCGGAAAAGGATGATCTTCATGCGCCGCGAGTTACGAGCGTACCGCAGCGAACTGACGAATGATTCGGTGAAGTTTTCGCGGAGCCTGGTCGACTGAATTTGGCGCGGCTTCCACTGTGAGACGACAAAAGCGACGACTAAAAACGCCAATGCATTGAATGAAATGAGAAGCGGGGCCTCAAGCAGCGGCAGCAGCAAACCGCCGAGAGCGGGACCCACAATTCCAGAGAGATTCAATTGTACTCCTCCCAAGGTGATCGCGGAGGGCAGCTCATCTTTACTAACGATGTCCGGGACAATGGATCCCCAAACCGGGGCGCCAAAGGCAAGCCCAATCCCAAGCGCGAAGATGCAGACAAGCACCCAGTTGGGGTCAATCACCTCCGTCCACGCCCCAATCGCCAGGAGCGCTGAGCAGGCTGCCTGCCACAAGACAGCACACAAGATCACGGTGCGCCGGTTCACTACGTCCGCAAAAACGCCCGCCGGCAGCGTGAATAGAAAGAATGGAGCGGAGGCAGCGGTGGCCATAAGAGAGATCAAAAACGACGAAGCACCAAGATAATGCATTAACCATGTCGCGGTCACGTCCTGGGCCGAGACGAACGTGCCCGATAACACGCTCGCCAGCCACAGGCGGCAAAATATCGGGTTTCGAAGCGCAAACCATGTCGAGCTTGATTTCTTTTCCATCGCTCCCGAAATGGTGCTGCTGGCGGAGTCGCCGAGGCCCTCGCCTTCAAGCCGCTCTGCGATTGGATCGACCGGTTTCTGTTCGGGAGAACTCATATATTAGTGGTATGTAAGATTTTATTGGCGTGTTTTGCTCTCCCTGGATCGATATTTGATCGGATTTGAACAAGAGCCCTGTGATTGGCATGTGTAAGGGCCAAACTTCGCAGTATACTGGTTGTTTTGGAGCGAAGACAAATCGGAATCTGTTGCGGACTGTTGTGGCAGGTAGCTTCGCCAAATTTTCGCCACCAGGCAGCAGCAGAAACCGAGAACCAGGACAATATTCAGGAACGATTGTCGAAGAAACGAAAATACGAGAGCGATCCGCTCGAGTAGAGGCGTTCATGCGCGTAAGCGAAGCGTCCCTGCTTTGCCTCTTGAAAACCAAGCGAAGCCAGACGCTTCGGCGAAAGTCGCGACGCCGGTATGACGATGAGCAGAGCTCTCCTTTCTCGCCATCGTTCCTAAAAACGTCCTCGTCCTCGTCGTCATTCATGTTTTCTAGCCGCCCAAGCCAACCAATAGCGCACACGGGCTAAGAAAACCGCAATCGATGGAACCAAGTGGCGGCGTTTATCCGACGCGTGGGAGATATTAAGGCTCGAGAACCCTCCCCACTTCGGGCCGTATGAGATACGATCGACCGGACAAGTTCGGCGGCCCGTTCCCGTACACTGGCCCAGGATCAGAACTCCTGATGAGCACTAGACGACATTGGGGCGTTGAGGAAATCAGATGACACGGTTTTTTCCGGTGACTCATTGTGGCATGGGCGTCCCGCCCGTGATCTTCGTGGGAGCACGGGCGGGACGCCGATGTCACAACGCGAGCCCGACGGCTCACGCGGATTTCGGAATCAAGGGATCTTAGGATGATTCCTGCTTTGCCCAGCGGGGGAACGCGAGCGACTGTTGCCGGCGGCCTGATCCCTGGCGCGGTTGGGATCTACTTCGGTGCGGCGGCGGGAGGGACATTTAGCGACTGATAGAACGAAAGATCAGTGCCGAGCAGATTGTGGATCTCCTCGGTCGGAAGTGGACGCCAGCCGGCACCGTCGGTTCTCTTGGGGCTTGTATTATGCTGGTGGATCATCCCGACCAGGCACCGGTGATCCGAAAGCGCGAGGACACGCGCGTCACCATGGAGTCCCCAGACAAAGACGGTGTCTGCACCTTCGTTCATGTCGGGAAATGGATGATGCTCCCAGAACACTTTTCGGTAGCAAAAGGTGCTGCCGCAAACCCAGGGAAGTTGGGCAGGGGGATAAGTGTACTCCCAGGCGCGATCGGCACCTGGGCTGTAAAAAAGCAACCGGGAAAGTCCGGTCAGGGTCATCTGCGGTTGCTTCAACAACTCCGAAACCTGGTAGGAAAGCCGTGTTTCGGCAAACCAGTCGTCGTCGTCCCAATGCGCGATGATCTCTCCTCGGGCGAGGCTGCACCCTTGGTTGTGTTTCGAGCCCATGGTGCGCTGCTCTTCCATCCGTATGTAACGAATCCGCGGATCGTTGGGGATCAGGTCGGCGACCGAGTCCTGAACCGTCATCGAGAATGATCAACTCGCGGTTCGCATAGTCCTGACGCAGAAAATAGCGAATCGCCAGGGGAATAAACGCGCGGCGATTAGCGGTTGGCATCAGGCAGGAGACCAGCGGTTGCGCGGCGGGAGCCTCGGGCAAGACCGCCTCACCTCTCTTCCGAAGAACGATCAGGCTGCGTTCACAGTGCACCCTTTCGCAGGTCCCAGCGGCCAGAATTTCATCCACCAATATTCTAACCCCCGGATAGTAGTCGGCATAGTCGTGGAAAGCGATGTAACCACCGACGACCACCCACTTTTCGAAATGATAAAAGTCGCGCGCGACATTCATGTAATCGTGGAGTCCGTCAATGAACAGAAAACTGATCGGCTTTTCCCATTGCACCTCGAACGAATGGCTGCGAATCGGCTCGACAAGTCCGTTCAAACCTGCCGCACCGATATTGCGCTGAAATTTGTCCAGACTGGGCGCTACCTGCTGAATCCCCTGGTCGAGCGCTCCGACCCTGCCGTCGTGCGGATCGATCGCGTAGACCCTGGCGTCGACCAGCCCGAGCGATTGGAGGACACTTCCGAGTACCACCGTGGAGCGTCCGCAATAGCTGCCGACTTCGACGAAGATGGGTGGGAATTGCGACGCCGACACCGCGCGCGCGGCAACGGCGATGAGCAGATCCGCTTCTTCGTCAGCGAGCCAACCTTCGATCGTCCTCATCCGCGCCAGGATCGGCCAGGTCAGCAGGAGTGCGGGTTTCGAGGGTGTGGCAGGCCGCATAGGGGCTCCTTTCGGTGTCGCATGTAAGTATTGGTCCAGCCTTGACCGGAGATGGACGCGCAGGGGATCCTGGTACTGGCGTGGAACGGGATGCATCCAGAAGACGTCCCGCCGGCTGAGTGCCACATCGGCTTCCGCGAGGGAATACGGGCATTCGGTATCGAACGTATTCATAGCTGCACGGATTCGGCGCAATTTCATAGCCGAGCAGGGCGGTTAAGGTCGGCAGAATGACCTCTTCGGACGCCCAGATCCTGGTTCGTTCCATGATCTGGCAGAGTTGCCGGTCGTTGCGGAACAGATTGACCAGATCGTGGGCGGCATCCGCGGTAAAGATGCTGGATGGCCAGAATGACCAGTGGGCGAATTTTTGCTCACCGTCAGGGAATCGGCGCAAGAAAGGCCGCCAGAGTTCGAACTCCTGATGAGCGGCAACTGCGGGACCCACACGCGTCTGAGAAGGCTGCACGCCCGGAGCATTGACCAGCATGCCCAGTCCGGTCCGTCCGTTCATGAAAGCCGAGAGGTATTCCGAGTATCCCGGTCGGGTGCTCAATTGATCCGAGTCGACCACGGTGAGCGTGTCAAACGGTAAAGCGTGCAAGGCGAACTCCATGCAATCGAGCGCAAAATCGTGAACCGTCCCCAGGCCAGCGGACGGGGCGAAGGGTGGAGAACCACGCCATGGCGTGCGAGAGAGGGCAGGGAGCTGAGCAAATCGGAGTCGCCACTGCCATTATAGAGCAGCACCTGCGAGGCCGGGTCAAGCGCGCGGAGGTTCCGTACCAGGTCGAATATGCACTCCTGGTTTTCGTGGACCAGACAGGCAAAGATGTTGTGGATCTTGCCCATCATTCATCCAGCAGAAGCGAACTGCTTAGCACGGGCGAATCCTTTCTGTTAGAGCCGTTGAGGTCCACCACGGTCAGCTTATGGAACTCGGACTCCGACTCACGAGCGCCCTGGTCTTTTAAATAATCCGCCTCCCATGGAACCTCACCGTAGAATTCCTTCCATGCTGACCGGAACGGCGAGCGCATTCGAATGGTCGGTTGGGCCCACCCTAACCTTTGCCGCTTCCGCACCGTTGGCCAGCAGCGTTGCCATCGCTCTGGCGATCGGTTGTCCAGTGGCGCCTTCGTAATAGGTGAATCCCGGAGAGGGATTCACCTCGAAACAATACCATTCGCCGTCCGGAGTTTTCCGGAGGTCGATTCCGGCGAGCGACAGATTCATCGCCGCCGCCATCCGTCTGCAGCGATCCTCCACCTCTTCTGGCAATTGGCAGGGCCGAACTTCGACCGCGTGCTCATCAGGGTAGCGATAGTCGTCTGCTTCACAGATGACCTCGCAGGCGAAGACTTCTTCGCCGACCACGTGGACCCTGTGTTCGATGCCGGCAACAAACTCTTGAAATTGGGTCGGACAGGAGGTGATGTCTGTGAGACGATCGGTGTGTTCCGGGCGCAATCGGGCCACCCGGCTGCGGATGGCGCTGATCGATTTATAGATGACCGTGCCGTGCTGCTCCCAAAAATTGAGCGCGGCGTCCGGGTCGGTGGTGACCAGCGTTTCCGGGACCTTGAACCCCAGACGCCGGATTTCTCGCGATTGATAGGGCTTTGAACCGTTTGCGGCTGTGGCCCCGAGGCGATTGACGACCAGCGCGGGGGTGATTTCCGACCAGGAGGCCAGGATGTCGTTCACTTGCAAAGCGTGCCGCCAAGCTGGGCTCTCTGCTCCGGCGCTTGCGATGTTGGGAAGTTCGCGAGTGTCATAAGGTCGAACATAAGCCGAACGGACCGCGCTCAGGTCGATCTCATGATCAAGGATACGCAGCGAACCATGAATGGATGCTCCGACTTCAAGCTGAATCTCGGTTTGCAGGACCTGCCGTTGATCGACGAGTTCGAAAGGTATTTTCAGGTCGCTCAACGCGTTGAGCACGGCGGCCAAGGGGGGATCGGATCTCAATCCCCACAGCAGCACCAGATGAACCGTTATGCCTCAAGCAGATCTCCCGCGAAGTAGTTCAAGAATGGCGTCGGCGACCTCTGAGGAGCTGATATCAGGCCATAAATTCACGCTTCGGAGACGTGGACGCTCCATGGTGGCTGACCGTGAAATGGAGCGCCAGCAGGCCGACTCCGGCTGCCGCTGCCAAACGTTGCGCGTGAACGGCCTGCCTTTCGTCCAGGGCATTGAAACAGCGCTTCCCAACGACCGTTACGGTTTCGCGCGGTCCCGTCCTGTTTCGATGGAAGGCTCTTCGCCCAACTTGGCGTATCGCTGAACCGGGTCCACAGGAATACCGAGCCGAGCGGCGAGGTGTATCCATTGCTCTTGCCGCCAACCGGGCCCGGACAGGCAGTTCGGCGTTGGCCGGTTCAAGATCGGACAGTCCAGCCCGCTCAACCAGGACAAAAGAAAGGCGGTCATTTCGGCCGAAACGTAGGCCTCGATCACCGGGCACGATATGCACCAGTTCCCATTCGTACACGCAAGGCAGACGAGTCAATACGCCGTCGATGCGTCCAGTCGAGATGGCGCGTCCGCCGACGATTGCGACGTCTTGTCCAGAGGATTCCCCAGGTATCCCGCCCTTCAGCTGTTCTTCGGAGGACGCTCAAGCCTCGCGTCTCGGAAATCTGTGCGCGAGACCCCGGTCGGTGGCACCACCCGGGCTGCGACAAATCCTTCGGAGTAACCAAATGAGCGTCAAAGGAACTCCAACGTCTGACCAGATCTCGAGCAACCTCGTCCTGCTCTCCTGCTAATATGATCAGCATAACGTAGGCGAAGCATCCCCGCTTTGCTTCTTCACGCTTCCTCTGCCCGCTTATGCCTCTTCGAAGTTGGGCAAAGCGGGACGCTTCGGCCACCAGAAGAAGCAAAGCGCGGACGCTTCGCTTACACGCGCAGCTTCGACCTACCGACCTCCTGACTCCTGTCTCCCGTCTTCCCTGATTAAGAATTTCCTGTCCGAGCGACGGACGCTCTTCCGGCCGGATAAACGCTTGACCGGTTGCCTGGGATTGTTCCCTTGTTTCTCTCAAATTGCCCGGGCCCACTGCGGGATCCGTCGGCAGTGCCCTGCCGGGCTGAATTGAGGGTGTATTTCGATGGTTTTGCCGGGATGGATTTGCTCGATGACCTGCCTTCTCAACCAGGAGCGATCCCTTGTCGACGAGGATCTCCTTCTCTCGCTTCTCTTTCCCGGTTGGACGGATGGTGACCGTAATGGTAGCCGGAAGCGGTCGATGTTCCGAAAGAGGCCGTTATGGTGGCTGTTCCGGGGCTGTGCCCGAGAATGGTAAAGGATAACTGAAATGCCGCCGGCCGGGATCGTGACACTGGGCGCGACAGTGGCGACTTGAGTATTGCTGCTCGACAGCGTGACGACCGGCGTATTGGAGGGAGCGGGACTGGTCAGGGTAATCAGCCCTGTCGCTGAGCCCTGGCGTGAAAATTGAACTGGGATTGATACTGAGTGGCGCAATCAGAGCCTGGCTGCGCGATCGTCAGCGTGATGCTCACCGGGCTGGGAGGCGAGGTGGTCAGTGAGGCGGTGATGGTTGTTTGACCGATCCGATTCAGCACCCGGGCGTCTGCACCGTGATGGGGATAGAGGTTTGCCCTCCTGGAATCGTGGAGGGCAGATTCACAAATGTCACGAGCGCGTTGTTGGCCGTGATGGTGAACGGGATGCCGCCGGCAGGAGCCGGGCCGCTCAGAGTGAGAGTGAGCGTGGCAGTTTGCCCCGCAAAAATCTGCAGCGGGTTGGCTTGGATGCCGGTCAGGGTTACCGGTGCCGCGACCAGCCAGAACCAGGTTTCAAAATCGCTTCCGCGTCTCCTATTCCCGCTCGGCAGGCTCAACGCGGTATTTGCCGCCGCATTGGTACCGTTGGCAAAAGCTTCGCCGTCCAGGTTCAAACTTCCAGTTCGAAGGTCCCAGATGAAATTACCCTTCAGGGTCAAACGGGCCAGGATGCCACGATCGCTCGGGGGCGTTGCCGGGATAATCGCGTTGAGCAACTGCAGGGCATTCGCCGTTGGCCGCAGGGTAATGAACTTCGGGCTGCTCGCCGGATCGGGATTCCCAGTCAGCTTCAGCGTTTCGTAGCCGCCGGCATTGCCCTGCCGATCGAGCGCAATGGGATTTTCGACAGTCAAATAGCAAGTGGCGTGTGAGATGCTGGTGGGGTCGATTTCTGCATCACATTGCACCGCGATTCCCCCGAACGTGCTGACCTGAACGACCGTGTCATTGGCCAGCGGTGCCGTTGTTTTTCCAGGTTGAACAGGGTCCAGGAGAAACACGCCGGTGACATGGACGCCGTCCTGGAAGGCGGGGAAATGAATGAGGGCCGGGAAAAGATTTCGGCAATCCTGCAGCACGGTCATGACGAGTCCAGTCGGACTTGGACGCTGAGGAGGGCTGGTGGGCGGGCTGCCCAACGGTGGAGGTCCAAAGCTAACCACCGCGAGAGGGCACCGGTGCCGGGTAATTCCTGCCGGCGGCGCATTCGTGAGCGACTCAATTGAGCCGTCCGCGCTACGAGTGTAAAGTTCCAATAGTCGCCCGGCCCGCAAATTCGAACCGCCGAACTGAATGTGGACGCCGTCACCCAGATTCATGGCAGGCGTGGAAGTATCACTGTAGATGGCGTTGGCATCGCCACGGCCATCCCAACGTCGCAGCACCAAGGGAAAACTTGGCTGCGCGATTGAGCCTGCCGGCGGACTAGTCGGCGGACTCGTCCGGCTCCCTGACGTGGTCAAAATATTCGGGACCGGGTCATTGAGCACGACGGTCAAACCGTCCGGATCGGGAACTGCCGCTAAAAAGGTGAGGAACCCTTGGGCAGGCCCTAGTTCGCTGGCGTCGTTGGTGATCTCAACGAGATCCCCGATCTGCAGGGCCGTGGCCGTGTCGCGGCCCAGACTCGACAAAGTCAGCGTGACGCCGTCATTTTGGACCGCGGCGCCGACCGCAAACGAAGCGTTGTCGCGCGACCACTTGAAGGTCGCGACCCCTACCGTTACCGCGGCATTTGCGGCGATTGCGTAGGAATTGCGCAGGCCTAGCGCCAGGGCCAACGTCTTTCCATCGATTGAGATCCCGGACACCGGCACTCTTTCCGAAGTGCCTCCGTTGCTCTGTCACTGTGACATTGCCGGCGCGCTGTGTCGCGTCGATCTGATTCGCATTGAGAGGGGTCGTCAAAGTAAGCGTAAGTGCTCCCGCGGCAGCGTCCGCAGCCAGTGCGAACGCTTGCGGCGAAACCTGTGCTCGCGCCGAGCACGTCACCGGCGTCGTGAATCTGCACCCGGTAAAGATGATTCTCCCGTCCGGTGAAATTTCCAGGATCCGGCAACTGGCACGGATCGGGAACGAGGATCGGAGGGGTCTGTAGCGTTGTCAGTGTGCCGTTCCCGGACGTCGGCAAAAATTTAGCGAGGCTTTTGTCGCTGAAATCGGTCAAGGAGCTGGGGAGTGTGACGACCTTGACTTGAGCAACGGTTTTGAGGCGGGCCGCGGTGTCGGGTCCCTGGAGCGCGACCTCGCGCAGGGTGTTGTCTTCAAGGTAGGTGATGAGACGATCCCAGACCTCTAGAAAGACCAGGGCCAACGACGTCGAACCGTCCGCCAGGAAGGCGCAGTCGGTCGGGCTGGGGCAGATCGGGTTGCGACATGTAACTGGCGTCAGCGTCCAGTTGACACAATACGCCGTTCACGTAGCAGCGGCCCGCACCGATTAGAAAGTCATCCACGACACCGCTTCGGCTGGGCGAAATTTGAAAGGCGGTCCCCGGTTCGGGAACACCCGAGCGGCCGATCAGGTCAGTCAGTTGCTGCCGGAGCTGATCGAGACGTTCGAGGACGTCTTCGTTCCAATCTGAATCGAGCCAGACCCGACCCTGCTGGTGCAGGACGCCGGCATAATGTTTCCGGGGATCGAAATTAAATCGAGAAAAATCGCCTTTCATCAGAGGTTCCTAGGTTTCTGCCACCACAACTGCCGCAAACCCACAGGCATGAATTCCCGCAGCTTCGTTTGCAGGTTGCCGAGGCGGATGGTGTTCAGCGTGGCCGCAAATGCGCCAACTTCCGCTCCGCTCTCGCTGCCGGTCATGATCTCGACCGGGCAAGCGGCCGCCAGTTGCGCGTAATCGGGACGCCCAAAACGACGGGAATTAAAGACCGGAACGGAAAATCGGACCTGTCCAGGGTGCGCCTTCATTTCGCTCTCAACTGGCACGCATTGAAACCGCCGCGGTAAGACTGACCCATGTTCAAAGCGGGTAAATCGAATGCAACCAGCCTGCTGATCGGCAACAAATGCCAGGTCGCTCAATAGACATTCGCTGGCATTCAGTACTTCGCACCGGATGACTCCGAAGACCGTGACGCGTTCCAGATTGGACAGTCAGGTCGGACGAGAAACCGGGCGGGCTGCCGATTTGATTGGAAATCGCCAGACCGGAGCGTTGATCGACGATGGAGTCTGCGAGGGTAATCCGGTCGACCCCGGACCCGAGCGCTAGCCCGCCGGTGATGCAGCGATGGAGGATATAGAGGGCCCTATTTGTGCGATCGTTGTCGACACTGATCAACGACATGGCACTCGGGCTGCCGGGATCGAGGGTACAGGCTTTGAACCGGAGTTGGGTAATTCCCTTGCGCACCAGAATCGAACCGCCGCTGATCAGCAAACCATTCAGTTCCAGTGTCGACATCGGAACACGTACGTCGAAAGAGGCCGGAGTCGGGATCGCCGGACCTGAGTAAAAGGTCAGGCAGGGTCGTTGGCCCGCAGCCGCGCGGATGGTCAAGTTGCGGATCGCTGGATTGGAAATCAGGATCGACCCGGAAGAAGCGTAGGTGGCGCTATCGGCGATTTCGATCACGTCGCCTTCGCCAGCGGCGGAAATCGCTGCGGCAATGTCCGGATGAACCGTGGCACCCGGCGATGCGAGCGTAGTCCGCATCTCCCGATTTGCTCACCATGCGTTTTGCCTGGGCGCTACCGGCGAGCTCCCGGTCGAAATTCAGCGCGCCTACTCGATCGCTGAATGCTTCCACGTAATCCACGGTCAAACCACCTTTTGGGATGGAGAGATCGCCCGGCGGAAGCGCGAAGTGCCCGAACTCGGGGTCGATCCCTAGTTCACCCGGATGCAGGCGAGAAGCGTATTCACTTTTGCGCAGGTTGGTAGCGATCGGTCGCCGTTGCTGAAGCGGCCAGGTCCCTGGGATCGGCAAAACCTGGCCGGAGGCTGCGCGCGCCGCCTGGAGGCCGGCGAACGTGGGGATCACCTCCTGCAATTCGGCTGACGCGAACCAGGTACTTCCGTCTGCAGCTACGAACACGGTTCGGCCAGCGGTTGGCACGTTGGTTAACTCCGGCAGGTAGACGAGAAGACTTCGTCCGGCACGGTTGGTTACAATCACTTCGGACGCCGGAACGAAATTGCCCGCCAGAGGCTTCAAGAGGAATGACAATAATCCTTCTGTGGGAAGGTTCCCTGTTAACGCGTTGATAGCGACTCCATAGGTGAAAGCCGGCCACGGGTTCGGCACCGCCAAAGCCGGGAAAGAAGTCGCAGGTTGATCAATCGTGGCGATCGCGCCCAATGGCTGGTGGATGCCCGTGAACAGCTGAGCCTGGAGCAGGACCGGCGCTCCGGTAAATCGGCTGGGATCGTAGATTCGTAACCCGCCGGGTCCCTGGTTCAAGGTTGTGAAGGCTGATGCCGGATTCGTCAGAAGTGAGGGGGAATGAGCTGGGTAAACCTGCCCTTCGGAGGAGCGGGCCAGCGACAAATCGTTCGCACTGGAATTGGTAAAGGTACTTCCGTCGTCGGTGACAAAGTAAACCAGTTTTTCCGCCGGCGTGATCAACGCCGAGGGCAAATAAACGTACAGTCCGTCCGCGGAATGGAAGGCTCCGGGACGGGCCAGTCGCAAGGCGATAGTGGCCTCAGGGAAACGCGCAGACGGTGACGGAGGCGAATTCCAACCGAAGGCTGGCCGGCCGCACTCGACGTTGATCACCAGCTGCCCCGTCCCGGCCGGTACCGGCGAACCCGGGTGAAAGGTATCCCCGTCGCGAAGAGCCGCGTGCAGGGTGCTCAACGCGCCGAGCCGTGTCGTCACGCCTCCCTGTCGCCACTCGGCAGTGATCACGAAATGCTTCTCCGCCAGTTGGAACTCGCTCGCGTTGAGCAGCCGAATTCCAGTCGACGGATCGAGCGACAGGCCCGCTCCTGTACCGCCGAAGGCAAAAGGCACACGGCTGCTCGAGGGGAGCGACTGTGGAGGGGCGTCTGCCGCCAGGAGGACCCCGAACTGCCGTACTGCCACATCCGTCCCGAAGGTTTCCCAGGGCGCGTGATTGAACGCTGCCCTGTCGAGTGGGGCGCTCGACTGCTCAACGAAAATCGGAATCTCACGGAAGAGCGGATCGAAAGTGAAATAGTTTGGATTCAAAGGTGCCACCGCCCCTGGTGGCGCCGCCGCAGGGGTTGCCCCGCGAACCGGGAAAGTCTGCAGACGGCGCACGAAGATCCCGATATTCTTGATTTGAGGCCGGCCCGGAGTTGACCAGGCTGCCACACCGACTCCCAAACTGCACCTGTCGCTCCGGGCTTGAGCCAGAGGGCTCGCGGATTTGAAGTCTGCCGCACGATCGAACGGATCGCTCGCCCGACCGAGCAAGCTCAGTTTAAATGAATCACGCAAATCGGGGTTCAACGGGCGATCCAGCCGGACATGATTCATGTTCTGCGACCAACCCAAAAGTTCGAAAAACTCGGCCAGATCGGAGTTCCATCCGCTGATGGCCTGGGATAGGGCCGCGAGCGTCAGCGGTGTCCCTTTGGCGCGCCGCCAGCCGACCGTGTTCCAAACATCCAGGCGGTTGCTCCTCGCGTCGATTGGTTGCGGGAGCAAATTCGTGCCAATCAGAGCTCCGAGATAGGGGACCACCCAATCCTGGCAGGTTTCGATAAAGAAATCATCCCAGAGCGTATTCAGGTTCTGATGAACGTTTGCGACCTGTTCACCAACGACCCGCAACAGCGCCAGAAGCGGTTGGCCGCGCTCAGAATCATAAACGCGGTAATGGCCGGGTATCCGGGCGTAGAGCCGCTGCGCAAATCCTTCTGGGTCATTCCGGTTCATGTGTCCGAGAACCCTCCTTGACCCGAAATAGTCAACGAACCTTTGGACGGGTCGGTCGCGTCGATGACAGCAATTTCGGTCAAGCCAACGATGATATCGTGGGGTGCCACCGTAGGGGAATCGGCCGGTGGCGGCCCGCTCCGACGAAGCGTCGTAATAGTCGCATCACTGACCCCAGGGACTGCCTGGACGACGGCATAAATTGCGCTCAGGAAGATGCTCTGGCCGAACGCGAGTCTCTCAAACGCGAAGAAGCCCCTGCTGCCGTCGGGATTCGGTACCGGGTTCAGAGCCGCTTGCACGCGGTCGAGCGTTGCCTGGTGTGGCGAATTATCATCGATACGGACATTCACAGCGATATCCACGAACACAGGGCTAAAATGCTGGACGCGCAGTGCGACGTTCGGATCCCGGTGGTCGTCGAGAAATCGACGAAGCTTAGCGGCGAACACAGTGTCCAGCGTCGGAACACCGTCCACCGTTGCCAAGGTCAGCTGCACGTACGGATGGGATACCGCGTGCATCGTGACAGGGTCGATGACTACCCAGGTCGCACCGGCCTTGGCGATACCTGGAAAGCTGAGAGCCAGCGCGGCGTAGTCCGCGACGCTGACCGCGCGGCCAAACGTCCGCAGGCTCGCCGGCGCGCGCTCGCGAATCTGACCGATATTGTCCGAGTCTCCTCCGCCGCTGAAAGGGGTCGGATTTGTTACCCTTTGCAGGCCGGCCACACTGTCCAATATTTGCTGAATGGCACCTGCAGGCAGATTCCCGGAGGCCCCCAGGCCTTTCCGGTAGCGGGCCCGAATATTGTTGATTCCGGAAGGCGGTCGCGCCCCATTGATCCCGTCGCCAAAAAGGACGGTCGTTTGCGCGGCATCGTCGAAGGTGGTGGTGAAGACCTGATCTTGAGGAGCATTGGTCACCAGGGAGGGTTGTTCGAGCCATCGAGATCCATTCACCGTCACCACCAGCGTACTCTGGACGGCCACCACACTTTCCGGGTCCGTCGAAGGCTCGTAAGTCAGCGGACTCTTCTTCAACTGGTACGATTGAAACGCGGTTCCGCCGCTGCTGCCCAGGACTTCATCTCGCACCGTTTCGCCCTGGGTAACTTCCGCGACGTTGGCCAACAGCGAACAACTCGCGCGCAGGTAGGCTTGAGCGAGCGGATCTTTGAGCGTGACCGTGGTCAGGTTGTTGCTCAGGTCGAAAATCGGTCCGCCCTCCAAGACGCCAGACTCGGCGGCAAGGGTGGTGCTGGGTGGACTGGATGCCGTGGAGGACAGATTGCCCTGCAGGATGACCGTCTGTCCACGTGGAGTTCCGTGTGGATTCCCGTGAGAATCAGGGTCGTTCCCGAAAGGATTTTCGGCAGAGGCAACACTTCCTGCAACGACAGGCGTTCGCTGCCGGCGAGAATGAGCGTGCTCCTGCAGTGGAAAAAAAGTGGGAATGATCGGTTCTGCGGTCGTCAGCCGTCGTGACCCTTCCACTGATGGCGTAGGCAACCTTGTTGATTTCACGGGTATCTGTGACGTGCACCACCTGGAAGTTGTTCTGGCCATCTGCAAATAGGACCGCCCAATTGGGGGTTTGCGGGCTTTGCTTCGCGCCGGTGATGAGAGCGTCAAGGAAGATCGTGTTCTGCGGATCATCCGGGGAGGGAACGTAGAACCAGATCGAATCGGGCTGCCGAGTCGTCCCAGTTGTTTGGAAATGGGAGGCGGCGGTAGCTGGGCTGCCGGAGCGCGTCAAGATCGGCGGCGAAAAAGTCAGCCCCGTGGTGAGTGTCGGGGAGAGTGTCTGGTAGTCTGGGGCGGCACTTCCGAATGGCGCTCCTCGGGTCCGGAACGCATAAACGGCAACGCTTTTCGAGGAGTCGCCATCCGCGCCGGCAAGGTCGAGCCAGGAAATCGTGGTCGCACCGGTGGTTCTATTCAGGATTCACCGCCGTGACCTGGCGGAGATTGGCTGCTTCGGTCTGCGCTTCCCTCGTTCTCTACGGCCAGAAGGAAGTCACCAGGAGCGACCCGGTTGTTGAGGCCCTGCAAGACCACTGTATTCTTCTGGAAATCGACCGTGGGTGAGACCATTGAAAGCGGGATCGCACTGTTGTCGGCGGACGCCGCGATCGCCAAAGAGGTTTCGAACACCGTTGCGGGCCTGCCCGATTGCGCCCGGCTCCCAACCCGCGATCCTGCAGGAACGGTAACGGAATTGCCCTTGGCAACGGTGAAGGCTACCAACCCACTGGCACCGCTTCCGGGGCGGGGACGATAATTGATCAGGGTGACCAGGCGCAACAAAGAATCGAGCTGGGTCGCCGTGGTGATGAACGCTTCGTTGACGATCCTCTCCTGGTAAAAGGTGAGAATGTCCGCGAGATACGCCCAGAGCTCGATGAACATGGTCTGGTAGTCACCGTCGATTCCTTCGTGCCATTGCAGGAAGGGGTTCCTGGCTTCCAGCAGGGGTTCTCGGTTCTATCATCAGGTCCGGGGCGGCGACCTTGTTCAGCATCGCGCGTCGGAAACTGGTGAACGTACCGATGCGGTACTTGATGGCGGAGAGACCCGGCGGATTGGAAGGTGAGCCGGGCCCGCTCGGCGCGATCGTGCTTGAAGGGCAACACGCGGTTCCCGCACCGGAGAACGTCGAGTTGAGCGAATTAGAAGAATTCATGCGCCACCTCCTTTCGGCTGGATGGTAAGGAACCCGTTCTCTGGAAAATTGCGGTCGTTGTCCAGGCGGGCGATCTGGTCCGGTCCGACCGCCAGGAACCCTTGCGCGAGATTCGCGCTCGTCTGGTTCGTCCGGTTGAGCTGTGTGCAAGCGCGCGAGACGAGTGATCTGCGCCGATTGGACCCCGGACACGGCCATCACGGCGGCATAGATTTTGCCGACATACACGTCTTTGACCGAATGTGAAATTGTCGGGATGAAAAAAACCCTTCGCGCCGCCGGGCAGGACCCCGTTACTCAGTACGCTGAGGAGCGTTTGCAGGACGACGCTCGACTGAAATCCTGGCGCAGCGGAGAAATCAAGGCCGAGGTCAATGGGCAGGTAGATCGGCCCTGTGATTTCAAGATCGTAACCTGCGAGCCGTTTGTCTCCGAGATACTGCAGCAACTGCTGCCGGAGGCTGGGTGTAAGTCCCTCCAAACCGGCCGGGTCGACGGCCAGCGTGACCGTAAGCCAACTTCCCGTCCATTGGAAACTCGCCTGCGCCCGCTGAATCGGCTGCCGCCCGTTGGAATCGATAAAACCGGCGGCGGCAGCCTGGTAATCGGCTGGACTGACCGCCATTAAGGGTTGTTGGGAAAGAGGTGGACCGACGCGGCGCGCATGGTCCCTGGACTCCAGATTGCGACCTCCAGCGCCGGGAGCGGATTTGTCACCGGTTCGTCACGGAGAGTCCATGGCATTGGAGAGTCGGGATGGATGACCCTGAGCGTGTCGGCACCGAGGTTGCCGATTTGTCCTCCGCCCACGCGATAGGTGGCCTTAACCGTCGCATCTTGTGGGAGCGCTTGACCAAATGCGCCGTCACCAAAAACGACAGTCGCCTCTCCGTCATCATCGATTTCCACTCGAAAAGACCTGGGAATCAGGAAGAGACGTCAGGAGGCTGGTCTGCTCCTTCCAAATGATTCCGTTGACGAAGACTTGCAACGTGCTCACGCTGCGTGCCGCGGTGTGGAGGAGAGTTCTCCGGGCTGGCTGACGGAGTCGGCGTCCGCCAATTTGACCGTTTCGCATCCAGGTAAGCCAAAGGCGCCTGGGAAAGCTTAAACCGCTGGCGGACATCACTTTGAGCGCTCGCAGAGAACAACGTCTCCAGCGGCACTGTCTCGCCATGGGTCGCGAAAACCAGGTTGCCGCAAACAGTGGTGGTGCTCGCGACGGGGTAGCAGTTCTGCAGGGGTGTTGCCGCGGACCACGTTACGATCGTCGCGAAGGAGTTCGGTGGAGAGCCTGGCGGGGGTGATCCGACCGGTTGAGAGATCCCTTGGAGTCACCGAAACAACCTGCGGGGCGGCGCTCAAGCGCACGATGTCACGATGTCCGTGGTGATCATCAAAAAGAAGAAAATCCCCGGCGTTCAGACTTTCGAATTTGCCGGCCAGCGTGGCGCTCAGCGCGGTACTTGGCAGGAAGCAACCCGCATTTCCCCAATCGAAAAGGCGCATGCTGTTTTGTTCACTGTTCAAGGTCGCGTCGCCGAACGTCTCGAAGACGATCACTGAGTCGCTATCGCTGGCGGCATCGTTGCTGACTTTGAAATTCGCCGGCAAAGTGTGCGCCCCGTCTCCCTGGACTTGAAACTGCAGCCAGGTGTAGGCCGATGCGCCCTGATCCATTTGGTATCCAAGCAGCGCCAGATGGCCGGCCACTGAACGCCGCTGTGTCGCGGTGGTGAGAAATGCCTCGTTCGCGACACGATCCTGCAGGTAACTGAGATTGTCCGCAGTCGACGCAAACAACTCGAGCAGCATCATGCCGATATCGGCTTCGCTCCGCTCGGTCCAGGCCGGCAAGCGAGTCGGAATGAAGTCCAATAGTGCCTGCCGGAAGCTCGAGTAATCCTTGGCCAGATAATCCACGACCACGGAAACCTCGGGGCCTGGAGAGGCGGCGCGGTTGGAGTTCGACAATCGAACCGGGAATCGCAAGCCAGCCTGAACCGCAGTTTGGCGCTGGTGAAAAACGGATCGATATCCGGGCCGCTCACCGTCAGTGTGTAAATAGAGAAATCGCCCAGACCATCCAGCGTCAGGAGAATCGTTGGACCGTCGCCGCTCAGGTGGGCTGCCCGGAGTCTGCAGCTCCGCTCTCAGTATCCTCGGAAACAGGCGCTGACCTCCTGTGAGCGTGTAACTCTGAGGTCTGAGTAAATAGGATTGTTGCGGCAGCGAGACGGGGGCTTCAAAGACGACGAGCAAACGTGCGTTTTCGTCATCGACGCCGACCCGTTTGAGGCCCTGCGCTCCGGGACGAAGCGTCAAGTTGCTGCACTGAATGTTCATTTGAGAAGAAGCCAAGAAGCCAAGAAGCCAGGATTCAGGATTCAGGAGTTCAGCATTCCAGAGTTCAGGAGCGCAGCGTGCCAATGGTACAGCAAGACCGGCGCTCGGTGGACCTCGGGATCTGCATTTAAGAAGTCAGGAGCCAGCTTCCCGCTTCTTGGCTCCTCGGCTTCTGGCTTCTTGGCTCCTGAATTAGAATCTGCACTTGGATGCTTTGGCGCTGCTGCGTTGCCTTGATCACGTAGGCGATCTCGATCGTCACGGTTTCTTCTTCGCCCGGTTCGCTGGTGACGGTGACGTTACCGGTGTCAATCCGGTCACCCAACCAACGCTGCAAGCTGTTAAAAATCAGAAATTGCGTGCTGGTCCGCAACGTGTCGCTGTTGGGTAAAAATACCAGCTGCTGAACGCCGCAACCGAACTCCGGCAGGTTGACTCGTTCTCCGGGATTGGTGAATAGCACTTGGAGGATCAAATCACGGAGATGGTCATCAGGATTCGTCAGATTTGGGGCTCCGAGGCTGCTCACACCGTAAGGATAGTCGAGGAACCGCTGAATTCGTGCGTCGGATTGAATTGGATTCACCCATTTGGATTCCTCGTGCTACCCGGTTGTCACTTTGGTTGATAGCAGGCCGGGCGTCGGCGGCTGAAGGGGTGGGGCCGGAGGCGCCGGACTGACCGGGCCGACGGCGGTGGCCTCCCCGGGATGCATATGAGTATTAAACATCTGGACGAGTTGGTTCAGGTACTGCATCAGCTGATCGCCAAAAACCAGAGGACTCGTCGCGCCATCGACCAGTTCGATCTGCGGTGCGTCGATCACGACTTTGAGAGCCCCTCCCGCCGCGATTTTAACAGTGCTGGCGTCCATCGAGACGCTATTCCCATTGCTATCGGTGATTTCCAGGGTTCCGCCGTCGTCGTCGAGCACGATCTTGTGGCCGCTGCTCGTCTTGAAGACTTTCTTGCCGGGCCTTGCGGACTCGGGAATACCTCCAGGCGCGTACCAGGTCCCCGACCAAATCGGATAACTGAGGTCCCCACCTTCGAACTCGATCCATACGCCGGCTCCAATGTCCGGTACTGCGAACAAGCCCTGCTCCGCGACTCCACCGTAAATGAATGCCGGGAGCGCCCATCCAGTCTCCTTGATCGCTGAGAACTCGCGGCACTTGGCCTTGATCCGCCCGAGATCGTCGGGATCGCTGTTGTCAGTCACATGACCACGGTACTTCCCAAAATAACGCCCCTCGACGCGCTGAACGAGCCGGGCAAGGATCTCGTCGATTTCAGTTCCCATACAGGCGCTTAGCATCTTAGAATTCGGATTCGCGGCTTCTTGGATTCTCCCTAGGGCAGCCCGAGCCCGCTTCCGCCGAATTTTTCGCTTCCATCGGCATCGCGGGCGTTCCGGCGCGCGTGGAAGCGCTGGATGTAAGTCCCGTCACCTTTCAGTTCGTGGACCACGCGGGTCACATAGTACTTACCGCTGAATGGCTTTCCTGCACCCTTCACCAATACCAGGCGATGCGGTCGCAAGACCGCCTGGTAGGCGTCGCTGTTGATCTCACCCTCCGCCGTGATGAACCAGGAGGCTTCGTCGCGCACCGCTTGCGCGATCGTTTGCAATTCGGTCCCGTTACTTGTGGGTGGTCCCATGACCAGCATTTGCGCCTGAGCATCGTTGGGCGTCAGCAAATTGCTCGAGCGCAGCTCCAACCAATCCAGTTCGCATCCGTAGCTCCTAGTTTGTTGAGCTGGGTGTCGCTGGCCTGCCCGATATTGGCGCTGTTCGCCTTGACATCCAATTGCTCTATCTTGACGTTCAGGGGCCGTTGCCCGACCAGCCGGGCGGAGAAATTCCGAAGGTTGCTTTGATCGCCAAACTGAATGGCGAGGTCGGATTGAGGCGCCCCGTCGAGCTGTGGTTGCGCGAAAAAAACCAATAACTTCACCACTTTTCTTGTCCGTCTCGAAATAGAATTCCAGGCCATTGAGCGCCGCGCGCTCGCGCACGAACTGAATATCGGTGCCTCGCTGAGCGATGGTGGTGTCGGATTCCTGGTGCACTGTCGCCGTCGAGTCCGCCTGCACGGTGACGCCGTAGGCACCGACAATCTGTTCAACAATGTCACTGTCGGACATGTCCTTCCAGGTGGGATCTTCTCCTCGAGGCTCAGAAGGACGCAGGTATCGGTCGCACTGACCTCGACGTGCGCCTCGTCCGGCTCGCTTCCAAGGCTTAGGTGCACAGAGGTAATGTAGCCGTCGAAAATCGGTTCCAGCCCGTCGTTCCCGCCGCCCCCTCCCAGTGCGCTCGCCGCTGCGCCCAGCGCCCCGGCCAACCCGCCGCCTGATGCGAAGCCGAGCTTCACGGAGATTTTGGTAAATGGATCGAAACGCGCATCTTCGAGATAGGTCCACGCGCCCTTATCATCCGGTTTCGTCGCGAGCCTCAGGGTCAACGTGGTCGCCATGTTCGTGTTCTCGGTGACCGTCAACGACACCAGGTCCGGGCCCAGTTCCTGGCTGGCCGACATTCCATTCAACACGATTTTACACTGCTTGTCGGACATTTGGGGAAGTAGTCAGTAGTCAGGAGCATCCCACGGGGGAACGCGTGAAGATTTGAGAAGAAACTCAACACTCGTCCTCGTCGATTTCTTAAAAGACCGATGAGGTCTTCATTTTGCCCACCCGAACAACTCTCTCGGCGCTTCTAGTTTCCGAAGCCTCCCACTTGGCCAAAGCGCCATCTGTAAGGAGGGAGGAACCTTCAGGTCCTTGGAAGTCAGGAGTTGCAGGAGTCGAAGAAAGGGGACGGTGGCGTTCCAGGGGGTGAATGCGTTGGCTGGAAGTCGATTCGCCTCCTGAATCCTGCCTCCTGTCTCCTTCCTTTCTAGCTCCGATCCGGAGGGATCTTCAGTTGCCGGCCGGGCACCTGCAGGTTTTCTGGGTCCATTTCGGTGTTGGCGTCCGCGATAAGCCAGAACTTCTCCGGGTTGCGGTAGAAGTTGAAAGCCACGATATCGAGCCGCTCATCTCCGGTAAAGGTGTGAAAAAATCCGGCAGGAGTGGACGGGATGAGACGAATGCCCAGCACGGTGATTGGCTGGCCATCTGGTCCCGCAATCGAATAGGTCTTTACGTTTTGGTAGCGACTTCCCTTAAATAACATAGGCGGGTAGGCAAAAGCCTCAGCGGCCCTGGTGATCTCTGGTTGGCGTCCTTTGTCTGATCAAAGCGAAAGCGAGAAACTGGCGCTCAGTCCCAATTGCGCGGCATTTGCCAGGTTGAGCGCGGCCATGACTTCCTTGACCCCCTGGGAATATTTGTATGCGCCCTGAGCGATCGTTGCCGCGGGATCGATCTGACTGGGTGTCAGCACCGTCAAGTTCACCGTTATTTCCGCCCTGATCGGATTGAGCAACGGGTCATACTCCGTCTCGGTGACGCTCAGGCTGGTCACGTTCACCGGGAAAATGCGGAAGGGCCCCCAGAAAAAAAGGACAGTCGGCAACTTGTTGGGTGGAAACTGGAACGGCTTATCGCCGCCGCTCAGGTTGAACAGATCGATCGACAGTGAACTCTGAGGCACCATGAGCAGCTCAAGCGCGGACAGAGTCGGTAAAATACCGCTGGTAGCTGCCATCGGATTGCCGCTCGCGAGCTGGTCGGAAGCATCGATTCGCAAGGTAAAGCTGTAGGTCTCGGATGGTTGTCCGGGCATCAAGCTTGCGTTGTGTGTTCCGGAACCGTCATCTTTCGGAGTTTGCTGAACCATCTTTGGTGTTCGGGTGACACGGTCCGGATTGAATTGGAAAACCACGATGTTTGGCAGGGCACCCAAGAGCCCGGCACCGAAATTGATAAACGCACCTTTCAGGGCAGCCATAGGGGAGGAGTTCGGGAGGCAGGAGTGGGAGCACCCCACGGGCGAAGGGCGCGTGAAGTTTGACAGAAAATTGCGGTTGGGGGACCTCGGCGTTTTCAGAGAAGCCTCCCACTTGGCCAAAGCGCCAGCTGTAAGGAGGGAGGAACTTTTTCAAGTTCCTTGGAAGTCGATCGCGACTACCTGGAACATGGGTGGCGTGAGTGGCGCTCAGTAAGGTCTCTCTTGGATGCCGAAATCTAATGTTTAGCGCGGGTCATGCGGCCTGCAGGCCCCGCCCCGAAGCCGAAGGGGCAAGAAAGCTTAGGGTTTACCCTGGGTTAGTTTCCCCCCATCGGATGAGCCCTGAAGGGGCCGGTAGTTACGGCGAGAATCGGCTGTCGACCAGATCGCGTGCGCCTTTCCAGCCCCTACAGGGCAAAGAACGTTTATTTGGTCTAACCCAGGGTAAACCCTGGGCTATGCTTTTTGGCCACCTCGGGCCACAGATTGAAAACATCCAAACCGCAGAGCCCTTCGGGCCGTATTACCGGCGCTAAGCACCTTCAACCTGTCCCTTCGGGGTATATTCGACCTGTGCCTCCGCTTAATAAATCCTTACGCCTGGGTTGAGTTGCTGGCCCTTCGGCCCTTGCGAACGGCTTATACACATACCTGGGTTCCTCAATCACGGGCCAATCTTCAATCGAAGCGCCAGGGCCTGTAGCCAGGCATCGGCGATGGCGCTGGCCGCTTGTTCATTGCTGGTGGCGTTCAGGTTGAGATCCACTGGACGACTTGCGAGTGATTCAAGGACGGCCGAACCGGAGGCCTGAAACTTCAAAGAGATGGCAGCTTTCTCGGCGAACAAAACAGCCGCGCGCTCGGCAATCGGCCCCAAGCGATGCTCGTGACCGGCACCGTTCTCCACGTTCAGTTGCAACAAATCGATAGTCAATTCGTTCACAGAAGTCAGGAGTCAGAAGTCAAGAGTCAGAAGATGCAGAATGGAACGGGGAATTTGCGAGCGCTGTCGATGGCGGTTCAGCGATTTCGAGCAATCGGCATCCGCCTCCTGGCTTCTTGACTTCTTGGCTTCTTGGATTCCTTTCCTCAACCTCCCGTTTCCCAAACTGACCATCCTGCCATCTCGGCTTTCGTCAGCGGTTTATCGATCTTTGCATATTCACTTCGGACGGCGCGCAAAATGTACTCCATGCGAACAGGGTTGCCCGTTTCGGCGGCCCGGAAAGCCGCGTTCAGTGCGATGTTGCGGATGTTGCCTCCGGCAAGGCTTAGTCTTGACAAGGCGGCGATGTCCAAAGCCTCAACCGGAGTGCTCGACGGGAAAATTTGGCGCCAGATCCGCGCGCGCTGCTCGCCGTCTGGAAACGGAAAATTAACAATGAACCGGAGGCGTCGAAGGAAGGCGCTGTCGAGCGCGCTCTTCATGTTTGTCGCCAAAATGGCCAATCCGCGATAGGCCTCCATGCGCTGCAGGAGATAACTGATTTCGATATTGGCGTACCGGTCGTGGCTATCCTTGACCTCACTCCGTTTCCCGAACAAGGCGTCCGCTTCGTCAAAAAACAGGATCGCTCCCCCGTGCTCCGCCGCATCGAAAACGCGTCGAAGATTCTTTTCGGTTTCGCCAATGTATTTGCTGACGACACACGAGAGATCAATCCGGTAGAGGTCGAGCGAAAGTGCGTTGGCGAGGACTTCTGCAGCCAGCGTCTTGCCCGTACCGCTGGCGCCGGAGAAGAGAGCGGTGATGCCCTGACCGCGCTCAACGACCCCGAACCCCCAGCTTCCATAGACCGTGGCGCGGTGGTGGACATTCGCGGCGATTTCCTGCAACACGGCAGTTTCGGTCTCCGCCAGCACCAGATCGTTCCAGGTTGCTCGTGACTCAATCCGCTGAGCCATCCCTTCGAGCCGGGGCCGCGAATGCAAACGACCTTCTCGCCAGAACGCGGCGGCCAGATCTTCCCCTGCCGTTACCGATTGGACTGCAGAACTAAATGATTCGCGGATGGCGGGCAGACCGAGGTTGAATTGCGATATGATCCGATCCACCCATCCATTAGACTTGACGGAAGCGCCGCTCAACAAACCGTTCCAAACCTCACGCTGCTCTTCCGGTGTCGGCTTTGCGACTTCGAATGTGTGGATTTCTCTATGCATTCGACGCCAGGGTTCCCGCGCGCTCAAGAGCACGGGGCCTTGGACCCGCTCCAGAAAACAAACGACGCTCGAGACCACGCGCTGATCGTAACGGTCAACGGCATCCAGCTCGAGCAGTATGGCAGCGGCGTTTAGAGCAGATTCTCGTTCCCAAAGCCGCACAAAGGTGTCGAGATCTGCGCCGATGGAGGGGAGCGCATCGGCGCTGATGGCGTAAAGATTGAGCCCCAGTTCCCCACAGGCCGCCGCCGCAATCGGGCGGCTGGCGGCAACGTCTTGACCGCACAATTGGATTGCCGTAATGGGATGCCCGGTCTTCGTCGAGGATTGATGCGACCATCGTGCGACAATCCGGGACGAAATCGACCGATGCGAGGGGACCAGATCGTCCGAGTGTACAGGAGCGAGCAGAGCAGCAAGCCGCTCGTCCGTATATTGCACCCCAACGAGGAAGTGGAGCACGCGTTCGTCAATGTTGAGCGGGCTGAGCACCAGGGGGACACCTGCTTGGGGAGTGACTTCGATAAGTCGCCATCGACGGAGCGGCCCGGAGGGTGTCACGCCGCTCCAATGTGGGTCAGGGAGCGCCGCCATCGCCAAACTGAATGTTGGATAGGGCCGTGCGGGATTCCCCTGGGCCGCCGCGCACAATCCGGATATTTCGACGTCAAGATCGACTCCAGCGCACAAGATAAGAATCGCGCGTTCGAACCGGGATAAACCAAACGCGGAACAAAGGAGACCCAAAGCGGATGGTGGCGAATTGTCATCCGCCGATTTGCACGGGCACGCGGCGGGCACGCTTTCGCATCGCGCCACGTGAGCCTCCAGGGCGGTTCGAACCTCTGCGACGGCAGAGATGAGCGCCTGCTGGTCAACACTCATCGAGTTCGCGCTCATACCTGGAAAGTAACAGTGTGCGACGTTTGACCGCTCACGCTGACCGCGACACTATGCGGGCCGGCCGGAAGCTGACGTTTCAGATTGAAAATCACCTGCGTCCCGTTGCTGATCGTGCTCGGGTCAACGGGATAACCGACCCCGTCAATGACAATCCGCACGTCAGCGCCGGCTAACCGTGCCCCGTTCAAGGTCAGTTGGTGCACCTGGTTGTTGGAGACCGCGATCACCGCGAGGCCAATCGGCGCATCAAGCCGTGGAATGACTTCAAAAGTCCGCACATTCGAGACGCTGTTTGCCGTGTCGTTCAACACCACGCGAACATGGTATAGCCCGTTCGCGAGCTCAGGTGGCAGGGCTACGCTGATCTGTTGATCGCTGGCAGAGGCAAAGACCGTCATATTCTGGACGGCGCCAGCTCCTTCTAGCCGAACGGCCTGGGGCGTTCCTGTGAAACCGGTGCCGTTCAAGCACCAGGCTGGTCGAGGCTGCATCGAGACCGGTCCGCAGTGGGCTGATGGTCTCCAGCCAGGGATTGAGATGAATGTCACCGACGTACTGGTTTGGCCATTGAGCCTCACGCGGACATCTTCTTGCGGGCCCGCGTCGATCGACGACGGCAACGTAACGACCAGACTGGTGCTAGTCGGTGTGGGCGACGACTTTACGATTGCCGGTCGGCCCGCCTACCAATACCGAGGCGATTTGTCCGCTCGAAACCAGGCCGACGCCGGAGACCGTGATGTCATTCGCCTGGATTTTGCCCGCAGCGTCCACGTGAGCCAACGCGCCACCTGAGGGCGAGAGCGCGGTGATTCTGGGAGGATCGAGCGTGATCAACTCCACCTGGGTGGTCAGGACCACCCCGCCGCTCAGCGGAGGTGGAGTGGTCGGAGTCAGTTCCACAATCGAGACCTCGTAGGCAATCGACAATCGGTAAGGCTGGTTAATGGTGGCCCAGATTTTTGACAGTTCATCGACGGTGGTCGGGATCAGCGTCACCTTGATTTGCTCGAAGCTGTTGAGAAAGTCGGCCAAATCGACATCGGCATCGAATCCCGGGATACGAACGTTATTAACCAGGGCATCGGGGATATGGGCGTCGTTCAGGATAGGGTTATCCTGCAACGTGCTCATCGCGACACCTAGCATGGTGTGGGAATCGTCGCCGAGGGCAAAGTTTGCGTTGTCGGGCCGCACGCCGAGAGGGGTCAGCAAGTAGAAAAGCTGGAGACCGAATGCGGGCCGATTCGACGGTGGGGTCGCTCGATCCCCGGGCCAGGGACGATTCTTGGTAAACGGACTTTCGTTGACCCGATAAAGGTAGAGATTGACGCCTGAGACCTCCGGGAGCGCGTCTCCCGGCGGGAGAAGCGTGACGACGGCGTTCGGGTTTACGAGACTCAATTGGCTGTGCAGCAGCATACGCAGACCCTTGGTCACGCTGTAAATGGCGGTCAGACTCATGCGGGTCTCAAAACAAATCGGCTCAGAAACCTGCTTTCCAGGTTGATTTCAGGTGAGGCGGGCTGTGCTGTGGATCTTCGCCGCAGCGACTGGCAGGGGATGGTTATTGACCTGAACTTCGATCCGGCCGATCGCAATTCTTGCCGCATTCTTCTGCCAATTCAGTCGATCCGCCACTTGGGGGAGCGCGATCGCCCCGCCGCCGCGACCGAATGGCGGAAGAACTGCTTCGGGCGCCGAATTGCTGTTTAGTCGGGCCGGGTCGGGTCTCTCCTGGCCTTGCCGGCCAGATGGAGTGGTCGATGGAGGAAGAGGGTCTGCTTCGGCGTGCCGGATGCTTGTCCTGCCTTGAAGTCCGCCTGATGGCGAAAGTTCAACGGTGGTCGGAACCACAGGTGATGGCGCAATTGGTTCCGCTGTGCCGACGTCTTTTTGGGCAAATCTTCGAAGGATTCTGGCATCCAGGTGCGAAGGATTGGATGCCAGCGCCTGGACGCGGAACGGCTTGGGTGGACCGGGATGCCGCGGCGGACTGATTGGTCCGCCTGCCTCGGATTGCCCCGAAAATCCCGGCTGGTCCATTGGAGCAACGGCAGCAGAGGCGTTTTTCTTTGCATTAATCCCGCGAGCGGCGCTCGGATGTGGGGCCACAGAACTCTTTAGCCGAAATTCAGATGCCGTTTGGTCCGATTCGGGAGAAGGTTTCGACGGCGAAAGCGGCGCGCCAGAGGGCCCCGTCAATGGCGGCATTTCCGGCGGGTAGCGCGGCACGGTCAGATCTGGTCCTACGGCCGGATGAAGAATGGGCGAGTCGTCCGATTCCGGGCTTGCCTGGGGACCGCCTATTGTTTCGCCGTCGTACGGTTCCCTCAAAGAGGGGACGATCCCGGAAACCGCGTTTCCGGGCAAAATGAGACTCGGTGTGATTTCTTTTTCAATCTCAACGGGAAGGGGTCTGCCATCGCTCAATGACCCCGGCGTCGGACGGCCGATCGGCGAGAATAGGATCTCTGGGAGCCGGGTCGGCATTCCAACGGCGGGCGTCCCCGATGGCCTTGTTCTTGCCGCGGCTGTGGCGACGCGTCTCAGGTAATTTCCCATTCCTGCCTCGTTATTCGGAAGTGTCTGACAGCCGGTCATCCGGCCCGAAGGGGCAAGAAAGCTTAGCCCAGGGGTTGAATGGCACGAAGATAAGGAGGAGTTGAGTCATACCCCCGAAGACCGAAGAGGCTCTGCAATGTAGCATAGGCTTCCAGCCTGTCTTTGGTGTTGGCGCCGAGCGACCTCTTCGGGCCGGTCAGAAATATTCGCGGGAAGAAGAAGCGTGCGATTATCAAGTGATCGCCTCGAGACAGGCTGGAAGCCTATGCTACCTTGCGCTACCCTGTCGGCCTCTTCGGTGAGAAGAACCATCCGAAAGGCTGAGCTATTCCTTCTTGACCCTTTCGACCGCCCAATCGGCGCTAATCGCTTATCGTTATTCATGGCGCAGCGCTTCGCTCAGCAAGCCTAAATAGGTGCGCCTGCGATCACGTCGCAAACCCAGAATTTCGTCCTGGCTCCAATGATAGTAGAACGCCAGCGAATGAATCTCTCGAAGCAGTTGGCCGCTGCTGATTCTCATTTCATTGAGAAAGAAAGCAGTGGTGTCAAACGGCGCTAAAAACTGATTTCCACAGTCAGGACAGACCAAATCGAGTTCGAGGTCAACCTGCGGCGCGAGCTCTTCCATGGCGTCGGCGATTGCTTCGCGGTCCGCACTGGAGAATGAACTTTTGCCGTTTTCAAGAACGCATCGTCCAGGAGCATGTCCGCCGCACGCTCCGGTTCGAGGTGCACGACAGCCTCCTGATCGGCACCGCACGGTAGCCGGAATCGTACCGTCGACCCCGAATTACCGGTGGAATGGAGCTGGATCGAATATTCGGCTCTGGTCTGGGGTCGAACCGTCACCGGCACGGTGTCCGCATCGAATAGCAACATCCATTTTGTTGCCGCAGGCAGTACACGAGAACACTACGTGGAATTCATCCCCCAAGGTTAGGCGGCGCAGTTGCAGGACCAAAAAGTCGCGATCGCCGACCAGCAGCCGGCGCACTAATTTCTCGGTGGGTTTTGCCTCGCCGATCCGGACCAGGCAACTGGTCAAAATCCGGGTCACGGCGATCGCGCTTGGCGCCGTCGGGTGGGCGGCAATCCATTCCTCGTCACGCCCGGTCAGCGGGCGAAGCTCTGCGGATTCCAGCCGATGGCGGTCGTCAAGGACCAGGCCACCCGGCAACTTCGTTTCCTCCGGCATCCCCGTAGACTGCATGGATTAGCCGATGCGGGCCGGTCCCTGTGCTTCGTTGACCGCCGGATCGCGTTCGAACCATTCGATTTCGAGTTTGATCGTGGTGATCGCCACCGCGTTGGCGCTGGCATCAAGGTCCGGCAGCGCCTGGTATTCCGAAACCCAGCAGCGATAAAGATTGTAGGAAAGCGCCTTTTGATTCGCCTCGTTGAAGACATCGACCGTGATGTTCTTCCTGAATTCGCCAAGGTTGGTCAGGCTATGGCTGGCGAAGTCGTTGACCAGGTCGGCCCAATCCTGGAAGGCGGTGTCATAAGTGATTCCAGCTTCGAGCGAAACTGCCTGATAACTGGTTTTTCCCGGCAATTTACGGCTGGTGATATTTTCGCCCGCCTCGCGGAATTCGACCATCTCGGTCGTTCGCTTCAATGCCCCCATTTTGCTGAGACCGGCCACGTATTGGCCATCCCACTTTACGCGAAAACGGAAATTGCGATAGGGATCAAACCGATTGGTTTGCGGTGTCATGCGTGCCATGAAAATTTCTCCTTCTCTGATTTAAGCTGCGCTCTGGCCGGCTTTCTGGCTAAGCTTCAGGATGACGAATTCCGCGGGCTTCAGCGGCGCAAACCCGACAAGAATGTTGACGACGCCATTGTCGATATCAGTTTGGGTGGTCGTGCTGCTGTCGCATTTCACGAAAAATGCGTCATCGGGTTTCGAGCCCTGGAATGCACCCGCCCGAAATTGAGTGAGCATGAAAGAGCGAATGTTCAGACGCAACGCGGCCCAAAGCGATTCGTCGTTTGGCTCAAAGACGGCGAATTGAATGCCGTTGTAGATGCTCACTCGCAGGAAGATGGCCACCCGGCGCACCGGAATGTAGCGCCAGGAAACGTCACTGCCGATCGTTCGCGTGCCCCAGGCGACAATGCCGGCGCCGGGGATCGCCCGAATGGCGTTCACGCCGACCGGATTGAGTTGATCCTGCTCTGTGTCACTGATATTGGAAGCGACTCCGACTGCCCCCCCGATACCAGCTTCGAGCCCGGCCGGCGCTTTGAAGACTCCGCGCGAGTTATCGATCCGCGCGTAGACACCTGCCATGAAAGGAGAGGGCGGAAGCAGGATAGTCGGATTGCGGCCGGTCCCGATCGGGTCGTCGGTCAGCACATACGGGAAATAGACCGCGCCGTAGTCTCCGAACGATTTGCCGGGGAAATTCACCGAAAAATTCCGGGCGTCACTGATCGTATGCAGGTCAGGCTGCTGACCCTGTTGCCGCGCCGCCTGGACATTGCTGACGGTGCCCAGGTCCGCGATCATGAAACAATCCTGCAATGGGCGTGTCTTGCAGTAAGTCATACCCGCCTGCACCGTCGCCGGGTCTCCATAGCCCGGAATGGCAATCAGATTGACGTCGGTGATCTTGTCCAGCGAGTGCAAGCCGGTGCCGGCAAGGATATTGTTGACCGCCGGCAGGCCTGTCAGGTCGGTCGGTTGCGGGAATCGGACCGTCGTTACCGCCTGTGAGATACGATCGTTTGGTTGGTCGGCCTGGAGGTGAAGTCGGGCGAGGAGATCGGAAAGCCGATGTATTCCGACCGGCGGTTAACCACGGCGCGGGCGTAATCCGCCGGAGTGGCGCCGGTGCCGGTCGTCGGGCTGCCTGAGAACGTCACATTGTCGTAGGTTTCCACGATATCCGGGCCGGCCCCGGAATCGTACCGCACCACCAGTTTGAAGTTGCTGCTGGTATTGCCGTCCGAACTGTTGGCGATCTCCACGGTGATCTGGTTGCCCCAGGCTCCTTCATTGGCCGCACTGAGCGCGAACGGTGCGCCGGCCGCGCTGACCGCCCGGCTGGCGGGTGGGGTGGGAGGACTGGTCGGGGGACTGGTCGGTGTTCCGACCACTCGCACCACGTACAATCGTTGGCCCGCCATTCTCAAAAAACGCGCGGGCCGAATAGGTGAGAAAGCTGTCAGCGCGAAATCCCCCGAAGTTCCTTTGGTATTCGGTGAAGCTGGTCACCAGCAACGGTTGTGCTGCACTGACCGTTGGGTAATGTCGTGCCCGGAACAGGGCCTTTGCTCGCGAATCCGATGAATGCTGCCGTCGACGTACTGACGCCTTCTATGGGACGCACCGCAGATGGCAGCTCGAGTGTGTAGACACCCGGATGAAGAGTTTCCATGCTCGCTCCTTTTTTAGTTTCGAATTTTGGGCAGGCTCCGCACTCGCGGCGTCGGCGCCGACATTTGACCAAAGATTTTTTTCCGGGATGGGCCGGCTACGCAGCCTCTGGCTGGAGCCACCGCTTCTCAATCTGTGCCCGCGCATTCAGGAGGGATTCGAGGAGTATCGCCACCCGTTTGCGATCATCCAACTCATGCTCCACTCTTCCCATCATCCCTTCGAACGGACCGCTCTGAATTGAAACCCGCGTTCCCGGCGCCAGGATTCCCGGCCGAATTCGAATCAGGCCATCCTCCCCCGCACGATCCTGGATTTCATCGACCACCTCGTCCTCTACCGGGATGGGAAAGCGCCCCGAGCTGACCACTTGCAAGACTCCCCGTGCGGTTGCAACGGATTCCAATGATCTTTCCGGACAGAAGCGGGCAAAGAAATAGCCAGGGAATAGCGTTCTGATCGTCATGCGCGGGATCACCCCGGACCAAATGTTCGACCTTCAGTCGCGGGAGCAACATCGCGACGCCGAGCGTCGTCACGTTAGCGGCGGCAAAGGCCTCGCGCTGCGCTTTTGTATGGACTGCGAACCAGCGGTTTTCTTTCCAAAGATCCATCGGTCTAGGGATGGCTACGCGGACGGTTGATCCGCTACTTCCGTGAACGGGCCCGGCGTGGGCGCAGCAATTTGGTGGCGCGGTAAAAGATTTGTCCGTCGGCTCCGGTATTCTTCGCGAGATAACCCCGGGAAACCAAAGCCGCAAGCGACTTGCGGGCTTCGGGCAGCCAGAGCTTGATCGCCCGCTCCGATATCCACCACACCATGATCCCTTCGATCGTATCCTCCGCCTGGGGATGGTTCCTGAGGTAACGAAGAATTTCGCGCGCGAGCGGTGACAGCTTTGTATTGATAGCATAGCGCGGCATTGGTTAACTGGGGCGTCTATGCGTCAGAGCAGAAAGCAGCAAACGTGCCTGGCCCAGTGATCTCGGGACCCAAAGCGCCCCTGAGATTCGGTAGGGTTGCGCTCCCGCGCGGTCTGTTTTTAGCGTGTCACACGGCCCAAAGGGCCCGCCCCGTAGGGGCAAGAAAGCTTAGCCCAGGGTTTACCCTGAGGTTAGTCGAAGTAACGTTTCGCCCTGAAGGGGCTAGAAATTCGCATACGATCTGGTTCAAGGTTTCGGAGCCGATTCGTCGCCGTACCTGCTAGCCCCTTCAGGGCTAATTCGGGTGGGGGACGTTCCCAGGGCTAAACCCTGGGCTATGCTCGATTGGCCACTTCGGGCCGACAGATTGCAGACGTCCGAATTAAAGGCCCTTCCGGCCGTACAACCGGCGCTAAGACTTACCCTGCGCGAACGGCGCGGCATGTCTGGAGCGCGTTCTCCCGGGCCACGACGAAGCTGGGCCTGAGCTCCCTCCAAGGTTTCGTCGCAAAAAATCGGCGCTGCGTCCGACTGCGAGGACCGGCGAACAGGACTTTTTTGTCCGATCTCAACTAGGAATTTGATGAAGTGAATCCGGGGGCTTTCGAGGTTCCTTTCGAGCGTTGACAAAAATGTCCTAGTCAATGCCGCCGAGATCCAGGTGCGCAGCGTTCGGCATTCACTCTGATCTCAGCCCAAACGCCGCCGAACGAACGCCAAACGCCAATCGCCCGAGGCATTGCTTTTTGCATGTAAAACCGACGAATTCGCTTAACATCCCGGAGAGCACCCGTTATGGTATGGCCGCTTTGGCTATCCCCCCAGTTCGCTAACGGCTCTGCGTTGCGGCGCATGCGAATACGCGTGGCTCAAGGACAGTAAAGCCGGGACAGGTATGACGCACCGAACAAAGACTTGCGATGCACTGTCTCCGCGCGAAGAAAAACGGTCGCGTCGCGGCAGAGTCGACGCAGGGTCCTCACCGGCGAAACGGATTCATTCCATCGGTTTTTGCTCACTCGATTGGCCGGATCCCGAGGAGCCGCTGCTCCGCGCCACCCTCGAGAATGTCGATGATGTTTCGTGGCGGCCGTTTCAGATCAGTCTGGCTGGCAAAGACCCAAATGATTCGGAATTGGCTTCAATTTGTCCGAGTGCGGTGATCGTCGCTCTCAAGACTGCCGACCGGGCCGTCGTGGATCCGCTTTTTGCCCACCTCCGGTTCGGCAACCCGGACAGACCGGTTCTTGTTGCACCGCGGGGCTTGAACGCGGTCGGCATTTCTGAACTCCTTTCACTCGGAGCCTCTGACTTCCTGCTGGCGCCCTATCGTCCGGAGGATCTTTTGCCCAGACTGCGCCGGTTGCTCCATCCGCTCCGCGGACGCGAAGCGCTCGTCGCCCGTATCAGGGCCGGGGTCGGTATGAGAAATATTGTCGGCGAGAGCTGCGCGTTGCTCGGGGAGCTCAACAAGTTGCCGCGGATCGCGGCGTGCGACGCTCCGGTCCTGATCCGAGGCGAATCAGGCACGGGGAAAGAGATCTTTGCTCGGGCGATCCACTATCTAGGGGCTCGTTCCGGTCAACCGTTCGTTCCGGTCAACTGTGGCGCAATTCCTGAACAGTTAGTAGAAAGCGAGCTGTTTGGTCATCGTCGAGGCGCGTTTACCGGTGCAGTCCGGGACCGAACCGGGATTGTGGGAGAAGCGGACGGCGGAACCATTCTGCTCGATGAGGTCGATGCATTGCCCCTTGCCTCGCAGGTGAAACTTTTGCGCTTCCTCCAGGACGGCGAGTTTCGGCCCCTCGGAGCGTCGCGGTTCATTCGCGCCACGGTGCGGGTGATTGCTGCCGCCAACGCGGACTTTGAAGCGATCATCAGAGAACGCAAGTTCCGAGAGGATCTTTATTATCGGCTGAATGTCCTCCAGATATCGCTGCCCCCGCTCCGCGACCGTCCGGGAGATCTGCCGCTGCTGGCACAGCATCTCCTGGAAAAGCAATCGTTGCTATTGGGTTGCGAACACAAGCCGCTGAGTGCCGCTGCGCAGGATGCTCTAGCCCAGTATCGGTGGCCGGGCAATGTGCGGGAACTCGAGAACGTTCTGACCCGAGCGCTCGTCTTTTCAGAGGCCTCAAAAATTCGGAGCGAGGATCTGCAGCTCCCTGTTCTCCCGGATGGGGCGCGCGATGACTCGTTTCGCACTCTCAAGGCGCGGGCGGTGAAAGAGTTTGAGCGCGACTATCTGCAAAAAATGCTCGATCGGCATCAAGGCAATATCACGCATGCGGCCAAGGCAGCGGCAAAAAATCGGCGGGCCTTTTGGCAGCTCCTGCGCAAGCACAATCTGGCGACGGTGCGTTAGCGGCGCCTTTTCAATTGGAAGCGGGTAGCAGGAGCCCCTGTTTCTCAATGAATCTGATAATTTCAGCCAGACCGGCGCCCTCCCTGAGGTTGCACATCACGAATGGGCGTTCGCCTCTCATCCTTCTCGCGTCGCTTTCCATCACTGCCAGTGAAGCGCCGACGTAAGGAGCCAGATCGACCTTATTAATGACCAATAAGTCGGATTTGGTGATTCCCGGGCCGCCTTTGCGAGGAATCTTTTCGCCGCCCGCGACGTCAATGACGTAGATGGTCAGGTCGGAAAGCTCCGGGCTGAAGGTGGCAGCAAGGTTGTCACCCCCCGATTCTATAAATACGACGTCGGCATCGGGGTATCGCTGCAGCATGCGATCGACAGCTTCCAAATTGATCGAGGCGTCCTCCCGAATCGCAGTGTGCGGGCAACCGCCGGTTTCCACCCCGAGGATCCTTTCACCAGGAAGTGCGCCGGCAATCGTCAAAAGGCGCTGGTCCTCTTTTGTGTAGATGTCGTTGGTGATGACGACCAGGTCGTAACGGTCGCGCATCGATTTGCAAAGCATTTCGACCAGGGTGGTTTTGCCAGACCCGACCGGTCCGCCGATGCCGACCCGCAAGGGGGGATTTGGTTTGGTGCGAGGGTGGGTAGGCATCTTCGTTTTCTCTCGGGGACGCAGTGATTGGCCCTTTGGAAACGTAAGCGACAAACGAGGAGAAGGCGAGTAGCCAGGATCAGGCAATCGATGAGATAGTTTGCTAAGGCTGGCTCCCGATTATATTCATCGGGACTGGACAACCTTGAATTCGCAATGAGAGAGCCGCTCGAACACGTGGCCAGGAATCAAGCGTACTGGGATGATTTGGCGCGCCAGTTCGTAGAGGCTGGTGAACGCGGATGGGCAAAAAAGGAGCCCACCTGGGGCATCTGGCAGGTTCCAGAGGCCGAGCTCCAGATTTTTTCGGAGCAACTCTCCGGCAAGGATGCAATCGAGCTGGGATGCGGCACCGCATACATTTCCGCTTGGCTCTCACGGCGCGGAGCCCGTGTCGTAGGGGTCGACAACTCGGAGCATCAGCTTCGCACGGCACGCCGCCTCCAACAGCAATACGGCGTCGATTTTCCGCTCATCCACGGCAACGCCGAATCGATCGCGTACCCCGATGCGAGCTTCGACTTCGCGATTTCTGAATATGGTGCATGCCTCTGGGCAGATCCCTACCTTTGGGTTCCGGAAGCTGCGCGGCTGTTGCGTCCAGGCGGTCAACTGGTCTTCCTGACCAATGCATTTCTGCTGACGCTATGCGCGCCGGATGAGGAGGGCGTGGCAGCGACCGAGAGATTGCTGCGCCCGGCATTTGGGATGTATCGAGTCGAATGGCCCGAAGATCCAGGCGTCGAGTTTCATCTGTCCCATGGCGACTGGATACGGTTGCTCCGGCGTACGGGTTTCGAGGTCGAAGATCTGATCGAGGTGCGGCCTGCCGTGGGAGCCATCTCGCGTTATCCTTTCGTTACTATCGATTGGGCGCGCAAGTGGCCTTGCGAAGAGGTGTGGAAAGCGCGTAAAACGCGGTGAAAAAGAAGTCGATTTCTCTCGCACATCATGCTGCCGAGCGAGGCCGTAGCGTAGCACAGACTTCCAGCCTGTCTCGGGGGCCCCAGTTTGCGCCCTGGTACGATTGTAAGTTGACTGGCCGGTATAGAGGTTTATGGTGGAGAGGTTTCCGAAGAAGTTTTCTGGGCATTCTGGATTTCCATTTTTCCGCCGATCTGCGAGGCTCTCACCCGCATATTGCTCAATCCGAAGCCTTCATTTTTGGCCGGGGAAACTCTGGAGATCCCGGAACCATTGTCTTTTACTTGAAGAACGAGGTTTGGTGCGTCCCAGAGAAGACTTACGGCAATCAAAGTTGGATTGCCATGGCGCACGGCGTTGTGAATCGCCTCTTGGGCGATGCGTAATAGCTCATGTTGCACTCTGGGCGGCAAACTCTTCTCAGGTAGGTTGGCGGACCGGAAATCACAGCGCAACCGGCCGGCCAAACTCGTGCGCTCGACCAAACGTTGAAGTGCCACAGCCAACCCTGATTCGTCAACGATGCTTACCCGCAAATCGTGGGCGCAACGACGTGCTTCAGCCAGGCCAAGGTTAGCCAACTCAACGGCCCGCTGAATGCGGGAGAAGGGATCGCCTTCTTTGGAAGATAGTTCCTCCTTGGCAACCCCCAGCTGCATGCAGATCGCGGTAAAGCTTTGCGCCAAGCCATCGTGAATCTCACCGGCCAGCCGATTTCGCTCTTCTAGAACCGCGGATTGCCTGGCGGCCTTTACTAAACGCCGGACTTGAATTGCCAGAGCCGCCTGGTTTTCGAGGGCCCGAGCCACTTCGATCTCCTCGGGGCGAAATTCCCGGTCCTCGGTGAACCGAAATGTCAAGCTGCCGATCAACTGCGTAGCTAAGTTTAATGGAATGACTAACAGTGTCTTTACTCTGAGCTCAAGAAGACAGGTCCGATAGGCATCGGGAATCGGTGTAAGATCGTCGAGAAGGTGCAGGACGACGGCGGGTTGATTCAACAGGCCAAGCTGCCGCTCCTCAAGCGGAATAGATCCCCACTGTTCGGGATGTTCCGCCTCCTCTGGAGTCATCACACGACCGTCTTGGAAAACAAGGTCCGCAATCAAACTGTTCGTTTCGAAGTTGCGCAATCGCAAAACGGAGGACGCTGCACCAAGTTGCCGCGTGATGGTGGCCATCACTTGCCCGAGGAACTCATCCAGATCGGGCACTGCGGCAAGAGCATCCAGACTTCCGCGCAATGCTTCGTTCGCTTTCGCCAGCCCGACCGTACGCTGCGGCGCGAACATCTCCTGCTCGGGTGCGAGAGCCGCTGGCATTCCCTCCGGCATTACCGTCGGAACCGATGTCCGTCGCGGTCTGTG
>CAWBKA010000021.1:0-248484 GCA_963789065.1 uncultured Verrucomicrobiae bacterium | reverse complement strand
CGCACCAGCAAACGCTGAGCAATCAGCTCGCGTACGGAATGTTCGACCAAGAGCGGGTTACGCCGATCGTGAAAGCACCCGGCCAGGGCCCGAGACAGACCCAGACCCTCATCGAGTTGCCGCAACAAGAGCATGCCGCCATCACTGCTGAGGTGTCCTGCTGGAGAAGTCGGTGACGACTTGGCGCGGACCCAGGTTATTAAAGAGCAGGGGCTGAGAGTCGGGGAGAGTCTGGGGAGAAGCAGTTGGGATACAGCCAACTCATAGACTAGCTTTAAGATTTATGCAAACAAAATATCCACTAAAAATACAAGCCATCCGCTCCAAGAATCAGCAGGCGCGGCTCTATGTCTATTTTCCCTTGCCCTTGGCGGCGGCGATCGGTCTGCAAGCCGGCGAAGAAGTGCAGTGGGAACTGCTGGATCGCGGCGAATTACACCTGGTCCGAAACCAACTGCCGCAAGTCCAAGCCACTCAAAGAGCCACCCTCCCGGCCGATCTCCCCCCCGCCGTCCCAAAAACAGACTGCTAAAGGCCAAAGGCGCGGAGCACCTGACGGAAGTGACTCATGATCGGCAAGTTAACGAAAATCGAGGCCGCAATTTAGATGGGCCTATGAAATATTGGGGCTAGGACGACGCGCAGCGCCTTTTTAAGAGAGAGGCTTTCTCCGGAATCCTCGCGGAAAACAAGAATTTGGTTTGAGATGCAAAAATTTCTTCTAGTAAACCTGAACAATACTTCGACCAAACTCGCCCTGGCGGACGAGGAAAAGGTGCTCGCGAGAAAGGTGATTCGCACGCGGACGTTGTCGATACCTGTGGTCAAACGCGCGATCCGGCAATGGAATTTTGACCATGCACTGGTCGGATCAGTCGTTCCCAAAAAAACCTCGATTTTCCGGAATCTGTTTGATGCTCGAATGAAGGAAGTAACCCCCGACCTTGACCTTGGAATCGGAATCGATTTTGCGGATCCGCACGGGATTGGTGCCGACCGGTTAGCCAACGCCGTTGGAGTTGCGACTCGTTACGGTGCTCCCGCGATCGTCGTCGACTTCGGAACCGCCGTTACGTTTGATATCCTCTCCGCCCAGGGAGTGTACGAAGGGGGCGTGATCGCTCCGGGACTCGGCGTGATGACGGACTACCTGTATCACCGCACCGCACTCTTGCCCAAAATCGACCTCGAAGAGCCCGTAAGCGCGATCGGTAAAACAACCAAGGGTGCCATGCTGGCGGGCGCGATTTATGGCTATCGCGGCCTGGTCCGCCAGATCGTCACCGAAATTGTCGCCAAACTGGACGGAAAAGTCAGGATAATCGCGACGGGAAGTTATGCTGATCTTATCGCAGCCAAACTTCCAGAGTTGCAAATCGTCGATTTGGATCTCACTCTTGAAGGCCTGCGCATAATCGCGCTGAGAAATTTCAAGTCATGAGCACTCCCACAGCAATCGGCTTTGACATGGGCGCCACCAGCACCAAGACAGGCGTCATCAGAGATGGCAGCATCGTCACCAGAGGTTACGTCATCGTGACCCGACAGGACGGAAACACTGACGCGTTGATCGATGCTTTTATACAAGAAATACTGCGTCTCAAGGAGATCCATCCCGACGTTGAGGCCGTCGGTTTTGGAGTGCCCGGAATTATAAATCCGGTCGACGGCGTGGTGGTCAATCTGACCAATGTAAAGGGTTGGCACGATATCCCTTTACGATCCATTATCACGGACCGGACCGGCCTCGTTGGCAACCTGGAAAACGATGCCAAGGCGATGGCGTACGCCGAGTGGAAACACGGGGCGGGGCAGTCAGTGCCAAATGTGGTCTGCGTGACGCTCGGTACAGCAGTTGGCGGAGCGCTGATCCTCAATGGGCGATTGTACCGTGGCGCAACCTGGGTAGCCGGAGAGATCGGCCAGACCTCAATCGATTATCAAGGGGTCGATTTTGTCTATGGCAATAAAGGGGCTCTGGAGGCTTATGTCGGACACCGCCAGATCTCGGCGCGCGCCAAAGAGATTTATGCGGAGGCCGGGAAGAATCTGTCCGATGAAGACGCGCATTTGGAAAAGCTGGCAAAAGCAGCCGACGAAGGGGACGAACTTGCCGATAGGGTTTGGGCCGACATTGGGCTCAAAATTGGCGTCGGTCTGACAAATGTAATCTGGTTGGTAAATCCCGACCGGATTGTCATTGGTGGCGGTGTTGCCAATGCCGGCGAAAGATTGTTCCGATATATCCGTGAAACGGTTAAGAGTCGCTGTGAAAAGACATTTTGGGAGAATCTCGAAATCGTCCCGGCGACACTCGGCAATGATGCCGGAATTATCGGTGCGGCGGCACTAGCTCTTGAATCGGAGTTCCGCCCGCGGATGAAGAGATAAGGGCAGGAGGCGGGGTTCGGGCTAAAGTAGATCTTCCGTTACGACACTGCGCTGTTCTCTGGAGCCGAGGAGCCTGGCCTGCTGGATGACTACGTCGGGCTCCTCGTTGAAACGGTAGCCGTGGCAACTCGGGCACGTCGCGACTCGTTTGGTAACGATCGAGTCACACCCCTCACAAACCTTATAAAGTTGAGGCTCTTCGGCGATTTTCGCCGCTTTGGCCGCTCGTTCGCTGAGAGACATGTTTTAGTTTCCTCTGATTTGCCCGAGTTGCACGATGAATTTTACATTTAGTTGGCGATCATTCGCGTCCATTCGTGGTTTTCCTATCTTCAGGGCCACGGCGCTAAACAGAGCCAGGGTAACCCTGGGCTGGGCTAAACTTCCAGGTGGCGATGCGGTACGAGATAATTCTGGACGTAATCGGCCACCGCTTGCTCCAGACTGAACTTGGGACCGTGATGTCCTGTCGCTTTTAGTTTTTCGATGCTGGCCTGGGTGAAATATTGATACTTATCGCGGATCATCTCCGGCATTTCGATAAATTCAATCTGCGCGGGCAGGGAAAGGGCAGCGAAAACGGCGTTCGCAAGATCAATCCATGTCCGTGCCTCTCCGGAGCCGAGGTTAAAAAGGCCGTTGGCGCTGCGGGTGATCGCAAGATGAATGGTCATATCGACCGCGTCCTTGATGTACAAAAAATCTCTTTTTTGTTCGCCGTCTTTGAACAGGGGCTTGTAACTCTTGAAAAGCCGGATCTTGCCAGTTTCGCGTATCTGGTCGAACGCCTTACTGACCAGACTTCGCATATCTCCTTTGTGCCATTCGTTTGGTCCGTATACGTTAAAATACTTAAGGCCGACAATGTTGGAGAAAAGGCCGCGCTGTTTCGCGTGGCGATCAAATAGTTGCTTAGAATAGCCGTAGGCATTCAGCGGACGGAGCAATTCGATTTTTGCCTGGTCATCGACCATCCCGTTGGATCCGTCGCCATAAGTTGCGGCCGAGGAAGCGTAGACAAATCGAGCACCGTGGGACACCGCCCAATCGCACAAGATCTTAGTGTACCGATAATTGTTCTCCATCAAATATCCCACATCACGTTCGGTCGTAGCCGAACAAGCCCCGAGATGAAAAACCCATCGAATACCGCGTAGCGCCAGGCTGTCGGCTTCCACATCGTCCATCAGCGTTGTCGATGCGACGTAATCGTCGAAATCCAGTGGAGCAAGATTCAGCCATTTCTCATCTTCTCCGAGTTGGTCGCAGACGAGGATATCTCGAAGACCGAGTCGATTCAGTGCCCAGATCAAGCCACTTCCGATGAAGCCCGCTCCGCCCGTCACCAATATCTTGCCTTGTTCAATTTCATTCACGATTTGAAATCTCGAGCCAATAGACGTTGATTGCGCAATAAAAAAGGAGCCAGGATGCCTTGCCCGCAAAAAATCGCTCAAGGTTAGAAGCGAGGCCTTCGGTGTGGGCTGGAAGGCTTCTCTCGGGCAGACGCTGCGCGTCGGTTCAAGAGGCCGTCTTAGAAACAAATGAATTGAAACAAACTGTTGAAACTCTTCTTTTGCAAAAAGCAGGGCAAGGTGTTGGTTCTAGGAACAGTTTTCTGCGTTGGGTTATTCGCGGGAATTGCCTTGGTGCTATTTTTTTCCCAAGCCAGACCGCAACCTGCCTTAAACACTTCAAATCTCGAGGACTTGCTGCATAACACTGCGCAAACCGCGATCTCGCTTCCGCCGCTAGTGGACGCGGAGGTGGAGCTAACAATTGACCGAGCGAAGCTCGACGAAGAGATTGAAAGGATTAAAGCATTGGCGGCTAAGTTCGGCGGAACGGCAGTTCAATTGGCGGGAGATAACAGTGGGATGGAGGTTTTGGCTCAGCTTTCGCCGAAATATACCAGTCAATTTTTAGAGGCTATCAAGCATCCTGAAAAGGAGCCCACTGATCAAGTGCTGTCCGAAGACAATCAAACGGCCTTCGTCGAAGTAAGGTTAAAGTTTCAGGGTTGAGAATCGCAGATTGTGGCTAGGATCCTTGTTTCTTTCGCGCTGCTCCAGGAAGGCTTATCGTTCGAGAGAAAGCTGGCGCGACGGGTCGTCAAACGCCATTTGACGATGGGGCAACTTGGAAGCCATGAAATAGCCGTTTTTCGATTGGGACTCGGTGCTCGGGAGGATCACGGATTCAAACGCGCCGTGAGAGAACTGAAGTCCGAGCTGGTTATCAACTCGGGGTTTGCAGGAGCGGTCCGCACGCTTCTGGAACCGGGCGACTTTGTCTTGGCGGAAAACTTCAGTTCGCCTGAATTGCTGAATTATCTTGGAACAAATTATGCCTTTGCGGCGAAGGGTGGCTTCGCTTCTGTCAACGAGGTTGCCGACCCGATCGTCAAGGCCCGGCTCAATTCCAAGCGAAAGATCGTCGCCCTTGATATGGAGTTGGCTCGAGTTGCCGCGTTCTGTCGCGAATTGGATGTTCCCTACGTTAGTGCGAAAATGATCTCCGACCGTTACGACGAGCGAATTCCGGAAATATTCCTCGGGAAGAGGGTACGGGAGATAAAGCAGATATCTGAAGCAATCTGGTTTGCAACCAGGATGCTGGTTTTGCGGCGGAGGCTAGCTGACCGATTGATAGAACTGATCAGCGTTGTCGGCTCGAGCAGCCAGTAGCCAGTAGCCAAGACCGGACGTGAGCAGAAAAGCCGGCTCTTCGACGGAGCATTTAAAGAGGTGATGAGATCGGTATCATATGGCCAGGCGGAAATGGCGCTCGAAGGAACCTTGGATGCCAGAATCAGCCGTTGCCGTCAAAAAAACGACGACGAGGACGACGTCCTCGTCCTCGTCGTCGTTCTCGTCCTCGTGCTTTATTTTAAGCGTTGCCAGTTTTGTGGCAAAAAGAACCCGCAGGCGTTCTGGGGAACCGGCTACTGGCTACTGGCTCCTCGGCTACTCTCGGCCGTTTTCGCTGTCAGTCGGAAATCACTTTCAGAAATGCTATTCGCTTGTAATGATTATTGCTCCTATGCATGAATTAACGCGCATCGAACCGGCCACCATCGAAGATCTTTCGTTGCTGGCGGAGTTGCTGATGGAGCTTTTCGGGCAGGAACCTGATTTTCGGCCGGACTACAACAACCAGATGCGTGGTCTTCGGCTGATTCTGGAACAACCGAATCGAGGGCGAATCTTCGTCCTGCGCAGTGCGGATAAGATCATCGGGATGATCAACCTGTTGTTTACCATCAGCACTGCTGAAGGGGGGTTCGTTATTCTCCTCGAAGATCTCATCGTTGCCAGGCATTTCCGTCGGCAGGGGATGGGAAGCGAGCTTTTGAAATACGCCATTGTTTATGCGAAGCAGAAGGACTTTCTTCGTATCACGCTTCTAACGGATCGAATGAGCGAGGGCTCGCTTACCTTTTTCAAAAGGCATGGATTTTTAGCGTCCGATATGATCCCGATGCGTCTTTATTTGGGGGCGGCTGCGGAACTTCGTTCGCATCGGGCCAAATAGCTGTTATGCCAGATTTTTCGGACTTGGACTTTGCCAAAGTTGATGTTGGGCGGCTGGAGAGGCGGGGTTTTCCGGAAGCCGCCTTCGCAGAGGGCAAAAGCGCTGATGATCTCGCAAAGATCCTTGAGACGCTCGTGGAAAAAAACGGCGTTGCGTTGGCAACCCGAGCCAAACTAAATCAGTACAAAAGGGTAATCCAAACACTTCCAGATGCCCGGTTTGAATCCATCGGAAGGTGTATCGTTATTGAGCGGAGGCCCCTGCCGCGGCTCCCTCGAAAGATCGCACTGGTCAGCGCGGGAACGACCGATCGACCAGTAATCGAAGAGGCTCGAGTGACACTTGAGCTTTTCGGGAACCGTGTCGAGATGATCCAGGACGTAGGGGTTGCAGGAATTCATCGCACTATTGCGGCCAAAGAACTGATCGATACTTGTTCGATCGTGATTGTCGTTGCTGGAATGGAGGGCGCCCTGCCAAGCGTGATTGCCGGACTGGTAAGTAAACCCGTGATTGCCGTACCGACGAGTGTAGGGTACGGCGCCAGTTTTGGCGGGATAGCAGCCCTGCTCGGCATGTTGAACAGTTGCGCCGGTGGAGTGACTGTCGTCAACATCGACAACGGCTTCGGCGCGGCGTACGCAGCTTCCCTGATCAACCGGGAGATCGGCGTGCCCAATACAGATATATAGGTCGGCGCTCTTCGTTTTACTTGGCAGCTTGCCGGGAATCCAGTCGCTGCCAGACGCGATGGCGCTTTGCCCAATTAAGGGGCTAACTACTACCGCTTAACCTCTGCCACTGCGTGTTCCGCGATCTCGCGGGCCACGGCATGATCATCAAACACCTGGCGAATGATTTCTTCAATGGGCTCCTCTTCCACGCCGAAATCGTGAACTTCGCAGTTTGAAAGAATCACCCGGCAGACCTCCGTCACTTTGTCTCGCTGAACTTTCAATTTTACCGAAGTCGCGGTCCGTTCAATCACTTCCCCCAAATCAAATGTGCAGGAGGGCGTTTTGGCAAAGGTGAATTTCAGCAGTTTGTAACCGGCAAAATTTTCCATGATCTCGGCTAGTTCCCCATCGAAGAAAACCTGCCCACGGTCTATGATGATCACTCTTTTGCAAAGCTCTTCGATGTCTTGCATGTAGTGACTCGTGAGCACCGTCGAAATCCGATTTTCTTCGCTATAATGTCGCAAAAAGTCGCGGACCTTTTTTTGGCTGATCACATCCAGGCCAATCGTTGGTTCGTCAAGAAACAGGACCTTCGGGTCGTGTATCAGCGCGACAATCAATTCCATTTTCATCCGCTCACCGAGGCTGAGTTCGCGTACCATGACATGCAACTTGTCGCGCACGTCCAGGAGATCGACTAGTTCATCGACGACCTGGTTGAATCTGCCCTGATCAATCTCATAAATCGCTCGATTGAGTTCCAGTGATTCACGGGCGGGCAGATCCCACCAAAGCGAATTCTTCTGGCCGAGGACAAGACTGAATTGGCGCTTGAACGGCGCCTTTCGTTCCCACGGAGTGTATCCCAACACGCGCGCGCTTCCTGAAGTGGGAACCAGTAAGCCCGCCAGCATTTTGAGCACCGTTGTTTTGCCGGCTCCGTTCGGACCGAGGAACCCAACGAACTCGCCCTCCTCGATCTTGAACGAGACGTTCTTCGCGGCGTGAACTTCTTCGTATTGCCTAACGAAAAGACCCTTCAGAGCACCGGCTAGACCCTCGCGCTTCTTGTACGTTCGGTAGACCTTCGAAAGGTTATCGGCAACAATTGCGGTACTCATTGGCCGAATGATCGGTTGGAAGCCTGCGCGATGCAAGGCATCCTCCCGTCCCCTGCGACGAACTGACTCGCGACGAACTGATTCGGGGCGCAAGTCCCGACCGAGCCTCGCTACGCCGCAGTCTTCGGATTTCTTTTTGGGGCGACTTTTAAGAACGTCCTGATTTTCTCAATTGCCGCCTCTGCAGTGATGCCGTGCTTTCTTCTCAAAATCGGGATCGTACCATGCTCGATGAATAGGTCTGGCCAGCCGATGCGGACGACTGGCGTGGTGATTCTCGCGTCAGAAAGATGCTCCATTACGGCACAGCCGAAGCCGTTGTGGAGAACGTGGTCCTCGAACGTGCAGATTACATCGACGAAACGCGCGAAAAACTCCAATGTGCCGGTGTCGATAGGCTTGATCCAGCGTGGGTTGATCAACGCCACCGAAACGCCTTCGGCTTCCAGCAGCTCCGCAGTTTCTTTTGCCAGGGCAAACATATTGCCGAGCCCGAAGAGTGCCACATCGCGTCCGTGCTGTACGACTTCGGCCTTTCCGATTTCCAGCAGTTTCGGTTGTGGTTTCGGTCTAGCACCGGGCCCTGCTCCGCGCGGGTAGCGGATAGCGATCGGACCCTGGTGATAGTTCACCATCGTCCAGAGCATGTCGACGAACTCCTCCTCGTCCTTCGCTTGCATGTGCACCATGTTGGGGATGTGCCGCAAGTATCCGATGTCAAAAAGACCATGATGAGTCGGACCATCGTCGCCCGAGAGGCCTGCCCGATCCATGCAAAGCGCGACGTTCAGGTTTTGCAACGCGATATCGTGGATAAGCATGTCATAAGCGCGCTGCATGAACGTTGAATAGATGGTTAGGAACGGCTTGAACCCTTCCGTAGCAAGACCGCTGGCAAACAAGGAAGCATGTTCTTCGGCGATCCCGACGTCGAAATATTGTTCCGGATGCTTCGCGGCAAAATGGAATAGACCGGTGCCCGATGGCATGGCGGCGGTGATGGCCATGATCTTGTTGTTCTGGTCCGCGAATTTTGCCAGCCACTGACCGAACAGCTCGGAGTAAGTTGGAGTCGGCGCTGTCGCCGTTTCACCCGTCTCCAACTTGAACTTTGCCAAGCCGTGGAATTTGTCCGGCTTGGCGATTGCCGGAGCGTAGCCCTTCCCTTTTTGGGTGATGATATGCAGGAGAACTGGTTCATTCTGCTTCTTCAAGAATTCGAAGGTCTGAATCAGCAAAGCAATATCATGCCCATCGATCGGTCCGTAGTAACGCAGACCAAGGTCCTCAAAAACCACGCTTGGAAGAACGAGATGTTTAACGCCCTCTTCCACCTTATGCGCCAGTTGCTGTGCGACTTTGCCACCAATCATCTCTACGAACTTCGCGGCCTTTTCGTGCAAGTGGCTGTAGGTGTCGCTGGTGACCAGCTTGTTTAAATAGTTAGCGATCGCTCCGACATTCTTCGCAATCGACCATTCATTGTCGTTCAGGACAACAATGAAGCGTTTGGTGGTGTCAGCCACATTGTTAAGTGCCTCGTAACTCGTCCCGCAGGTGAATGCCGCGTCACCAGCGACGACCACGACATTTTCTTTCCCACCTCGACGATCCCGACCGACAGCCATTCCCAGCGCCGCAGAGAGCGCGGTTCCCGCGTGGCCGGCGCCGTAACAGTCGTGCTCGCTCTCGGTGCGCAGCAGAAATCCGTTTAGTCCCTGATATTGCCGGATCGTATTGAACCGGCCTCGTCGCCCCGTCAAGAGTTTATGGACATATCCCTGGTGACTTACGTCAAAGACCAATTTATCCTTTGGCGTATTAAACACATAGTGCAGCGCGATCGTCAGTTCTACCACCCCAAGATTTGGCCCGAGATGACCGCCGGTTTGCGAAAGCACGGTGATGAGTTCGTCCCGAATCTCCTGTGCAAGCTGAGGGAGATTTTCTTCGTCCAGTCGTTTCAGGTCCGAGGGCGAATTTACGGCATCCAAAAGCCGTCCTTCGGACGGCGCTTTAAAAGAGTCTGATTTCTTCATTCTTGATGTTATTTGGGTCCTTGGACGAACTCTGAGCGCTTCCAACACCTGGAGACGGTGGTTTCCCATTCGGGTTCCGGCTCAAGGTTTCGATTCGATTCTCCGCACTGGCAAGTCGCTGGCTGCAGACGCCAACAAGTCGGATCCCTTCCTCATAACGCACGAGCAACTCTTCCAGCGGCAGTTTGGAAGATTCCATCTCTTCGACGATCTTCTCCAATCTCTCCATGGCCGCTTCGAAGGAAATTTCCGGTGTCATTGTCTCGCTTTTCGGCATGAGTAGGTTTCGCACAGTAAACGGAGGCAAAAATAATGCCAATAACTTTCGCCTTGGCGATAGTTGCAAGAAACGCGGCAAGGCGGGTTAAATTTGAGACACCAGAAAGCGATGATTGACGAGAAGTGGACAGCCCCGCCCGCTCACCGCCTTGGCCTTCCGTGATTTTCGCGGGCTAGTCGCTCGCCCGGAAGGGCAACGAATCTCCTCGGGCCGCGGGAGCAAAGAGTGGGAATCTTTGCTGCAAAATCGTCGGATGATCGGCTGCCGTGACGGTAACCGTGACCTCTTTGCCGTCGCGAAGAACAGTGATCGGCACATCCTGATCTGCGGTCAGGAAAAATGAGGCATTGACGACATCAGGGGGGGAGTGAATTTCGGTCGAACCAATCCGCACCAGAACGTCGCCGGGTTGCAACCCTGAATCCGCACCAGGTGAACCCTCAGCGAAGCTTTGGATCACCGCTGTCGAGGGATGTTGCGATTCGTCCGCTTCGATCACATTGACTCCGACCCATCCTGGTCTTACCTCCCCGAAGCGAACGTAGTCTGTTCGGACTTTCTCTGCTGCTTTGATCGGAAGTGCGTAGCACGCCGTTCGATTGTCGATCGGAAAAATCAAAATGCCGACCACTTCACCCTTCAGATTCAGAACCGGAGCACCCGCTTCGCCTCGCTGTGCGGCGATATTCGCCCGAATCAAAGTGGTGCTGAAGTATTGGTTAAGATACTTAAGGTCGAAGCCTCCGATCATTCCGAACGTGGGCGTGGCCGATAGATCCATTGGGTAACCAATCGTTACGACCGGCGAAGCGGTCTTGAGGTCATCTGAATTGCCGATCGGCAACCAAGGGGTACTGGCGGTCACTCTGAGGATGGCAATTCCACTTCTGGGATCGGCCACCAGACGCTCGAGCGGGATAGCGGCTTAGCCCGAACTCCACGATAATGTCCCTAGACTCTCCGCCCACCGCATAGGCAGTCATGATCGTGCCGGTCGGATCGATAAAGAAGCCGGTGCCGGAGAGTCTCCCATGATCGTCCTCCGCCTGAATACGGACCACGGCTTTCTTCGCATCGTCAAAAACCCGTTTTACTTCCGAGGCGATGGAATTTAACCCCTGCTGCCCCAGGAGTCTTGAAGCTCCCAATAAAAAAAACAAAAGGCCAGTCTTCAGAACGCTGGCCCGATGGGTGCCCTGAACTGGCCTACTTCCTAATATTTCCGACATTAGCGTTAAAAACTGAAAGAAGCTTCGTAGCTAACGGGCCTGCCGTCGAGAACATAACGCGGAAGGGCCGTTTGCGATGGTCGAAGATTCGGCACGACGCGAGGAGACGAGGGAGAACGATCGAATTTTGACCAGTCGAGATTTCCGCTCAATGCCAGTCGGTTCCCGGACACCTCCAGACCCGCGGAGCGTGAGACGGTTTTTGGCATATCGGAAGCAGTCTCAATCGTCTGCGCTGAACGGAGCCCAGACCCCTGACCCGATAATTGTCGCAGCCACCACAAAAGCCGCAAATGCCGCCCCATAGGCGTAGGTTGGTACTCGAAAACCCCACATGCATGAAACAAAGCGTTCAAACCATATCTGGATCGCCGAACGTCGCAAAAGCTCTTCGCGCTGGCGGCGATGAAATTCATTTAAGGCACGGTCAAAATATCCGGGGGGCGGTTGCTCGAGACGTTTAAGTCGAAGCAATTTCTTTAGCTGGATTTCGTCGAGCATCATTTCTTTCTAAACTCCTCAAGGTAATTCTGCAACTGCCGATGTGCATAGAATAATCGTGAACGCACGGTCGCCTCGGGAATTCCGAGGATCTTGGCGATTTCCGCATGCGGCATGCCTTGGATGTCAAACATCGTCACCACTGCTCTATGCTCAACAGACAGCTTCATCATTGCTTCGTTCAATCTGTGTTGAAGTTCTGCAAGATCTACTTCTCGAACCGGAGTATTCGTCGCGGTTAAATCCATAAATTCCTTGTCATTCTGCACATTGGCGTCCAAGTCGTCCAGACTCATCTGAAAACGGCGACCGCGCTTTTTCACGAAATTGATCGTCATGTTGACGGCGATGGCGTGAATCCAGGTGTAGAAGCTTGATTTACCGCGGAACCCATTGATCGACCGGTACGCTTTGGCGAAGACTTCCAGGAGCAAATCGTTGGAGTCTTCATGGTTGGAGGTCATATTGTAGATCAGCGAGTAGATCCGCGGGCTGTATTTTTGCCAAAGTAGGTCGAAGGCCCGAGTATCGCCGTGCTGAGTCCGGCGAACCAACGTTTCATCGTCGGGCAAGTTCTGGTCGTCCATTCAACCTCTACTCTGCAAATAGCGGATCAAACTCCAAACGAGCAGAGAAAGAAAGGCAAAAGGGCAACGAATCGCGGAAAGGAGCGTGGGAGGTCGGCTGAGTGGCGAGAGTAGAGGTAGAGGTCAAGGCAAGATGAGTTGATTTGTGCACCCCCGTCGCCCCTCGCGTGGCCAAACGCCAAACGACTTTCGGTTAACGGCGCTTCAATGGACCACGCCAATTTCGACGCGTCGATTTTTCGCCCAGGCTGATTCGCTGTGTCCAGAATCAACGGGCATCTCTTGTCCAAAACTTACCGTTTGGATGCGCGCGGGCGAAACACCCAGAGAAATCAGATAGTTCCGAGTGGCCTGGGCCCGTCGTTCCCCGAGACCTCGATTGTATTCCGGGGTGCCTCTCTCATCGGTGAAGCCGGCCGAGAATGATGTTGTTTTGTCCGCCTTTCATAAAGCTGGCGATCTGCCGAAGCTTGCCCGCTTCATCCGGCGCGATTTCGAAGCTGTCGAAGGCGAAGTAAATCGGTTTAAATTGTCCTTTGGTTACGTTGTTGCTTAAGAAAGAGACACCTTCCTGGCGTGGAGGGAGCGGTGTGCCGTTCACGTAGTCGCCTTCCACGCCGGTGTACTCCTGCTTTTGTTGCTTTTGACAAGCGGTGAAGCTCAGGCCAGTAAACAGCTGAGAACAAGAATTTTTTTCATCGGAGATATAGCGAGCTCGAAAAAATCACGCAAAATCCAAAGCGATATGCCAACGTCGCTTAGCGGGACCAGGTCGGCTCGGAGATTTGCCCGAAATCTCCCACCAGGCGTGTCTCGCGACCAGTGACAGTATCAAACATATAGAGGCCGGACCCTCTGGAAAATATGATGTGACGCGAATCAGGACCCCAGACAGGGCCTTGACCATCACCTATTGCTTGTGTGTTGATCCTGAGTCGAGATCCAGGACGGCGACTTGGAATCCGCCGCCACTCCGCACGTTGAATGACACTTTCCTACCGTCAGGAGACCAATTGGGCTGAGTGTTATAGCCGAAGCCGGTTGGCAACAAGCGGCCTGAACCGCCGCCTGCCGATATTCGATAGAGTTGCGGGTTGCCTCTCTCATCGGAGGAGTAGATGATCTCTGATCCATTCGGCGACCAGGTTGGCGACGATTCTACACCGCGGCTGTGCGTCAGGCGGAAAGGCGAGTCGCCGTTGATCCCGGTGACGTAGATTTCGGGATTTCCGTCTTTGCTTAGAGTGCACGCGATGTGGTTGCCGTCCGGCGAGATTGCGGCGCCGGAATTTGTTCCAGGGAACTTGATGATCCGATTACGTGCTCCTGTGCCCAAGTCAACCAGGTAAATATCGGCATAGCCACTTTGGTAACCGGTGTAAGCAAGCCTGCGGCCATCGGCCGACAACGCGGGACTTACGCTGATCGCATTGTCGTGAGTAAGTTGGAAGACGTTCGCCCCATCATAATCACAAAGATAGACTTCTTTGTGCCCAGTTCGGTCGGCAACGAAGGCGACTTTCGAAAGCGCGATGCCTTTTTGACCCCCCAGGGTTTCTACCAAGTCATTGGCAAACTGATGGACAGATTGGCGCGTCTGGCCGGTGTAATCCTTGTGCAGGATCCCGCCGCCAGTTTTGTCGGTGGCCTTTCCGCTGAACGAAGCGGCAGATGCAGTGCCGCTGATCGTAATGGTAGCTGTTGACGCGTCTCCAAGCGATAACACGCCGGACAGCTGGATATCATTTTTCAAGGCAGTTGTCGCCGCAGCGCCTGCCGGGCCGCCAATGTCCTTCACATTGACTTCCAGCGAAGTCCCTTTCCGAACTGTAATGACCGGCTCAGAATCTGCACCAAACAGGGCAGTTGCCAAACCGAGGGAGCAAACAACTAATGACAAAACTCTCATCGTACTGATCGCCTTCCCGCCCATTTACCAGCTCAAGATTGGAAGTCAATCGTAACGGGCCGCGCGAGCGCCAACATTTCTTCTGCTTTTGGCGCGGCGGCTTTAGGTGGGGAAACTACGGTGTTCCACCTAATTTCTTTACACTCGCCATCTCTCCCCGCTAGGTTCCCACTCGTTAATGATTCCTCGCGTTCGTAAAGCATTCGTGCTTGGTGCCGGCTTAGGGACGCGGCTTCGCCCGCTCACGAACGTTTTGCCGAAACCTTTGCTGCCAATTTTTGGAAAGCCGCTGATCACATTCGCTCTCGACCATTTGCGCCAGATTGGAATCGAACAATTCTGGGTCAACACTCACCATTTGCCCGAGAAATTTTCTGCAGCATTCCCGCCAACGAATACAACGGTGCGTATCTCGAGTTGGTGTTTGAGCAAGACTTGCTGGAGACCGGCGGAGGCATGAAAAACCTCGAGCAGCGAATTGGTGACGATACTTTTATCGTTTACAGCGGAGACATCTTGACCGACTTACCTGTCGATCGCTTGGTCGACGAACATTTTTCGAGACAGAACGACGTGACTTTAGCTCTTCGCAGCACGGGACTATCCACCAGCATCAGTTGGCACCGAGAATCCGGTCGGGTTGTTGATTTTTCCGGAGCACTCGGATCCGGTCAACGCGGGGAATACGATTTCGCCGGCATTTCCATCTGGAATGCTTCCGTGTTTTCCCGAATTCCCAAAGCCACCAAAATATCTTTCGTCCCGATCATCGTCGAATGGCTCAAATCGGGGGGACGTATTGGAGGTGTGGCTCTGGAGGAGAATCGGTGGTTCAATATTGGTTCCAGAGCAGAATATTTAAAGGCCCACCAGATTATCGCGCATAGCCGTTGGTTTCCTGGTTATGTCCGCGACGCCCATTGGCCGATCCAGGTTGAAGTTTCCGCGAAAATCTCGCCCGAGAGCAGGATCGAAGATGGATCTTATGTGGGCGCGACGTGCTCCGTCGAAGCCGAGGTTCTTTTGGAGAATTCGATTTTGTTTCCCGGATCGCTCATATCTCAAGGCGCGACGCTACGCTCCTGCATCGTGGGCGGCACCAAGGTTGACACGCGGGACCTACGAAGATGCTGACTTTCTATGAGCCTGGAGCGCCTGATCCATCAAACGCGGGAGCGCTTTCCGCACTACGATAAAGCTCAGGTTGAGATTATGCCTCTCGACAAAGGAGGCTCCGATCGGCGATACTACCGGGTACGATTTAGTGTCAATTATTCGCTCATTCTCGTGAAGTACGATCCGGAGAAGTCCGAAAACGAGCGGTTCGTGGCGATTGCGAATTTTCTGGACGGAATCGGAGTCAACGCGCCTTTGATTTACTATCATGACCCCGATCAGGGCTTGATCTGGATACAGGATCTGGGTGATGGCGACCTTTGGCAATATCGGACCGAGTCCTGGGCCGTTCGACGTCGCCTTTACGAGGCGGCGCTCGACCAGGCAGCGGTTTTGCACGGCGCGGAATTGGCGCTGGGCGGGAATTTGCGCCTCCAACTCGGGTTTGACGAATCGCTCTATCGTTGGGAACAAAATTACTGTCTCGAAAATTGTTTTGGGCTTTATTTTCAGGTGTCGGCAACTGAACTAAAGCGGCTGCGCGAGCATCCTTCGTTCGTGAATCTGGCCAAACGACTTGCCTCTTATCCGAGGGTTTTAGTCCACCGTGATTTTCAATCGCAGAATGTGATCATTTGGGACGAAAAAGCCTACCTGATTGATTTCCAGGGAATGCGTCCCGGTTTGCCACAATACGATCTAGCAGCCCTCTTGTTCGATCCATACGTTACCCTTGTGGAGCAGGAACGAGCTCATCTTCTAAAGTATTATTTTGAGCGCCACTGTCAGGGGGGTAACCTCGCTGAATTCGAAGGGACTTTTCTGGAGTGCGGGATTCAACGGTTGATGCAGGCGCTCGGCGCCTATGGTGTGATCGGACTGCTTAAAGAAAAGCGCGAATTCCTGCGCCATATCCAACCGGCGATAAAAACGTTGATCGCAGTTGCTTCCGTGACAGAGGACTTTAGGTTCTTTGCAGATTTCTTAGCCGATCTTCCGGATAGACCCCAAACCAGTACTGGACTCCTGTGAGCACTAACAAATTGACCCTGGAACATTTGCCAACCGTTGTCATCGAAAACATCGACCCGTGTATTGACGGTGGGCGTTACCCCATTAAGAGGGTTGTCGGGCAAGACCTGAAGGTGTCAGCCGACGTCTTTAAGGACGGCCACGACCAAATGTCAGTTAATCTTAAATGGCGAAAAACTGGACAGGCGGATTGGTGTCAGACGCCGATGAAACCCTTGGAGAACGATCGGTGGGAGGGCGTCTGCCATTTTATCGAAAACGCGCTTCACGAGTTCACCGTTGAGGCTTGGGAAGACCATTTCAAATCGTGGCAGGTTGAATATGCAAAGAAGTATGGCGCCGGCCAGACTGAGCTGAGAACAGAGTTGGACGAGGGTTCGATTCTGGTGGAAAAGGCCGCTAATCGCACCCCGCGCAAGCAAGATAAGGATCGTTTGCTCCTCTTTTCCAAACAATTAAAGGGCGCCGATGCTCATTTTGGCGCTCAAATAGCCAAGAATCCGGAGTTAACCGGGTTGATGGCGGCTTGGCCGGACCTTGAGCTTAAAACGGAGTTTCAGCCCTATCTTCGGGTTATCGTGGATCGTTCGGCGGCTGTGTTCGCCGCCTGGTACGAGTTTTTCCCTCGCTCCGCGGAAGGAAAGGCGAATTCCGGATCGAAGTTTCGCGATTGTCTTGGCCGGATTGACGATGCAAAAGCGATGGGATTCGACGTCATCTACTTTCCGCCGATTCATCCGATCGGATTTACCAAACGGAAGGGCAAAAATAATTCGGTGACCAGCGAACCGGGAGATCCTGGCGTTCCATACGCGATCGGTAGTCAATTCGGCGGCCACAAGGCCGTCGAACCCGAACTTGGCACTCTAGAGGATTTCGATTGGCTGGTTGATCAAGTTCGCGCCAGAGGTATGGAGATCGCTCTCGATTTCGCGATCAATTGCTCACCGGATCACCCGTACGTAAAGGAGCATCCAGAGTGGTTTTTTCATCGTCCGGACGGAACCATCAAGCACGCCGAGAATCCTCCCAAGAAATACGAGGATGTCTACCCATTGAATTTCTATAACCCGGACTGGAAGGGTCTCTGGGAAGAGATGAAGGACGTCATTCTCTTCTGGGCACGGCATGGCGTCCGGACATTCCGCGTCGACAATCCCCATACCAAGCCGAACGCTTTCTGGGAATGGTTGATTACCGGGATTCAGGAGGATTATCCAGACGTGATCTTTCTGGCCGAAGCCTTCACTCGTCCCAAAATGATGAAATCGTTGGCGAAGGGAGGGTATACCCAGTCCTACACCTACTTTACCTGGCGCAACGCAAAGTGGGATCTCACTGAGTACCTGACCGAGTTGACGCAATCGGACATGAAGTACTACTTCCGGGGGAATTTCTTTACAAACACTCCGGATATTTTGCCGTCTTTTCTTCAAACAGGCGGCCGTCCGGCCTTTTTGATTCGAGCTGTTCTCGCTGCGACGCTGAGCACGGTTTACGGCATCTACAGCGGATTTGAGTTGTGCGAAAATGTTCCGGTGCCGGGCAAAGAGGAATATCTCAATTCCGAAAAATATCAATTCAAGGAGCGCGATTGGAACGCCCCTGGTAATATTAAGGATTACATCACCAGGCTGAACCTGATTCGTCGCCACAACCGAGCTTTTCGCGAGTACGAGAATCTGCGATTTCATATGGTCGAAAATGAACAAATATTGTTCTACTCGAGGGCGACCGAGGCGCTCGACAGCATCGTTATGGTTCTGGTCAATGTCGATCCCTACAACGCCCAGAGCGGTTTTGCTTATGTCCCGATCGAGAATTTTGCGATCGACGCCAACGATCAATACCAGGTGGAAGACCTGATTTCGGGTGACAAATACACTTGGCGTGGTCGCCGTAATTTCGTGATGCTCGAACCGCACTCTCGACCGGCACATGTTTTCCGGGTCCGCCGCTTCGTTGGAATGGATGGAACGCAATCGATCTTCGCATGAACAGAGTTGTCCGGTTGACTGTTTGTCTCGCTGTATTCCTTTTCGGCTGCGGCCAGTCCAAAGATCAGGCGATACAAGGGTTGGAGAAGTTAAACGTCAAGTTTACGCAGGATGACTTCGTCCGGTCGTCTGAGAATGGTGATATAAAGGCCGTCGAACTCTTTTTTGCTGCGGGCATCGATGCCAATGCGCAAAGCAGTGCGGGTTTAACGGCTCTCATGGCGGCTTCGAAGAGCGGTCGGATCGATGTTGTCAGGAAGTTGCTCGACCAAGGGGTTAAGATTGACTCACAGGGCAAGCGCGGAGTCACGGCGCTCATGCTGGCTGCGGACGGAGGTCAACTCGACATTCTCAGCTTGCTCCTGAAGAAGAATGCGGATCCCAATTTAGAAGATGAACACGGTTGGACGGCCTTGACGCACGCCGTATATCAAGGCAACGCAGGCTGTGTCGAAGCGCTTGCCGCGCGGTCCCGTGAGGAAGTCAATCGCGGTCTGCTGGTTGCCGCGCTCACGGGACACAAAGATGCCGCGAAGGTGTTACTCGACCATGGGGCTGAGGTGGATTCGCGGGCGGAAGACGGGCGAACTCCGCTGATGCTGGCCGCCAATAAGGGAGACAATGAACTCGTCTCTTTACTATTGCAGGCTGGTGCTGATTCATCTCTGACCGATAAGTCTGGCGCCACGGCGGGATCTTTAGCGAAGGCAAATGGTCATAGCGAATTGGCGGGACGTTTTCAACAAACCGGTCCGGGGACAGTTGCCAGTGGTCCTCCGCAAAAAAATTTACCGAACGGAAGTTCTGCCGAGCCTGCCAAAGTCGAGTCGGACCAGGACGTGCTTCTACGATCTGAGCGAGAGGGAGTTGGCAATGTTCAAGCGAAGCGCGATGAAGGCAAATCGACTGAGCCGGTGGATACTCTTTCCGAGATCAGGCAAGTCTCCGTTGTCGATATCCAGCAAGAGTTCTTGCCGGTGATGCTCACCGAAGTCAACGGCAAAAAGGCGAAGGTTCAGGCCGCTGGCGGAGAAGAGTATAGCGTCTCTGCGGGAGACCAACTAAGAGGACTCGACTACGAGGTTACCGATGTCGAAATCCGCGATACCGAGGACAAGGACGGCAATCCCGTCGATGCCTCGATCGTTAAACTGCGGAACACGAAGACGGGGCAGACGATAACGCTTATCAGGGGCATTCCCGTCCAGGAGCATGCTCCGCATGCCATCCTCTCCTTGCCGAATTCCGATCAGACGCTGAAGGTCGAAGTGAATCAGGATTTCTCGATTCCGGGTGAACCTGGCCACACCTATAAAGTCTTGGATATACGCCCGAGTCAGGTGATCGTCAGGCGGGTGGAAGACAACCGTGTTTGGACGCTGCAAAGAAAAACTCGTAGCTGAGTTCTGCCTATGAAAATCCCGCTAGAAGACCTTTTCGAAGATATTGTCGGCAAAGCGCAACGTGGCTTGCATCTGGGCGACCACGAGCTTTCTCAGAAGGTTCACTTGAGTTCAGAGGAACTCCGGTCACTGAAAACAGGTTCGGGCAACCCGGTCGGCGTGCCCGAGTTGGCTAAAATCCTCGGCTTAGGACCGGTCGCGTTGGCTGACAGCTATTCCAAAAGTTGGTATCCGGCTGATGTCCCTATCCTGGAGGGCGTTAAACAATTCAACACGCCGCTGCTCGACATGACAGTGAACGCTTATCTGGTGTGGGATCCTGAAACCAAAGACGCCGCGATCTTTGATACGGGGGCTGATGCGAGCGAACTCCTGGCATACGTCGACTCTGCGAAATTGACCGTAAAATACCTGTTTCTCACGCACACTCACCAGGACCACATTGCAGATCTCGGTTTGATTGTAAAAAAGATCCGTGCGGAGTTTTTTGGCCCGGACCTCGAACGGATGCCGGACACCAAGGTTGTGCGGGAAGGGGACCAGTTTCGTCTCGGGAAATTGCGAATTGAAGTGAGGCTCACAAATGGGCATTCTCCCGGCGGTACCTCTTACGTTGTGCATGGTCTGAAAACTACGGTGGCAGTTGTTGGGGATTCTTTGTTCGCCGGATCAATGGGAGGCGCTCCGAACGATTACCAGAAAGCCCTCCGGAACAACGCGGAGAAGTTGCTCTCTTTACCGGAAGACACATTAATCTGTCCGGGTCACGGCCCGCTCACCACCGTCAGAAACGAACGCGAACATAACCCTTTCTTTGCTCGGTAAGCGCGGTTTGGCGCGGCAGGGACGCGCTCCTGCGCGTCCGGCGTGGCACGTCCAGAACAGCATCGTGTCGGCGTCGGCGTTTGGCCGTGTGACGCGGCCGCGCGCGGCGAGGGATGCGCTTCCCGCGCGTCCGCCGTGGCTTGTCTCCAGACGTCCGTTTGCGAATCGTAGGACAACGATATCGCGCCGCATGTCCGACCAGCCAAGCGCTGATCCGCCGACACGATGCTCTCTGGCTGGCCAACGCCGGGCGCGCGCATCCCTTACCGCGCGGTTCGAAAACGGAAGCTTGGAGACGTGGTTCGCCGGACGCGCGGGAGCGCATCCGGGAGCGCATCCCACGCCCGAGACGCGACCGACGTCACGCGCCGACACGCCGACACGCCGACACGCCGACACGCCGACACGCCGACACGCCGACACGCCGACACGCCGACACGCCGACACGCCGACACGATGCCGTTTCGCCTGTCCCCGAAATAACATGTCAACAGTTTTGATGTGGAGCATTATAGGAGGCGACCAAAATGGTATCGTCCCTGACTCGCACATCGCCTCCGAATCCATGGAACTATTTCCTCAAAGCATTTTTGAACCCCTCCCGTTGCGTGAGATTTTCCAGAATGATCGACCGATTGAAGTCGATCTCGGTTCTGGTCCGGGAAAGTTCTTGCTCGAAGCGGCGCGAAGATTCCCTGACCGAAATTTTCTCGGTGTCGAGCGTCTCCTTGGGCGAGTTCGAAAAACCTGCCGTCAGGCGTTCCGGATAGGGCTCACGAATCTGCGGGTCTTGCGATTGGAGATCGACTACACCGTGCGGTATATGTTACCAGCAAGCTCCGTCTCGCGTTTTCATTTGTACTTCCCTGACCCTTGGCCGAAGCGGAGACATCAAACGCGTCGAATCGTCGATGGTGAGTTTTTTGACGCGATTTGTCGCGGCCTGGTTGATGAGGGAGAGCTATGGATCAAGACCGATCACCAAGAGTACTTTGAGCAAATCGTCTTCAGGGCTGAACAATCGCACCTCTGGGGCAAGGTGATATGGGCGGAAGAAGGTTACCCGGTCACCGATTTCGAGCAACAGTTTATGGCCAAGGAACTACCAATTTATCGGCTCAGACTCCGCAAGCGAAACTCAGATCCGCGGTAACTTCGAACCACAAGGTCGTCACCGAGCAATGCCGTCGTAACCGCCCCGTCCCGCTTAAGGTAAAAGCACCTCGGGCTGGCTTGACCGCCTGAGGCAATCGCGTTGATGTCCGATTTGGTGCCGTTGAGAACGAGAACATTGGGCGAAAGCTTAGCGAATATGGAATTGCGGGAGAAACGCCGGGTCGGCAGATGCGGGCAATAGACAACGTCAGCGTGATCGCACGGCAAACTTGACAGGCTCTGCTCGGTTAGTTCCGGCAGAATCAAAACTCGGAACTGGCCAAGGTGAACGAGAATTGCCACTGAGGAAAGCACATTATTCACCTGGAACTCGCTCTTTGCCTGGTCCGTGGCTTCCCGCGCGTGCCCATCGCTGAAAATTAAAGTGTTTAGCCGATTCACACCTTGAGACTGAAGATACGGTTGGGTGATCGCGCGCCACTGAGACAATTTTCCCGTGTTAATGAGCCAGTCCTGAGCCTTCAAATGCACATGGACTACGTGTCCCGACCCCTCAGACAGAGCGGTTACGCGGTCTGGTTGCATCAGACCTGATAGAGCAACGTTAACGGATTGGCCGGGGATCAAGCTTGCTGCGTGGAGAACGGCGAGGATAGTTTTTGTGAGCAGCCAGCTTGTGTTGTTGAAACACCCCGCTATCCATCCTGAGAGGCTGCTCAGGAGCAGCGCGGCAACTCCGAGCAACATCACCGTAGTGGCCAGCGGTACAACGACAAAGTTCGCGAAGATTGCGACCAGCGAAACGTGATGTTCTCGAAGAATCAAGATCGGGAGCGTCGCTGCCCAGCAGATGATCGAGAGGCTGAAAACCTCGCAGAATTGATGGGTCGCTCTGTAGCGGATTCGTTGCCAGCGCGTTAGCAGCTGGATCGGCAAAAAGGGGTCAATCTGGAACGGACGAAACAACAGATGACCAAGCGGTCTTACCGCAGTAATGATCGCGAAGACTGCGGAGAAGGAGAGTTCAAACCCTGTTTGGAACAGTTCCTGGGTATCATAAGTCAGAATGAGCAAGCCTGATGCGCAAAGTGAATTGATCAATGCGACAGGCCGTTCGAGCGAAACGCCGACGCTCATGAGAATTGCCATTACGGCGGCCCGGACGGTGGCGGGATAAAAGCCGGTGACCGCGCAGTACCCGACGACGACCGGAACGATCGCCAGAGCGACCCAACGTCGCGGTAGGCGCACGTAGCGGAGGCAATTCCAGGTGAGCCCTGCGAAAAGGCTTACTTGGAGACCGCTCGCCGCAAATAGATGAATGGTTCCAGTGTCGCGGAATAGTCTTTTCAGTTCCGGGCTTGTCGTATCGGCCCTTCCGCCAAGGATCATTCCCTGCACTGTCTGCGCGACTTCCTGGTCATCCTGCAGTCCATCCTGCAAAACCTCAGCGAGCCGGTGGCGAGCGGCGAGTGCGGCTGCGACGAAGGGATTTCCCTGATCTCGGGCAATAACCATCGCTGGTACGTTGTGAAGGTTGCGAAAGTTCAGGTAAATGTTTTGACGCCCAAGATAGGCACCGAAATCAAATTCTCCTGGGTTCATCGGCATAGATGGAAGGGAGAACTTTCCCTGGCTGATGATTCGGTCTCCGTAAGAGAGCGGCTCTCCGGAGGATTCAGCGAATACCTGGAAATGTGCCGGTCGATTGTCGATGCAGCTGACCAGGGCGACAAACCGCTGAGTGGAACGAATTGGATCGTTCCTCGGCTCACTCTTTACCAAGAGCGTTACGGTGTGTTCATTTGCCGCAAACGCCCTCTCTCGGCTTCGTTGGTAGCCGGAATCGGTCGCAACCTGATTTCCGTGCCAGAACGCGAAAATGAAGAAGGTTACGAAACAAGCCAGGATGGTGGAACGAAACTTCAAGGCGATCAGCGCCGCGCCAACGAAACCAGCGGCCCAGCCTGGCCAGCGTTCAGGCTGCAGGTCAGAAGCCAGAACTCCGAGCGAAGCCGCAACAAACAGCCCGGCAAACGGTGCCCGCTGGCGGAATGACAACCATGCAGTCGACGCGAAATCCGACATTATAGAACATAAATATACGATGTTTTTATGTGTGCAAGCTTGGTAAGCATACCGGACGTATCTGTTTAGCGAAGTGGCCTCGAAGATTGGAACAACCACCAATGGACGCAATGCGGATCGGATCCAAAAGCGGCTGTTATTCGCCTCTATTCGCGTCCATTCGCAATTGAAATCTGCGTCGTTTCGATGAACCGCGAATGGACACAAATGGACGCGAAGCGGATCGAATTCAAAAAAACGGCTTTTATTCGCGACTATGTGCGCCCATTCGCGGTTGAAACCTGCTTCCCTTCGAACTAGTGCCCCGCTTTGGTTTTGCAGATTAGATAGATAACCACGAATAGACACGCATGGATGCAAAGCGGATCGGATCCAAAAACGGCTTTTATTCGCGTCTATTGGTGTCCATTCGCGGTTGAAATCAGCGTCGTCTCGACCGGTGCCCCCCTTTGGTTTTGCAGATGAGATGAACCGCGAATGGACACGAATGGACGCAAAGCAGATCAAATTCAAAAGCGCCTCTTATTCGCGTGTATTCGCGGTTCAAAGTTGCTTCTATTCGAGGTGGCCTCGCGGTTACAAAGATACTCGAAGCCCATCGCTTGCCAGGAGCGTCGTGGTGTGGGGTAATTTTTCACTCGCCTCCTGAATCACTGATTCTTTTTTGTCGAGCAATTCCGGCGCTAGATGAGTGAGCAAAAGCTTGCGGATTTCTCGTGCGCCGAGAAACCGAAACAGTTCGTCTGGGGGAAAATGCGCAAGTTCGCTCACCAACAGGTCCACCGGATCGTCGAGTTGTGGCTCCAAATCTGTCGGCCAACCGAGATCTCCTGAAAGCACCAGACGAAAATCGGAATGCTCGATCCGAAGGCTGTATGATCTGAATTTGCGAGGCGCGAATTTCTCGGAGAGAGATCGCAGATGAGTCGTTTCGCGCGGGTAGATTTTCAATCCGAACTCGGCAAAGGATTGCTGCGTCTCCCAGGCCACGAACCTCAATTCGAAAGGGATAAAAGCAGGTCCCAGATAAATTGCGTCGAGCCATTGTTGCAATGGCTCTGATAACTCTTCTGGCAGAAAAACGGTGAGAGGACTCTGGCGCCGCGAGAGCCAGAGAGATTGGATCAACATTGGCAAACCGCCCGTGTGATCGGCATGACCGTGAGTGAGCAAAACCGCATCGATTCTTTTTACCGGGAATCCGGCTTCGATGAGTGACCGACTGCACGGCTCACCCGCATCGATCAGTACTGATCGATCGAACACCGAAAGCAGATAGCTGGAGTGGCCGAGGCCGGAAATTGGAAATCCACAGGCCGAACCGACAACGAAGATCTCCGCCATAAAACGGAGTATATCTGAATCACCAGGGGAACGGCAAGACGCTGCAGCAGCGTTCTCCGGCTACGCCGGGAAACCCGCTGATTTTTGCAAGCGTGCTTGTTTCAGAAGGAATTTTCGCTCTTGTGGAAGATTTTCCGGCCTAGAGAGTGATTCCCTAATCCGGTTTTCATTCGACGCGGTTGCCATCCCTTAAATGGTTGGATCGCGTTCTCCCCTGGTAAATTCCTTACTTGCGGCGTTTCCCCCACTTCGGCGAGACGTTTTCGTATACGAGTACCCAAATCCTGAGCTTTCCCTTGCACAGTTCTAGAAATCGACGCAATTACCCGCGACTTGAGTGATTTTCTATAATTTGGTGAAGTGGATATTTTTTTAATTGACGAAAATTTAGCTTTTCTTAATTGGAAATGCTTGCCACCTGTCTGAATTCCGCTTAAAAGCAACCTGCATGTGCAAAAAGCTGTTCGTCGTAGCCGTTTTAGGATTGATTGTTGTGTTTGCGCAGGCCGATCCGAGTGCGGCCCTGACAAGGTTGGCGGACGGTTTTGATTATCCAGTTGGGAAACCGAATTCCGATGGATACCGCATTTCTCGCGGTTTCACATCTCATGGCCACCTGGGCGAGGATTGGGTCGGGCAGGGCGGAAGTGGCACCGACCTCCGTGATCCAGTCTATGCGATAGGGCATGGCGTCGTTACGCTCGCTCGAGATTTCCGTCGGGCTTGGGGGAACGTGGTCGTTGTTCGCCATGCCTTTATGGAAGATGGCCAGGTTAAGTACGCTGATTCGTTGTACGCACACCTCGACCGCATCCTGGTGCGGGAAGGGCAACAAGTAGCTCGGGGACAACAAATCGGGACGATCGGGAACGCCCATGGGCTTTATGCAGCCCATCTTCACCTCGAGGTTCATAAGAACCTGGCGATCGGTGTCGTTCACACCATGTTCTCGGGCGATTTATCCAATTACTACATCCCTTCAGATTTCATCAAATCGCATCGTACGCTCCAGGCCGGAAATCGGGTGACCACGGTGGCTATGAACAACTACGTGATGCCGAGCTTTGCCGGTGTTCCCGCGCTCCCGGCTGTTACTCCGGCCGTCTATCCCAGTACGATATCGGCCGATGCGCGGCGTTAATCCTCTCGTTGACACTTAGCCGCGCCTGAGCTTGAACTCGTAACTGTCTACCAACGCCAGCCAACTGGCCTCAATGATATTTTCGGAAACACCGACGGTGCACCAATGATCGTGGTGATCCGTTGAATCGACCAGCACCCTGGTGCGTGCTCCGGTACCCTGGCTACTGCCGATGATTCGTACCTTGTAGTCGTCAAGCGTCACCGCTTCAATACCTGGATATCGTGGGATTAAAGCTTTCCGGAGCGCTGCGTCCAAAGCGTTCACAGGTCCGTCTCCTTCGGCCACCGTATAGACATCCTCGTTCTTCAGACGAAGCTTCACCGTCGCCTCGCAGGTTTCATATTTATTTCTGACTGAGTGGATATAAGTGCAGTGATACTCTAACAGTTCCCAAAACGTTTCGACGGGTCCCAGGATGCGGCGAATAAGCAGCTCGAAGGATGCTTCAGCCGCTTCGAACTCATAGCCGAGGTGCTCGAGCCGTTTAACTTCCTGCAAGATGGCTCCGACATTTGGGGATCCCTTCTCAAGCTCGAATCCAAGTTCCCGCGCCTTCGCGCGCACGTTGCTTTGACCGGAAAGCTCGGAAACAACAATGTGTTGATGGTTCCCAACCTCGCTGGGTTCGATGTGTTCGTAGCTTCGGGCTACCTTTTGTACCGCGTGCGCATGCAAGCCCCCCTTATGGGTGAAGGCAGTGGTTCCGACAAAAGGCGCTCGAATGTTGTGCTGGCAATTCGCCAATTCGTCGACAAACAACGATAATTCGCGGAGCCGGCTCAATTCAGGTACCACCGGATTTCCCAGCTTCAGCTGCAGATTTGGAATGACGCTCGTCAAGTTGCAGTTCCCTGTCCGCTCTCCGTACCCGTTGATCGTTCCCTGGACTTGAGTTGCGCCCGACCTAAGACCTGCTAATGCGTTCGCTACTCCGAGTTCGCAGTCGTTATGGGTGTGAATGCCGACAGGAATCGCCAGTGCTCGAACGACTGCGGACGTGATGTCGGACACCTCGTGAACCATCGCACCACCATTGGTGTCGCAAAGCACAATAACATCGGCTCCCCCTTCGGCTGCAGCCTGGATAGTGGCCATGGCTTGCGGCGCATCGTCCTTGTAGCCATCAAAGAAATGCTCTGCGTCGAACATGACTTCTTTTCCCTTCGACTTCAGATAAGCGACCGACGCACGTATCATCCGAAGGTTTTCTTCAATGGATACCCCCAAGATCCGCTCTGCATGCAACGTCCAGCTTTTGCCGACGATTGTTACGGTCGGGGTTTCGGCCGCCAGCAGAAGCGCGATCTGAGGGTCTGCCGCAGGCTCGGCGTTCGGCCGGCAGGTGCTCCCAAAAGCGCAGATCTTCGCGTGGCGCCACTTTCTTGTTTTGGCCTCGTCGAAGAAAGCGATGTCCTTTGGGTTGGATCCCGGCCATCCGCCCTCGATGTAGTGAATCCCGAACGCATCCAGCTTTTCCGCGATCCGAATCTTGTCGTGGACGCTAAAGGAGATGCCCTCAGCCTGCGTGCCGTCTCGCAGGGTCGTATCATAGATCATGATCTGATTCGGATTCATAGAAATAGGACTGATTCGGTATCCCAGCATGAAGGAGTTTGCAAGAGTTACCATTCTGGCGTGGTGACATGGGCATCCCGCCTGTGATTCTTACCTGGTGGCACGGGCGTTCCACACGCGATTCCTTACCAGCCTCCGGGCGGACGCCGTGTCTATCATTCGGGCCAAGCGGGGCGTCCTCGGCTGCCGGACTGATTCCAGATGCGCCACGACGGTCGCGCGGGAGCGCAACTCTGCCGGAGGTCATTGTCATCGCGTGACCGTCACGGGTGTACCCACCCTGGCGGCGTAAAAGAAACGCTCCGCTTTGGATTCCGGCATCCGGATACATCCGTGCGACGCCGGGTAACCGGGCAAATAGCCAGCATGAAGGCCGACTCCCCCTACGATCCGCAGGAAATACGGCATCGACGCGCCGACAAACGTTGAACCGGGCGGACGCGGGTCCTTTCGAACATCGACGTTCTCTTTCACGATTGCACCGTCCTGCACGTAGGCTCCGTAGATGCTTGAGCGATGGTCGATATCCTTTTCAATGACAGTATATTTTCCGGCCGGGTGTCGTACCCTTCGCGGCCGGTCGAAACATCCGCGGTTAAAACGACTTCGCCCTTCCGGTAGAGATAGGCATGCTGATCGGTCAGATCTATGAGAATAGCGACTTTTCCGGTCGGTTTCCGTGCCAGATCGTAGGTCAGGTTATCGAATTCTGCGCAACCACCCTGCAAGACCAGTGCCGACAAAAGGAAGTACCGCAAAAACTTATTCATTTCGTTATTCTATGCCATGCGCGACGCGATCAATGTCAAGACAAGTCGAAATCGCCCGACCGTCGCAAATGAATATGGAACCAACCGCGAATGGACACGAATGACGCGAATAGAAAACGATTTATTGGACTTCATTCACCTCCAATCGTGGCTCCGAAGCGGTGTGGACAATCCGTTCCCACTCTAGTTTCGCCCGACGGAAGTTGAGAACCAGTCCCAAGGACAACCCCGTTATCTTGAGATAATTGATCATCCGACCTCTTTCGTGGTCGGAAATTTTCTCAATAACCTTTGTGTCGACCACTATTTTGCTATTCACAATCAAGTCTGGAACATACTCACTGACCTTGATGCCTTTGTAGATCACATCGAAATGGATTTGTTGATGGCAAGGCATTCCGCGTAGATTGAGCTCGATGGCCAAAGCGTTCTCATACGGCTTTTCGTGAAGTCCATGCCCTGGCTCTTTCAAAACCTCCAAAGCTGCATTAATTACGGCATACACCTCTACCCCGAGAATAAGTTTGTTCGTGTACATCGTCTTGATCCGCGGCGACCAACGGGCATCGGCGAACCCCGAAGCAGCACATGTTGGCGCCTACAGAAATAAACAATACATTATCAAAAAATGTTTTTCAATTCGGAAGTCGCAAATTTTTCGCAACTGCGGTGAATGGTGTTCTAACCCGCGAATGCACACGAATGGATGCGAATGAAAACCGCATTTGAATTCCCTTCAGTTTTCGCGTCCATTCGTGTCCATTAGCGGTTAATCTGATCTGCAAAACCAAAGCGGTGCGCCGGATCGAAACGGGGGCGGGGAAAAATTCAACCGCGAATAGACGCGAATGGACGCGAATAAGAGGCGCTTTAAAATTCCCTTCGGTTTTCGCGTCCATTCGTGTCCATTCGCGGTTAATCTGATCTGCAAAACCGAAGCGGTGCGCTGGACCAAAACGGGGCGGGAAAAAAATTCAACCGCGAATAGACGCGAATAAAGAGGCGCTTTAAAATCCAGTCAATTTCGCGTCCATTCGTGTCCATTAGCGGTTAATCTGATCTGCAAAACCAAAGCGGTGCGCCGGGCCAAAGCGGGGGCGGGAAAAAAATTAACCGCGAATGGACGCGAATGGACGCGAATAAAAGGCACTCTAAAATCCGCTCGGTTTTCGCGTCCATTCGTGTCCATTAGCGGTTAATCTGATCTGCAAAACCGAAGCGGTGCGCTGGACCGAAACGGGGCGGGAAAAAAATTCAACCGCGAATGGACGCGAATGGACGCGAATAAGAGGCGCTTTAAAATCCAGTCAATTTCGCGTCCATTCGTGTCCATTAGCGGTTAATCTGATCTGCAAAACCAAAGCGGTGCGCCGGGCCAAAGCGGGGGCGGGAAAAAAATTCAACCGCGAATGGACGCGAATAGACGCGAATAAGAGGCGCTTTAAAATCCAGTCAATTTCGCGTCCATTCGTGTCCATTAGCGGTTAATCTGATCTGCAAAACCAAAGCGGTGCGCCGGGCCAAAGCGGGGGCGGGAAAAAATTCAACCGCGAATGGACGCGAATAGACGCGAATAAAGAGGCGCTTTAAAATCCAGTCAATTTCGCGTCCATTCGTGTCCATTAGCGGTTAATCTGATCTGCAAAACCAAAGCGGTGCGCTGGACCGAAACGGGGCGGAAAAAAATTCAACCGCGAATGGACGCGAATAAGAGGCGCTTTAAAATCCAGTCAATTCGCCTCCATTCGTGTCCATTAGTGGTTAATCTGATCTGCAAAACCAAAGCGGTGCGCCGGACCGAAACGGCACGGGAAAAATCTCAACCGCGAAGAGACGCGAATAAAAGCCATTTTAAGTCAGATCCACTTTGCGGTTATTCGCCTCGGTTCCGTCGATTTTTAATAGAACAGGCGATAGTAATAACATTTCAATTGAAGTGTTGTGATATTATGCGAAGATATTTCACGCCTCCCGCTTTGCCAATAGAGAAACCGGCCAGAGCGAGGGCTAAGCTTCCGCCACCCCGATACGCCCAAACGCCGATACGATCTTCACATGCCGCCCAAATTCGGAAACTACCTTCTAAGCAACCTGACGGGCCACGCGCCTGAACGATCCCGGAGTCCGTCTGCCGATCTCGGGCCTGCCTTTGGCGAATTGAATGAACAAACGATTGTCTTGCGGCGAGAAGATATTCGCGCGGACGAACCTGGGGCGCCAGAGCTGGATTGGTCGAAAGTCGATCAAGGCGAAATCGTATTTCCATTGAAGGATATGCAAGGGATTTTAGATGGAAGCGTAACGGTTAAAGCATCAATGTTGCAACGGATTCATCCAGCACTCTTACCGGCCCCGCTCGATGCCGATTATCTGTTTCCGGTTTCCTTGCGAACAGTCGTGCTTCAGGTACAGGCAAACTTGATTCAAAACCTGGAAGAGGCACCGAAGCCGAATGGCCCTGATTTTGATACGCCATTTGCGCAGGTCGCTCGCGAAGACGACGGATTTTTCAACCTTGAAAAACCGGCTCAATCTAGGCCGGCACCGACCGGAGAAAGGACTGCGACAAAGCGACTCGCAGCAGAGGCGACATTGACGCCTGCTGATCGACCCTCGTTCCCTTTGATCCGAAATAAGCTTCCCGCGGAAGGCACCAAACCGGAGCCAACCATTGGGGCCGGCCGCCTCCTCGGATCATTACGATCGGAAGATCTCGAAGCGAAAGGAGCGCCGATCGAAAGGGTCGGGCTGAGCGTCAGATGGATTGCCCAGAAGCCCCTTCGGAGGATTGGTCTCGAACGGTTGCAGGAAATCTTTATGACGGAGGATCTGCTCGATGCGTCTCTAGTCGCGAAACTGGTCGCAGCTCTTCCCAAAGTCAAAAGCGCTCTGATCATGCTGGGCGACGGGACTCTCATGGGGGGCGAACTTTCGGAGGGCTATCATCTGAACTCAGCCCTCTTGGCGCCGGGTATCATGCGTACCGTCCAAGAGTTCAGCCGACGACTAAGGTTGAGCGAGAGCTCCGCCTTCACTATTTTCGGCGACCCACCTGTCAGTATCTTCGCCGAGGGAAACGTTTGCATCCTGATTGCGCATGAGGGGCGAGGATTGTTGCCAGGGATGATTGAAAGGATCGGCGAGATCGCGAGGGCCCTGGACTCATTGTATGCTGCGGATTCGATCTGATTTGCCGAGAGCGTTATCGGCGACTCTCTGTCTATTCCTTGGGCCGTATGCGTTCGAAATATCGCTTCACTAAGTTGCGGGATCCGGCAGGGATCTCCTCCTGCTCGATAGCCTGTTCGTTGTCGGGCGCCACGGCGTCAAACAACTGGCGGTATTCTCGATTTGCGTGTCCGGTCGAACCCACGGAGCTAATTACTTCGAGAGAGTATTCGCCCTGGCCGATGATGCCCTGAGCTTTTTTGGCCTGACCAACAGCCTCCAAAGGATCCTTAATCTGCTTCTGGTGAAGGTCCGCCGGGCCTCCGTCTCCAGGCCTGGCGCCTGGTTCGCCGGGATTTTGGCCTGTCTGATCAAATTGCGTAATCTGAGGCTGGCTCGACGGCTCGTCGGTTTCGGCAAGTTGGAAAGAGCCGTTCCGCAAAGCGTTCTTCAAATCTTCCAGCGAACGGATCATCGACTGAACTGTTTGCGCATTTCTCGACGCTCGAGAAATCTTTCCCTCCCGAATCATCGCAGCGATTTGTCGCATTAAATTGCGCATTTCCTCCGAATTGCCCAGTTGGGCTCCCTGCATGCTTTGTCGCAGTTCCCGACTAACCTGGCTTTTCTCGTTCTCGGAGAGGCGATTCATGGAATCCTGGAGGGACTGAACGAGTTCTCGAATCTTCCTGTCAGCCTGGTCGCGAAGACTTTCGGCGAGCCTCTCAAGTTCCTGTGCAGCCTCTTCGTCCTTTCCCTCGCGGAGCAAATCCCTGACATTTTTCGTGAGATTGATGCTACCGAGCGCATTGAGAAGAGCTTCCATCTCGGCCGCGGTCACGTGCGAGTCCTTTGCTCGGCGAAGGATCTCGTCAAGATTTGCCAGCTGTTCAAATGCCAGCCGCTTCGCGTCAGACTGAGGCAGGCGAGTTTCTCGGAGTCGCTCGGCGCTTTTTCGTATTTCGTCGATTAATTTTCGGAGCTGGGCGTCCTGAACAACGACTGCGTTTTTCGCGGCCATTTGCTCGAGGCGGTTACTGGTTTGAGCAAGAACCAGGTCCTGTTCCTGTTCAGCTTCCGGCTGCCGGAGATGGTCCTGGAGATTCAGGAGGAGTAGTGCCAGCCACGGGGTGATCGCGATCCACCAGTTCGGTGGCAGGTGAAGTCGAGTCCATTTCCTGGCGTCAAATGATTCAACGAACGTGACGCACTCGCGCAGCGTTGCGCTGCGCCACGCTCCGGCGAAGCTCCGGTCCCTGAGAGCCAGGATGGTAGAGAATCTGCTTTTTGTGTCCGCAACCGAATCGAGCCAGCAAGCGGTTTTGCCGATCGACCAGGATGCGCGAAAGATTGCCACCATACCCCACCCGGAAATTGTTGCCAGAGCGATCAGATAGGCATAACGCCGATTACTCAGCGGACCACACAGAAACTCAACAAAGGAGACCACCAAAAGGCAGGTGCCGACGCAGGTTCCCGATCGGACGATGGCGATCAAAAGCCCCCGGAGAATTTGCGCCCGCCGCACTCGACGCAAAGTGCTAAGAGCGATATCCATATCGATGGCCGGCCGGAACAAAGCTAAGAATCTGCTGGTCCTTTGTTTCCAGCAAATACTTTGTTGGAGAGTCACCTTTCTTTTGCTCGCTTTGGTTGGCTGGCCGGATCGGAGCCGTGGTCAATGGGTGCCTCCTGCCGAGCTTCGAAATGTGCCTGTCCAGGACGATTGCAAAATGACGAGACACGGTATCGGAGTCGCCATTCAACCGACCGTGTTCTACCCAAACGGGGCGATTTATCTATGTCCGGAGCGGGAACGAGAGATTGAGGCTCGGCATCCAGGCGCGTCGCGATTCTTCCTGATTCACGAGTATGGCCATCTGGCCATGCGCACCCGGGAAGAAGCGGTCGCTGACGAGTGGGCTGCGAAACAATTGGCAGCTGTGCCCGCCGAACGAGGCACTTTGCGGGCGGTTCTCTTACATTTTATCGACCAAGGCGCGCTTTTTGATCCGCTTTACGGGACCGGTTATGATCGCGCTTTGCGGGTAGTCCAGGCGGCTGATATCGCTCGAAAGGAGTGGCCACCGGCGCTTGTCAGATATGCAAAATCCGTAGAGGCCAATTTAGCGAACGGCACCGTTTTAAATCTTCGAATGGCGGACGGATACGCGAACGCTGCGCAGATGATTATCTGTCTCGATCGGCAATCGATCGGCTTTCTGAGTAATGTGGATGAGGACAAGCCTCTCGAGTTGCCAAAGTTGACTCCAGGGCGACACCTTGTCCAGGCCTTCCAGGTTTGGCTCTACCACATCGAGCCATCGGGTCTAAAGACGGAAGTTGCTCGTGGGCTGCAGGCACAGATAGAATTCGAGTTTACCGGCGGGCACCATCTGGCGATCGATTTTCGATTCGACGACGACACCCTGGCGATCCGAATCGAGGAAATGCCTAACCTTCCCGCCTCGCTCTCACGCCGCCAGGAATCCGCGATTCATTGACCGCAGCTTTTCGACCGCGTTAGGTATAATCTGAAGCGCCTGGTCGATCTCCGCTTCAGAATTAAAGCGGCTGAAGGAAAATCGAAGGCTCCCGCGAGCACGCTCATTCGAATAACCCATCGCTCTTAAGACATGCGACGGCTCCAACGACCCCGCTGTACAAGCCGACCCTGCGGAACAGCAAATCCCTTTTTGATCCAGAAGCATTAGCATGCCTTCGGAATCAATGCCTTCGATGGCAAGGTTCGACGTGTTGGGCAGACGCTGGATGCGATGACCATTGACTTGGACAGATGACACGGCGTCGAGGACCCCCTGTTCGAAACGGTCGCGCAATGCCTTGACGCGACTGTTTTCGTCTCCCAGAGCAGCGGAAGCCATCTCGGCCGCTTTCCCCAGGGCGACGATGGAGGCCGTATTCTCGGTGCCACCGCGCTTCTTATTTTCTTGGCCACCGCCAATGAGGTAAGGATTGAATCTGGTCTTCCGATTAACATACAACGCTCCGACTCCCTTCGGTGCGTGCAGCTTGTGCCCGGAAAGTGAGAGAAAGTTGATCGGAAGTTGACCGAGATTAATGTCGATCTTTCCAACGGCTTGAACCGCATCGGTATGAAAAACGGTCCCCTTCGAACGGCAAATTTCAGCGGCTTCTTCGATCGGGAAAAGGACGCCGGTCTCGTTGTTGGCCCACATCAGGGATACGATCGCGGTGTCATCCCGAATCACTTGTTCGAGTTCGTTCAGGTCGATCAGGCCGTCAGAATCGACGTCGAGCAAGGTGACTTCGTAGCCCTGTCGCGCCAGGACTTCTGCGTGTTTGACGATGGCGCTGTGCTCCACTTTGCTCGTCACCAGGTGCTTGCGGTCGCGGTCGAGGAGCAAAGCGGATTGAATCGCGCTGTTATCGGATTCCGTCCCGCAGCTCGTGAAGATGACTTCAGAAGGTTCGCAGCGCAACAGACCGGCGATCTGCTCTCGGGCGATTTTGAGCGCTTTCGCCGCCCGTTTGCCGAACGAGTACGCGCTCGACGGATTTCCATACTGATCTTGCAGGAACGGCAACATCTGTTGCAGCACCTCGGGATCGATTTGAGTCGTGGCGTTATTATCGAAGTAAATCATAAAACCGAGTTACCTCGTCGCGATCTCGGGATCCTTCTGAGCCGGCGCCTTGCTGGCAACATTCTTGTCGTTGAGTACTTCTCGCCATTTCAGATAAAGGTTCCTGATATAGAGAGGCAGAGGCGCTAACGTCATTATCACGCCCACGGAATCTCGTCGATAGAAGGCGAAATAGCTTAGCGCCAGGAGGCTGCCCAAGAGGCTACATTCCCAGAATCCAATTGGGATAATGCTTTTTTTCGCACGCTCCGAAGCGATCCATTGGAGGAAGAACCGGATTGAAAAAACTGCGCTTCCCGTCCAACCCACTATTTTCCAGGGCGTTACGACGACAAACGCTGCCACAGCCGAATGGACCAACCACTCCATTCTGGCATATCGCATCGATTTGCCGGGTTGACAAGCGAGGGGGAACCGGGGGGGAGAACGTATCGGCGTGTCGGCGTATCGGCGTGACTAGGACTAGGTCGCTGGTGATCCCTAATTCGCCAAACACCAGGGTCGCCTCGCGGGACCGATGAATCTTACCTCAGAACAAGACGCCGCCTTGCCTCCGACGTAAGTAAGGCGTCCCCGCCTTACCTCCGACGTAAGTGCGACGCCCCTGGCGAAGACGCCGACACGCCGACACGCCGACACGCCGATACGCCGATACGCCGATACGCCGATACGCCGATACGCCGATACGCCGATACGCCGATACGCCGATACGCCGATACGCCGATACGCCGATACGCCGATACGCCGATACGCCGATACGCCGATACGCCGACACGCCGACACGCCGATACGCTTCCCCGGCCCCCTTCAAACCTTGCCAACCGGCTCAAGATCGGGGGCTTTCGGTGATGGCGGGGGAGGTTTGACCCGCTGATCGCCGTCATCGTCCTCCCCCTGGTGCGGGTCGAAGAAAAGGTCGAAAGCCAGGAACAGAGCCTTCGAATGACGAGCAAACCACAAGTTGAAGATCGGTATTGGAATGATCGTGAAGGTCAGGACTACCCAGATTGGTAGCCGTGCCCAGAAATCCAGCACCAGATAAATCACCAGGCCCAGGATCGCCCCGACTCCGTAGTTGATCGCGAAGATGGAAAGCAGATAGTATCCGGGCTCGCGCTCGAACGGGTAACCGCAGCGTGGGCAACCGTCGAGCGGCATGAACCAATCCCGCAAAGTACGCACTTTTTGCCACGGAACGAACATTGGTCTTTCTCCGCACGTTGGACATTTCAACCTGAGGGCGTTCCCCATCATCCAGGCAAAGCGCTTTGACGAGTATTCCGGCGGTCCCTTATGTCCTTTGGGGGAGCCCATGACTCAAGCGTAGTCCCGAAGCGACCCGATGCAAGCACGCAGAGCGGCAGCGCTTGAACATCATCGACACGCCTCTTTTCGCGATTGGCTTCAGACACATCTGGTAAGACTTTCAAATCGCACCGAACCAAAAAGAATGTTAGAAAAAAGCAATGGATGAGAAAGTTAAATGGGGCGTTCTGGGCGTCGCTGATATAGCGGTAAAAAGAGTCATTCCTGCCATGCAACGCGGTGAGTGGTCGCAAATCGTCGCGATTGCTTCGAGAGACCTCGAAAAGGCGCAGCGAACGGCGGAAGAATTAGGAATTCCTAAGGCTTACGGCTCCTACGAGAAACTTCTGGCCGATCCGGAGGTGGAGGCCATTTACAACCCGCTGCCTAATCATCTTCATGTCCCCTGGTCCATCAAGGCGGCAGAGGCTGGCAAGCATGTTCTTTGTGAAAAGCCGATTAGCCTCACCGTCGAAGAGGCCATTTCGCTGCTAAAGGTCCGTGAGCGGACGGGCGTTAAAATTGAGGAGGCTTTCATGGTTCGTACGCATCCTCAATGGTGCGGAGCCGTTGACCTGGTCAGGAAGGGCAGGATTGGGCAGATTCGATCTGTCATGGGATACTTCAGCTACGACCTCCGAGATCCAAAGAACGTCCGCAACATCCAGGACTACGGAGGTGGCGGGCTGATGGATATTGGTTGTTACCTTGTCTTCACCTCGCGGCTGGTTTTCGGAGAGGAACCCTTGAAAGTGTTGGGACTGATCGAAACAGATCCCGAAATGAAGACCGACGTGGTGACTTCCGGGATCCTCCATTTCCCGTCGGGGCAAAGTGTATTCACCTGCAGCACCCAGATTGTCCCGTACCAGCGGGTCCATATCTTCGGCACCAAGGGTCGGATCGAGATCGAAATACCCTTCAATGCACCGCCTGATCAGCCTTGCCGGATATTTATAGATGACGGGTCGGATCTCTCGGCCGGAGCGCTGAGGTCCTGCAGTTCGAGATCTGCAACCAATACACGATTCAAGGCGATCTCTTTTCGAAAAGCATCCGGGATGGGACTGAATTGCCCGTACCGTTAGAGGGCTCCGTGCGCAATATGGCGGTAATCGAGGCGCTTTTCCGGTCAGCTAAGTCTGCCAGTTGGGAAACCCCGCAGGTAGAGGGTTTTTAACCTTAAAGCCTTAACGCCGATTGCGTTCCTTGGGCGAGGCTCCGTCCGAGCCGGAGGCTTGTCCTGCGCACCCAACTTGTCGCTCCAAGATCCACGCCGCGACCGCCGCGAAAACCGAAAACCCTAAAGGATGCCCTTCCTTCCCACTGCCGCGAGAGGCTCCAGTTCCTTCCATAATTTTTCGGGTATCGGCCATTCGGCGAGGCGGAGCGTCTGCTCGACGCGTTCGGGCTCCGACATCCCGACGATGGTTGAACTAATTCGGCTTTCTCGAAGGGAATATTGGAGCGCGGCTGCGGACAATGGCACATCGTAGGAGGTGCAGAGCCGCTGCATTTCTCTGACGCGGTCCAACGTCGCGGCACCTACCGGATGGTAGCAATATTTTGGCACCAGGTCGGGGCCTTTCACTAACATACCGCCCCCATAGGGCGCCGCGTTGACAAAGGCAATCCCTCGCTGGGCCGCATCTTCGAGTAACGGTTCTGCCGACTGGTCGACGAGGGTATAGCGGTTGTGACTGATTACCGCATCGAAGATCCCCGTGGCGAGGTATTGAAGCATCAGATCGATCGGCCCGCCGGCGACGCCCAGATGGTCGATGACCCCTTCTTTGCGCAGCTCTACCAGGGCTTCTACCGCCCCGCCTGGCGCGGTGCCCTCGGCGAAGGTCATTTTTTCGGGGTCGTGTAAGTAAGCTAATTGGAGCCGTTTGAGGCCTAAGCGCTCAAGGCTTTCCGCGACCGAGGCCCGGACACGCTTACCGGAGAAGTCGGAACTGCCCACAATGGGATCGACTTTCGTGGCGAGCACAAAGCCTTCCGGTATCCCACCGACTTCCGCGAGTGCCTGGCCAATCCTGCGTTCGCTGTCGCCACCGTTTCCGTATTCGTTGGAGGTGTCGATGAAGTTGATCGGCCCCTCGAAGACCCGGCGCATGGTCGCGACCGCCTGCTCAGTACTTACCTCGTAGCCGTACTGAGCTGGAAAGCTGCCCAGCGCACTGGTCCCGACGCAAAGCGGTGTTACCGACAAGCCGGTCTTTCCAAATGGACGTTTATTCATGAGATTTTTTCTTTTTTACCTGACTGTGATTGGGTTTGTTAAATAACTAAACGTCTCCGCTCGGGACGATCTTCCCCGCGCGGCCCGTTTTTCCGCGTTGACGCGCTCGCGGCGGCCCGGTGCTCGAACGCACTACTAATTGCGGGGGCAAGGGAGGCGCCGGGGACAATTGCCCCCCTCGGATCATCTCCAAAAGCCGCTCGACGCTGCGGCGTCCGACTTCCGCAAAATCCAATCGGACGGTCGTGAGCGACGGAAAAAAGAAATTGGCCTCGGGCACATCGTCGAAGCCAACGACGCTGACATCGCGCGGCACCTTAAGACCGCGCTTCTGCAACGCTTGGAGTACTCCCAAGGCCATTTGGTCATTGGCCACGAAGACGGCCGTGATCTGCCGGTTACGGGCGATCTTTTCCCCGGCCAGATAGCCTGATGCCGAGCTCCAGTCCCCGGCAATGGTCTCGTGAGCGACGCGACGTGCCGCCGTTAGCTCCGTTCGCCAACCCCGGAGCCGGGCCTCGGTCCCCAGCCAGCCCTCCGGACCGCTCACGTGCCACACCGTCTCATGCCCTAAATCCAACATGTGCCGGGTCGCCAGGCGTGCACCGAGCACTTCGTCGATGGCCACCCTGGTCGTGCCGTTGTCGATGCCGGGCTCGAACATCACCAGCGGAACGTGCGGCGGCACGATCTGGACCGCCGCGCGCGCACCCTCGACCGGCGCGATGACAATGATGCCATCGACAGAATCCTCCATCAGATGGCCGATCGCGTCGCGCGCGCTCTCATGGTCGGTTTCCCCCAGGCTGACCAGACTTGTGGCATAGCCCACTTGCCGGGCTGCATCGGCGATACCGAACAACACGTGCGTCGGCCCGTATTGCCAGATGTCGAAGCTGACCACGCCGAGCTTCATCGATCGTCCAGTGGACAGGGCACGCGCCGCGGGATTGCGCCTGTAGCCCAGTTGCTGAATCGCCTGCTGCACCCGCTCCACCAGTTCTAGACGAACGTTCGGATTCCCGTTCAGGACCCGGGAGACGGTTTGATGGGACACTCCTGCCAGTCTTGCGACGTCAATCATTCTTGGATTACGTGGTTGATCGACCTTCCCTTCGAGTCTCTTCATGCGGCCTTTTTTTGTGGTGACTCAACCACAAAGCTTTGGCCGGTGCCAATCAGTTCCCGGCGTGGCAGTTCAGCGATGCGGCCGATCCAGCATGTGGTCAATTGTCATGTAGGCCAGCGCCTGGATCGTTTGAGTCGGGTTGTACCCGTGATAGCCCGGGAATTGACCTCCGCCAATGACAAACAGATTTTCGCATTCATGTGAGCGGCCGAAGAGGTCGACGACAGAGGTTTCGGGGTCATCGCCCATCCGGTGCGTGCCGACTTCGTGGGTCGACAGATGATATTCCGGAGATGTTGTCTCTTCCCACCAGGTCGTCAAATTCATCTCTTGGGCGATTTTGCGCTTCTGTTTGAGCAGGAACTCGACGCCCCGCTTATCCACTTCACCCCAACCGTGAGTCATCCGAAGAGCGGGTTGTCCGTACTTGTCCTTGCAGTGCGGATCCAAGTCGACGTAGGTCTCATGGGTTGGAATGTTTGCCGTCTGGGAGTACATCGCCCAGGCGCGGGTATAATTGTTCTTCATCCAGTCTCGGAAGCCGGCACCCCACCGAGGAGCGTTCACGGGCATAGACTGTGCGATCTCCAGCGGCTGATAATCTCCGGGCCAGCTAATAATGGGAGCGCCCCAAAGGACTGTCGGGTCATAGTCGTGCACGAGTTCGCCGCTAAAGTCCTCGATCGCTGTTGAGGCCACGAGAGGTCCCATGAACGGATTAGACGACTCCGGCGTCAGGCCCATAAAGAATCCGAAGGCGTGAGTCATAAGGTGTTTACCGACCTGGCCGTTTCGGTTGATGCCGGAGGCCAGCATCAGCCTGGCGTTCTCGAGCGCGTAGCAGGCCAGAACCACCCGGTCAGCTTCAAGGTCGGCTGAGCGTCCGAGCGGGTCGTAGTAGGAAACGCCAAGAGCGCGAGTGCCATCGTTCGAGCGATTGACCTTGTAGGCCCGGCAGTAGTCCCAGATCTCCAGGTTGCCGCTCGCCAGACCAGCTGGCAGCGCAGCAACATGCGTGGAAGTCTTGGCATTGACGTGGCACGGATAGCCGTGGCAGAACCCGCAATATGTGCAACCCGATCGTCCTTTGAACGGTTCTGAAGCAATAGCCGCCGCCGTCCGGAACGGGTGAAAGCCCAGTCTACTGCAGGCTTCGGAGAAGCGTTGATCCGCGGGTCCCTGTCGCAACGGCGGCATCGGATAGTCGCGTTGGCGAGGCGCTTCCCATGGGTTATCGCCCTTATGATCTTTACCCGCAATGTTGCTGCCGCGACCGGAAATACCCAGCTCCCACTCCACCCGGTCGTAATATGGCTCCAAGTCCTGGTAACTAATCGGCCAGTCGACCAGAGTACTGTTCTCGGGGAGCGCTCCTTTGCCAAGTCGCTCCTCGATTATGCTCTTCATTCGGAACTCGCTCTCGCGAAAACGCCAACATGCGCCACCCCAGTGGATCGATCCGCCTCCGGTACCTAACGATGGTGGCAAGTGCAGCGGATTGGCAGTACCAAGAGGGCCGGAAACCCACGGCAAAAGTCTTGCCGAGTCCTTGTTCCGTTCACGCCACGTCATCGGGTCGGTCGTGATGTGCGGGACAATCGCTCCGCGCGCGTAGTAACGAATCTCGTCATGCTTGAGCCGGAAATCCTCGTCCGAATAGTGAGGACCCTTGTCAAGGCAGACCACCTTAAGCCCCTTTTGTGCCAATTCTGATGCCACCACAGCACCCGCCGCACCCGCTCCAAGGACAATAACATCAAACTTTTTGGAAGGCATGGTAATTACTTCCCTTCGTTAGTGTAGTACTGCTTGTTGTCCGTCAAATTCGGGAGCTCCCGCCGCAGGTCGGAAAGCGTTTTGAGAGGGATCACGCTCGCGTCGAATCCGGGTTTCATTTGTTCAGCAGTGTAACCCCATTGCGCTCCCGGGAAGCCGACCAGCTTCCAGCCCACCGCGTCACGATTGCCGCCGTAGATCGGATCGCAGAAGTATCCTTCAACTGTATGCTCACGAATGACCGCGAAGAAGAAGCGCAGTAGCTCAAGGTCGGTTTCGCCTGCGCTCCCGGTCTTCTCGCCGGTCTGAGCCGGACCTTCCCCAGCGGGTGCCACCAGACCAGCCGGATGGCCTGTCTCGCCGCCGCCGGTCTCCTGACCCAGTAGCTGTCGCAGGATATCGTCTTGTTGATCCGCGGTGAGGTCCACGAATCGCGCGGAGTGCTTCCGGTTGCAGAAAGCCTCCAACTCTCGCAGTCCCAAACGGTAGACGCGCTGCAATCCGGTACTGAAGCCGGTGATCGTCCGATCGATGTAATAAACCACTCCGGCCTGGGTGGCTCCCGCGTCGGGTCCTTCCGCTGGAATGATGCGTTCGGCGATAGCCTCAACGGTTCTGGCCTGGTAGTCGTTGAAGTAGGTGAGAGCGACCGATTCGCTTTTTGTTGGGGGGTATTGAAGGCTCATTTTGTGCCTGACTATTTGGCTGCGACTTTGCCGTTGCTCGGTGGGGTGAAGACGCCGCGTTTCACCAGTTCGTCGATATTTCTCGCGCGCGTCGTTTCTTCCCGTTTGAGCCAGCCTTCTTTCGGAGCTTCCTTCAGATACTGGTTCTTGGGGTAGATGGGCTGGGCGTAGATCGCGGCATACTGCTCGGTCCGCAAATCCTTGAACTGGTTGTACAAGCCATTCGCCATTCGAATCTTGCGCAGTGACTCGATGTCGATCACCGTGGTGACGAAAGAATCGCCGGACGTCCAACCTTTCTGTTGAGCCACGATCGCCCCGCGATTGTTGACGATCATCGACTGTCCGCCGAAGAGATCGATAATTCCTCCATCCTTCTGGATTTCTGGTCCCAGATTCGGCGCCACGACATAGACTTGGTTGAACATGGCGTGGGCCCGGTTTTGCAACTCCCACATTCCGGTCATGATGGCCGGTTCGATCAGGGTCGGCCGAATGATGATCTCTGCGCCGTTCATGGCCAGGCCGCGGACAATTTCCGGGTAAACACCTTCGTGACAGATACAGATCCCGATATTTCCGATCTCTGTCCGGGCGACTGGATAAATCGCGTCCATCACATTTCCCTTGCCCTTCTTTTGGATCCATTCGTCCCACACGTCGTGCGGATTCGAGTTCCCGAGCATGCCCCCTTCGTAGGCGTCGCTGGTCGCTTTATATCGTTTATAGATGACCTCGCCGGCCGGACTCACGATGAAGGCCACGTTGTAATACCGATCGGGGAAATCATCATCGCGCACCATGTAAAGTTCGGCGGCGATGTAGGTGTTAAGTTCTTTGGCCTTCTTTCCAAGTTCCTCGGTCTCCGGCCCAGGGATCTCGACGGCGAACTTTGCCTCCGCCGCCCGGTTCCCTGGAGTATTTGCGACCATGCCCTGGATCGCCATCTCCGGGATGACCACCAGCCGAACCGGAAAACCCTCCCAGGCCCCTACCATGCAAGCGGTATCCATGAATTTGCAGATCCGCTTGGTATTCGCCAGCGCGTCTTCGCGCTTTTCGACCGTGAAGGTACGGGGCGAAAGACCGACAACTGCATATGGTTCAATCATAGTAACTGATATTGTTAGCGATAACTCTTCGACATGTCAAACGGCGGTTTTGCATTGCTTCGGGGGACGACCTGTGTGGACGCCGCCAAGGTCACTTTTACTCAGATAGTTTGTTCTAACTTAAGTCAAGCTTTCGACTATAACTTTAGTTGGGATTAAGCCTGGAATAAGCTTTAAGACGTGCATTCTTCGGGAAAAGTTAGTAAGTTGAGTTCCGCTGTTTCTCGCCAAGACAGTTGCTATGGATTTGGGAGCGACCCGCGCCCGACGCGGTCTGGGAGGTCCATGATGCAAAGATGAGTTAGCGATCACAAAATTGTTGACGAGCCTGGCAACTTGTATGATAAAGAAGCGCCATGAGCAACCCCCCCGTTCCCTGGAAGATTGTCGACAGACAACGAAGTAGGTTTTCAAACTGGAATTCAAACTCCGTCGAGGAGGTGAAGCAATGAGAAGGACCTGTTTACTTGCCATGACAGTGGCAATTGCGGGCTTATCACTCTGGGGGACTGCTACCGCCAGAGCGGACGACAAAAAGCAGATTGTGATCGGCTTTTCGCAGCGGCGGGTAGCCGGAAGCGATTGGTGGAAGACTCTGATCGCCGGCGCCACCAGTCAAGCCGAAAAACTGGGCGTAAAAATCGTGGTCGTTGACGCCGGTGGCGATACGGTTCGCCAGAATTCAGACGTTCAGACGCTCATCACCAAGGGCGTCGATGGCGTCATTATCAATCCGAACGATCCGAGAGGTATTTCCCAGGCCGTTGAGGCCTTGAAGAAGGCGGGAATTCCTTTGGTAGCGGTCAATAGCAATCTGGATCCCTCTCTCGCCAAAGATGCTTTTTGTTACGTCGCGGAGGACCAGGTCGCCACCGGTGCCCTGGCGGGTAAGGCCATCGCGGTTGAAATCGGCAAAAAATATAAACCAACTGATACGATCAAGTTGGCCATTATTGGAGGGTACCCGGGTGACGTGATTTCCGACCTCCGGAAGTCCGGTTTTGTGAAGGCCTATGAAGACTATTTCAAGGATAATCCGGGCCCCAAGACGGTCATGCTGCCAATGCGCTATGGCCACTGGTTGCCAGACCAGGCCCTTGCCCCGATTCGCGATATCGCGACGGCAAATCCTGACCTGAAGGTTGTTTATAGCGAGAGCGACGTCATGCAGGCCGGGATCGAGCAAGGTTTGAAGCAGGCTGGCATCTGGAATGATATCCTGGAAGCGAGTTACGACGGTCAAATGAGCACGATCAAAGAGATGCTAGACAATCCCACCGGGCCAATCAGGGCGATCGCCTCGAACCAACCTTGGGATCAGGGCGTCACCGCGATGAATATGATTGTTGCTGCAGTCAAAGGAGAGAAAGCGGCTTGTCCCGGCGGAATTCACTACATTGAGACGGTGCTCGTGACACCCGAAAATGCCAAGACTTACTACCGGGCCGACAAGAGCTACGTCCAGTCCGCTCCGTGAGGGTCGTGATTTGAGGCGAAGAGATCGGTCATTCAGATTTAACTTCTGACTTTGATTGGCCTCAGCCGCAGAAGCGAAGCCGGAGAGTGAACCAGGGTTTCTCAGTGTAAATCCGAGTGGCATGGCTGCAAACATTTGCGAACAAGGTGAGAAAATCTGGTGGGCCAATCGTCGAGCCCAGTTAGACCAGAGAGCAGAACGGACCTGATCATGACTTCGAATCCATCTAACGGCGGCCCGGGGAACAGCGACAGTTCGCTCGGGCCGACGCTTGCAGTCAGCGGACTCTCCAAGAGCTATGTTGGAGTAAAGGCGCTCTCGAACATGACTCTGACGTTCGCACGGGGCGAGGCCCATGCGATCGCAGGCCAAAATGGCGCAGGGAAGTCGACTTTTATTCGGATGCTTTCGGGTGCGGAGCAGCCCGATTCTGGAACGATCCACGTGCTTGGCTCTCCGGTCGTGATTGACAGTCCACACGCAGCCCAAAGGGCGGGGATCGTCACCATTTACCAGGAATTGAGCCTGGTGTCTCGGCTTTCGGTAGCCGAGAACGTTTTCATGGGTGACTTGCCGACCAAGGGGCCGGCGATCATCGATCGACGCCACATGCGTCGTGAGGCTGGCAAGACCCTGGAGTGGCTTGGCTTTGGTATTGACGTGGACGCGCCAGTCGGTTCGCTGGGGGTTGCCCAACAGCAAGCGGTGGAGCTGGCCAAGGCTCTGCATCGCAGTGCTAAGGTGATTCTTCTGGACGAACCCACGGCGACGCTTCCCGCGCCTGACGTCAAGCGGCTTATTTCCGTGCTGAAGACTCTGTGCGAGCGGGGTGTCGCCATCATTTACATCTCACATCGATTCGAAGAACTTTACGAATTCTGCCACCGTGTCACGGTGCTGCGCGATGGCGCACTCGTCGGCACCTATGATCTCCCAGCCACAGAGCCGTCGGTGCTGATGCGTGCGATGATCGGCCGGGCCTTGAGAACCTCAATCCTCGGTCGATCGCTGGAAGAGAGCGGAGAACGACCGCGTCTGGGAACCGGAACGGCGTCGCAGACCCTATTGTCAATCAAAGGTCTTTCCGATCAAACGATTCTGCGCGACATCAATTTCGATTTACGACGCGGCGAAGTCCTCGGCGTGGCAGGGTTGGTCGGTAGCGGGCAGACGGAGTTGGCGAGCTGTCTGTTCGGAGCCAAGGAACGCACCGCGGGGCAGATCTCGCTCAATGGCCGCGACTTGAGTCTAGACAGTCCACGAGATGCGATTCGCCACGGTATCGGATTGTTGCCCCAAGACCGTAAACACCAGGGATTCGTTCGGCACATGTCCATTACCCACAACATGACACTCGCCAGTTTAAATGGGTTTAGCCGCTTCACAGTCCTTGACAAGAAACGGGAGCGCGAGTTGGCGCAGGAGATGATCCGCAAGCTGACCATGCGTTCGGTGGTGCCCGAAAAGGCGGTTGGAACGTTGAGCGGGGGAACGCAGCAAAAGGTGATCTTCGCCAAATGGCTGGCGAGCACGGCGAAAATCTTGTTGTTCGATGAGCCGACACGGGGCATCGACGTCGGCGCGAAAGAGGAAATCTATGAGCTGATCACGAAATTCGTTCTGGACGGTGGCTCTGTCCTGATGTTTTCCTCCGAACTGCCTGAAGTGATGATGTGTGATCGCGTGCTCGTCCTCGCGCGGGGACGCTTGGTGGGCGACCTGAAACACGAAGAAATCGATCCCCACGGCGACGCAATTCTGAACCTCTTCAACTAGACCTCACTTGCGGGGTGAGGATTTATTTATGGACGAAAAAGTGCTGAAAACTGACGCGGCCCCTACAGCCGATCGCAAGCCGGGCGAACTAATCTCTCGAGCGTTCTCGAAGATGTATTTGTTTGTCGTCTTCGCCATTATCATTGTCATAGGTGCGCTGGTCTCGCCGTATTTTCTTGCCGTACGAAACCTCGTCAACATCATCACGGCGGCTTCGATCACCTCGGTCTTGGCGGTCGGCCAGTTTTTTGTGATCGTCACCGGAGGAATTGATCTGTCGGTTGGTTCTCTGGCCGCTTTGTCGACGGTGGTTTCGGCAATTCTCCTGGCGAACCACCAGCCTCCCGTCGTGGCCGTCTTGGCGACGCTTTTGATCTGCGGCGGGGTGGGGTTCGTCAACGGGCTGATTGTCGTGTACGCCGGAATCACCCCGTTCATCGCGACCTTGGCCATGCTGAGCATCGTCGAGGGCTTCAGCTACATTATTCAAACCGGAGAATTGATCCAAATTTCAGATAAGGATTTTGCTTCGCTCTTTGCCGGTTCGTTTGGGCCGATTCCAGCACCGGTCATTATATTCCTGGTGATCATGGCCGCTGCCGCGTTCGTAATGAACAATACGACGTTCGGGCGTGAACTCTACGCCATCGGTGGCAACCGCGAGGCTGCCCGGTTGTCTGGGCTGCCGCTGACTCGCGATCTGCTGCTGGCCTATGCGATATCAGGACTTTTGGCTGGGCTGGCCGGCCTGATGCTGGCCGCGCAACTGCTGGAGGGGAGCTCACTGATCGGGAAGGGATATGAATTGGACTCGATCGCGGCAGTGGTCGTCGGCGGCGCCTCGCTTTTCGGCGGCAGCGGCGATCCAATCCGAGCCGTGATCGGAGGCCTGATCATCGCCACGATTCTCAATATCATGAACCTTGTCGGCATCCAGTCTCAACCACAGCTGGTCATCAAGGGATTGGTTATCCTGGTGGCAGTGTTTTTCTCGAGTGGAGATGGACCGCGGCGGCTGGTGCGATCGTTCGGGTCGCTAGGGCGCAAAAAGGCCTAGTGTAGCGTCTCCTAAATCCCTTGGGTTTCGTTGCGTTCGAAATGGGTCGTCTGCGAGGCGTGAGGAAGGCACTACGGATCGCGGACAGCGAAAATCGAGCCGCCCGCGTTGACTAAGAACTCGCTTCAAGCAGACTGGCGATCGGCCAGGGGAGCGACCGGAGATGTTCGCCACCACAATTTCTAGGCCTAACAATATGAAAAATCTCGAAACCTGTGAAATCTGGTACATAACTGGCAGTCAGCATCTGTACGGCGTGGAGACGCTTAGGCAGGTGGCGGCAAACTCGCAGAAAATCGTCGAAGAGCTCAACGGCTCGCGCAGACTTCCGCTCAAACTTGTTGTCAAGCCAACCCTGACCCGGACGGAGGAAATTCGCGCTCTCTGCCTGGAGGCTAACAACGCACCGAACTGTGCGGGTTTGATCCTCTGGATGCATACTTTCTCGCCGTCGAAGATGTGGATCGGCGGACTTTCCGCGCTGAGAAAGCCCTTTCTGCATCTGCACACCCAATTCAATCGGGATCTGCCGTGGAGCGAGATCGACATGGATTTCATGAACTTGAACCAGTCCGCGCATGGTGATCGCGAAGCGGGCTTCATTCACACGCGGCTGCGCCTGAATCGCAAAGTAGTGGTAGGCCATTGGTCAGATGAGGAAGTGCAGGATCGGATCGCCGCCTGGATGCGGGTGGCTCGTGCGTGGGCCGATTGGCAGGGTGCGAAATTTGCCCGCTTTGACGACAACATGCGCGAGGTGGCCGTGACTGAAGGGGACAAAGTTTCCGCGGAAGCGAAATTCGGCTATTCGGTCAACGGCTATGGGATCGGTGATCTCGTCGAGCATGTCGATGGCGTCAGTGACGAGGCGGTTAGCCAGCTTTGCGCTGAATATGAAGACAGCTACACCATGGCGAACGACTTACGGAAAGGAGGAGCGCGTCACGATTCAGTGCGCGATGGAGCGCGAATTGAGCTTGGTTTGCGAGGCTTTCTTGGGACGGAAAACTTCAAGGGCTTTACGACAAACTTTCAAGTTCTTCATGGGCTCAAGCAATTGCCCGGGCTGCCCGTTCAGCGTCTGATGGCTGAAGGCTACGGATTTGGTGGAGAGGGCGACTGGAAAACCTGCGCCCTGGTTCGGGCGATGAAGGTTATCGCCGCCGAATTGCCGGGCGGCACCTCGTTTATGGAGGACTACACTTATCATTTGCATCCCGACGGCCATTTGGTTCTTGGATCGCATATGCTTGAGGTTTGTCGAGTCCATAGCCGCGAGCAAACCTTCGCTGGAAGTTCACCCGCTCGGCATCGGCGGCAAGGAAGATCCCGTCCGTCTCGTCTTCAACGCACCTTCCGGCCCGGCCATCAATGCCTCGTTGATTGACCTGGGCAATCGCTTTCGCCTGATCGTCAATGAAGTGGAGGCGGTGGAGCCGCCGCAACCACTGCCGAAGTTGCCCGTCGCGCGCGCCGTCTGGAAGTGCCGGCCTGATTTCAAGACCGCCTGCGCAGCCTGGATCTACGCCGGCGGCGCTCATCATACGGGTTACAGCTATTCTGTCACCACGGAGCACATCGAGGATCTGGCGGAGATCGCAGGTGTGGAATTGGTCGTAATTGGAGAAAAAACGAAGCTGGGTGATTTTAAGCAGCAGCTCCGGCAGAACGAAATCTATTACCACCTTGCTCCTGGTCTGGGACGTCTGTGAGGCAAACGCCCCAAGTCAGAAGGCTATGAGGTGAACTTCTGATGGCCGGAAACGGTGAGGATGGACGGCCAGACTCGCGGGATTTTCGTCTTCTAGAGTTCGCTCGGAAAGCGACTCTAGTTTAGATCAAATTTAAATAGGAAGGAAACAGGGTGCAGGTCCACTCCGAGGCGTTGTGCACGACTCCACCGCACTAACCTTCCTGTACCCTAATTGCCTGGACCGTGATGGCATCTGGCATCTTAGCCGCAAATTTCATCTCAGCCTTTTGGGCTGCTCCGTCGCTATTGGCCGCACGGATCAGAACTCGCCCCGCAATGATCCGCTGGTCCACTGCCACGGTGACATAGTATTTGTTAGCTTCGCCCATATTTGACTTTCATCGGCACTTCGAATTGTTGAGGACCACATCGCTTTTGCGGACGATCTCGTCCCAGTAGAACTCATTTTCAGGAACCGACGATTCTCCTTCGCGATCAGATGCTTAGCCAATACTCTTTTTGAACAGTTACGAATGCTTTCGAGTATGAGGAAGGTCAGGTAAGGATGCGTTACTACGGCGCGGCAGGTCCACAAGACGTTGTCAGCCCAATCGGATAACGCGCCGTCACGCAATCCGGCGCGGTCGCCCGTGCGGCGTGGAAGCGGATCAACAAACGGAGATTTTCCAGACGCTCCACGCCGGACGCGCGGGAGCGCATCCCTAACTAACGACCACGCGCGCGACCGCGTCGCGCGGTCAAACGCCGACACGTCGAAACAATGCTCTTTGTCTTTGAACGCGCCACGTCGGACGCGCGCATCCATTCCGGAGTTAATCCATATCAGCGACCGGATATAAACAATCCAGCCCGTATTTTGCCTACGCCGAGGAAGATTAATTCTTCTGATCGAAGTTCGGTCTAGATGAACTCATTGACGATATTCTCGAAAAGTTCCTGACGCCCGCTGGTGTGTTGGACGGGGTCGGGTTGGTTCAGCGCGTGTTGCTCAAGCGAGGTGAAATTCTCCTTACCCGCTTCAATCGCCGCGCCGATGCCATTGTCCCAGGACGCATAGCGGTTGCGCACCAGTTCGGACAGGCGGCCATCCGCACGAATCGCGGCCGCGATCTTCAAACCCCGGGCGAAAGCATCCATGCCACCGATGTGCGCATAATATAGATCAACTGGCTCGAAGCTTTCGCGTCGGACTTTGGCATCAAAGTTAAGTCCGCCCGTCGTGAATCCTCCCATTTTCAGGACGGTCAGCATGATCTGGGTGGTCAGGTAAAGGCTGGTTGGGAACTGGTCGGTGTCCCAGCCAATCAATTCATCCCCTGAATTGGCGTCAAGGGTGCCAAGCGCGCCGGCGGCGGCGGCGACTTCGCACTCGTGATGCATGGTGTGCCCAGCCAGGGTGGCGTGATTTGTTTCCAGGTTGAGCTTTAAGTGTTCGAGCAACCCGTATTCGCGCAGAAAGTTCAGACAGGCTGCGGCGTCAAAATCGTACTGATGTTTAGTCGGTTCCTTGGGTTTCGGCTCGATGTAGAAAGCTCCCTTGAAGCCGATCTGTTTTTTGTAATCGACAGCCAGGTGCAGGAACTTCGCAAGGTGGTCCATCTCCCGCTTCATGTCGGTGTTCCAGAGGCTGGAATATCCCTCGCGGCCACCCCAGAAGACGTAGCCTTCGGCGCCTAACTCGTGAGCTACTTCAATGGCCTTTTTCACTTGCGCGGCGGCGTAGACGAAAACGTCGGCATTTGGGCTGGTGGCCGCGCCGTGCGCGAAACGCGGATTGATAAACAGGCAGGCTGTGGCCCAGAGCAATTTGATTCCGGTGCGCTCCTGTTCCTCTTTGAGCACTTTAACCACTTCATCGAGATTACGGTTGGACTCCGCGAGGCTGGCGCCTTCTGGTGCCACGTCGCGATCGTGAAAGGCGTAGAAGGGTGCGCCGAGTTTCTCGATAAATTCAAATGCTACGCGCGCCCGATGACAGGCGTTTTGAACGGAACTTGAACCGTCGTCCCAAGGGCGGATGGCCGTTCCGACGCCAAACGGGTCACTTAACGTGTTTCGGAAGGTGTGCCAATACGCCACAGAGAAGCGAAGATGGGCGGCCATCGTCCGGCCCTCGATGACTTTGGCGGGATCATAATGTTTGAAAGCCAGGGGATTCTTGGAGGTTGGGCCTTCGTAGGGGATTTTGCTGATTTCAGGAAAAGCGGGCTTCATAAGTTTTGGGGGAGTTTAGGGGAAGTGATACTAACTCGATCTAGCCTGCATCGCTGACAAATCTGGGGAATTCGTTTTGGGTTTTGGGTTTTGGTAAGCCACGAATCACTCAAAACTCAAAACGCAAAACGCAAAACCCAAAACGCAAAAACGCTAGACCTTCGACCGACCAGGACTCAATCGTTCGGAGACGAAGATATTCGCAGGCGCGACAGCACGCCGACACGCCCAAACGCCGATACGTTCCTCCGCCACCGCCTACATTCTTTTTCTGACCACCCGATAAATAATGAGGAGAATGATGGCGCCGATCGTGGCAATGAAAATACCGCCGAGATCGAACGATTCAACCTTCCCGAGGCCGATGAAGCTGCCCAGAAAGCCGCCGATGATCGCGCCGGCGATGCCGATGAGGATCGTGACAAAGAAACCGCCGGGATCTTTCCCCGGCATGATGAACTTGGCGATCGCCCCAGCAATGAGGCCTAGAAGAATCCAGGAGAAAATTCCCATGCCAAGTTTTTAGAACTAATTGGGCGTGCCGAAAAGGATTTTCTTCGCACATTTCAATGGTGAGCAACCTGGCTAGCGCGAAACGCTCCCAGATTCTTTGAATTGGGATGAGCTCAGCGCGGACACCAGGCCGAAGGGCAATAGCTTTTGAATTAACCGCGAATTGAACTTGCAACCACCTGGCCCGAGCTAACCATTTGTGGCATCAAGAAGTTATTTGAGGCCGAAGCTTCGCTAAACAGCCTTCTCGGACCCAATGATGCGGTAACAATTGATCGAGACAATCCGCTCTTGTCCCATCGATAGAGGCGTCACCTCATGCGGCAGAATTCCACCAAGCAGCACGGCGGTATCGCCTCGGCCGAGCGGAACCGGTGTTCCCGATAACCTTCCTGCGGCGCGAACCTTCGACAACGGTTCACCGACGTGCCTTGGATAGACAAGCAATCCCCCAAGCGAGCGATCCGAACCGGTTACTGCCAGACAAGTGATCACGGCAATGTCACAGTTGATTACATCGCGGTGCAGGGCGAGAAAATCTCCTGCTTGTTCGTAATACGAGTAAGTGCCACCGCCGGTTGGCGCGACCGAAGCGCCGCACCAGCGGCCAAGCGCCTCCGCGATTTGTCCAGATCCGTAGAGCCTGCGGTGAAAGTCGCGGCCGGGTCCCGATCGGAAGGCCCGAGCCGGACTGCCGCCGCGCCCCTCAGTGCCGTCTGAGGTCGCCACTGAGGAGCGTATGGCGCTTGCCCGGGACGCACTCGCTTCAGCCAGCAACCCTTCCACCGCATCCTTTGAGAACCATCCAGGTAGAATCATATACCCCCCATTGGCAAACAAACGAGATTGCAGAATCTCCCTGGGACCCTCCGACTTTCGGTCTTCGACTTGCATTGAGGGGTCTCGCATGGTTCGGGGCAAGGATATTTAGAATGTTGCTGCTTCCGCGACTCCTGCTGGACGCCGCCGCCGGCCAGGGTCTATGGCCAGGCTGAGATACTGGCTCTCTTCTTGCAGCATCAACTGGAAACCCACCAATCGTTCGAGAAATGCGTCCACGGACACTCGTCTGCCAGAGCGTTCCGCGGCGAAGGCCTCAATGCTCGAGCGACCTCGAATCTCATCGCAAAAGTCGTAGATTTCTCGTTGCACGCCATTTAAAGGATAGTGCAAAGGTTCTCGGCCCGGTCGATTGTCCAGCAACATCAGCTCAGGATCTGTGCCGTACCTCTTCACAAGGTCGCCGCCTCGGTTTTCTTTCCACACCCGGACCTTTTCCAGCACGGACTGCAAGTAGTCGGTCGGCTTCCTGCCGTCCGAATGCTCGTAATCAAAAAAATACGCCAGATCAGCCACGCTCTCATCGGGCAGGAAATAGATATGACTGTAGATAGGAAACGGTCGCACCTTGACCAACCCGAACTCCTCAGCCTGGTCGTAATTCGGACTAAAACGGTCGAGCCGGATTCTGGCCGTCACGCCGGGAGGTTTAAGATGGTAGATTGCCTCGATGACTCGGGCCGTCTCTTCGTAGTCTCGCGGCGTCTCTCCGGGGAATCCATAGAGCAAATTCCAGGCTAACTCGACTCCGTACTCGCGACCGAACTTGAGGAGTTGCACGTTTTGGATGGCTGTTACCCCTTTCCTCATCAGCTGCAACACGTGGCTATTCAAACTCTCTATTCCCGGTTGGATAGCCAGCACCCCCGCATCGCGCAGCAACTCAATCTGGTCACGCTTCAAGTTAGACTTGATTTCATAAAAGAGAGATATCCCCGGATTGCGCTCCTTCAGCATCGGGAGAAGATCTCGGAAATATTTGTAAGACATGATGTTGTCGACCGCGAGAAACTGTCGTACCCCGTAGCGGTTTTTCTGTCTTTCCAGCTCCTGGTAGACGCGCGACGCGCTTTTCGACCGAAACGCCATGGTCGAACCGTTCAAACCGCAAAACGTACAATGTGACTTCGCGCCCCACCAGCAGCCACGGGCGCTCTCGATCAAAAGTGATGGCTTCAACTGAGGGCCAAGAGGACTGCGGCGCACTGCGGCGAAATAGTCGTCATAGTCCGGATCCGGCAGGCCATCCATGTCGTGAACCCGATCTGGCGGCGCCGAAAGCTTCGACTGACCGCTCTGTCGATAAATCACCCCTGGCAATCCCTCGACCGTACGACCTGCCGACAGCCTTTGGACGAGAGCAGGAAAGCTGTGATCCGATTCCCCGGAACAGACATAGTCAATCCACGAAAATTGCCGATGCAATTCCATCCCCATGACGCCTTCGCAGTTCCCGCCCCCAAACACTATTATTTTGTTCTTATATTTGCCCTTAATTGAATGAGACAAGGCCAGCGACGCCAAATTTTGCTCGAAGGTGGTTGTGAAGCCAATAATGTCATGGCCCGCGATATCAAATTCCTCGAAGCATGCGTCCAGGAAAGGCTGTACCTCCGCGCGAAGTCCCATCACAGTTTCGAAGTCACGATCATCGCTGAGTTGTTGCCGCAAACTCGCGATATAAGGAGCCCGATTTCTCCCGCGGAAAAGGTACTCTGAAAATAACCAGTCTCCCGCGAACATCGATCCTCCGAGCCGGTCATTGATCAGTCCATACGCTGGCAGGCCGACCCGCTCCGCAAAGAACAAATTGGCGTATCCGACGCTACACTGGTTGAGTTCTTCGGCCAACCGCGCCTTCAGGATACTGATTCCGATCGCTGGCCTGGACAGCGAAACGAAAGGCATGTTCAGAAGCAGTATCCTGAGCACAAACACCTCCCTTTTATTGTGCCGAAGGCTGGGCAGGCGGTTCGATTGGTTCTATCGGCTCGATCGGGCGGATTGGCTCAATTGGGCGAATTGGTTCAATCGGACGAATGGGTTCGATCGGCTGGATCGGCTGAATTGGTGGATGGATCGGAGGCTCGATCGGCGGATGGATCGGAGGTTCGATTGGAGGAAGGATCGGCGGCTCGATCGGTGGCTGGATCGGGGGTTCGATCGGAGGAAGGATCGGAGGCTCGATCGGTGGCTGGATCGGGGGTTCGATCGGAGGAAGGATCGGAGGCTCGATCGGTGGCTGGATCGGGGGTTCGATCGGAGGAAGGATCGGAGGCTCGATCGGTGGCTGGATCGGGGGTTCGATCGGAGGAAGGATCGGCGGCTCGATCGGGGGTTCGATCGGCTGGATTGGTTCGATCGGCTCGATTGGTTCAATCGGTTCGATTGGTTCGATTGGGTCAATGGGATCGATGAGTGGACGGATTGGCTCAACGGGCTCAAGTGGAGCGGGCATATCTCACCTCCTGGGAGAAAGCGCAGGCTATTCGATTTGGCCGCCCCTGAGCAAGTCTTCTCGCATGCTGTTTGAAGGAGTCCCGGCCGCGCTGGACCCTTGGTTTAGTTTTGGGTTGTGAGTTTTGAGTTTTGGGTGGAGGCACGAACCAATAACCAGCTGCGAGAGCAGCTCACTCAAAACCCAAAACCCAAAACCCAAAACTCAAAACTCACAACCCAACCGGGATTCGGTTTCGCCACCGGCGGAAGCGTGTTTTCTTGCCCTAATGACCTACCCGGCATCTCAGTTACTCGTTTGGACCGGTATTGCCTTTTGTATCACTCAATCTGCCCTTTTTTCAGGGCTCAACCTGGCAATTTTCAGCCTGAGCAAACTCCGCCTGGAAGTCGAAGCCGCCAGCGGAAATTTGTATGCCACCAGAGTGCTCGATCTGCGCAAGGACTCCAATTTCACCTTGTCGACGATCGTCTGGGGGAATGTTGTCACCAATGTACTTCTGACGCTGCTATCGGATTCCGTCCTTGCTGGTATCGGGGCATTTGTATTCTCTACCGTCGCCATCACCGTCTTTGGCGATATCGTCCCACAGGCCTATTTTTCGCGGAACGCCTTGCCAATGGCAGCGAAACTCAGGCCTTTGTTAGGCGTCTATAAGGTCATACTTTTTCCGGTAGCGAAGCCCACCGCTACACTTCTCAACTGGTGGCTCGGGCCAGAAGGAATCGCGCTTCTTCGAGAGCGGGACTTTCGAGCGCTACTCACCAGGCACGGTGGAATGGAAGGGGCCGACGTAGGCCAATTGGAGGCCATTGGCGCGCTGAACTTTCTTGACCTCGACGATATTCCGGTCCTGGAGGAGGGTGAATTGATCGACCCTCTCAGCATTGTCACTCTACCAAACATTAACCAAAGACCGGCGCTGCCAAGATTTGAACGTTCACCGGCTGACCCTTTCTTGCGTCAGTTGGATGCCTCTCGAAAGAAATGGGTCATTATTGTCGATGAAGCCGGCCAGCCAGGATGGGTATTGGACGCCGATCACTTTCTGCGCGACGCGCTATTCAAAGAAGCAGCGCTGGATTTGGAAGTCTATTGGCATCGCCCTGTGATCGTCTCCGACATCAATGCGCGACTGGGAGACGTCATGGGATGCATGAAGGTCAGACCCAACCACCCTGAAGACGATGTCATCGATAATGACTTGATTCTGTTCTGGGGGAAGCAGAAGCGCATCATCACCGGATCTGATCTTTTAGGGCGCCTCCTTCGGGGAATCTCTGTGAGAGAGGTCAAGGCAAATTAATCCCGCACCTTCGTTCCTCGCTCTGCAGAACTAGGCGGCGCAACGCCCTTCCTGGTTGCCGGAACCTCGCTGCCGTACCGGTGAGAAGACGCAGCCAAGCTTAACGGTCAGGCGTGGCGCCTACCCGTCGGGCAACGCGGTTCAGTTTTGGCCTCCGCCCTGATCTCCCGTATCCTCCGGGATCGTCTCACCCTTTTTATTAATGAGAATTGGCTTCTCGATGGTGCCTCCGAAAGTTCCTTCCGGAACCAGTTTTACCTCGACATCTTCGGTAGTCTTCTTATCCGTCTCTTCTTTTTTTGGCTCAGTACTCATATTAACTGGGGGTTGTTGGTGTTCAGGGCAGGGCAAAGCTGCAATCGCCGTCGCCTTGCCTGGAGTGCCTGCGGGTAATAGTGTCAGCTGATAATACGCTGAATCAAGGGCTTTCTGTTCGTTGACAGGAACGGCAAGAACCCGGGCGTTCGCTCCGATGTGCGGAAGGTTGTTTTCCGCAATCGATTTGGATGCAAGAGCTGCCAGCCATAGGCAAAAGCATTTGTAACACGTCAAAAAGAGTATTGGGAACTGCCAGGCATTGGGCCGAGATCTCCTAGTAGTGGGAACCAATCCGCGATTCTGGAAAACAAGTTAGGCACTCGGCACCATGAACAAGAATCCTCTAAACAAAGGTGTTTTAAGTAAGAACGGTATCGGCGTTGGTACGGTGACTGCCCGGATGGTCGAGGCTCGCGCGCGCGAACTAGCCTTGATCGCGGGTCGGGTTCCTCCAGAACCGTCGGAGGTTGACTATGAGCAGGCCGAGCGAGAGCTAACGGGCGAATCAGAGACAGATCTCCAGGAAGCAGCTCTGGGATTGATACCCGAGTCGGAACGCTGGGATCCCGTGCCAGGTTCGACTGGCCGTCACACCCCGGAGTCGTTCGGCGAAGACGAGGATAGCGAAGGACGGAGCGAGAGTGCGCAGCTCGTCGAAGAAGGAATCAAAGAGGCGGAGCACGATCAGATGCTTCAATCAGCCCGGGCAGCTCAGAAAAGGGAGCGAAGCGAATCGTAAGGGCAGGCGAGGGGGGAGATGTATCGGCGTGGTAGGGTCGCGCTCCCGCGCGACCGGTGGCTTGGCCAAGGAACGTGGTAAGCAAGGCGTCCCGCCTTGCCTTCTTGAGACCCCGAGCAAAGCGGGACGCTTCGCTTACAGCCGAGACACGCGGTGATCCTGGCCGAGGCACCGGCAAAACGCCCGCGCGGGAGCGCGTCCCATAAGCGCTAACTTAATCAAAGCCTCGGCGCGGAGAATGGCTTTGTCCCAGAGGGACAGCAAGATAGTAGCCAGGCACGAAGTGCCTGGAGTCATGAGGAAAAGAGCCCCGTCCCAGCGGGCCGATTGAACGGATCTCGGCTTAGATCAGACGCCAACCTACCTTTCAACAGGAAGACCTGGGGTTCCTAAAGCGGCATGAACTCGGTTTCGACGACTAATATCTCCGGGACTGACAATGACTTCGACCCTTCGACCGTCCCTCCGGGACGGTCACCGTCCCTCCGGGACGGTATGTGCATAGCGCCGGTCATACGTCGAAAGGCTCTGCAGTTTGGAGGTTTCCAATCTGTGGCCCGAAGGGCCAAGAAAGCATAGCCCAGGGTAAACCCTGGGCTATGCTTTCCTGGCCCTTCGGGCCGCAGATGGAAATGTCGAACTGCCCGTCCCTCCGGGCCGGATGAGCGACCCTAACCGTTCGTGGTGTGAGAAAGTTGGACAAATGAGCCGAGTTTTTCAGGCACCGACCACTGATCGGTTTGAGGTCGAAGACTTCGCTAACCGTTCGTTGTCTCAAAAAATTGGACAAATGGGCCGAGTTTTTCAGGCAGCTTTGTGGGTGGGAAAGGCCTGAGTTAGCAATCGGTTTAGTTCGGTGTCGATGATTAGCAGTGCGTTGTTCAAGATACGCCGATACGCCGACACGCCGACACGCCGATACGCCGACACGCCGACACGCCGATACGCCGATACGCCGATACGCCGACACGCCGATACGCCGATACGCCGATAAGAAGGGTATTAGATACGTCGATAGCGATACGCCGATACGCCGATACGCCGATACGCCGATACGCCGATACGCCGATACGCCGATACGCCGATACGCTTCCCCCTACTGTGCTTTAGCCCATTGACCCTGGGAGAATGAGCGAGAGAGTATATCGGAATTATGCAAGCCGCCGATCACCAGCACCGGGTTCTCGTAACAGGGATCGGAGTGGTTTCTCCCCTTGGGTCAGATCTGAGGGCGAATCTCAGGTCTCTGGTCGATGCAAGGGACGCGGTGGCACCGGTGACAGCCTTTGACGTAACGAAAACTCGATGCAAAACGGCGGCCCGGATTCCGGACGAATGGCTTCAGGAAGCGCTCCCGCGGAGGGCCAGTTCTCACCGTTTGCAGCGGGGTTCCCGAATGGCGGGGCTGGCCTTGCGGGAAGCTTGCGATTCAGCCAAGGGCCCAGCGCCTGAGTTGATCGTCGTTGGAACGACCAGCGGCGGAATGTGTTCCGGAGAAACCTACTACCGGCGACTGCTCGCTAGCGAATCGCGGAAAGGTCTTGCTCGGCTGGTGGGAAACTACACGCCTCAGAAGTCCATCCTTGACGCACTCGAGGCGAATCGGTTGCGGTTACCGGCGCAGATCATTGCCAACGCCTGCTCGTCGGGTTCCAATGCGGTCGGGCACGGATTTGAACTGATCAGACACGGTCTGTGTGCCTGCGTCGTGTGCGGAGGTTACGATCCACTGTGCGAACTGGTATTCGTGGGATTCGATTCTCTCCAAGCTGCGACCCCGGAGAAGATTCGCCCGTTCGACAAGAACAGAAGTGGTTTGGTCTTGGGTGAGGGCGCAGCCTTTCTGATCTTGGAGTCCGAACGATCCGCGGCATATCGCGGCGCAACGGCCTTGGCGGAAATCGCTGGCTACGGAGTCTCGACCGATACCTATCATCTGACCCAGCCACATCCGTCCGGCATCGGCCCGAGACTTGCCATGGAGCGAGCCCTCGAGTCAGCTGGGTTGGCCGCCGGCGCTATTGATTACGTTAACGCGCATGGAACTGCGACTGTTTTCAACGATGCAACCGAAGGCGCTGCGATCTCGGAACTTTGCGGACGAGTGCCAGTCAGCTCAACCAAATCCATGATGGGGCATGCGTTAGGGGCGGCAGGCGCAATTGAGGCGGTGTTTTCCGTGCTGGCGTTATGCGAACAATTTTTCCCCGCAAATATTAATTTTGCTGAACCGGATCCAAGCTGGAAATTTGAGGTTATCGGTAATCGTTCCAGAGCGGGACGGATCAGTCATGTGCTTTCGAATTCGTTTGGGTTCGGCGGCACCAACGCGACGCTGGTTCTAAAGCGAGTATGAATTTATTTATTGAGGGAATCGGAGCCGTAACGCCATTGGGTCCGACTGCGCTTGAGACATGGGTGCAGCTTTGCCAGAAACAACAGGCGCCCAGGGGGCTCATCGCAAACGCTCTGGCGGGTCGGAATTATTTTTCGTGTTCGGTCCCTGGAAAGTTTGTATCCGAAGCTGCTCGTCGGCCCAGATTACGGCGGTCGGGGACAATTTCTTTACTGGCTGCTGCCGCAGGATTCGATGCTTTCTCGGACGCCGGAGTGGAACCCGGTGGCGACTTGGCAGGTCGAATCGCTGTGGTGTTCGCGGTCTGTTCGGGCGGCGTCAATTACACCCGCCGTTTCTATCACGAGATAGTGACACAAGGAGCGAACGGCGCGAGCCCGCTCCTTTTTCCAGAAACGGTTTACAATGCCGCGGCAAGCCACTTGGCGGCTCTCCTGGATGTTGACGGCGAAAGCTATACGCTGGTAGGAGATTCATCGGTGGGATTGAGCGCGCTCCATTTCGCAACTGAACTCCTGATTATGCAGCCAGAGCTCGATCACTGCCTCGTGGTCGGCACGGAGGAAGCGGACTGGCTGTTGCCTGACGGGTTTGCCACCTGGCGCATGGCCACAGATCAAGATCGATTCGAGGTTTACGGCCGGACTCGCGGGGCAATTTTCGGGGAGGGTGCAGCTGCGGTTTTGATCGGGCGCACCGGGACTTTGGAGATCTCTCGCTCCTCACCGGGCCAGCCGTTTTTTTCTGCTCTGGAGAGTGAGTCCGTCGGCGCGGAATTGTTTGGCAGCGTGCTGACTGGGGAACTACCTGACCTCATTGTGAGCAGCGCAAATGGCACATTCGCCGATAAAGTTGAGTGCAAAGCGTTTGGCAGCCTCTGCCCATCTGTTCCTGTTTATGCTCCCAAACCGGCCGTTGGCGAGGCGCTCGGTGCAAGCGCACTATTCCAGGTCGCGGTCGCTGGTCTGGCGCTCCGCCATCAACAACTGCCGGGCACTCTCTCCGCCGGTTCCAAACTCCCGAGCGTCAATCGCGAAACCCGGTCCTTCCCAGTTTCCGTCGCTTTGGTGACCTGTGTCGGATTTAACCAGCAGGTAAACGCGGTGAAGTTGCGCCTGACTTAATCCCCGTATTGATCCCGTTCCCCGTTTAAGCAATAATGGCTGCCTATGCCAAGTAAGCCGGCTCCGCTCAGTCGATCGACAGCCGTTGAAGATTACCTCGAACAGATTCTTGATCTGATCAACACTAAAGGCTACGCGCGGGTAGCCGATATTGCTCAAGGGTTAAGGATATCCCAAGCAAGCGTGACCAATATGGTCCAGCGACTGGATGCCGAAGGCTTGCTGAAGTACGAGAAGTATCGCGGCTTGGTTTTGACCACGGCCGGAGAAACATTGGCTCGTAATATCATGAAGCGTCACCAGTTATTGAGCGATTTTCTGCGCGTGCTCGGGATCAACGAGGAAGTCATTTATCATGATGTCGAGGGGATGGAACACCACATAAGTCCTCAGACTCTACGTGCTATCGAAGCTCTCCTAACAGGGTTGCAACAGCATCCTAAGCTGGTTGCTCAGATTAAATCGCAAGCTCATGGCAGTTGAACGAACACTCCAAACCAGTCGGAAGGCGGAACTTTTTGTTCTGATAGCGGTTGCCGCGTCCTGCATACTTTCCGGATGCCAGACGGTCGAAGATGAGTACAATCAATCTCAGGCCGCCCTTAACCAGACAATTGGCAATGAGGCTCCGGGGAATTATTTCGTTGGAAGACGATTTTACCGAAAATACTATTTCTTCTGGGGTTATATCCGGCAGCCCGGTCAACCGTGGAGTAGTGCCAAGCTCGTCATGCTCAACGAGCAGAAAATGTTCGCTCCTGATCGTCAGGCGAATAAGCCCGGCTTTGACAACGATTCTGAATACCGTCTCCAGGGGTACTTTTCCGGACAAAGGGTCTACGAGCCCGCTTCGAACAGCTTTTACCCGGAGTTTGTCCTGACGGGATACAAGCTGATTTCCGATCATCCTCCGCAAATTTTTCGAGATCCGAAGGCACTGGATCCAGATCGACTTTATATCGACAAACCTCAGTGAATTGAGAGATTATTAAGGCTGGGAACGGCTAATGTCTATGGGCGACACAGACAGGTTCGAACACTTTGTTATCACGCGTCGTGCGGACGGTTCGCTCTGGGAACTGGGCCGGGGCGCGATGGGCGTAACGTACAAAGCCTTCGACACGAATCTTCGTTCGGATGTTGCGCTGAAAGTCATCAATGCGCACTTCTTGAACAGCGAAACAATCCGCCAGCGTTTTCTCAGGGAAGCAAGAGCGGCGGCGAGCTTGCGTCACCCGAACGTCGCTACGGTTTTCCACCTCGGTAACTCGGAAGGTGAGTTCTACTATGCGATGGAGTATGTCGAGGGCGAGACCGTCGAGCGGCGCATTCAGAGAGAAGGTCCGCTGCCGTCGGACCTCGCTCTCAGAGTCACTCGCCAGGTCTCCCGTGCGCTGACTGCTGCGGACCGCCAGAAATTGGTTCATCGAGATATCAAGCCGTCCAACATCATGTTGGTTGTTGACGAGGATGAAGATCATCTGCTCGTGAAGGTGATCGACTTCGGTCTGGTTAAGTCGCTGGTCGCCGCAGTAGATCAGTCCGTCACCGTATCGATGGGCGGATTCGTCGGCACACCGCACTTTGCCAGCCCGGAGCAATTGGAGGAAAAGGAGATAGATATCCGGTCTGACATCTATTCTCTGGGCGCGACACTCTGGTTCATGCTCACTGGACGGCCTCCGTTCCAGGGCTCGATGGCCAGCGTTATCAATCAGCACTTAAATCAGCCGCTGTCGTCCGATGTCCTCGTGAAGGTCCATCCGCGAATCGCGGCGCTTTTGGAAAAAATGCTGGCGAAGCATCCGGAGGACCGATTTCAGACTCCGTCGGATTTGAAGCGGGAACTTGACGATATTTTAAGCGATTTGAAGGGACAATCCCCGACGCTCGCCCCGATCAGGTCGACCGATCCGGCCGTCAATGCAGCGACAGTGGGAGGAACGAGCACATCTGGTTTTGCCAGTGGCCAACTGATCCGCAACCGGTATCAGATCATCGGGCAATCGCCCTTCGACAAGAACCTGTTTAAGGCTAAAGATCTGCATTCAAATCGGGTCGTCGCACTCCGGCCCATTCCGCTGGCCGTCAGATACGAAGCGGCGCGGCTCGATTTTCTAAGGCAAGAGATCGAACGGCTCCGAACGGTGCATCATCCGAACCTCCTGGAAGTACTTGGCCTCGAGGCCTATGACCGTGGATTGTTCATCGTCAGCGAATGGATTAAAGGTTTCTCGCTTCAGGAACTTCTGCGCGCCCGGCGGGAGATAGCCTGGGAAGAAACTCTCCGGGTTACCAAACCGCTCGCCAAGGTTCTGGATTTTGCCGCGGAACGCAACCTGCTCGCGGGCAGGGTGTCGTTGCAGAAGATTTTCGTGGAAATTCCGCACCTGACTGAGGATTCCGTTGAGACTCAACGCAAACCGGTCTTGAGCTGGCCACCATTTATCATCAAAGTAGATGCGCTGAGCCTCGGTCAAACCTTGTCGGATCTTCTCGCGGAACCGACCCAAACAATTGTTGATACGGGCGGCTTCAATTTTCCAGCAGGCCACGTTCAGCAGCTTGCCTGGGCAGTTTATGAACTCCTGGGCGGAGTGAAGCCGGTTTCCTTGGCCGGGGCGGCTGCGCCAAGATTGAATCCCGTACCGAACCTTTCTGAACCCGGGAACTCAATTCTGCGCCTGGGCGCGACTGAACCGACGCGTTTTGCGACAGCCGGTGATTTTTTGGCTAAGTTGGAGGCGGCTGAGGTCCACAATCAGCCATTGGCGACGTCTCCGCTGCCGACGAAGCAGGTTACCGGCACCGAGCTCGCGGCGTTGCCCCGCTCAACTCCAGCAACGCAACCGATCGGTGAGCCGATCGAGGACAGCCAGCCGAGAACTTCCCCTGTCCTTCTTCGGATACTCCTGGCGGGTATTGGGCTGTTTCTGGTCTGTGCCATTGGGGCTGTCATCGGGGCGAATTTTCTTTTTCGGAAAGCTGAAACGCCACTGGCGGTTTCTCAGATGGGTAGTCTCACTTTGACGAGTAAACCAGAGGGGGCAACGGTGAGGTCGAACGGCCAGGAAATTGGTAAGACCCCGCTCGCTGCCTATCCTTTGCCGAAGGGAAAATATAGCCTTGAGCTCAGCCTCGACGGGTACCAAACCCGAGCGGTTGCCGTCGAGATCAATCAGGGAAGCCTGAACAACCTGGGTCTTGTTCCGTTGGTTCCCTACGTCGGTCAACTGTCAATAAAATCAGAGCCTGGAGCCCTGGCCTTCGAGATAGTCGATTCCGATCAGAAGACGACTTTTGGCACCACGCCGATGACCATTGACAACTTGCCAACGGGAAAATACACGGTTCGGATTAAGCGATCGGGCTGGCCAAGCTTCGTGCAGGAGATCAACGTGCAGCCGAACGGGGTGATCGCCGTCGAGCACAATTTTAAAAGTGTGAGCGTCACTCTGAAGAGTGACCCTGCCGGTGCCACAATTTTTATGGGCGATTCAGAGCTCGGCAAGACGCCGCTGACCGTTGATTTGCCGGCGGAACCAGTGGAGCTGGTATCCCGAATAGGGGCATTGGCGCCGATCAAGCGTAAGATAGTGCCCGAATCGAACGGTACTTCCGTCATTGAGTTTAAGCATGAGTATGGAGTCGTTTCGCTGGCCAGTGATCGAGGGGATTCCGAGGTTACGATCGATGGGATCAATCTAGGAAAATTGCCGATCGAGGGAATTCTTCCGCCCGGCGAGCATCAGGTGGTGTTCCGAGCACCGGGAGTTGCTGATCAGACGCGGGTAGCTGATATCAAGCCGGGTCAGCGAAGCGTCATGCAAGTAAATTTCGCTACCGTGGGGGAAGCCGCTGCCACCCTGAACGCCAGCCAGGCCGAATCGAAACAATCGGATGCTCAGGTAACACCGCCCCAGAATCATCCGCGAATCCCGCGAACTGCGGAGAAGCCGGTCTACCGTACAAAAGAGGACTATGAGCGGGCGAAGGATGCCGCATACGACCGGTTTGACGCTGAGTGGGAGGCCCGAAAGAACGCGCTAAAGCGCGAGAAAGATTATTACGATAATCAGGCTGATCATTCCGAGGGCGCCGCGAAAGAAAAGTGGAAGATGAAAAAAGACGAAGTTGACCGCCGATTGGACCAGCTTGACGATCAGAAAGATGCAGCGAAGAAGGCGTTGAAGCGTCAGTGGAATGATTAAAGAGAAACGCAATAAGCCTCGATGCGTCTAGCCAGAGGTTCGATGTTCACTCGTTTTCACTCCTCGTTCAGGATTGCCCGCAAGGTCTTGAGCAGGGTTTCCGCGGTGTAGGGTTTCGTCAGGAAGTGTTTGATGCCGCCCCGGAGCTCTGGGCTCACGCTGCCATTCCCGGCGAGACCGCTTGCCGCCACGATTTTGACCGCCGGATTGATTCGGGTCAGGCATGAGGATCGTGGTCGAGACCGTCCATGACCGGCATCATCATATCGGTGAGCACGACGGCGATTTCATCCTTGTGTTCAGCGTAAACGGCCACGGCTTCCGCTCCATCCCGGGCGGTCAAGACCCGGTAGCCGAAGGCCTCCAACGTCTGGCTGGTGATGGTGAGGATGGAGGCTTCGTCATCGACCATCAAAACCGTCTCGCCGTTTCCTCGCGGCAAGCTGGCCTGCTTCGGCTGTTCCTTCCGCGCTTCGGAAGAACTTTCCATGGCGGGCAGGTAAACTTTGAAGGTCGTGCCTTTGCCGGGCTCGCTGTAAACATTGACAGATTCCATCGTGGCTCTTCACGATGGCCATGACGGTCGAGAGGCCCAGTCCGGTGCCTTTGTTGAGTTCCTTGGTGGTGAAAAAGGGCTCGAAGATCTTGTCGAGAATGTTCCGGCGGTATGCCCGTTCCCGAATCGGTCACGCTGATCTTGACGTAACGCCCGGCTTTGGCCTGGATATTCATCGCGGCGTACTGCTCATCCAGCACGGCAGTTTTCGACGCAGACGGTCAAGCTCCCGCCGTTCGGCATGGCGTCCCGGGCATTCACGCAAAGATTCAGGAGAATCTGGTGCACTTGCGTGGGATCGCCCAAAATCGTCCAGGTATCCGTCGGGAACGGAGAACTGCAACCGAATGTCTTTCGGGAAGGTATCCTTGATGATGTTTTCCAGGTCCTTGAACAGGTGCTTGGGCTGGACTTCGATTCGTTGTCCCTCCAGGCCGCGGGCAAACGAAAGCACCTGCCGCACGATGTCCGCACCCCGTCTGGCGCTGACTTCGATCGTTTCCAGAATCTCCGTGGTCTGCGGATCGTTTGCCGTGACCTTGAGGATGTCGATCGACATCATGATCGGTGCCAGGATGTTGTTCAGATCATGCGCGATGCCGCCGGCCAGCGTGCCGATGCTTTCCATGCGCTGCGCCCGGAGAAACTGGTGTTCGAGCTTTTTGAGTTCCGTGATGTCGAGGACGAAGCACACGCCTTCGTTAGGGTTGTCGTCAAAAATTGCCGCGCCAATGAGGATGGGTACACGCGAGCCGTCCTTGCGGATGAATTCCTTCTCAAACGACTTGCAGAATCCGGTGGCGGCGATTTCTTCGAGGGCTTCCTGATCGCGGCTGGCGTATTCTGGCGGCGTCATCGCCGCCCAATTGACGCGACCGGCCGCCAAGTCCTCCCGCACATACCCTACCAGGCTCAGGAAAGCATCGTTACTGTCGGTGATCTGCCCGTTGACATTCCAAAAGAGAACCGCCTGCGCGTTTGAATCGACCAGCCGGCGAAACGCGTCTCGATCCGCTTCCGTTCGGTGATGTCCTTGGAGATTCCCCAGGTGCCGATGACCGTTCCTTCCGAATCACTCCAAGGGAATTTAGACGTCAAGACCCACACGCTCCGGCCCTCCGGCAGGGTCCTCTTTTCTTCTTGATCGATGAGAGCCTGCCCGGTGACCATGATGGCTTGCTCGTCGTCAAACGCTTCACGGGCTTCCTCTTCCAGAAAATAGTCCGCATCGGTCTGCCCATGGATTTCTTCCCGATGAGTCAGATTGAAAAGTTCAAGGAACGGTTGGCTGATACTGACAAAGCGTGAATGCCGATCCTTGAAGTAGATATAGTCTTTCGAATTCGCCATCACCGTTTCCAACCGCGAGCTCGTCTCCACCAAGGCCTCCTCGGCTCGCTTGCGTTGCTGCTCCTTTTCCAGAGCCCCCAAGGCGAAGGAAACGCTGCTGGCGACGGCAATCATCAGCTCGATTTCGTCGTCCAGAAAATAACCCTTCTCGTCTGCGTAGAGAACCAGCGCGCCGATGGTGACCCCTCGCAGATGGAGCGGGAAAGAGGCGTTTGCAAGCAAGCCGTGCCGCTGTGCCGCTTTGTGCCAGGGTTTCATCCGCAAGGCGGCGGCAATGTCGTTGCAAACATTGTGGACCCCGGTGCGGAGTGCCGTGCCCACGGTGCCCTGGCTCAAGGGACCTCCATCGGTCGGAATCACACTCGTTGGTTCGTGCAGATAGTCCCGACCCTCACCATAGGAGGCTCTCGGTCGCGCTACCCTGGCCTCCGCGTCCAACTCGGCGACGAAGACCATCCGTAACAGGCCGTCTTCCACCAGGATCCGGCAGACGGTATCAAAAAGCTCCTGGCGGTCACGAATCCGTACGATGGCCCCGCCGATCTTGCTCAGGACCGTGTGCAGCCGGTTCAGTCGATGGAGCCGGAACTCGCCGAGTTTGCGCTCGGTGATGTCTTCGGCCATCTCAACGAGCGTTGCCAACTCTCCTCCGGCGGCATTCGCCGGGGAAACGCTGGTGCGAGCCCAAACGATGCCGCCGTTCTTGGTCAGATAGCGCTTTTCCAAGGCGAAGTTTTCCAACTGGCCGCCCAGCAACGCGTTCAGCTTTTCCAGGTTGAGGACGAGATCCTCCGAATGGGTGAGCGACGCGAAATTCCGTGCCCGCAACTCATCCTCCGAGTAACCGAGCATCCGGCAGTAGGCCTCATTGGCCTGGAGGTAGCGACCGTCGGGCGTCGAGATGGCGATGCCGTGGACGGCCGCCTCGAACATGCTGCGGAACCGCTGCTCGCTCTCCCGAACCGCGTCCAGGGCCCGTTTATGCTCGGTGATATTGAAGTGCATCACTGCGGCGCCGGAGGACAAATCGTTATCCAACGGAGTCACCATCAACCGGAACCAGCGCTGCTCGGTGGGTGCATGGCAAGGATACTCGAGCGAGAAATCCTTGATCGCGCCGTTTAACACCGCGCGAATCCCGGCGGCCGCTTGGAACGCTTCCTCGGAGTGACTTCCGCGAGTCCGGTCGCAGCTTCCCAGATAATTTTGCCCCAATCCGCAATCTGAACCCTGGAGCCCCTCGCTCCCGGAGAATTCTCGCCAGCCGTTGTTTACGGAAATGATTACGCCCTCATGGTCGATCAACGCGATGTTTGCGGGCAGGGCGTTGAGAATGAAAGACTGCATCGAAGCGAGGTTGAGCTGCGCCGCTTCGCTCCGTCGCAGTTGCTCCTGCGCTTCCCTTAGCTTGCAGGATTGCGCGCCAGGATAGACGACCGCGTCGTCCTCGCTCCCTGTTAATTCCTGCAATCGCTGCTGGTTCTGGCGGAGATCTTGCACGAGGACGGTGAGTTCGTGATTGGGATCTTCCGCCGCGGCTATGGGTTTCTTTGTCATCGGGTGAGCCCTTCCCCGATGGCGCCTTGTCGGAAAGAGCAGGAGCAGGTGGGCACGTTTTGGGCCGTTCTCAATTCTTCCGGTCCGAAAATGTCGCCACAGTAAGGGCTCGCTATCACTTTGCTTTTGGTTTAGGCCCAAACCAGATTATTCATAATTTCAATAATTACCATGAAATATCAGGGCGGTCAACCGATCAAATCAATGAGTTTAGGGCCCTCAGTTCCTGCTTTCGGATCCACATTTTTCTCACACCGATTCCTTTGCCTAAACCGGTGGAGTGGGACAATTTCCGATTTCGAGTGAGAAATCACGTCGTGCCGACCTGATAACCTCCTCGCTCGAGGATGACTCGAAACGAAATTAAACGTGGGAAAGAAGGGGTCTCATTGGGGAAGCGAAAATGGCCATTCAGCTGGCGCCGCGGCGTGACCGCCCCATCCTGGTAGATGGATTGATTTCCAACTCCACTTCCGGTCGCGCGGCGCGAAGGCGATCGACGAAAGATTGCGCATGCTGGGTGCCAGAGATGCGCAACGTTCGCAGGCCGGTCAGGGTAATCAGGAGGGGAGCGGAGGCATCCGTAATCATGGTTCCAATGAGGTTCAGTTCCCGCAAGCTGAGAACGGGGGCGAGACACGCCAGGACTTCGTCAGTCACGGCGGGTCCATACAGGTAAATCTCCACAAGCGTCATGGAGTCGGCAAGGAGGCGGGCCACTCCCCTGGTCAGCTGCCTCCCGTCGAGGGCGAGAGACTGCAGGTTCCTGACTGCTGGGACGAGGGCCGCGATCCCATCCGCCGTCACGCGGGTGCCGGGCAGGTCGAGGCAGTGCAGGCGGGGCAGTCGAGCGAGCGCTTCGATCGCGCGGTCGTCCACGCTGGTATCTCGTAGTTCGAGTGTGTGAAGGTGCGGTGCGGCGAGTCGTACCACGGAAGCGGAGACGGCATTGCCGTTAACGAACAAAGACTCCAGATTTGGAACGCGCCCGAGCAGATCGAGAGCGGAATCGCTCAGCTCAGCGGATTCGGCAATCACGCGACGCAGTTCGGGAAAGCCATCTTCCGCCATTGCCAGGAAATGTTCCGCTCCTCCAGGGACCGAAACCGTTTCGAGATGGGGGAGTTGACTGAGCTTTTGGCAGAGATCCGGAGTCAGCGAGTCGGTGAGGTTCAGGTCCTGCAAACCCGCCGGCAAAGGCCCCTCTTGAGGAGCGGGCGCCGTCATCGAAAGGCCTCCCTCGAATTTCGCGAGTGGGGTCCAGTCACTTTCTGTGAAGGTGAGTTGGAGCTTACGCAGACGGGGCATGCGGAGAAGTGCTCGGAGCGCCTCACGATCCGCGTTCAGCTTCCCCACATCCAACTCGATGACGGGACTTCTCTCCAAAGCCGCGAGGCCGCGAGAAGTCACTCGGGTGGAGGCAATGGACAAACGCTCGAGCGACGGCAGGCGTGCGATGGCCGCGATGGTCTGATCGCCGATGTCGCTGTTGGCTAAGTTGAGATCCCTGAGCGAGCCGGCTTTGGCGAGACTGGGGAGCGAGGTGTCCGAAATGTTAAGACCCGCAGCGACGAGTCGCGACAAGGCGGGCCCGGCGAGCAGCGGATCGATCGCCAATCCGGTGACCGCCGTCTCGGAAATGTTAAGGTCGTGCAGGTGCGTGCTCTTCGCGAAGAGCGAGATTCCGATATCGGTGACGCCAGTTCGGTCCACCCACAATTTCCGCACGCGTGCCGGCGGAGCGAGATGGCGGAGAGTCTCATCGCCGATGTCGGTTTCGCCGACATCCAGTTCTTCCAGTGAAGCGAGCATCCGGCTGTTCGGAGTGAGCGCGGCATCGCCGAGAGGCAAGCCGCGCAGGGAAAGCGAACGCAGGCTGCGCAACGATCCAAGTTGTGGAATGACGCCGGCAGTGATTCGTCCGGAGTGGAAGTGGTGGGGGCCGCGGTCTTCCGTCGTCGTGCCGAGGGAGAGCTCGGTCAGGTTGGGATGAGCAAGGAGAACGGCGGCAACATCATTGTCGGCGATGTCAACCCCTCGCAGATCCAAGGTGGTGAGGAGCGGCAGATTGGCCAGGGTCGACCGCAGGACCCCGGCCGGCACGGCGGCCGCGTGAACGGACAATCGCGCCAGGCCGGGGCGTTCCGCCAACTGTTTAACCCCCGGACCGTTGAGAATCTGGGTAGGGAAATGCTGGCCGGCCAGATCCAGGTATCGCAGATCGCGGCAGGCGGAAAGGCCGGCAGCGCCGTCCGGCGTCAGGCGGGTCAGCGGCCAGTACGCTTCCTCCAGCGTGCGGATCGTCCCTGCGCGCCGTGTGGTGAAGCGTCCATCCCGCGCCTCAGGCTCATCGACCTTCTCAACCGCCGTCTCGTGGAAATCCGTTTCCAGCACGAGGGCGTGGACCGTCGCCAGCAGGTGTGCGGGAAAGGAAGGCCGGTCAAGCATGGCCAGGCCGTTCCGGCCCGGCGCGAAAAGGTAGGCGCCTCCCGTCGGTTTGATCCAGTTGCTTTGATCGAAGGTGACGACGACGTTACCCGCGGGGCCGTTGATCGGCATACGGCGCGCTCCCATGGCACGCCCGACCAGCAGGTCAATTCCGCTTCCGTCGTGCGGGAGGTTCGGTGTATTCATCCACCGGGCGGAGATGAAGACGAACTGGCGCTTGAGGGAGGATTGATAAGCGACGAAAAGGAGACCCCGTTCTGCGTTCGGGTCCTTCTCGAAAAGCGGGCCAAAGGGGATGCCGCGGCGCAGAATGCGTGGAACGTCGACCACGTCGCGATCGCCCTCGCGCGGATTGACCTTGCGGATGTGCGCACCAAAGGGACAGTGCAGGGCGGCTGGATCATTCAGGAAATCGAACGCATTATCGTTCGGCCCTGGCCCTGGATCAATCGGGACCGTGGCCGAGACGGGTGCGCCGGAGGGCCAGCGACCGACAATCAGCGCCGCCAGATGTTGCGGCGTCAGGCCCGGCCATTGAGGCAACAAGCGGACGCTCTCCGCGACAAAGAACTCGCGAAAAGCGCTTACATCCTGCGCCAGTCTTCGAAAAACAAGGAGTGACCCATTTTTCGTCAACCCAATCGGGTCGATTTGGTTCCTTGCTGTCTGGCCATTGGGTCCAGGGTATCCGAAGACGAAATGGCCGGGCAGTATTCCGGAAGGGGATCGGTCTCCGGCGATTTCCGGCTGCGAGACACCGTCTTTGAAACCGAAGTGCTCGATTTCGTTCTTCAGTCGGACGCCGGTTTCGCGATAGGTGACGTCGAGCCCTGCCAAGGCGGCTTGCTGCGCCAGATCGTCGGCCCGGGCTTCCACCGGGGCCCGATCGTTGGCCGCGATGATCAGGAGCAAATCGACGGGGTGATTCGATCCGCCAATGACCCAATCCGCCGGGAGCGTTTCGTCTCCGATCGCCAATTTGCTCAACTCCATGCCCCTATTAAAGTGCAGATCATCCAGCATCACCGAAGGTTGAACGGCATCAAGCACGTTCTTGCCGATGGCCACGGCCAGCCAGGGTGCCGCGTTTTCTCCAGGATCTTTCATTGCTTCCCGCAAGCCCCGAACGTCATCGACAGTCGAAACCTGTGGCGCCAGACTACCGATCCAACGGGCTCCCTTGACCCGATCCGTGCCCGCCCGAAAGGCGAGGGCCACGAACGTCTCGAAGCGCGTATTGAATCCGGCGACGATGTTTCCCGGATATCGTTCGTTTCCACCGGCGGTGTGCGAGATTAGGGAAGCCGCGACTTGGCTGCAGCCGGCCTGGGAGCGAGAGCAGCCGATTCCGCAAATTTGACCCCAGCCGCCGGAGGTACCAGGAGACCAGGATACTTGAGCGAAAAAGGCGGCTGGCACCCGCCGTTACTCAGGGCCAGCATGTCTGTGCCGTTCTTGACGCAGCACGTAGCGTCGCAATTTACGACCGGCCCAACGCCGCCACCGGCGCGATTCCACCTCGTCACAAAGAGGTGCACGGACAATAGCTCCGCCAGCTGGCCGCCGTACTTCAGTTCGGTGCCATTGATGGTGAGATCACCGAGAACAAAGCCCTCGCCTTGAGGCACTTCCAATTCGAGGCGCAGGATCCGCCTGTCGGCGGAGGTGCCGCGGACCGTGCGCCACCATGAGCGTGGCGCGGGCGTCACACCATCGGGAAGCAGGAGACTGGTGTCGGTAAAATCGGAGATGTACAGACCCACTGGATTGGTCAGCGTATAGTGTTTTCCCGCCAAAACCTGAGCGTACGCTTGTTTACCGATCAGGGGATCGCTGTTGCGGTTCGGATCGCCGCCTTGCGCGCAGCACAGGAGACGCCGGGGATCGGCTCCGTCCAGCAGGGTACCGTCGGCGATTTTTCGCGCAAGACCGGAGACGCCCGCCAGGTTTACCTCCGCGCCCAGCGAGTTCGCCCGGTGGGATAAATGGACGATGCCGGGAGAAACGTTGAAGGCGTTCCGGTGATTGAAGCCGCCCGGCGCGACCACGGTGGTGATCTGCCCTTTGGAATCGCGGTGGCGAATGCCGTTCGGCGCTCGCAGGCTGTCGGCCGTGATGCTGCCCGTCTCGGTGAATTCCCGATAGATATCGACCACTCGCTGCTCGTCGGCCTCAAAGAGCTCCGAGAAGTAGTCGTATCCTTCCGCGACAAAAATGGCCTTGCGAATGCGGTCCGCGCTGTCTCGACGCAAAACCCATTCGCAATACTCATCCTGACGGTGCCGAGTGGGCAGAGCCACCACGTTGCCCTGGCCATCAAGGAAAACTCCAGGCTTCGTGTCTTCGGCCCCGAGTTGGTCCGCCGCCCGGTAAGATCCGTCGGGATCGATGAGATCCCGCGGGAAGCCGGCCCATGGCGCCTGGACGGTCACCCCCCTTGGAAAAGCACTCCAGGGCGTTAGGTTGACGACTTCCGCGTCCGCCGGCGGCGCACTTTTGACAGGGTTGACATACGTAAGCGTCGCGGCGACCTGATCGAATTCCGCCTGGCTTGCGGGTTCTCGACCCAATGCCGTTGCGACTAATATTGCCACGATGTCCTCAGCCTCCTTGAGCATCGCTTTATGCCATTTGTTAGGACCGCTAACTAAAATCAGTAAGGCCGCCGGGGGCGGTAAATTGCCAGTTACTCATAGGTCGATGGGGTGATGGTTGGCTGCGGTGATTGAGATCGTCGATGGCTGAATAGGTCTGGTTCCGGGTTCACCGGAATCCAGGGAGCGCGCCATGGTTCTGCATCATGGGGAGAGCGTGTGCGTGAAATGATGCCTGGTTTCCAGCGTGCGTCAAGCATCGTGCAAAATGATTGAATCTGGGTGTTCATCCACGGACGGATATCTGTTTAGTAGTGCCGGTCACGGCCCGAAGGACGAGGGCTGATATTTCCGCCCCGACCTAAGGGACGTCCCACTTTCCTCTTGATCTCAGCAATCAAGGTCTGAGGCCGAGAGCAGCCGAGTAGTCAGTAGCCAGTAGCCAGTAGTCAGAGGTGAGAGGTGAGAGGTGAGAGGTGAGAGGTGAGAGGTGGACGAGGGGCATCTTGGGTCCTCGGCCTGCTCGCGCTACTCGGTTACTGGCTACTGGCTACTGGCTACTGGCTACGGCGGCACTGGCTACTGGCTACTGGCTACTGGCTACTGGCTGTGGCGATGAGTCGCTCTACAACACGAGAAATTTAAACTCCAGGCGCAAGGACGTAATGCAAAAGCGCCTTCTGGGCATGTTTTCTATTCTGTGCTTGTTGAAACACCGCCGATCGGTAGCCTCTTAGCACATCCGCCTCAACTTCTTTTCCAGGATGGGCAGGCATGTCGTGCATGAAAATATGGTGCGGCGATGCCTTGGCCATGACATCGGCGCTAATCCGGAAGCTGGCAAATATCCTTTCGCGTTCTTGTGTTTCAGCTTCTTGGCCCATTGATATCCAAGTGTCGGTGTAAACGACGTTGGCATCTTCAACCGCCCTCTCGACGCTGCTTGACCATTCATAGGAAGTTAAGTTGCCGGCAAAGGCTTCGCTGGCTCCCGAAGGCCGATGTTTCGGGATATCCGGCGTGGCGACGCTAATTAAACCCACTCCCGCCAAGGCAGACGCTTCAATCAGCGAATTGCATACATTGTTTCCGTCACCGATATAGGCCAATTTTACGTTATGTAGATCCGGGCCAAAATATTCCTGCACGGTTTGACTATCTGCTAACGCCTGACAGGGGTGATACTTGTCGCAAAGTCCGTTAATAATTGGCACTTCGCTGTATTGTTTCATAGTGAGAAGGTCCTCATGATGATAAACCCTTGCCATAATGGCGTCGTACCATTGCGACAGTACTTTGATTTCATCTTCCAAAGCGGAAAGGGTAAAGTTTGATTGGCGCCAGTCAATATAGCTGGACATCATTCCCAACTCGTAAATTCCTGTCGCGAAGGACTCTTTCGTTCTCGTTGAAGTTTTCTGGAAAAGGAGCGCGACTTTCTTCCCACTGAGAAAGGTATGATTGTACTTTCCGGGCGACTTTTTCATTTCATGCGCTGTGGCAAGGATCATGTCAAAGGCATCCCTGCTGAGCTCGGAGACGGTTAGAAATGATCGAGCTGGATCACCGCGCAGAATCTCCTTTCTCGACAGTTGTACTTCAATTTGTTGGATTTGATCGTTTGTTAATTCGGGTCTGCTCATTGTATCTTTCTCCTTAACAGGTCAGTCCCGCACGACGAACAACGCGCGGCTGATCACTCCAGTTGTCGATTGAGAATTAAGGAAGCCAAGGGTTGGGAGAAATCGGATTTGGCATCGCTCTGGTAGTCGCCTTGGTTTCTTTCGATCATCGTCGGGAGCGTTGCAGGCGTCACGCCAAAAATTTCCGTTCTCCTCGTACCGTTCCGCGGATGGAGCTGAGCCGCTTCCAGAGTTCCTCCGCTCTCTCGCATCGTCGAGACCTTGAGCTTGCGGTTCCCTGGCCTGGATTCCAACGCAGGAGAGTTCCGAGCGTTACGGTTAAGAGCGACCCTGAAAAAGTGTTCTCCACTGGAGATCATTCTTGCGATCGACGATGCAAATCATGGACCATCAGTCATCAGAAACCGCGCAGATTTTTTACATTCAAAATGAGAATTGAGACCATGATCAAAATCGCCAATGCTCCGTGCTCTTGGGGTGCGCTCGAATTCGACCTGGAAGGGGAGGCTCCTGGCTACGTCCAAGTACTGGACGAAATCGTTGAGACGGGTTATGCGGGAACAGAGTTGGGAGACTGGGGCTTCATGCCGACTGATCCGGAAAAACTCTCCCAGGAAATCCACGGACGAAACCTCGTCCTGCTCGGCGCATTTGTGCCAGTATTTCTCAAAGATCCGGCTTCTCACCAGGCTGGCGTTGAAGTCACCGTGCGCACCGCCCGCTTATTGGCCGCGGTGGAGGGTAATCCGCCCTTTATTGTCCTTGCCGACGAGAATGGCAGGGTTCCGGAACGCACCAGGAATGCGGGGCGGGTAACTCCCGAAATGGGCCTGAACGATTGGGAATGGCAGGTCTTTGCGGAAGGCGCGACGAAAGTTGCGGAGGCGGTTAAAAAGGAAACCGGCCTTCGCACGGCTTTCCATCACCATTGCGCGGGTTATGTGGAAACCCCGGCTGAGATTGCCAGGCTGATGTCGTTGACCGATCCTCATCTTCTCGGTCTCGTATTCGATTGCGGCCACTATCACTTTGGTGGTGGAGATGCCGTGGAAGGGTTGCGCCAATACGGCGAGCGGGTATGGCACTTCCACTTCAAGGATTATCACACTGGAGTGGGCAAGCAGGTGGTGGAAAATGGCTGGGACTACTTTCAAGCTGTCAGAAAGGGTGTTTTCTGTGAACTGGGCAAGGGGGAGGTAAACTTTCCGGCGGTCATGAGGGAGCTCAAGAAACTAGGGTACGACGGCTGGGGCGTGGTGGAACAAGATGTTCTTCCAGGCATGGGGAAGCCGAAGGAATCAGCCAAACGCAATCGGGAGTATATTCGCTCGCTCGGAAATTGATTCAGGTCCAGACCGAACAGAAGGAATGGAAGAGGATTTGAAAAGAAGGCAGCAAAGGAAGCGAAGATCGGGAACGATCTCTATTCTAGCAGTTCGAATGGCGCCATCACCTTCTTAGTCTCTTCCTCCGACAGTCGGAGTGCGGCACAAATCCTGGCTGCCTGGTGCCGCGTCCCGGCCAGATCGCCAGTCTTGCTCGAGTGTATATCGATGATCTTCTGATACTGCGCTACCGCGGAGTTGACGTCGCCTTGCAGGAGGTAAACCTCGCCCAAAGTGCAACCAGCCCAGAAATCGTTTCCATCGCTCGCTTGCTTGACCAGCGCTTTTACCAGGCTGGCCAACCTCTCAGCTTCTTGGGGCTCGCCCAGGAAAAGCGACTTTGCTGCAGCGTTGATGCCCGTATAATAGTCTTTAGGATCGGCTTGGAAAGCAGTGCGGTACAGTTCGCGCGATTTTCGAAGATGGAGCATTTTCCCGGATTCTTGGTAAAGTCCGTCCCAGGCAGCTCCAAGAATTCCCATCGTTTCCGGATCCTGGTGACCGGCAGCTTTGAGCTCTGATAGCACGTCGACAGCGTCCTGGTATCTCTTGAGACGACGCAGCGCTAGCCCTTTCAACTGCTTTACTCGGATAGACTGGGGGAAGTACGCGTAGGCATGCTTCAGTACCTCCAAAGCATCCTCATTTTTACCCATGCTGATCAGTCCCTGAGCAGCCGCCAGCACAGGCCCGGGTGAGGCGAGGACGCCTGGTTCTGCGGAGATGCCGATTTCCCGTAGTCTGGATGCGTTCCCGCCTTCGATTGCGCCGTTGATGGATATCAGGATTCGTTGAGCATCCTGGTCAACTTTCTGGGCCATTCTGACAGCTTCCGGGGCCAGAGATACCCCACGCATTCCACAGATCAATTTCAACAGGTTAACGCCTCGTGGCCCCTCCGGGCTGTCCACGAAGTCGATATAAAGGTCCGTGCTGGCAAATAACGGCAACGATTCGGCGTCGAGCTTGGCGAACACGTAGCTGAAAGAAGGCCGACTATCCCCGAGTTTGGTCATTGCTGTACGTTCCCTTTCACACCATTTGGAGTCCTTGGTGCGACTGGACCAGAGAATCACGCCCGACGAGCTTGCCTGCAGGCTCTCTACCAGGGACGTTTCCAAATTGGCTCCGGGAACAAGATCGTACTGATCCAAAAATGGCTCCCACGCCGCAAGCCTCAAAGCATCGTATAATGCCATGGCCCATGCCCGGTCCGATGAGCGGTAGCTAATGAATACGTCATACGAATTTTTCCCGCGTTCAGGGGGCGCTGGGGCATGTTGCAACCATTGTTGCATGTATTCCCCCTGCTCCTGCATCCTTTCGGGCGCTATCTCGTCGTTCATACAGTTCGTCATTATTTATCAGCGGTTGGTTAACGTATTTTTGTAGATCTTGCCGTCCTTCATGATGACCAGAAAGTTTTTGTCCGGGTCTTCGATGAGCTTGATATTTTCCAACGGGTCGCCGTCGACCAGCAGCAGATCGGCGAGTGCGCCCTCTTCCACGACACCAAGCTTGCCGGGATAGGGATTGATAAACCCGGAGAGGGCCATCAACTCGCCATTGTCTGCGGTGGCCATCTTGAGCGCTTCGGCAGGCGTGTACCAGCGGACCAGCTTGGCGAGCTGCGCTCCCTGCCGGCTGGCAACCCTCGCATCGAACAGAACGTCGGTACCAAAAGCCGTCTTGACCTTGTACTTCTTCGCGAGCTTGTAGGCGTTGTCCGTTCCGGCGAACACCTGCAGTGCCTTCTTCTGGGACACCGGGTTCACGTGAGCGGAGACGCGTCTTCATCATCCAGAAAGGGCTGCAAGCTCCACCAGATGCCTTTATCCGCCAGCAACTTGGCGGTGGGCTCGTCGATCAGGTGACCGTGTTCGATGCACTTGACGCCGGCGGCGACCGCCTGTCGGATCGCAGCGCGGCGTATACGCGTGTACGGTCACATAGGTGCCCCAATTTTCGGCCGCCTCAACCGCGGCACGAATCTCCGGTTCGGTGTACTGGGTCGATTCGATCGGATTGTAAGGTGAGGCGACGCCACCGCCCGCCATTAGCTTGATCTGACTCGCGCCCTGTCTCAACTGCTCTCTCGCTCGCAGCCGGACCTCATCGGGGCTGTCAGCAATGGCTGCGACGCCCTCGACCTCGGAGTGGCTCAGCGGACCGCCCAGCGTCCGCGGAACCTCGAAGGGGAACCGAAAGTCTCCATGTCCTGAGGTTTGCGAGATGAAAGCGCCCGAGGGATAGATGCGCGGACCAATCATGACGCCTTCGTCAATGGCGCGCTTGAGCCCGAACACGGGACCACCAAGGTCGCGCACAGTTGTGAAACCCCTCATCAGCGTCGCCTCAGCCTGTCGCGCAGCCAACAGATGGAGGTAGGAGGGGTCGGCGGTCATGAGGAGCATCTGGGGTGTCGATGCCATGAAGGCATGCCAATGCGCGTCAATGAGGCCCGGCATCAGCACCCGCCCGTTCCCTGGAATGACGCGGACACCAGCATCGACATCGACCGTGATCGGGTTCACAGATATGCGCTCAATGATATTGCCTCTGACCAGAACATTGGAGGGGTCTGAGAGCACGGCACTCTTACCGTCGAAGATGCGGACGTTCTGAAAAAGCGTGACTGCGCTGCCGGCCAAAGTGGTAGGGAAACGTGCCAGACCCGGCGCTTCTAAATCCGCATCACCTTGCCCGAGGCTTGCCTGACAGAACCCGGCGAAGAATGTCGCCAATAGCAGCGATGGACACAGCAGGAGTTTCAACTTCCGGACCATCGGCAGACCGAACGACGCACCCAGGAACAGGATCCCTGAAAGCCCGATCGATGAAATCGCGGACGCAGCTTCACCTAGTTTTTCAGCCCAGTTACCGGCGCCTTGGATAGTCATGTTGCAGATCATTTCGATCGGGTCTTCAGATATTTCCAGAAGGTTCTTCATCTGTACGAACCGTGCGATGCCCTAAGTCAATGAGCTCAGCCTGTTGGGAATGGAACCGTTCCGGCTGCGAGATGAAGAATTGCATCGAAAAGCTGATTGTATGGAATATCAGCCGCGTCCTTGTCCGCTTGCATTAATTGCGAGAACGGGCTATCGGCCTGGGTCAGATCAGCGTAAAATGGTCGACCCGCGGCAACCTGCTCAACGATCGCCAGGACGTTGACCGGTGTCTTATCACTGGTTCCCCTCACGATGAGATTCAGGTCTTCCGGGATAAGAGTGTCATTAGGGTCCCGAGGTACCGTAAGACGAACCGCGTGGACATTCCAGCCCGCCCCGATCAGCCGGGCGCAGGTCGTGAGGGTGCTTCTGCCGGCAACGCTTCGCCGTGCGGCATGGCGGGCGCCAAGTAGCATGTTTCCGCGGCTCGTTGCGCTATTGATCGAGCCGGCGGGTACATCACGACACCTTGCCGCGCTGTCTACAAACGCATTAAAAATGGCGGTATGCCTTGAATCCTCTCCATGCACACCGATCGGATCGATTCCCAGTACCGCATAGCGATGATTAGGAAATTCAGCTGCCTGCGCCAGCACGGGCACGAAAGTCTTCAACGGACCAGGCAGCTGAAGCATAAGCTTCCCGCGGTTCAGTAACGGAGCGCGGAAAAATTCACTGATCTTCTGGCGGGTGGTTGCATCGTTAGGGAATCGTTCCGAAGCGTGAAACTGACTGTTAACAGGCTTTTTGAGTGCCGTTTGGCGCACTAATTCGCTCAGGAAAAACGCTTTAAACGGATCGAATGTAAAATGGATTTCGCCAAAGACAATAAGGTTGGACGGGTGATTGATTAGGACCGAAACGACATCTCGCCGCATTTGCCGAGTCAAATAGGCCTTGATTTCTCCCTCGGCGTTCTTCCGATCAAGGCGCTTAGGCGGAACCGGTTGCGGTGGATTCTCCTTCCGAAGCATTTCCTCGTCCAACGCCGCAATAGTCATTTTGCCGACAATATTGTCGACTTGGGTTTGATAGCTGAGATTGATGATTTTCCGCTTTTTTTTGTACGTCAAAACCGCCGCGGCCGTCGTCGTGCCATAGCTACCGCTAGATATCTCGTCTGAATCAATCTTTGGAGTGGGATCCTCCAGAATTAGAAGGGCCCTCTGGATCTTTGAAACATGATCTCCTGTAGCGCCTGACTTCACATGAGCTGAATCTTTAAGCAAACACGCTTCCAGTTTCGGATCACCTTTGAATTGGTTCGATCTCAAGGGCATAGTGACTTCACGGATCTTTACAGGATAATAGAGAAGTTTTTGGTTCCGCACATTATCTGATTGGATTACCTGGTCCCTCAGGAAATAGCCGTTCAAGTAGGTGCAGCAGTGCCCCAAATAATAGAAAGGGAGGAAGAAGACCCAGAATTTCCAGTTTAGCACGAGGTCATGGCGATCATTCTGCAACTCCTGAACTGCTCATAGCTTTCGTTGGTGCAGGACCTTGAATGCGTTGCCCATGCCGGATTCGTCCGATATGTATCGGTCAGCCGTGTCTTGGCTTTTCGATCGTTTGCGATCCCAAACCCGAATAAAGTCCGCCTGGGTAACGTTTTGCATCGTCTTTAACCCTAGTTGTTCGCCCCATTCCTGCAGATCTACGAAATTGACATCTGCCGTCAGGTCCTGGCGGCCCGGGCGCAGGTAGATCCCCATGCCCTCGATCCGCTGATGACGAAAATAAGCGCGCGTCGTTCCGGCCGGTTTTCGATGGTAGATTTCCACGGGCGAACCGCCGTAGTCGATCGTTAGAAGGGCACCCCGCTGGAAATGGCGATCGAGGTTGGTCAACCAATTCCTGTAGGATTGGAACACCTCGACGCGTTGACCTGTCGTAGAATTCATGGTCAAAGCGGAACTCGCGGGAGGAACATTGCTTTCGACGTGTTCTTCTCTCCAAATGTCACCGTCCAGGCGCAGAAAAATCTCCATCCACGCCTCAGGCGTTCGCTCGAACCGTTTGTGCGGAAAGGCGTCGACAAACTCGTTTGAGATTATTATCGCCTGACCCCTTACCTCCTGGAGAGCGGCTTCGATGGAATCCTGCCATCGGATATCTTTTCCGCGAAGCTTACTCTCTTGAACCTGCCTCAGCGCCTTGGAAATTTCGACAATCTGATACCGGACGCGTTGCCAAGGCCTGAATGTCCGAAGGACTCCCGAGGCCAGTTGACCGGCCCCTCCACCGAGTTCGATGATCTGGACCATCGGCAGCTTGAGGAAATTTGCTTCGGCTTTCACCCAGGCGGCCACGCTACGGACAAGTGCGTCGCCGATGGTGAGTGCGGTGGAAAAGTCGCCAGACCGGCCCACTGTCGTGACATGGCCCGTGTAGTAGCCGTCGACCGGATGGTAGAGCGCGAGCTCCATGAACCGGTCAAAAGAAACCCGACCGCCTTCGGATTGTACTACTTTAGCGATCCAACTCGACATCGCGTCGGACCCCGAGAAGGTGAGAGGCCGCGGTAGGGACACGTTCCCGCGCGTCCGGTGGAGCCTCGCCCGCGGCACGCTGTCGCTCAATTCTTCTAGAATTTTGGCGCGAATTCATCTTTCGCTGAGACCGAAAGGGCAAAATTCGTTAAGAGCAGGATGCATTTTTCCACATCGGCGAAGTCGACCATTTCGACTGTCGAATGCATGTACCGCAATGGCACTGACAACAGCGCGCTTGGGATGCCGCCCTTCATCGGATATACATGGTCGGTATCGGTTCCGGTGGCGCGTGAGGACGCTTCGTGCTGGAGCGGAATATCCAACGTTTTCGCCAGTGCGATCAATCGACCGACAACGAGCGGATGATTCGCGGTACCATGCGTCACCGTGGGGCCCGCCCCAAGCTTGATAGAACCATGCTTGTTCCGATCAATACCTGGGGAATCGGTGGCATGAGTTACTTCGAGCACAACCGTGACGCTCGGTTCCAACCTGTAGGAGATCATTTTTACCCCTGCACCGCCGATTTCCTCTTGAACGGCGTTGACGGCCAGGATGGTTGCGGCAGGGCGAGGATCATGATTCGAAAGATTCATTAAAACCTGTGACAGAATGAATCCGCCGATCCGATTGTCAATTGCTCTACCAACCAGCCTACCGGGTATCAGCTCTTCAGCGGTATCGGTATAGACGGCAGGGTGGCCGACGCGTATTCCGCGGTCTTCAACCTCACTTTTTGATTTCGCTCCGATGTCCAGGTAGAGTTCATGAACCTCCGGAATTTTGTCGTTCTCTCGATCGCGAAGATGAATGGCGATATTTCCGATGACGCCGACAACTGGGCCTTTCTCTCCTAGTATTTGGACACGTTTGCCGCGCGCGTGGCCCGATCGCTGCCGCCGATTCGAGTCACGTAGAGAAAACCGTCATCGGTGACGTTTTGAATCATGAAGCCGATTTCGTCTGCGTGCGCTTCGAGCATGATCCGGGCGGACGATTCCTCTCCGGCTAAAGTGGCCCAGGCATTTCCATAGGAGTCATTCGCCAGAGAATCCGCAAATGGTCTCACATAATTCATCCAGACCTTTTGGCCCTCGGACTCGAAACCGGTCGGACTCGGAGTATTAAGGAGCCTAAACAAAAATTGCTTCGCTTCACTATTCATAAAAAACGAGAAGTCCCAGAACGTAAGTGAAGCGTCCCTGCTTTGCACGCTTCGAAAGCCTTTTGGCGTTCACCGTTCGGCGTTCAGCGTTTGGCGTTTCGCATTCTTCTACCTCCTTGTCACCCTCGCGCGCTATATGGGCGCGCCATGTCGGTCGCGCGGGAGTGCAACCCTAACGCGCCAATACGCGATTGAGAGCCAAACGCCAAGCGGTGACAGCGCCGGTGAACGCCGAACGGCGTTGCACCGGGGATCATTCGGGTTTAAGGTGCGTCTTGTCACGCGAAGAGTTGCCGGCCAAGGCCACTTCTTTGCGCTAGTGATATGTACTTCAAATTAATCAAGATTGAGAACCCTCAACTCAATCTTTCGCTCCCTCTCCCTTATGCCTAAACCGATTGAATCTCTCCCAAACATCGGTCCCGAACTAGCCACGGAACTCAACACGGTAGGAATTACGAATGCCGAAGAACTTGCCCGACTCGGTGCCATGACCGCCTGGCGGCGGCTGGTAAGCGCCGGACTTTGTGGCGAAGTCAATAGCCTTTTAGCCCTGGAAGGTGCCATCGAAGGAATCCGTTGGCATCAAATTCCCTTGGAAAGGAGACAAGAATTGAAGCAGCTTGCTGTTTCCTATTCTCAGGGAAATTGAAGAAATAACCGGCCTTCCCGCCGCCTGCAGAATGCTCCTCGTGGGAGATTGATTTTCGCGATTTCCAAGCGGGTGAGAAGGGATCGCACGGCTTCGATTTCATCGAAGCCGCAGTCTTTTATAGCGTGGTGCCGGAGCCAACCGTGAATTGCTCGGCGTTGAATGGCCACCGGCAGTTCCCTCAATTCCTGGACTGCGAGTTCCGGAGCGCTCTCGATAGCCGGGATCTGAGATCGCAAAAACTCTCCATCCTGTGCCGCGATCTCGATAGTGCGCAGCAACACAGGTTTAATGGGCCGGCCCATAAGCTTTTCAATCCCCGGAATCAAGTCGTGTCGGATCCGGTTCCGAGCCATTTGTCGGCTCTGATTTGTCGAATCTTCGCGGAACTTGAGCCGGAAAGCCGCGGCAAATTCGCGAATTTCGCTTTTCCAGACATCCAGCAACGGATGGCGAAGTAGCAATGGGCGAGCCCCCACGGTGACCACCGATTCCCGCTTAATGGCTGCATTATCGAGCGAACCGCTCCCCCGAAATAGATTAAAAAGGAACGTCTCTACCTGGTCATCCGCGTGGTGGGCGAGAAAGACGGATAAAGTTGAGAACTTTGCGGCGGCTCGGGCAAAGAATTGAAGTCGTGCCTCGCGGGCCGCTCCCTCAAGAGAACCGGTTCTGGGCAGCGCCGACAGGGTCTCCGCGTAAAGCGGCAATCCAAGGCGACGGCTGAGCCGGCCGACGAATTTGCTGTCTTCAAGACTTTCGGTTCCGCGTAGATTGTGATTCAGGTGGCAGATCACCAGGCGGCGAAATCCGACCATCGGAAGAAGATGCAGTAAGGTGCGTGAATCCATTCCACCCGAGACTCCGATCAGGTGCAATTCCTCCTTCGGGTAGGATTGGGTAGCCATCTCCACTCGACCAACCCAGGGGAAACGGCTGGCCTGCCTTTTAATCAGGCGCTGGGTGTCAGTTTGAGAAGCTTTCACAATCCTTTGAGATTGTGAAACACCGCGAATGGGAACGTGTCGAGATTGTTCAAGGGCAGTGAATCCATTCCGGCCTTAAGGCTGCGATCCGTCAACAGATCCTTCATTGCCGGGAGCGCACCATCGAAAAGCAGTTCGGTCTTCTTCCAGTCAAAACCGGTTTCCGCCTTTCCCAGGCGCGTGGTGAATCGCGGCACAACCACGAGAATCTTTTGTGAATCCAGTTCCCGAGAAAACGCGACACAGCAATCGGCAAGTTCGCCGCTCGCGTAGTATGAGGAGTAGTTGCCGGTCTCGAAAAGAGCCGGTGCCGCCTGCCGCAAGCGCAACAATCGGGTGATGACAAACATCTTGACGCGGCCGTCGCGCCAGGACTTAAAGACTGCGTCGGCGCTTTCTTTCAGAATTTCCTCCAGAACCTGCTGATGGGATTCGAAATCGACAGGGCGGCGATTGTCGGGGTCAACCAGGCTGAAATCCCATAGCTCGGTGCCTTGATAGACGTCCGGCACACCCGGGACCGTAAATTTAATGATCGTCTGAGTCAGAGAGTTTAGCATTCCATGCCAAGCTATTCGCGCCGCGGCAGGTTCGAACTTAGTGCGAAACGCGTGGTCGGGTTTGAGCGAGTCGCTGACAAACTGGCCCATCGCGTTTTCCCAATCTTCGTTGGGCTGAACCCAGCTGCTATTCACCTTGGCTTCTTTTAAGGCTTTGAGCATGTAACGGTGAATCCTGCTCACGTAGTTCTCGTCAACCTCTTCCGCTGAGAATGGCCAAGTTCCCAATAAGGTTTGATACATCAGGTACTCTTCGTTGGCGCTGGGAGCCGCATCCCCTTCAACATTACTCTTGCAGACAGAATTCAAGGCCCGCCATTCATTGATCCATTGCTGCCAGTCTCCCGGCATTTCGCTCAAAACAGCGATTCGTGCTCGGACATCTTCGCTCCGTTTGGTGTCATGCGTCGTCGAAGCCAACAAGCTTCGTGGTCGGTCCGTCAGTCTAGCCCGATTTTTCTCGTGAAATCGTTCCAGGCTGATGCCGAATTGCTGCGGATGCCCTCCCACTTCGTTAAGGGCAGAGAGGCGGTTAAATATGTAGAAGGCCGTGTCTTCCAGACCCTTGGCCATGATTGGGCTGGTGCATTGCTGGAACTTCAGAACAAATTCCAGCTGCAACTGGCGGGTCTCGTCATTGAATTGGTCGAATTTCTCCAAGAGCAGAATATCGCGGAGGAAATTAAAAATAGAGATGTCGATCGCCGCGTTTCGTCGTTTAGCGGCGCGGGTGGCCCGAAGAATGACTTGTCGATCTGCCTCGGAAACTCCGGATTCCGCGGTGATATAGGTGCGGTAAACCGGAAAACAAGCGATCAATTCGCGGACGACGGTGCTTAACGAATCGAGAGTGAAATCCCGGTGCAACCGATCGCGCTCCGAGACTTCGCCCAGCATCCGACCGAGCGCCTCGATATCGCTGGCCAGCATCACGTCCATGACCAGTTTCCTTTTCTCATAAATCAGCGACTCGAAATGGACAAAACGTTCAATAAAGTCTCGGTAGATCGTCGAGAACTTTTCTCCGGAAGTGGGGTCAACCAGAAGCTGGGTAATATCCGTCGTGAAGTCGTAGCCGGTCGTCCCGTAAACCGGCCAGTCACTCCGTAGCTTTTCGTCTTCGGAGAGGATTTTTTCGACGATCAGGTACAGGCCGAGCGTGGGGTCAGTCGGATCGCCGGCAGCCAGCTCCGAGTATCGGCGTTGCAGCGCAGCGAGATATTGTTTCGGATCTCTGAGACCGTCCACATGGTCGATCCGCAGGCCGGTCACGCTTCCCGATTCCAGCAACTCGAAAATGAGTTTATGGATGGTATCAAAAACAACCGGATTCTCGACTCGAATGGCAGCGAGTTCGTTCACGTCAAAGAAACGCCGATAGTTAATTTCTTCAGCGGCCACCTTCCAGTAGCTCAAACGATATGCCTGGGCGTTAAGCAGTTCATCCAGTTTATCAAATGAACGTGCGTTACCGATCTTTCCCTCCAGTTCCTTGATGGCTAGCTCGATGGCGTCTTCGACCTGCGGACACTCGGTGCAGAGCCGTGAGATACGCCGCTTGACGACTTCCTTCTCTCTGGCCCGTTCCCGGACCTTTTCTTCGTCGGTGTCAGTTCGTTGAGGAAGATATTCGAGTGCGGTAAGGATGCTCTCCAGGTCCAGATACATATCTTCATCCGAGTATTGGCTCAGCTTCTGCAGAGCGATCCGGAGAACAAAGTGGTAGGTTCGCGGGTTGAGCGGAAGAACCCAGTCGAAATAGGTCAGGCAAAACGCGCCTTCCGCAAACTGCAAATGAAACTCGCCGCGTTCAAGGACCCTGCCGTACTGATCGCCCAGGATCGGAAGCAGGACCTTATTCCGAAGCTCCTCCTTCAGCGGGTCCCAGTCGATGTCGAAGAACGAGGCAAATCTTGAGCTCGGCCCGTTCTCCAGGACATCCATCCACCACTCGTTCTCCGGATCAATGATCCCCATGTGGTTCGGAACGAAATCAGCGATGTGGCCCATGCCCCGCTCTTTCAGCGCGGCGGTCATCGTATCGAACTCCTCGCGGGTCCCGATTCTCAGGTTTAACTCGTTATGGTTGGTGACGTCGTACCCATGATCGCTGTCCGGCCGTGAGCGGAAAAATGGGGAGCTGTAGATGTCGCTGATCCCCAGCTTCTGCAGGTACGGGATGATTTCGGTTGCGTCCTTGAAAGTGAAATGTCGGTTGAATTGCAAACGATAGGTTGCAATCGGTACGCGGCGTCGAGATGCCATTTCCTTTTTTCTCCTCTTACTGTTTTCAGTTTCTCGGGTTCACTGATTTTTAATGTCGCACTCGCGGAAAACGATCAACTCAGGTTCGGACAGCACGAATTGATTCTTTTCAGGATCAAAAAGAGCCGCCCGCTTTCCTCCATAGATTGGTTCGTTGGACGAGACGACAAATCGCCAGGTTCGCCCCTCAGCCGGGCGGACCAGAGCAGTAGCCAGATCCAGGGTCGCTTCATCGGCCAGCAACTGAGCCAGGATCAGGATATCGCCATCTTTTGGCCGTCGATAGCGAAGAGCGATTGCCTTCGACGAAACTTTACCCACTTGCCAACGGCCGCGGTCGCGGTCCTTCAGTTCGAGGCGACGAAACTGCAGAAATTCCTTATAAAGCCGAAGCGTTTCGGCGTGTGGCGATTGTCCGAGTTCTCTCCAGATCAATTTCGAATCTGTAAATGTTGATAATTTCTGCGGATCAGGAATAAGCGCGCGTGTTTTCGGATCCCGAAAGTCTGAAAAATCAGCGAACTCTTTGCGGCGCCCTTCGGTGACCCCTTTTCCCAGCTCATCGTGGTGGTCAGTGAAATAAAGGAAGGGGCTTGAAGCCGCCCATTCCTGGCCCATGAACAACATCGGTGTGTACGGTCCGGTCAGAAGAAGCGCGGATGCGGCTCGGTAGGCGGCTGGCGGGACCACTTTGTTCAGGCGGTCGCCGTAGGCGCGATTTCCGACCTGGTCATGATTTGAAATACAGTGAACAAAATGTTCCGGCTCGATATCTTTCCCAGGCGTTCCGCGGAGAATGCCGTCCTTCTGCAATTCGCCGCTAAAAAGCCAGCCTTCGCGCATGGTCTTCAGCAACTCCTTCATCGTGCCCTTGAAGTAACCCATGTAACCCTCATGCTCTCGCGTCATCTGCACCCGCACGACATGGTGGAAATCATCGGCCCAGACGGCGTCGCAACCGTACCCCCCTTCGTCGCGGGGGAGCAGCAGCTTTCGCTCGTTGCGCGGGTCCTCACAGATGACAAATGCGCCGAGGGCCTGGGCGCGTTCGGCGATCTCCTGAATCAGGTGTTTTGGAGAATCATCAGGAATGGCGTGAGTCGCATCGAGCCGGAAACCGTCGATGTGAAATTCGTTCACCCAATAAACGGGATTCTCCGCGAAAAGTTGCCGGATCGGTTGCGCACCGGGAGTATCCAAATTAAATGCGGCGCCCCATGGAGTGTGATGGGCCGCGTTGAAGTAGTGCTCGGAATAGGCGCCCATGTAGTTTCCGTCGGGGCCAAGATGGTTGTAGACCACATCCAGGATGACGGCCAGACCTGCTGCATGCGCGGCGTTGACGAGGGTTCGGAGTCCATCTGGTCTCCCGTAGGCGCGGGATGGGGCGTAAATCGAGACACCGTCGTAACCCCAGTTCCGGTCGCCGGCGAAGTCCGCGACCGGCATCAACTCGATCGCGTTGACTCCGAGTTTCGTTAAATGGTCGAATCGACTAATGATCGCCTCGTAGGTGCCTTCAGCGGTGAAGGTCCCGACGTGTGCCTCGTAAATTACCAAATCGTGCAGGGCTGGCCGTTTCCACCCAAAATCTGCCCAGGGAAATGACCGTCCATCGACGACTTCGGATGGGCCGTGGACGCCCTGCGGTTGAGAGCGGGAGGCAATATCGGGAAAAACCTCGCCGTCGAGCCTGTACTTATAAAGGGTGCCGGCCGAAGAATCAGAGTCGGTGGTACTGTAGTATCCAGTCGTTTCTCCCTCCAATTGGAGTTCTCGCTGAACGCTCATCTTCTCGTCATAGATAACGACGGAGACGTTTTTCTTTCCGGTTGCCCAAGTCCGATACGAGACGCCCTGTCCTGTCAGTTCTGCACCTTGAGCAAAGACTCTATTTTCCATCTGTGGTTTCTGTGGTTTTCGTTGGCACCTTTGTAGGCGATTTTCCTGCCTTGGTCGTCCAGGAGGCTTCTCGAGCGAAGCTCTCGTCCCCTTCAACAAGTTTCAATAAGCAGAGACTCCTGTCGACCAATTCCACCTCGTCACCTGCCGGAACGGCCTTCTGGGGTTTGACAAAGCCGCGTTCCTTATTCGTATCCAGAACCAACTCCCACCGGATTTCTTCGCGACCCGGAAGGATGAAAGTCAGTGATTCGTAGTGAGCGTTGCAAAGAAGCAGAAAGGTATCATCCCGGACCCATTCCCCTTTGGAATCGCGCACATCAATGGATGATCCGCTGATCAGCATGCCAAGACATTTCGCGAATCCATTCTTCCAATCCTGTTCGTTCATCTCGGCGCCACTGGGGTCGAACCACATGATATCTTTTACGTCTGAGCCGCGGATCCGCCGGCCCATGAAATACTTGGGCCGCCGAAACACCGGGTGCTCTTTTCGGAACCGAATCAGCCTTTTGGTAAAGTCGAAGAGGGTTTTCGCATCATCATCCCAATTCCAATTGAACCAGTTCAGGGGATTATCCTGACAATAGGTGTTGTTGTTTCCTTCCTGTGTTCGGGCGAATTCGTCCCCGGCATTGAGCATCGGCACGCCTTGAGAGAGCAGGAGGGTAGCCAGGAAGTTTCGACGTTGCCGCCTGCGGAGCGTATTCACTTGCGGGTCATCGGTCGGGCCCTCGGCACCGCAATTCCAGGAGTTGTTATTATTGTCGCCGTCCCGATTATCTTCCCCGTTCGCTTCATTGTGTTTGTCATTGAAGGAAACGAGGTCGTTTAAAGTGAATCCGTCGTGCGCGGTAACAAAGTTGATGCTGGCGTAAGGTCGCTTGCCTTGGTGCTGGTAAAGATCGGGACTCCCGGTTAAGCGGTAGGCGAATTCGCCCATGGTGTCTTCATCTCCCTTCCAGTACCGCCGAACGCCATCCCTGTATTTGCCGTTCCATTCCGACCAGGGGATTGGAAAATTGCCAACCATGTAGCCTCCCTCGCCGACGTCCCATGGCTCGGCAATCAGCTTTACCTGGGACAAGACTGGATCCTGCAACAGGATATCGAAGAAGCCGGCGTTTCGCGTGACAAGATGCTCCTCGCGACCGAGCGCTGAGGCGAGATCGAAGCGAAATCCGTCGACGTGCATCTCCGTTACCCAATAGCGAAGGCTATCCGCGATGAGCTGAAGCACTCGGGAGTTTTGGGTGTTCGGGGTATTGCCGCAACCAGTGTAGTCCATAAAAAAGCGTCGGTCATTTGCCACCAGGCGGTAGTACGCCGCGTTGTCGACCCCTTTGAAAGATAAGGTCGGGCCCAAATGATTTCCCTCGGCCGTGTGGTTATAGACGACGTCGATGATCACCTCCAGTCCCGCCCGATGCAGTTCCCGGACCATTTCTTTGAAATCCGTGACCTGGCCGCCATCGACACCTTTGCTCGAGTAGCTGCTCTCAGGCGCAAAATATCCGATCGAATTGTAGCCCCAGTAGTTGGTCAGTCCGCGATCCAACAGAATGCTGTCATCGACATGCTCGTGCACGGGCAGGAGTTCTATTGCTGTCACGCCCAGTTCTTTGAAATATTTGATCGAAGCCGGTGCGGCTATTCCCGCATAGGTTCCACGGATCTCTTCCGGGACTTTGTCCCAGAGTTTGCTGAAACCCGAGACGTGGACCTCGTAGATGACTGACTCATGCAATGGAATTCGCGGCCGTACGTCTTTTCCCCAGGCGAAGGTTGAGTCAATGACCACCGACTTGGGAACGTTCGAGGCGTTATCCCGATAATCTCGCTTCAGATCCTCGATCGGATCACCCAACGGGTACCCAAACATCTCCGGTCCCCACTGAATCTTCCCGGCAATCGCTTTGGCGTACGGGTCGATCAAAACCTTCGAAGCATTGAATCGATTGCCGTTCGACGGTTCGTATGGCCCGTACACCCGGAAGCCGTACAACTGGCCGGGCCGCACATCCGGCATAAAGACATGCCAGACATGATCCGTGCGCTCCGTCATTCGGACCCTGACTCCCTCATGATCCGTTTCAGGGCGGTCGAATAAACAGAGGTCGACACCCGTGGCGTTCTCCGAATAGAGAGCGAAATTCACGCCCTCGCCGGTAAATGTAGCACCCAATGGGTAAGCTGCTCCGGTCCATACCCGCACTTTGTTCATACTAGCTCTAACCCGTAGCGCGGATCATTCTATTGTCGACCGCGAACTTCGAGCGCAAAAATCTCCCAGGCCTAAGCGTTGGTGTCGGCGTTCGGCGTTTGACCGCGTGACGCGGCCACGCGCGTGGCTGGTGGGATGCGCTCCGGCGCGTCCGGCGTGGTACGTCCAAAGAGTGTTCGTGTCGGCGTATCGGCGTCTGACCCATGTGACGCGGTCGCGCGCGTGGCTGGTAGGGATGCGCTCCCGCGCGTCCGGCGTGGCACGTCCAAAGGGCGTTCGTGTCTGCGTATCGGCGTGTGACCGCGTGACGCGGCCACGCGCGTGGCTGGTAGGGATGCGCTCCCGCGCGTCCGGCGTGGTGCGTCCAAAGAGTGTTCGTGTCGGCGTATCGGCGTTGACCCATGTGACGCGGTCGCGCGCGTGGCGCTAGGGATGCACTTCTGCCGCGGTATGTCCACAAAGCGTTTTCAGCCCAAATCGGATAGAACGCCTTCGGCGCGTTAGGGATACGGTCCATGATTGGCCCCCTGCACGTCTGGCGTGAACGTGCGCTCGAGAGACAGGCTGGAAGCCTATGCTACGCTGCGCTGAGCGGCGGTATCTCGCGAGATGGTGAGGCGAAAAGTAGCATAAGCATCCTGCTTGTCTGGGTCAGCATACGGGTCCGGCCGCGGTAGGGATATGCGCGTCCATCGTGAACGCGCGCCCGAGACTGGCTGGAAGCCTATGCTACGCTGCACTGGGCGGCGGTAGCCCTGTTTACCCGCTGCGGGCGACGGCGGTGAAACAATCGGCTGTCGATCGTTTCAATTGCGACAACGCTGATTTCCCCTTTGCTCCGTTTTTGCTACATTTCATTTCCAGGTCTAACGATGAAAAAGCGAGTTTTGATCATGTCAACCAGCGCTGGAACCGGGCACGTCCGAGCTGGCGAGGCGTTAACCAAGGTTTTCGAGGAGCACCCAATGGTAGGGGAGGTGCTCCACAGCGACGCGCTTGATTTCACGAACAAAGTTTTTCGAGATTTCTACTCCAAGCTCTACGCGCGCCTCGTGCAGACCGCGCCTGAATTCCTTGGATGGTGGTATAAACAGAGCGACGAACCCTGGAAAACCGACGGCATGCGCCTGATGCTCGACCGGCTAAACACTGGACCCTTGGTCAAATACATCCGGCACTTCAATCCCGACATCACGGTCTGCACCCACTTTATGCCCGCCGGCATTATTTCCCATTTGATAGCGAAGAATCTGCTGGATGCTCATCTTTCAATTGTCGTCACTGACCTGGATTTTCACGCGATGTGGTTGTCACGGGTTTTTCACCGCTACTTCGTGGCCATTGAGGAGACAAAGGTTCACCTCGAAGAACTAGGGTTGCCCAGGGAGAGGATCACGGTTTCTGGAATTCCGATCGATCCGGAGTTCGCCACTCCGATTGACCGAGTGGCAACACGTTTCGAGTATGGACTTCACCCGACGCGCCCGACCATGTTGCTGTCCGCAGGGGCGCTTGGCGCTGGTCCGGCCGAGTTCGTCGTTGAGCGTCTCAAGAACCTTCGATCGAAGGCGCAGACGATCGTAGTCTGCGGCCGGAGTCCCGAAACTAAGGAACGCGTTCTGGAGTTGGTGGGCCCGAATAACCCTAACTTTAAAGTATTCGGGTACACCAGCCGGATGCCGGATCTGATGAAGATCTCTGACTTGTTCATCGGAAAACCGGGTGGATTAACCACAGCCGAGACCCTGGCGTGTGGTCTTCCGATGGTAATCGTCAGTCCGATACCAGGACAGGAAGAGCGTAATAGCGATCATCTGCTGGAGGAGGGTGTCGCGGTAAAATGCAACGAAATGACGACCATTCCTTACAAAATCGATACGCTGCTCGATGACCCAATCCGAATCGAGGAGATGCGACGCAAGGCTTTTGCCCTAAGCCGGCCGGAAGCAGCGCGGACCATCGTCCGGACGCTGGTGGCCGATGAAATGTCGGCTCTAGAAGTGACGGACGATGAGGCGGAAGCGATCACGATTGCCGCAAGTAAGGAGCGCGAAAGCAAACTCGATCGACGATGACTGATTTTCTCTGGGGCGTGGCAACTTCTGCCTATCAATCCGAGGGGTACTACAACGGTACTGGCCAGCCCCAGACCAACTGGGCCGCGGCGGAGCGGAAAGGAGAAGTGGCAGAATCCTGTGTCGGCGCCGACTTCTGGAACCGTTATCCGGAAGATTTCGCGCGTTGTCGAGACCTTGGCCTCAACGCCTTCCGTCTCGGGATAGAATGGAGCCGAGTGCAACCAACGTACGTCGACGAGGCAGGTCCTGCTCCTCCGTTCGACCGCAAGGCTCTGGACCACTATGTCGCGATGCTCGCGGATTGCCGGCAAAATGGCCTGGAGCCAATCTTGACCCTCCACCATTTTGTCCATCCGTCCTGGCTCGGAACAGACCCCTGGCTTCGACCCGAGATCTCCGAGCATTTCTGCCGCTACGTTCGCGAGACGATTTTGTACGTAAATCGGGCATTGACCGACCGTCACGGTCTGCCGCCTATCCGGTACTACATCACGATCAATGAGCCGAACATGCTTGTCCTGAACACCTACTTCGGCACGCAGTTTCCCGGCCGGGGAAAAAAAACCCACGGCTTACGCACGCTGCTTGAGGTTTACCGCCACATCCTGGTCACTCATGTTCGCGCCTACAACTTGATCCATCGGATTTGTGCCGAGCAAGGTTGGCCGGAACCCATGGTCACGTTAAACAATTACTGTAGCGACCTTTATTGGTCGGATAAGATTTTGCTCGACCTCATCTCTGTGCGGGAGCGCGGCATCGGGGTGGGCGAACTTCGTGACTACATTTTTGACAAGATTCACCAGTTCGAAATGGCGTTCGCCGCGGCCAGAATTCCGCTCAAAAAGGATATCCCTTACTTTTTCGGAGATTATCTGAAGAGAATTAGTAACTGGATGGGTTACAAAACATTTTTACCGGAATGCTTTGCTCCTCTAGTCGAAGAACTCTACGCGGCTGAAAGAACCTCGGCCTTCGATTATATTGGGCTCGACTATTACGATCCGTTCGCGACGCACATGTTTCGTCATCCGGTCTGGTGGGATCACGAATTTAAAAACAAATCATTGCGAAGCTGGCTCATGAATAGCGTCACCAGCAAATGGTGGGACTGGCGGGTTTTGCCGGACGGAATGCGTTTTTTTTGCGACTACTACAGCAAAGATTTTGGAGATCGGCCGGTGCTGATTACCGAAAACGGGATGGCCCTCCGGCGAAGGATCGATAATAAGAACACTTTGCGCCGCGATCGGATGACTCGCAGCCATTTTTTACGGGTGCATATCGAAGAGATAATGAAAATCGTCAGGTCGGATACCCCTTTGATCGGCTATCTGCACTGGTCCTTGTTCGATAACTATGAGTGGGGATCCTTTACCCCGCGATTCGGACTCTATTCGATTAACTATGCCAAAGGCAGCGACCGGCTCGTGGAGGACCACCTGGGTGATCGTCCATCGGCGACCTATGCGCAATTGATCGAGGTTTATCGTGAGCAGATGCGTGCGGCTGCTGAAACTCGCGAGGACATCGCTCTGTAGATTTTCGCGTTCCCCTTTCGGCGCTTAAGGCCGCGAAAATAGGAAAACCTCACACAAAGGGCGCGGAGGTCACAGAGGTTTTTTGTAATTGTTGATAATTCGTTTGCTGACGTTATTTAAACGGTGCCTCGCCACAAATCCTTTGAACAACCCAAATTAAAATTAAATTAATTAATTAACTCCGTGACCACCGTGACCTCCGTGCGAGCCATTCCCTTTCACGTGTTTCGCCGGCACGGATGTCTGAGCTGCAGGTCGTTCACGAGAGGGCTTGCGGGGGTCCCGGTTTGGGAGAAATGACGAAAAGCAGCGCATTCGTCAGAACCCTTCGACTGGATGGACGCGTTCGATCGCAAAGCTCACCACCCGCTTGCCAAGCACGAATTTGCGTTTGACGCGATCAATGCGACGCACTTCGAGCCGGCCGGATTCGATGATTGCGGCGTAAGCTCCGAAATAAGGCACGAAGCTGCCGGTATTGATGACCACCCTCGGTGCAACGTTCCAAGCGCCCGGATAATGGGTGTGGCCGACGAGGATGAAACGCGCCTGCGGTCGGAAAACACGAGCCAGATTGGCCGCTCGTCCAGGGATTTCAAACCAGGCTTTTAAGATCATCAGCGGCCGAAACGGCGGCCACAACTGGCGAATGAAAAGTCGAAGGCCGGGCGCGGGTCCGCTCGTCAGCGGTTCCTCAATCAGCTGCAGTTCGATGGCCGTCCGCTTGGTCGCCAAAAGCCGCTTTTCGAAATCGTTATAGTCGTTCGGACCGAGGCCGGCCAGGATCTCTCGGTGTTTCACCCGATAATGTTTTGCGTCTCGACTCCAGGGCGCCAGATCCAGGAAAAGGATATCACCATGCGTCACCAGAATCGCGCCGCTCTCCAAATCCAGGTGATTCGTGTTGGAGACGGTCGGGTCATGATTCCCATTCAGGAAAAATGCCTTTCTGCCCGCCTGATGACAGAGCCGGGCCAGATCGGCAGCAAGCTTTCGGCCAATCACGCGATCTTCCGCATTCCGCATTTCCGCCGTGTCACCATTGAAAATCACCGAGCCGGGACCGTGCAAAAGCGGCGCCAGCTGGTCGGGATGTTCTATTAGCGAGGCACGGTGGCCAAGGTGCAAGTCCGATAGAATCAGGACCGGTTCGATCGGAGTAAGGCTCATTCCGTCTCCCCAGTAGCATTGGCTGCGGAGGCGGATTTCAGAGACACATCATAGAGGTGCTTCACGAGCCTGAGCGACTTTGCGTTCGGGAAGAGCCCCGGCTCCATCTGATTCATCACGTAGGCAAAGGCCACTTCGTTTTCCGGATCGCAGAAACCGAGGCTGCCTCCCGACCCGGGTTGACCGAAGGCGGTCACCGAGTTACCAAAAATCCGTCGAGTTTTGTTACCGGCGACCACCGGATCTTTCATGAAGCCAACCCCGAAAGCGGTGTCGATTCGGAGAACTTCATCTTTACCTTCGCATTGAATCGTTCCCATCTGGCGGATCATCTCCGTTGAAAAGATCTCATCCGAACATAAAGCCTGATAGAATCGCGCCAGGGCTCCAGCTGTGCCAATTCCGCCTAATGAGGGAAGAGAGTGTCGGCGCACTTTTGGATCGTTCATCTGCGATGGAGAATGGAGGCCTGTGGGAGTGGAAAACGCTTTCCGGGTCAGGGAATCTTGCTGGCTGAGAGCCTGGTAGAAGGGTTCCTCGGAATTCTGGGCCCGGGCCTTTCGCGGCGCAAAAATTGGAGCCACCTCGTGCGCGATTGCCTCGGGTACACCAATCCAGAGATCCAGTTTCAGCGGTTCGCCGAAAACAAGCCGAAAGTAAGTACTAAGGGATGTTCCGTTCGTTATCCGGCGGACCAACTCGTCGGCCAGAAATCCATAGGTCCTGGGATGGTAGCCATGGGCATCCCCGGGCTTCCAGAAAGGTTCCTGGCGGGCAAGCTGATCAGCGACGGCATCATGGTCCAAGATCGACACTGAGGAGTCGCGAAGAGCCACCTGGCCGGCTTGATGCGATAGGAGATGCAGAATAGTCGTATCCTTCTTCCCGTTCTGCCCATATTCAGGCCAGAAATCGGCCACCCGCCGATGCAAATCGATGCCATGCTGGGACGCGGCGTGAATCAGGCAGGCAGAGGTAAGGCCCTTCGTCGCTGACCAGATTAGAATGGGCGTTTGCGTCGTCCACGGCAAACGTTTCTCGCGGTCGCGGTATCCGTTGGCCAGATGCAAAACCTGCTCGCCGCGCCACCAGATGCAAACGGAGGCGCCTACTTCGTCTAATTTGACGAAGTTCTCGGCGAAAAGATCAATCAATCCTTCAAGATCCATCTGCTGATTGGTGTGGGATTGATCCAGGCAATCTTGCGTCCCCTTTCGGGGCGTTCTCCTAGAGTTCATCCTTGATCCGCTGCAAGTCCGGATCGCTCTTGGCCAGTTCCCGGAAAGATTTGTCGAGACGAAAACTGGCGCGCAGGTAAATCTTTGCCTGCTCCAGATTGCCTAGAACCGTATCGTAACAAGCAAGGTTGTAGTAGTAAACCGGCTCATCGAGAAGCCCTGCCGGTCCGGCCAGGAGTGTCTCTTTCGCCTCCAACGTCCTCCCCAGTACATGAAGGCAGAACGCGGCATGAATGTAGCCGCAGGATTCACTTGGATGCGCGCCGCAAATCCGGAGACTGAGCTGGAGACCGCTCGGCCAATCCCGTTTTTGCAGAACGACGTCGATTCGCATTCGCAGAATCTCCAGGCGATCACCGTACTCCGGATCAAGCTCGTCCAATTGTGTCAACGCATCGTCAAGCATACCGAGTTCCGTGTACCCTTCCGCGATCCGGACTTTCTGTTCGAAGGTCATTGGTAAGAGATCACCACAGGAGTGCCAATGATCAATGAAATAATCAGGAAGTAGCCAGGAGCCAGGAGCCAGGAGTTTCTCCTCAAATTTTCACGCCCGCTCGCCCGTGGTATGTTCCTGACGCTTGTCTCCCGACTCCTTGTCTTTACGCCTTTTGGCTCGGCGGCAACTCCTGAGGTACGACGATCAGGTCCATCATCTCTACACCGCGGATCACGGTCAAAGGCGATTTAATTCCAATTTCGTCTCCAACCAGCGCACGATGAAGATCGTCGATGCTCGAGATCGGCGAACCTTTAAAAGCGATGATGATGTCTCCCTCCGCCAGACTGCTTCTTTGAGCCGGACCGTTTTGTTCTGTTCCGGCCACCAAGACGCCCTGATTATTGGATAGCTTGTGGTGGCGAACCAATCTGGGATGGATGGTGGTGTTTTGCCCCGCTAATCCCAGATAGCTCCTCCGGATCTTACCGTCTCGAATAAGCCACGCCGCGACCAATTGAGCCATATTAGCCGCGATCGCGAAGCAAAGTCCTTGTGCGGACAGGATAACAGCCGTGTTTACGCCGATGACTTGGCCGGAAGAGTTTACCAATGGGCCGCCGGAGTTTCCTGGATTCAACGCCGCGTCCGTTTGAATGATATCATCCATCAAGCGGCCTGATTGCGCCCTGATCGACCTGCCCAACGCGCTGACCACCCCGGCGGTAACCGTTTGTTGAAAACCATACGGACTTCCGATCGCGATCGCAATCTGGCCAACCCGCAGCTTCTTCGAGTCTGCAAACGCCAGGAAAGGAAGTTGCGCACTGTCAATGCGAATTACGGCCAAATCGGTATCCGGATCATCCCCAACCAGGGCTGCGGTGAAGGTTCGCGCATCGTGCAAAGTGACCTCAATCGACTTGGCGCCATGGACGACGTGACTGTTGGTCAGGATGAAGCCATCCGGGGCGATAATGAAGCCGCTGCCGCCGCCTTCGCCGCGTCTGCCTAATGATGGATTTTTGACCTGAATATTCACCACCGCCGGAGCGACATCGTTCGCGGCTCCACTCACGGTCTCTGAGTAAGCGTCCAGCAGTTGGTCGTCGGAAAACGAGCGCCTCGTCGAGGGCGAACTATCGTTGGGATTTGCCAGAAGGACGGGGGCCCAAGTCGGTTCAAATTCAGAAAGCATAATATTCCCCTTCTAATACAGGTAAGCGAAACTAAATGTAACTAGCTACGTTACAAATCAAGTGAAACTTTTTTCAACTTCTCCGTAAATCACGAAGCACGTCCGCCAGCGTCATTTTCCCGAGCTCTCGTTCGAGTGCCTGGTTTGCCCGATCTTGGATACGTTGCATCACCTTGCCGATTCTTTTACCGACAGGGCATTCCTGCGACGGTTGCTTGGGATGCGTACCAAAGATGTTGCCTCGATCGACTGCGCTATGGATCTCGCGGAGAGTCAAATTTTCCGGTTTGCGTTTCAGGACTGCTCCGCCGCGCGGACCCCGCAAAGTAGAAATGAGTCCAGCCTCCTGGAGTTCGATCAGGAGTCGACGGATAACGACCGGGTTGGTGTTCACGGTCTGCGCCAAACGCGAGGAGGGGCAGCAATCAGCCTTCTCCAACGCCAGTACGGCCATCACATGGACAGCAAAGGTAAAGCGGCAACTTTGCATTGCCCTAATGTAACTCTTCTGATTACTTTATCCAGAAGATAAGTGGGAGTACCCAGAGGCCAAGTAGTCAGTAGTCAGAAGGTGAGAGATGAGAGGCGGACGAGGGGACATCTCGGCTCCTTGGCCTGCTCGCGCTGCTCGGCTACTGGCTACCGGCTACGTAGCTACTGGCTACTTATCCGGCGTCGGTGTCGGAGAGGCGGTTCCTAGCGGGGTGGCACTCGATGGTGGAGAAGGAGATGGCTTGGCGAGGACGTCTTCCCACGCCCAAAGTTGACCAGTGTAGCCCCCAATCTCGTTTAGCAGAGTCGCGCAACGATCATGCAGCTTCTGCAAATCGGGTGGGCCGGGCGGGTCTTCCGCGGATCCTGGAAAGACAAGGTATGTGATATTCAGATCGCTGGCCGGCCGGTTGTAGGCATTCGATCGCGGATCCAGTTCGCTGCAAAGCCGCAAAGAAGCCTCGCCGACCTTGTAGGATGGCCCAACATCGCCCAGAAGGGCCGGATAGAGCTTCCCCTGATAGATCACGACAACGTAATCTCCGAGCTTTGGCTGAAACGGATGGTTAGACTGCCGGAACATAAAACCGGGCAAGACAACGTAGGGATCGACTTTGGCGATGAGAAAGCTGTATTTTTTCAGATCGCCCAATTCCCTTTGAACTTGTTCCAGCTGTTCCTTGAGGAGTTTTTTGCGTTCGGGCGTCGTTGTTTTTGCTTCGTAGTCAGACTCAAGCTGCTTCAATTTTTCTTCTCGCTCCGAAATGAACTGGTTCGTTTTATTCGTCTTCTTCGGCCAGCGATAACTCGTGAATGGTTGGAAATTTGCCGTTGAACCATCCACGTCGGAGACACGATCGGCGTCGGATCCGTCGGCATTCACGTCCATGTCGCTTTGAATCAAAAGCGCTTTCCGATTGGTTTCGGGATTCTTGAGTTCCAGGATCGTGTTGCAGTCAAAAAAATTATGACGGGAAACCAGCTGATCGAGGCGAGTCAGAGTCCGATTGAGAGCGTCCACCTTCAACTGGTAAAGGCCGTGGTAGAAGCTCGATACTGTGGCGGTGGGAAGTTCGCTTTTTAAACCTGGCAAAACCGTACCGATCAACGGGTCCGCTCCGGCCAGTTCCTCCAGGGTCTGGGCAGCTTTCGGGATCTGTACTTTGAGTTCGAGATCGAGGAGATAGGAGTCGGGTGCCTTACGCTCTATAACTGCCGGAGAACCTTCGGACGTCGTGACGCGCGAATGAATCTCGATACCGTTGAATAGTCGTGCCGTCTCCATCCGCGATGACGGGACGAACGCCTCGGGCAGCGCGGTGGGAGTCGGAGCAACAGTGGGAGCGGCAGTGGGCGGAGGCGGGCTTGGGGTCTCAGGAATGGCGGGCTTCGGTCCTGGGCAACTGGTGAGTGCGCAAGCCATAATACCCGCCAGCCAGACCCGAATCCCAAATTGCGGAGGCGAGTCGGTTCGCATGAAGTCGCTATCGGGCAAACCAGGCGATCACGGTCAAAACAATGCAGACAGCGCTAAGGGCAATCATTGGAATCGCCGGCATCGGTTTTTTCTTAGCCGCATAGGACCGACCGAAGTGTGCCAACAACAGAATGGAGACCAGCAGTGCGAGAAGAAAACCGGGTACACTTGGAGAGAGCAGTCCGGCGATGATCAAGAGAACTCCGCTCACGCTGCCGGCGATCAGAGAAGGCTTGCTGTTGGCGCGCGCATATCCTAGCGCCCCGCCGGCGATTGCCACTATTCCAAAAACGTAATAAAAGACCTGCGCAAACATGCAGTCGACCTATACCATGCCCGAGATCTCATAGCCCCGGGGTGTCGGTGGCGAAGAAGAGGCCTTTTCTCGTGCGGCTTGCGCGTTGAGGATCAGCCGCTTGATAAACATCGGAACGAAAACCAAAGTGGTCATCGCAAGATTGACGAGAATCCCGGGAATAATTCGTGCCCGATCCCGTGAGACGGCATGCAATGCCTGATGGACCACTGCCTGTACCGAGACCGTAAACATTTCAGGCATGGGAGAAACGTAACCTTGCGGCTCGCGGCTCGCGATGTCGCCAAACTCCGTTACGACCGGCCCCGGGCAAAGAGCTGTCACGGTGATGTTGGAGTTCCGGAGCTCCGCCCTTATCGCTTCGCTGAAGCTCGTTACATAGGCCTTGGTAGCGGCGTACACCGCTAAATTCGGCACCGGCAAAAAGCCGGCCGAGGAACTCACGTTCAAAATGGCGCCACAACCCGATTTTCGCATCGCGGGAAGGATCCGGTAGGTGAGATAGGTGAGAGCTGTAACGTTAACTTGCAGTATCGCATGGAGGCGTGCCCATTCGGCGTCGATAAACGGCCCGCGATCTCCTAAGCCGGCATTATTCACCAGCAGGTCAATCGATAACCCGCTTTCATCGAGCCAATCGCAAAATCTCTCAAGTTCAGCTTGATCACGGAGGTCAAGTTGCCGCCAATAAATTTCCAGTCGTGGATTAACTATCTTTAGCTCTTGTTCAAGCGCTTCGAGGCGATCATTCCGGCGCGCGACCAGGACCATCGTGTTCACCACAGGGGCTAATTGGCGCGCGAATTCACGACCAATCCCTGCCGATGCTCCCGTGATCAGGACAGTGCACTCGGCAAAATAGCTGATACTCATGATCACCCTTCCTAAGCTCGTTCCGCATCAGAGTCAATGAGACGTCAGGTGCTCTCACTGACCTCCGGCGCCCGTCCTATCCCCGATGACCGCAACAAAATACATGATATTTCGAGGCAGGACACTAAAGTAGAATCGATGCAGCAGGGCCTGGAAAACATGACGGTCATCGGCAACGAGCTTGCTCTTCGATGGACGGACGGAACCGAAACCTACTTGCCTCTCGATTTTATGCGCAGGCGATGTCCGTGCGCCCTGTGCGCAGGTGAGCAGGATCTACTGGGAAATGTGTACAAGGGGGAGGTCAAGCTCGGACCCGAAAGCGTTCAACTAAAGCGCTGTACAGCGGTGGGCGGATATGCAGTTCAGCCCGAATGGATGGATGGACACGCTTCTGGGATTTATTCATTTAGCTATTTGAGGTCACTGAATCCGAAGGTCGCATGATGCCTCGGCTGAAATCGTTCGTTTTGACGAGTTTTTTTGTCGTCTGCGCCATGGCCGCGGTTGCCACTCACGTTTGGCGCCAGCGGGTTGAAGCCGAATTTGATCCCAGACCTCTCTTTGGAGTGATCTTTGCGCAATTTCAGGCTTGCCGATCCGATGACTTTGGAAAGGCGTACGACCAGGCGTCGAGGGCCGCACAGGAGCATTTTACCCTCGTGCAGTATGTCTCCAAGATTCGTACCGAGTACGGGCGTATTTCCCGTGCCGAAAGGTTACAATTTGGACCAACCTCCCTGGAACATCACCGCGCCGTCGTTCAGGTCTTTTTCTTGAGCGCCCGTAACCAGGTCACCCCCGCCCTTTTCACGATGATCCAGGAAGGCGGATCCTGGCGGATCGAGAACTTCGAGATTTTGGATACCTGGCCGCTCGATCACCGCCTGGCCGGCTTCAGTGTCTAACAGAAGGAAGCGAAGCCGGTCAGAAGGAAGCAAAGAGAATTTGAACAGAAGGTAGCGAAGGAAGCGAAGATTTGGGTTGGGAATAGCGCCGAATTTTCCGGGATTGATTCGGCGGCAATCGGGAGTCGGTCGGAGCCTTACAGAAGGAAGCCAAGAGAGTTTTGAACAGAAGGTAGCGAAGGAAACGAAGATTTGGGTTGGGAATAGGGCGGCCGAGCCGAGTGTTCCGGAATTGATTCGGCGGCGGTCGGGAACCGGGGGAGCCTTACAGAAGGAAACAAAGGGGATTTTGAACAGAAGGTAGCGAAGGAAACGAAGATTGGGTTGAGAATGTGGGCTGGCGGAATGACCCGGAATTCTCCTGACTCATCAATTCGTCCGACAAAAATGCTGTCGGGCGGCGCGCACATGATCTCACGGTCGAAATTTGACGACCGTCCCGGCCAAACCCCAATTCCTGAATCGTCTTTGTTTCCTTTGCTACCTTCTGTTAAAAATATTTTCTGTTGCTGCGCGCATTTTGGGGCGCCCCGCCCGACACGCAAAACCCAAAACTCAAAACCTAAATGATGACCAATTCCTCACTGTTTGCCGAGGCCAAGCGATTCATCCCTGGGGGTGTCAATTCTCCGGTCCGAGCATTTCGGAATGTGGGAGGAGAACCGTTCTTTGTTTCAAGAGCCAAAGGATCACATATTTGGGATGTTGAGGGGCGAGAGCTTATTGACTATGTCGGCACCTGGGGTCCGGCGATCCTTGGTCACGCTCCGGATGTCGTCGTAAAGGCGGTTCGAGAAGCAGCGTTGGCGGGCCTTAGCTACGGCATCCCAAATCCGCTTGAGGTCGAAATGGCTCGATTGATTTGCACCTGGGTGCCTTCTGTCGAGAAAGTCCGCATGGTAAACAGCGGCACGGAAGCGACGATGTCGTGTATACGTTTAGCCCGAGGCTTTACCGGACGTAAACTGATCGTAAAATTTGAAGGCTGCTATCACGGGCACGTCGATTCGCTGTTGGTCAAGGCCGGGAGCGGGGCGCTAACGCACGGTACCCCGGATAGCGCCGGCATACCGCCTGAGTTTGCGCAACTGACCATCGCGATCCCCTTCAATAACCCCGAAATGCTTGCCGAAACCTTTCGAAATTTCGGGGAGCAAATCGCCGCGGTGATCGTTGAGGCCGTCCCGGCCAACGCCGGACTTTTTTTTCCACAACCAGGATTTTACGAGGGCCTCCGCCGACTCTGTGATCAGTACAGCACACTACTCATCTTTGATGAGGTGATGACCGGGTTTCGCGTCGCGAAGGGCGGATACCAGGCGGTAGCCAGTATCAAACCCGATCTCACGGCAATGGGGAAGGTCATCGGAGGCGGTCTGCCGGTCGGGGCATTTGGCGGCCGAGGAGACATCATGGATTTTCTATCTCCGGACGGACCAGTTTATCAGGCTGGAACCCTTTCGGGCAATCCGCTGGCGATGGCGGCCGGGCTCGCCCAACTGCGAGAACTGGAGCGAGTCGATGGCTGGCGACAGCTCGAGGAGATTGGTCAGAAGATGGAGAGTGGCGTCCGGAAAGTTCTGCACCACCTCGGAAGGGGCTACCAATTTCATCGGCTTGGTTCGATGTTCTGCCTGTTCTTCACGGAAGAGCCGGTCTGGAGTTTCGCGGACGCCATGAAGTCCGATCTAGCTGCCTTCCGGAAATTTTTTCATCTTTGCCTCCAACAGGGTGTCTATTTCGCGCCCTCCCAGTTTGAAACAGGCTTCCTCTGCCTAATGCATTCGGAGCCCGACATCGATCAAACAACAGAAGTGCTGGATCAGTGCCTCCGCCAAATTTGAACAGAAGGAAGCAAAGAGGATTTGAACAGAAGTCAGCAAAGGCAACGAAGTCTGTTCAGAAATAGAGTTTCCAGCGCGATCATTCGACGGGTCCTTTCCTGAGCGCGACTTCTCCGGTTCAAGCGCTCACAGAAGCAACGGAAGAGGATTTGAACAGAAGGCAGCAAAGGAAACAAAGTTTTGGTCAGAAATTATGTTTCTCGGGATCATGCGGCGAGTCCGTTCCTGAGCGCGCCTTCTCGCGGTTCAATTCAAGCGCTAACTAAAGCGATTCCCTTCGCGTTCATTCGTGTCCATTCGTGGTTTTCCAATCTCCGGGACCGGAGGGCAAAACTAAAACAGATGGTGACACCGGGAGACCCCGTGATGAGGACCCGCGAAAGGACTGCTCGAGCGATCTCAACAGAAACCCAATTCGATCATTGCCTTCGGTAGAGCTCCAGGAATCGCATTCTGATAGACAGTTCTTCCACCGGTACGATATCCAGCTGCGGACGATGATGAAGTCGCGGGAACTCATTCCGTCGCTCCGGTAGCGATCAGCTGCTGGCGGGCAGGCAATACCACCCTGCTGGATTCCGACAAGCTCTTCCTCACCTGCTCTTCAACCCAACGGTAGGTTCTCGCAAGTCCCTCTTCGAGCGAAATCTCGGGTTCCCATCCCACCACTTTACGCAACAGGGTGTTGTCCGAATTGCGGCCGCGCACGCCTATGGGCCCCGAGGCGTGCCTTTTCTCGATCGCCACGCCGGCGATGACAGCCACTATCTCAGCCAATTGATTAATCGTGACCAGCCGTTCCTGGCCAAGGTTGATCGGTTGGTGATAGTCCGATCGCATCAGTCGGTGGATGCCTTTCACGCAGTCATCGATATAACAGAACGATCGTGTCTGCTCACCGTCCCCCCAGATCTCGACTACCGGATTCCCAGTGAGCTTCGCGATCGCGACCTTCCGGCAAATCGCCGCGGGCGCCTTCTCGCGGCCGCCATTCCAGGTCCCGAGCGGCCCGAAAATATTGTGGAATCGCACCACGCGCGTCTCGATACCGTACTCCTCGCGATAGTGCATGCACAGGCGTTCCGAAATCAGCTTTTCCCAGCCATAGGCGTCCTGCGGCTGAGCAGGGTACGCGTCCTCTTCTTTAAGTGGCGTGACCTTGGCGTGCTGTTGCTTGTACTCCGGATAGATGCACGCCGACGACGTGTAGAAGTAGCGGCTAACGCCATTGATGCGAGCGGCCTCAAGGGTGTGGAGGTTGATCAGTGAATTGTGGTAGAGAATCCGGGCGTGATGGCGGGAGATGAAGCCCATGCCGCCCATGTCCGCCGCCAGAGCGTACACCTCGTCCATCCCACGCGTGGCCTTCAGGCAGTGGTCCAACCTCCGCATATCCAGGAGTTGAAATTCATCCGCGTCTGAGGGCCGTACGCGAGATCCTTGAGATCGACACCTCGAACCCAATACCCAAGGCTCTTCAGATAGGTCACCAAGTGGTGCCCGATGAAGCCACCAGCTCCCGTAACCACGACACGTACCTTCCGCTGCATAATCTTAGCCTCTCAGCATCTAAGCGTTCGCCAGAATCTTCTCGCGGGTGTGGAAAACTGCCTTCTCTTCTTCTCCTTGGTCGGCGCCCACACCGAGAGTCACATAGTTGGCCGACTTCGCGAATCTCTGGGGCGAGAGAATCCGCCAGCAATCAATCACGGTCGGAACTCCGTTGGAGTGGTTTAGATCCGCCGGCGAAATGCCTTTGAACTGCTCCCAGGGGGTCGTGATCACCAGAACATTCGCTTGGTCCAGGCACTGCTTCAGCGAATGGGCGAAGCGGACGTCGCCGGCCAGGTGAGGTCGAGCGTTTGCCATGGCCATGGGATCATAGACTACGATGGAGGCGCCTTTCGAGAGCAGGTTCTTTGCTAGCGTCATTCCCTGAGATTCATCCACCACGTTGGTTTCCGGCTTGTAGGCAAGACCCGCGATTCCCGCCACCCCGTTCTTCGGTAATCGCTTGAGGATCAAATCCACAAGGCGAGGCGCTTGGCGGCGATTGAGTCTATCGGTCGCTTCCGCCAATGTCGCCGGCACTCCGCGCTGACGCGCTAGAGCGGCGAAGGCCACGTTGTCGCGTGGAAAACAAGGACCGCCATAGCCCAGGGCACCTTTCAAGCACTTGCGCCCGATGCGCGAATCACTCCCGATCGCAGCGGTAACCACTTCGACATCCGCCCCCGGCAGGGTCTCGCACAACTCTGCGAGCATGTTGGCGTAAGAGATCTTCGTAGTCACAAAAGTGTTAACTGCTAACTTGGTCAGCTCCGCGTTCACGAAGTTCATCCGGGCAGATCGCTGGTCGGTTCTCGCAAACGTTTCGGTACAGATCAGTCAGTATGTCACCGCACCGCTGATCGGATTCCCCGATGAGAATGACGTCTGGGTGAAGCATGTCCTGGATCACGCTCCCCAAGGCCACGAATTCCAGGGTTATAGCACAGGCCGAAATCTCTGCCCACAGTGCTTCCCCGAGGCCCTTTCCAATACCGGAAAGCACCTTTACCTTCCGTCGATCCGGGCATCACGGTGCTGGATAGTACCACCAAGTGATAGCTGGACTTATCCCGCAAAACCTGCCCGATGGATTCCGCAGCGCCCAGGACGTGGCGCAGTGAAAAAGCGCCATCCGCCTCAGATGGCGTCGGAACGATGATGAACGTTGCCTCGGTATCTGCTACCGCGTGCTTGAGAACGTTGGTGGCTGAAAGGCGATGGCGATTTCTGGCGATCAACTCGGCCAGGCCCGGTTCATCGACCGGCGCCTCGACCGTCATTGATGAATTTTACCGGCGACGGGCTGAGATCCACGCCGATTACGGTGTTGCCCTTCTCGGCCATTACGGCCGCCATTGGCGCACCCAATTTCCCTAAACCGATGATCGAAATCGCATCCGCTTCTGTTCCTTTCGAACTCTGGGTATTCAGCGCGGAACCGCGACCCGTAAAGGGAGATCCACCGCGGAGGAGAAAGGGTCTTCCAAGGAGTGGAATTCCAGAATATTTTGTTTTTTAAGGTGGTTTCATTAGTTGTTAGAACTTCTTAAAAAGTCAAGAATCTATCTCGCTGATTGCTGTGAGAATTGTCAGAATGAAATCGCAGTGTGGCTGCCCAATTTGGCGGTCGCGATGGTGAAGATTGCAGGTAGGACCGCGGCTCGATTAAATTGGTGCAAGCCGAGAGGTGCTTTATCAAACCATGAGCCGGGCGAATCCTTATTTATCCGTCGTGGTCACCGCGCGCAATGACGACCACGGGGGTAATCTTCTTGGTCGGATGCAGGCCTTCGTAAACGCATTTATCAACCAGACGAAGCGGCATCATCTCGCCAGCGAGCTGATTGTCGTCGAGTGGAATCCGCCCGATATCCGTCCTCCTCTGATCGATGCTCTGAAGTGGCCCTCCTCGCTCGAACCGTGCCACGTGAGATTCATTGGCGTTCCCCCTGACATCCATCGGCGTTACCAGTACAGCGAGGCATTGCCGCTTTATCAGATGATCGCCAAAAATGTTGGCATTCGGCGAGCGCGTGGGCAGTTTATCCTGGCGACCAATATCGATATCATTTTTTCGGACGAGTTAGTCGAGTATCTCTCCGCACGGAAGTTGGAATCGCGCCGCATGTATAGGATCGATCGTTATGACGTAATGTCCGACGTTCCTATGGATGGCCCGCTAGACGAACAGCTGGCTTACTGCCGAAGCCACTTGATCCGCGTCAACACCAGAGAAGGCACCTTCCGAATCACTCCGGAAGGTCGTCGCGCTCTCGAATCGATGGACGTCGCGGAGCCGGATTCGGGTGTGAGTTTTGGTCCGGGCTGGTTCGGCGTGGAAAGCGCGACTGCCAGAAGGGGTTTTCCGCTGCGCGGAAAATAACGCGCAGGTATTCGTCCAGCCATCCAACGTTCAGCCGCCCCCGTTGATTTTCGATATCGAGCCGGCTTTTGGGGCAGGAGGCAGGCCATTCGTGCTCCGGGCGGTGACGGATGACGGCGTCGAACTCTGCTCCACGGTGGTGGAAAGCCGGACCAAAGTGCCGGTTCCATTTCCGGCGGGCTGCTCGTCATTCCACTTTTGCGTAATCGGTGGGGGTGAACGTCTCGCCGCATGACCCCCGCATCGTGAACTTCCGGGTGTTTCGCTGCTGGTGGGGAAGCGGCGAAAAAGCCGCCAGCGATGAGGGGCGAACCGCGGCGAGAAGTCAGAGTCAAACGGAGCCAAGCCAGCCTGCTCAAGATGGCTCTGCATCCTTTTGCCTCATTGCAGAGCTTGGCCACTCGGATTGCGAATGGTGGTCCCGTGGTTCAGATCCCAGTGCCTGTCGGCCCCTTGATGGCGGGTCTGGCGCGGATCTTCGCGAAAACCGGGGGCACGGCGACCCAAGACCAGTCCCGCCGGACGTACACGGCCGTTTCAGTCGCCGGAAATGCCGCGTTCTTCGGCTCTCTCACCTTTGTTTTTGCACACTAACGCTTGCGGCGATTTCACCCTGATGGGGAGAGAACAATGGTTCGACCTGCGTGGATACCCAGAGTTCGATGTTTTCTCGATGCACATTGATTCTGTCCTGTGCTGTGCCGCGCACCACGCCGGCTTTTGTGAGGAGATTCTGCGTGACCCGATGCGCATCTACCATATCGAGCACCAGACTGGCTCGGGTTGGACACCGGAAGGCCGGGCCGAACTGTTTGCCCGCATCGCCGCCAAAGGCATCCCGTGGCTCGAGTATCGGGAATACGTCGTTTGGGCCGAACAGATGCGTCGCTTCAATTCCACGATGATTTTCAATCGGAAAGACTGGGGCCTGGCGAACGACGAGTTCACCGAAATCACGCTGCCGGCAACGGTGGAGGCGGCGCCGGCCTGAAAGAAGAGTTGAGGCTCTGATCACGCCGATTCCACGGATGATGGCACCTGCAGCCGTCGCGCTAATTTCGCCAGAAAGGCTCATCGGCCAATATTCGTTCGCACAAGGCTCGGAAACTGAACCGGGTACACACTTGATGTTGGAGATAGCGCGAAGTTTCCCAACGCTCTCGCGGATTGCTCAGGTACTCGTCCACCAAAGCATTGAGTTGTGACAAATCGTGGTACATCACCTGATTGCCCACTGTTCCGAGGCTTTGAGAAAAGTCTTCTTTGTAATCGAACAAGACCAGACCACCGCAGGCCAGGCAGCCCATAATTTTGGGCGACACCCCGGAGTTATAGCCAAGGTTGATAACATCCACTACGACCTCGGTGTTCATAAACAGCAGCGGCAGTTCGGTAAAGTAATCAAGGCTCTTTCGGAAGGTCATTCTAAACCTATCGCGCAGCGTTGAAACGCTCTCAGGCTCCAGGAAATTACCGAAAAAATCGTACTCATGCGTCAGCCCTGCCAATATGGCAAGGCGCGCTTCTGTATTGCCGACGATCTCGATCTCGTCATGAGCGAAACTCCAGAAAAAAGTGGAATCCGGCTCCAGACCAAAGCTGTTGCGGGTGTCGCGGTCGAGAGCAGCGATTTCGGCCGTCAGCAAGTCCCAGAGGCAGGCCGTGAGCCGGTTCTTCTTCGAATGCAGCATTCTCGCCTCGATACCGGTAAGCACCGGTTGATTGCGAAACGGCAGGTTTTGAGAGGCACTGAGATAGACATTCCCAGCGAACGCCGTGCGAGTTCTGTAGGCGTTGGTGAGAGGACTTCCATATCCGTGTCGGACAAAGTTGGGATACGCGGGTTGAAGAAACGAATGCACCTTGGCGCTATCGATGATGCCGAGTTTGTCCATTACCGCAATATGGCCCTGGTCTGGCGAGTAGTGATGGTAGAGCGGACGGTCAAGGATTTCTCGAATGCGAGCGATCGAGCCGTTGGTAGACTCGGTCATTTTTTTCGGCAACGGATCGAGGATCAGCTTTGGGAACTGGAGAAGACCGTGATCCCACAACATGATCGTGGGGATTTGCAGGATATCGTGAAACAGATTCTGCCGCCCGAAGGTTTTGCAGAGAAGCGCGTAGCCCGCGTTAGGCAGGGAAATCGCCACCTCCGGATGGAAAGCTTTTGAGGCAGCGATGGCGCCTTCGATATAAAGCTCGTTACCAGTGACGAATCCACTGGTGTCCAGATCGAGGACGATCGCACCGAGGTCGCGTAATTCCTCTACCATCTCAACCGCGAAGTTGAAATCCACCCCCCCGAACCAAGTATAAGGCGGCATGGTGGCAATAATGCGCAATCCGGCCAGAGGACGGGGCACTAGGAGACCGCCCTTTTTGCTGCCAGCCGTAAGCCCCGAATAATCGACCCAGGAAAATCCAGCAGCCGCCGGCGCCATCCAGGCAGAATTCGATTCTCATCCTGGAAACTCGGGATGGTAAGCCTTGCTGCGCCGAAAGCGGCACGCGCGAGACGTAAACCCAGAGGTCTCAAATCTGCGGGGGACCATCCCAACGAGGCGGGCGTCCGCGGAGTCGGGATTTCGAAAGCAAGATCCAGTTCCGCTTTCTTCGTGATCACTCCCGCTGGCAATTCGATCGATCGCACATGCGGTACCCGATCTGGACCCAAGATCCATTCCCCAATCAAGTGGCCGTTGGCAGAGACCCGCACCGGGAGTTCCGGAAAACCCGTGGATACCATGCAATCGGAAACGACGAACGATAGTCCCAGAGGCTCGATCGGCTTTTCTTCGAAGCACACGCTCAGGCTAGCGGATTCTCCGACTGTCCAGGATCCATAGCGGTCGGGTAGCGTCCAATGAGACCCCAAAAACCTCTGTCCGTTGCCACCCGCGGTGAAGTCGATAATTTCGCCAAACTTGTATCTATGAATATCGACGGGATCCATCCGGAACGACGTCAAGCGGAAACCCAGGAGTCGGGTATCGATCTCCGACCACTTTAATTCCTGAACCGTCCGTGGTGAGTCGATGTGAAACGAAATATTGAGCGGATCTTGCAGGCGCAGAATGTCCGGAGCCACCAGGACTTTTCGTTCTTCCGGCATTCGGCTTGGGCCAAGGATCCAGGTTGCCACGTTGCGCCCGTTGAAAGCGACCGAGATATTCAGATGGGGATATTCCTCGCTGACAGCAACATCCGTTATAAAAAAAGTGGTGATGACGGGAGTTTCCGCCGGCTCCGTCAGATACAGGATAAGGTTGGCGTTCTCTCCGAGTGTCCAGCTACCCAAGTCGTCAGGCTGAGTCCAGGATTCATTGACGTGGAACATACCCTCGCCCTTTTCAGTAAAATCGACCGTTTTGGCAAGCCCGTATTTTATGCGCTCGGTGCCTGCGAAAGTGATCCGCGAGACCTTGATGCCCAACTCGCGCGGATCCTCGCCAATGGTTTGCTGTCCCCGGCGGTCCGCGTGCAATCGCGTCGATTGCGGGTTTTCGATCTTGAAGGTAAGGCGGCACACCTCTGTTCCAGTCAATAGATGGCCGGGTAAGAGAAGCTTGTAGTTGACTACGCCAAACCTTGAACGCACGGTCCAGCGGGCCAGAGGTTCACCTTCGAAGAGGACTTGGACCTGGATGGGTTCGCCGGCGGGACCAGGAAAAGCCTCGGTGATGCGGACAAAAACCAGCATGTCCGCTGCTGGCGGGGTTGGGGCGCCGAAGATGACGGAGGCAACTCGCCCATCGATCCAGGTCCCGGTCGGATCCATTGCACCCCAATGGCCATCTTTGTGCATTCCTGACCGACCCGACGACGTTAAATCGATGGAATGCCCTGCAGACGCCACCGGCAATGATTGACTTTGGCTGTCATACCCAAAAAAAGAGCGCATGGCATCTTCGGTGTATTTCCATGCGTGCGACCGGTAAAGGCGCTCACGGCCGATGCGCGGACGACCTTTTCGGACGTGGGTGTTGTAAGGCGTTTCGGTCGCTAGGACAAACTGCCCGACAAAGTCCCTGAAAATGTGGTGATTGGCATTAAGAACCAGAAAGTCCGGTGTTGGCCTGCTCGATCGTTTCTCGAGGCCATTTAGTTCCGCGCATCGCTCCAGTGTCCGGGCTACGGCGCCTAGACTGTGCCTCAACTCTGTGGGCCAATCGGTGACCCGGGCGATTTCGCCGAGGTTCAGTCCAGTCTTGTCGAGGCCGAAATCGAAAATGATCAGGTCGTAGTTTGCGGCTGATAGACCCGATGAATTAGGGCATGCGAAATCGGGACCAGGTCCGGCCAAAAGCAAATGCTCGTCGTAATGCAGCGGGTAGGTGAAGCCCATTTCGGCGACACCACGGGCGGTCAGAAAGAGCATCCTCGGGTTGTTCCCGGCGTAGGCGAATCTCGCGTTCGGAGAATAGACCGTAAGATTCCCAAGCAAATGAGGAAGTGCATGTTCCGGCTGGTAGTAGACGTAGTTTCGCAAATCGTTTGCGTCTGAGAGGTAGTCGGAATGCTGCGGCCCAACGAAGACTCTCTGCAGGGCAGACACGAAACGAGCCTGCGGGCCGTCTGTCAGATCGATTTCCTCCACCGGCTCGTCGGGGACGCCCCATGTCCCGGCTTGATGATGCGCCACTGGCTCCTCCACGCCGTAAACGAACTGTTGGAGGTCGTTTTCAAGCTTGATATCCAACCGATGCGCCAGCGTGGCGACGCGGGTGTGATCGCAGTGATAGCCCTTCAAACGGTGCGTAAGGCTCTCCGTACGGCGACCGTAAAAAAGGTAGAAGCGCTTACAGATGTTCGAATCAGCATGCCAGCCGTGAACCATGCGCTCGTCAAAGCCGTGAATAGCAAAAAGCGCCTGGCGGGGGACCAGCTGAAAATCGCCAGGGGAGTCGAATCGCATATAGGGATGCGAAAGCGCCACCTCGTCCAAGTGCAGTCGCGGGCCAAGTTCCTCACACGCATGTAGTATCGCTGCCGGGTCGCTGCGCGGAAACGATTCCCATAGCGTCTCTGGCAGTTCAAAGCGGGGCAGGATATAAAGTCCGTCCGGAAGGTCTTGGACGGCCGCGGACAAGCTGAAAATGTCTCCCCGGGGGAGAAACACCATATCCGTATTGGTGGACAACACCCAGCGGTTGCGCGGATTTGACCTCCGGATAGCGATGTTGCGGGAGTGTGGCTCCAGTGCCACCAAGTGAGTTTGTTTGGCCATCCGCGCGTGAAGGGCGGGCCGAACGCGCAACACGCGCAGCAGAGATCTCGCCTTCGTGGTCAGGGTGTCGTAGATAGCTTCGATGAAGGTTGGCAGGTCGCTCGGCGTGTTGTAGTCAACAAACAGGATCTCGTCGTCTGCCTGCGACAGCATTTCCGCGACGCAGTTGATGCTAATGGCCGCGCGCTTATGCAAGTTGTAGCCATGCGCATCATTGCGCCCGTACAGAACGACAGAAATCATTGAATGGACTTGCGAGTTTGACCGTGGTTCCGGGACCGGTTCAAGACTCGGGGTAAAAAGCCTCCACGTTCTGGTTAAAGAATGCGTTGTAGCCTTGGTAGCTTACCCGACTCCCGTCCGGTAGCGGCGGCGTGAGGAGGTCCAGATATCGCTCGACATCGATGCACTCTGCCAGCCGGTCCCGATGTTTCACCAGAATCTCGGCCGCGCAATCCTCCAGCGAGTACAGTTCGCAGACGCAACACAATTTCAGGAGTTTCGAGGTCGACAAGCGCAGATCCCAGGTCTGCTCATATCCATCGATAGCGGCGTCGCGGAGGTAAAAGCAGTCTGCCCAGTCCACCGGCCCTTCTGAAGTGTTCGCCGGCAAGCGCCAGTGAAAGGGCTTCGGTAGCGCCGCGCGGGTGTACCGCCAGACATCCATATCAAAAAGCGAAAACCCGCGGTTGCGCAAGAAAACGTCGATGGTGGAAAACGACGTGATAGAACTATGAATTGGCCCATGAAATGCCGCTTCGACCAGAACTCCCAGGACCGGCGATTGAGCGAGGAGTTGCTCCGCACCAAGGAGCACTTCGTAGTCGTGACCGTCGGTATCGATTTTGATGAAATCCACCGCGGCTGGATGCTGCTTTAAGAAGTACTCATCCAATTCGATCAGCTCCGTATTGAAATCTCCGCTGTGTGTCCGGTCGAAGAAGGTCTGTGGGTAATTGCAGCGTAGCAACTCCTGCGCGCGCACGGAACTGCTGCGCGAATAAGATTGATCGTTCGGCAAGGCATGATTGGGAAGTAATTCCGCGTAACGGCGGTATCCTACCGACGCAGCAAAATAGCGCACCCTCTCGTTCTCTTCCTCAGTGTTCAGGCGATCGATCTCCCGGGCCAGAGGATCGAATCCCACGGCCCGCAGCAAGTGGCCGAAAGCCCGCCAATGCAGTTGGATTCCACCGCTCGCTCCCACGTCAGCTAAAACGAATGGCTCAATACTCGCAGCTCGCTGAGATAGCAGCTCGCCGATTAATTTCGGCCGGTAGTTTAACTTCATTTTTCATGCATCCCGGAAAATTCCTTGGAGATTAGCACTCGACAAACGGTTACTCCTCTCCATAAAGAGTTGCGCTATAAAGTCGCCTTTCGCATCTATTCCTATTGCCGTCGTGCAGGATTACTGGAACAAGCGACCCTGCAATGTCCTGCATTCTCCCAAGCCGGTTGGCAGTAAAGAATACTTCGACGAGGTAGAAGCGCGCAAGTATCTCGTCGAGCCACATATTCCGGGTTTTGCAGACTTTGCACAGTGGAGAGAAAAGCGTGTTCTCGAAATCGGCTGCGGCATCGGCACCGATACCATGAACTTCGCGCGCTATGGGGCCTGGGTTACGGCCGTGGACCTTTCCGAAAAATCACTTGAGATCGCTCGGGAACGCGCAAAAAGCCTTGGACTGCTCGATAGGATCACGTTCGTGAAGGGAGATGCTGAGCGGCTTGACGAGTGCCTACCCGTCGAAAAATATGATCTGATCTACTCCTTTGGCGTTCTTCACCATACCCCTCATCCGGAGAGGGCAGTCGCGCAGCTTCGCCAGTACGTTCAGCCCGGCTCAAAACTCAAGGTGATGGTCTATCACCGATGGTCCTGGAAGGTCTTGGCGATCCTCCTGACCGAGGGGAAAATGCGGTTCTGGCGGATGGACGCATTGGTCGCCAGGCACTCCGAAGCCCAGACTGGATGCCCGGTCACTTACAGTTACTCGAAACGCAGTGCGGCCCGCTTACTTGCTAACCACGGGTTCAAAGTGACCAATGCGCGAGTCGAACATATTTTCCCCTACAAAATCAGCGACTATCAACGCTATCGCTACAGGATCGTCTGGTATTTCCGCTGGCTGCCAACCCCGGCCTTTCGTTTACTCGAACGGCGGTTGGGCTGGCATCTCTGTCTGACAGCGCAACAATCAGGCGATAGCTGAAACGACGAGCTCCTTGCGGGCTAAATCGTGTTCCATCTAACCGCTCGCCCGGCCGGTGCCGACATCAGCGGGCCCCCCTTCCAGTGCGGAGAGTATTTCCGGGACAGGTCGACCGTCGCGATTAACATCTTGTCAACCAGCGATAGTCGCCAATCAAGAATGCTGGCGGGTGCCTCCCGGGATGGCTCGGACTCTGTTTCGCCGGCTCGGGCGCCGCTGGAATCCCAGACACCGGCAGGCGCTTTCAGGCTGCTCGCCACCAGGCACACGCCGTTGTCGGCAGCACGCGCGGGCCCCAGCGATACGTAGTAGCCGACATTTGGAAAGAGCACGATTTCTGCCCCGTTCTGTGCCAGCGCTTGAGTGACTTCAGGGAACCACCCCTCATAGCAGGTCATAATTCCAATATTACCCAACTCCGTACGAAACACTTCGCAGTCGCGACCGGGGCTGACTCCTCGATCGAACTCGTCCTCAAAAAGAATCCGCTTGTCATAGATGCCCAATAGCTCGCCCTCACGCCCGAACAGGCGGGCGGTGTTGTAGATCAGATCGCCTCGACGCTCGTAGCGCGTTCCGCAGGTGAGCATTCTCCAGCGACGCGCCTTTCCCGAGAGTAACTTCGATGCGGGTCCGTCTGCAGCTTCGGCGGCAACGGGATCGGTGCTGTTGAACACTTCGGGCAGTAGAGTTAAATCCGAGCGGCTCTGCCCGGCGAAGTCCAGCCATCGCTCCCAGTAATCCATCGTCGCTGCGTCGTTCGCTAGCGGCCCGTGGTGGCAGGCAATGGTCACCAGGCGGGGCTCTGCCGCGTCGCACTCCTGCAACTCTAAATGTTCCCAGCGAATCCGCCCACCCGCGCTGAAGCGAAAATAGAGGCGCAACTCGGCGTCCAGATCTGCGATCGGCCCCGGAAAGCGTTCTTCACCGTAAGCCCGCTCGCCATTTACGGTGAGGGAAAGCAAGCCGCCGGAAAAGCCACCTCCGTACACACCGTGTACCGTATGCGATTCCACCGGGTTGAGGTCTTGAAACTGGATTCTCACCGCCAGCCGGTACCAGGATCCGCCTGTTAACCGAACACAGCAGCGAGCATAACCGATGCACTCCGGCCGGGAGTTACCCTCCGCGACGAGTGCCGTCGGAGTGCCATCCGGGCTCCTCTCGATGGTAAACCGTGGTGCCAATACCGCATTGGGTGACACGAAATCCCATTCGTTCAAAGCTATCCATTCTCGTTCCTCTCGACCGACCTTGTAAGCCTGCATCGCTCACAAATCCTCAAAGATTTGTGAGCGACGCAGGCTATACCAGAAGAATTCTCCGGTTTGCTACCCCGCAAATTCCTCTGCTTCTTCCAAGAAAGGCGCTTTAGACGGTTATTCAATTCATTAAAAAGGGACGTAGAGGCGTTCGGTGAGCGCAGGGACAAAGGCAGCGTCTTTGTAGATTCTGCTGGTTTACGTTTTATTATAATCTGTCAATAGTTGCGGAAAACCGATTTCCCCTCATGAAAAATGCCTTAACACTTGGGCTCCTCGCGTATGCCGTTCTTGGCTTTGCCTTAACCCCGCTCCCTGCTCAAACCCCGACCCCGGCCCCGCCAGCTGTCACGCCCACCTTGGGAGATAAATTCACCCAGGTGCTGCCCGACAGGCACGTGAAGTTCCGGCTCTTCGCGCCAAAGGCCAATGCCGTGGATGTCGTTATCGGTATAAAGAGTGGTCCCTATGAGCCACAAGGAACCACGACCACCGCGATGACGAACGATTCGAATGGCCTCTGGAGCGCGACATTGGGCCCCTTGGAACCGAACCTCTACGAATACCATTTCAGCCTTGATGGACGCGCGATAACGGATCCGGGAAACGACATGCCCAAACCACAGCGGCAGGTTGATACAAGTCTGCTCTTAATTCCCGGTACGCCGCCGGATTACATCGATATCCGAAACGGTGCGCATGGGACGATGCGCGACGAGACCTACTATTCGACCACGCTCGGCCAGAACCGACGAGTCTTGGTCTATACCCCGCCAAACTACGACCGTTCTCATGCTCCCTTACCTGTCCTTTACCTGTACCACGGCTTCTGGGACACGCGCTACTCGTGGGTCACTGAAGGAAGGTTAGCGCAAATCCTGGACAACTTGATTGCTGAAGGAAAGGCCGTTCCGATGATTGTGGTCGTGCCGGAAGCGCACGCCTTGCCCCCTGAAGCTACGCCAATTACGAGCCCGGACTTTGTCACGAACGTCACGCCCTACCTGACAAAAAATCAGCAGGCGGTAGACGAGGAGCTTTTCCACGACATCATTCCGTTGATCGAAGCTCGCTATTCCATCAGCAACGACTCTCGCGAGCGAGCCATCGCCGGTCTCTCGATGGGCGGGCTTCAAGCGATTGAAACCGGGATCGTACACCTCGGCTATTTTGATTGGATCGGCGCGTTCAGCCCAGGCGTCATTTCCGCGGCGCTCTCTGACGATTTTAACAACGCGCTGATGGAACCGGATAAGATCAATAAGAATCTGCTCCTGTTCGACATCACCACCGGCGATAACGATGAAATTGTGGGGAAGCATGTTACCGAGTTCGAGGCCCGGCTAAAGCAGGCCAACGTCCAACATGTCTATACGCTCTTACCCGGCGGAACTCATAGCATGTTCGTCTGGCGGCCCGCGCTTTATCATTTCTTGCAACAAATCTTCAAGCACTGACCAGGCTGTCCGGGGTGATTTTTTCGGGCTGATTGCCGTTCTGTGAAAGGTAGCTGTTTAGCGCTGTGGCTTGAAGATTGGAAAAACCGGGAATGATCAGATGTGCTTTTTGGAATGCGCGCTCTATCTCACAACTCGCAATGGGAAGCGCCTGAGGATATCTTTAGGGCCGTTCATGCCGGCACGAAGTGCAATATGCAACGTCTTCTGGATCGGCTTGAAAATATCTGCTAGTCATTAGATCGGACAGCCCTATGAGCACAAATTCTACCTGGACCGCCCTCCGGAACCCGGTTTTTCGAAGCATGTGGCTAGCTAGCCTGGTCTCTGGCACCTGCGTGGCGGCGCAGGACACTGCGGCGACCTGGACAATGAACCAGATGAGCACTTCGCCGCTCCTCCTTTCTCTGATGTCGACCGTAGCCTCGCTGCCGTTTTTCTTTTTCACGCTGCCTGCGGGCGCACTTGCCGACATGGTCGATCGAAAGAAAATGATGTTTGTCATGACCATCTGGTTGGCGGTCGCGGCCGGAGGTTTGGCCTTTGTCGCCTGGTTGCATCTGATTAACCCTTGGATTCTTTTGACGGCTGTCTTTTTTATTGGAACCGGTTTCGCGTTCTATTCACCCGCCTGGACGTCCATCCAGCCTGAAATTGTCTCCAATGATGAATTGCCTTCGGCTGCCACGCTCGGCGGTTTACAGATGAATATCTCCGGCATTATCGGGCCGGCAATTGGCGGGGCCCTTCTTCGCTTTGTCAAGCCAGACGCTGTCTTCGCGACTAACTCGGTCTGCTTTCTCCTACTCCTTATCGCGATCCACCGGTTGAAGCATCCGAAGCCGCCTTCGAACCTTCCGCTGGAAAACTTCTTGGAATCCTTTGTCTCCGCGATTCGTTACGTTCGCTACACGACCGGAATTCAGATTGTCCTGGCCCGCAACCTTCTGTTCGCTTTTTTCATCTCGATAATCCCAGCTCTAATTCCGGTGGTTGGTCTAAAGGAGTTGCACTTAGACCCCTCGGATTTAGGGTTGGTGTTTACCTGTATGGGCGTTGGTTCGGTGTTCGGTGCAGTCTTCATCCTTCCCTGGGCGAGAGCCAGATTTCACTCGAACTCGATCACTCTGATCGCGAATATTCTGGTCGCCATTGTCTTTTTTCTGATGGCGACGATTCGGGAGCCAAAGCTATTCTTCCTGGCCGCCGGCCTTGCGGGAACAGCGTGGACGATGGCAGCTTCTGAGTTGTGGGTCGCCGGTCAACGGGCAATGCCAAGTTGGGCACGCGGCCGAATGAACGCCACCATCATCATGGCCGCGCAAGGTGCCATGGCGCTGGGTGGAATCATCTGGGGAACCTCAGTTTCCATGTGGGGTGTGAAATGGACCCTGATTGCCGCCAGTATTCTCCAATTGGGGACGTTGCTGATTCAGCGTCGGTTGTCGATCGATTTCACCAGTAAGCTTGACTTTGAGCCGGCTCCGCTGGCCGGGGCTTCCCACAAACTGATTCATATTCCAGCGCCGCATGACGGTCCGGTGGCGGTGATGATTGACGTCGAAATCGATCATATGCTCGGAAAGGATATGCTCAATGTTTTGCGTGAACTCCGGTTGATTCATTTGAGGAATGGCGCCTTTAGCTGGCGACTGCACGAAGACCTCGGCCGACCGAACACTTATCGCGTGGAAATGATGTACCCGTCCTGGACCGAGTATCTCCTGATGCAGGAACGCTTAACCAAGAGTGAACGCGAGGTCATCTATAAGGCGCGCGCCTTTCACATCGGCGAAAATCCGCCCGATTTCAGACATTTCCTGTGCGTGAATCGCGAGCTGCATGCTCAGCGCCATCAGGTCACGAGACCAACGGCAATGCCTGAGGCACCGCTAAGCATCGACCGAGCACCGGCGTGAGAGTGACATCTCTTGTCAGAATATCGGGCAGTGCCTCGGCCGCGAAACGCCGAACGCCAACACGTTCCCCTACCGCCCACCGCCGATCTCCAGGATCGTCCCTGTCGTGTAAGATGCCGCGTCGGATAGGAGCCATAGTACGCCTTCGGCGACTTCTGTCGGCGACCCTGGCCGCCGCATTGGAATGGCTGGGCTCAGGCGCTGGAGACGATCAGGCGCTCCGTTCGCGGCGTGAATCTCGGTGGCAATTAAGCCGGGTGCGACCGCGTTGACCCGAATCCCCTCAGAAGCAACCTCACGGGCAAGGCCGATCGTGAAGGTGTCGATGGCGCCCTTGCTCGCCGCGTAATGGACCCACTCTCCCGCACCACCCGTCCTTGCTGCTAAAGATGAAATATTGACGATAACTCCCCCATGACCGCCATGCCGGGTCGACATCCGCTTGACCGCTTCCCGCGCACACAAGATCGTCCCGGCAATATTGGCACTCAACACCTGCGCCAGGCTGGCGGCTTGTATTGTTTCAACCCGTGAAAAACCTCCCGTGACACCAGCGTTGTTGACGAGTCCGTCAATCGGCCCAAGTTCTCGTTCGGCTTCCTGAAACAGGTGGAGAATATCTGACTCCAGGGCGATATCGCCGCGAATCGCAACGGCGGAGCCACCTGATGAGCGAATCTCTTCCACCACGTTCTGCGCGGCTGCTTGGTTGTTCAGAAAATTCACGGCAACCGAATAGCCTCGGTTCCCAGCCAGCAGGGCTACCGCCGCTCCAATCCCGCGGCTTCCCCCAGTGACCACCAGAGTGCGAGGATGTTCAGCGAGCACTGTCCTTCAGGGCCCCTTCCAATGCATGCCACCCCAAGGTCGCACACTTTAATCTTTGCGGAAATTTCTTCACGCCTCCCAAAGCTTGCAGATTTCCGAGTTCAGCCGCCGGTGCGGCATCCTGGGTGAGAAAATCGATGAATGTCTTCTTAAGTCCCAGGGCTTCGCCGACAGTTTTCCCCTTCACCTGGGTCGTCATAAGCGAAGTCGAAGCCATGCAGATGGCGCATGCCTGACCGGTGAAGCGGATTTGCTCGATCGTGCCCTGGGGTGATCGGCTGACGAACACCACGACTTCGTCACCACATGAAGGGTTGTAGCCTTCTCCCTTGCTGGCAGGCGAAGGCAATTCGCCGAAATTTCGAGGCCGCTTGGAATGATCCAGGATGATGGTCTGGTACAGTTCGTCGATCTCCATCAGACTCCAAAGTATTGAGTCGCCGCCCGCAGCACTTCGACCAAGCGATCGATCTCACTCTCCGTATTATAAAAGTAGAAACTGGCGCGAGCTGTCGCTTGGAGGCCCAGTTTTCGCATCAGCGGTTGGTTGCAATGATGGCCGCCCCTCATTGCGATACCGAATTGATCGGCATACGCGACGAGATCGTGCGCATGGATGGTTCCCAGCTGGAAACTGACCAGGCCTGCTCGCTCATTCTTCGGCCCAATTATCCGAATTCCCGGAAGACTCGAAAGCGCCTCGTAAGCGACTTGCCCAAGATGATGGTCATTCCTCTGAATGGCAGGTCTTCCGATCGTTTCCAAGTAATCCAATGCGACGGCCAACCCGACCGCACCAGCGATATGGGGCGTGCCGGCCTCGAATCGGTGCGGTCCCGGTTTCCAATCCGCCGACTCGTAGGTAACCCTCGAAATCATTTCTCCGCCGAATTGATACGGCTGCATATCAGTCAACAAATTAGGATTGCCATAAAGGATCCCGATCCCGGTTGGCCCACAGCATTTGTGCCCTGAGAAGACAAGGAAGTCGCAATCGAGCTCCTGAACATCGATTGGGGCGTGGCCGGCGCTCTGTGCGGCGTCGATGAGCGTCACCGTTCCGTGCCGCCGAGCCGCCGCACAGATCTCGCGCACCGGATTGATGCATCCGAGCGAATTGGAGATGTGGGTGAACGCCAGCAATCGAATGGGTTCTGTTTGCAGCCTTCGTTCCAGTAGGGACCAGTCGACAATACCTTCGTCGCCGGTGACCGAAAGGTATCGCAGAGAAGCGCCCGTCCGGCGGGCAGCGATCTGCCAGGGGATAAGATTGGCATGATGCTCCATCTCCGTGATCAATATAATGTCTCCAGGGCCGAGATGCGCCGTCCCCCAGGAACTCGCCACCAGATTAATCCCTTCCGTCGTTCCGCGGGTAAAGACTATCGATTCTGGCGAAGCTGCGCCCAAGAATCGCGCTGTACGGGCCCGAGCATCCTCATACAGTTTGGTCGCGCGAGAGCTCAAGGCATGAATGCCACGGTGAACGTTTGCGTGATCTTCTCGATAATAGCGGGCGACTTCGTCGATCACACACCTTGGATGCTGGGTCGAAGCTGCATTGTCCAGGTAGACCAGCGGAAAGCCATTTACCTTCTGGTTCAGGATCGGAAAGTCGCTTCGGTAACGCGCCGCTAGTGAATCTGCCGCCACGGAGCACCTTCCGCTTTGCTCCGGCGAGATGCAAGGCGATCGAGTAGCCGAGTAGCCGAGTAGCCGAGTAGCCCAGTAGCCAGTAGCCGTAGCCAGTAGCCAGTAGCCAGTAGCCAGTAGCCAGTAGCCAGTAGCCAGTAGCCAGTAGCCAGTAGCCAGTAGCCAGTAGCCAGTAGCCAGTAGCCAGTAGCCAGTAGCCAGTAGCCAGTAGCCAGTAGCCGAGTAGCCCTATCTGGCCCCTGGCTACTTGGCGTTGTTCGTGTGGGCAAAATGATGAAATGAAGACCTCATCGGCCTTTAAAGAAAGCGAGGACGAGGACGATAACGGGAACGATTGTGAGGGAAGAAGAGCCGCCCGACTCTGCTCGTCGCGAATTTATGCCTTTGGCACCGTCTTATTTTTTTTGGACAACCCTGATCTGATTTCTTAGGAGGACCCCCGCGGTGAACGCGTGAGATTTGAGAAGAGACTCGGTAACTCGACACTCGGATCGAGGACGATTGGAGGTGAAGAATGGTGACTCGGCGTGCCTCGATCAGGAGACGCCCCGGGGCCATTGCCAGCCGAAGAGAGGAAATGGCTTCTGGTCGCAATAAAAACCCGGAGGCGTTCTGAGGAACTGGCTACCGGCTACTGGCTACTTGGCTACTGGCTACTGGCTACTGGCTACTGACTATCTGACTTACGACTACTGACTACTGACTACTGACTACTGACTACTCGGCTGCTATCCTCTCCCCATGGACCCGATTTCTCTCGGATTACCTCATCGCGAGCCATTCATTTTCGTGGAAGCAGTCACGAGCCTTGAAGCCGGGCGGTCGGCGGAATGTGCAAAGACGTTTCGAAACACTGATTCAGTCTTCGACGGACATTTTCCTGGGAATGCAATCGTACCCGGCGTGCTCTTAGTTGAAGGAATGGCTCAGACCGCTGGGATTGCGGTCGGGGCGCCAGGAAAGATGTTTTTGCTTGCCGCGATTCGATCGATGAAATTTTTGCGCCCGGTTCGACCGGAGGAACCGCTCAGTTTCAGAGCCTGCAAGGTTGGAGACGCAGGCGGTCTTGTTCAATGCACGGTGGAGGCCAGAGTAGGACAGTATCTCGTCGCAGAAGGGCAAATAGTTCTGGCTGAAGCGTCTCGCCCAGGAACGCCTCACCTCCAGTCGGGTCGGTTCGCCGCCGAAGAATGAACGAAATAACGTCCTAACGTATCCAATTACGGAATCAATGAATAAAATAGCTATCGCTTTATCTATCGCCTGGCTCGCTTGTCTGTCTGAAGCATCCTTGCAGGCGCAAATGGTTGTGCCCAAAGCAGGTGACCCGCTTCCAACACTTGCGCTGAACTATCTGGGGAACCGGCCTGAGCTCAACGGAAAGCCGATGTTGGTTGAATTTTGGGCAACGTGGTGCCCCCCTTGTCGCAAAAGCATTCCGCACCTCAACGAGATCTATTCCAAGTATAAGGCTCAGGGACTTGAGATCGTCGGGATTACCAACGAGGACGAGGCTACGGTGAAGAAGTTTCAGAATCAGGTGCCAATGAATTATAACGTGGCCATCAATACTCCCGAATCGATCTATCAGCAGTTCGGAATTCAGGCCATCCCGACAGCATTCCTGGTGGATAAAGGTGGCAAAATCGTCTGGTCCGGGCATCCGATGGAATTGACCGAGACCCAGATCCAGGCCGTGTTGAATTGATCGGTGGGTCAGGGCGTCTGCCTTCGGGTCTATCGAAGAAACGGATTGTTTCGTCGTTCCTCGCCGATCGTCGTAGGTGGCCCATGACCCGACAACACCGTTGTCTGGTCCGGCAAGGTCAGAATCTTTTCCTGGATCCCGCGTATCAGCAGTTTGTGGTCGCCTCCCGGCAGGTCGGTCCGCCCAATACTTCCGGCAAAGAGAACATCGCCGCCGAACAGGATGTCATGCTCCGCCGAGTAGAAGCAAAGGCTGCCCGGACAATGGCCGGGAACAAGAAGAACGCGAAAAGAGATTCCGCAAAGGTCGGTTTTGGGAGTCTCCTCAATCAGGAAATCAGGCTGAACCGGTTCTGTTTCCAGAAGAAGCCCGAAGTCTTTGAAGAAATCCGGGTCCGTAATGAGAGGAATTCCATCTGGATGATATCCAACCAGGCACCCGGATCTTCGTTTAATTTTCGCAGCGTCATCCACATGATCGATGTGGCCGTGGGTGATTAACAGCAGGTCGAGTCGCACGGCCAGGTCTCTGACCCAATCCGAAGATCCTGTCGGCGCATCAATCAGGATGTTCCCACCCGGCACCTGAACCAAGTAGGCGTTGGTATCGAAAATACCCCCAATAAACGTTTGAAAGTGAAGCATAGTGAATAGAGATTCGAAAATTCGGAGTAAATCAGACTTTTGGCCTAAATGCCGGAACTCTGCCGCCGATCTGACATGGTGCACTTTGGTCGACGCATGAAAACTATTAGCATTGTAGCTGCCGCAGTTTTGTCATTTTTCAATTCAACTTTCGTTCATGCGGAAGATAAGTCGAATGCTGCCGACCCGCGCCAGGTGGCGATCACCGTTGGCCGACTCTTGGAACAAGGTCATTACAGCCGCCAGAAGCTCGACGCCGAAATGTCGAAGCGAATCCTGGCGACTTACCTCGAGAACTTGGATTACAGCAAGCTCTTCTTCACGCAGGAGGATGTCGATCAATTTAACCAGAAGTACGCAGGGACTTTGGGTGACAGCATCCTGCTCGGGGACCTGCAGCCGGCAAAAGAAATCCACGGCGTATTCAAAGCGCGAGTGGAAGATCGAGTTGCCAAGATCCACCAACTGCTGAAGAAAGACTACACTTTCAAGAGCAGCAGAACGGTCGCGCTGGACCGCCGAAAGGAACCGTGGCCGGCTAACATGAACGAGGCGGACGTTTTGTGGAGGGACCGAATCGAGGGAGAGTTGCTGCAGGAGAGGCTGAATAAGTTAGCGGTCGACCCCGGCCCCAAGGTGGTGGGTCGCAGGTATGACCAGCTCCTCAAGAGTGTCGATGAGCGGGATGACGAGGATCTCAATCAGCTCTTTTTGAATTCTGTCGCGCAATCCTACGATCCGCACTCGGAATACCTCGGGCGTTCCGATCTGGAGAGCTTTGAGATTAATATGCGGCTTTCTTTGACCGGGATCGGCGCTGAACTCCGTTCGGACGACGGGTATGCGAAGGTCCAGAGGCTTCTGCCGGGCGGTCCGGCACAAATGAGCAGTAAAATGAGCGTGGGCGATAGAATTGCCGCCGTTGCTCAAGGCAAAGAGGCTTTTGTCGACACCGTGGACATGAAGCTTGACAAAGTGGTCGAAATGATTCGCGGCAAAAAAGGAACCGTGGTCCGTCTCCAAGTGATTCCCGCGAACGCCACTGATCCATCGAAGCGGCGAGTCGTCGAGTTAGTTCGCGATAACGTGAAGCTGACCGAGCAGGAGGCAAAGGCCGAAATTATCGAGAAAGAATTGCCAGACGGATCTATCCAGAAACTTGGCTGGATCACTCTGCCATCTTTCTATCAGGACATGGAAAAGTCGCGTACCGGCAAAAGCACCTCACGTGATGTCGCGGCGCTTCTCAAACGTTTGGAGCAGGAGCAGATTCAAGGACTGATTGTCGATTTGCGGAGGGATGGTGGCGGCTCGCTCGACGAGGCTATTAAAATGAGCGGGTTGTTCATTAATCAAGGGCCTGTCGTTCAGGTGAAGGATGCCAACGGAGATATCGACGTATTGAAAGATCGCGAGGGTAACGCGCTGTACACGGGACCGATGATCGTACTGGTCAATAAACTCAGCGCCTCTGCCAGTGAGATCTTTGCGGCAGCAATGCAGGATTACGGCCGGGCCTTGATAATTGGAGACTCCAGTACCTTCGGGAAGGGAACCGTGCAGACGATGCTGGAGCTGGGAAGATTCATGCCGATGCTTGGAAATTCGTCCAACGATGCGGGAGCCTTGAAGCTGACCGTGCAAAAGTTCTATCGCGTGGCAGGCGGATCAACCCAGTTACGCGGTGTGGTCTCCGATATCAAGCTGCCTTCGCTCACGGACAATAGTGAGTTTGGCGAATCTGCGCTGCAGCATCCGCTGGCCTATGATGAAGTGGAACCGGCGCCGATTGATGTGGCTGCGAATCGAAAGCCGCTCTCTGTTGATGAGTTGCGCCAGCGCTCCGCGAATCGGGTCGGCCAGGATTCGCAGTTTCAGGATATTTCCGAGGACATCCGCCAGCTGGATGAGAGGCTGAAAAACAATCGCCTGTCCCTCAACGAGTCTGTGCGTCGCGACGAGATGGCCAGGGAAGCGAAGCAGAAAGAGAAAGAAGAAGGAGATCGAAAGAAAGCCGAGGCTGACGATCATACTAAAACTTATGAACTGAGCTTGGCCGATGTAGATAAGCCTCAGCTAAAACTCGTGGAGCGAAAACCGGACGCCGCCGCCAGCCCAAAGTCGGGCAAAGCCAAATCGGCGCGAACCGGCGACAGCCCGATAGAAGATGCACTGGACGACGATGATTCGGTCAACCTTTCCGGAAGCGATCCGGCAAAACGAGAAGCGCTCAGTATTCTTTCAGACCTGATTGATCTCGCGAAGTCGCCGCGCACTGTCGGACGATGAGCGCGGGAGGGGGGAGAGTTTTGGGTTTTGAGTTTTGGGTTTTGAGTTGCTCTAAGCGTAGGTTCAAGAGCAGTCGGAGCTGAAATTTCGATCGATCCCGGGCAAGCTCCGCTCTCTGACCGACCCGTCAAGGCGTTCGATTCCCTAACGCAAGGCGCACAATACTGAAAGAGCATAGAGCGAAAGCGCTCTGAGGCACACTTCGACCGATGAAATATTGGGGCTAAGCTGCTAAAAACCACTCAAAACGCAAGACTCAAAACTCAAAACCTTCCTCCCGTCACACCGCTCCGCGCGCTTCGCTGTGGTAATTTGCCAAGGCCACAGCTTCCTCCAGGTCGATCGTGCCGTCGAAGAGCGCTCTGCCGATGATTGTGCCGTACAAGCGCGGCATCACGGCGAGCTGTTTTATTTGTTCCAGGTTCGCTACGCCTCCGCTTGAGATGACCTGGCAACGTGTCCTGTCGAGGATTTTTTCCAACGCGGCGAAATTTGGCCCGATCAGCGTTCCGTCAGTTGCGATATCGGTAAAGATAATCGTGTCAACACCCAGCTTCTCGACCATGCGAATGAAATCAAGAGCCTTGATCGAGGTGACCTCAGTCCATCCCCTTACCGCCACCTGACCGTCTTTTGCGTCGACGCTCACCGCGACCCTGTCGCCTCCAAAGCGATCGACCAGATTCTCAAGAAAAATGGGGCTATCCACCGCGCCGGTCCCGATAACTACTCTCGACACTCCCGCCTTGATAAAAGTAGCGGCGGCTTCCTGCGAGCGGATACCGCCCCCTACCTGTACGGGAATGTTCAACGTGCGGACGAGCTTCTTAATCATCTCGATATTCCGCGGTTCTCCGGTAAATGCGGCATTCAGGTCTACGACGTGCAGGCAGTTTCCACCTTCTTCCTCCCAGCGTCTGGCAAATGCCAACGGGTCGTCAGAATACACAGTCTTGTTTTCGAGCTTCCCTTCGCGCAAACGCACCACCTGGCCGTCCAACAGGTCGATCGCTGGTAATATGATCATGTCAGTGAACTAACAAACTGCCGCAAAATTGCCAATCCGTTCTCTTGGCTTTTCTCAGGATGAAACTGCGTAGCGAAGAGATTTCCGGTCACAACTGCCGCGGCGAACTCTTCACCGTAGGTCGTGGTCGCGGCAACAATCGAGTTATCCGTAGGCACTGGAAAATAGGAATGAACAAAGTAAACGAACGGCGCGTCCGGTAGACCCGGAAAACGTGCCAAGGCCTGCTTCGTCCAGGCAAGCTGGTTCCAGCCAATTTGGGGTACTTTGAGGCCGCCGGCTTTAAATCGCCGCACTTCACCTTCAAACACTCCCAGACCCTCCTCACCGGGCGATTCCTCGCTGGCTTGGAACAAAAGCTGATATCCGAGACAGATTCCGAGAAACTTCTTCTCACTCGCCAGCCACTCCCGAATCGGCTCAAAGAGCCCACGTGCCCGGAGTTGGCGCACCGAATCGCCGAACGAACCGACGCCCGGGAGAACCAAGGCGGTGAAACCGTCTGGAATGGGACCGCTACCGATGTGCTGGACTTCAGCTCCTACGACCTGCAGTGCTTTCGCGACGCTGCGGAGATTGCCTGAGCCATAGTCTATTAATCCGATCCTTGCGGAGGTGGTCATAACTCGCCCTTTGAGCTTGGTACGCCCTGAACCCGGCTGTCGAATTGGCAGGCCTGATCCAAGGCTTTAGCCAGACCCTTAAATATCCCCTCTGCCACGTGATGGCTATTTCGGCCATGCAAAACATCGACATGCAGATTGAGATTCGCGTTTGAGCTGAAGGCGCGCAGAAATTCTTCAACGAGTTCAAAACCAAATTGTCCAATCGGCGCCAGGTTTTCCGGTGCCTGGTATTGGAGGTAAGATCTGCCACTCAGATCGACCGCGACACGGACGAGAGTTTCATCCATTGGCAGGATGGCCCAGCCGTAACGTCTGATCCCGACTTTGCTACCGAGCGCTTGAACGAGACATTTACCGAGGACGATTCCGGAATCCTCGACGCTATGGTGAAAGTCTACCTCCAAATCTCCTCGGACATTGATCTGGAGATCAAACAAGCTGTGCCTGCTGAGCAGGGTAAGCATATGATCGAAGAAAGGGATTCCCGTCTGAACGGAGGACGAGCCGGAGCCATCGATGACCAGGTCGACAGAGACGTAGGTCTCCGCGGTCTCTCGCTGTAATGAGGCGCGCCGATGATCAGTCATGGAGCTGGAAGGATAGCACAAAAGCCCGCGTGGCATCAAAGCCGGAATCGGGTGAAAGCAAAAAAATGCAAGTAACCACTTGCCCTCGGGTCTTTGTGCAAGTAAGTACTTGCATGCAATCCCCAGTTTCTCGGCTTGTTCGCAAGCGGCCTGTCTCTTCTTCGGCCGATCAAACTCGCCAACGGCTTTTGGATGCCGCCGCCGAGACCTTTTCCAGGGAGGGGATTCAAGGCGCAACCACACGCCAGATCGCCCGAGGGGCCGGCGTCAACGAGGTCACTCTTTTTCGCCATTTTAAAAGCAAAGAACAGCTTCTTCGGGCCGTCCTCCAGCGAGGGCTCGCTGCCGAGGCCGCGATTATGGACGAGCATTCCTCGTGGAAGGAGAATCTGCGGGAGAGCATGGAGAAATATGCGCGCCACTATTATTCCCATCTGGAGAAAAAGAAGGGCATCGCCCGCGCCTTCCTGGCCGAGGGACACGTGTTGCCCAAGTCGATGCAGACAATGATTGCTGACGTGATTCGTCCGGTGCGCGAACGCCTGGTCTCGATTCTAGGCGATGCGCAAAAAGCGGGAGTCGTTCGCCGCGACCTAAACGTCGAATGCGCACTCGACGCCTTTAAAAACTCGCTCTACGCGGGGATGCTGCGCCAAGGCACGTACCTGCCGCGAAACTACTCCACCGATGACTATATATTGACTGTCGTCGACATCTTTTTGCGTGGAATCGAAGCAGCCAAATGAACTTCAGGACCGTGATATGGCACAGCAGATAGAATTAGAACCAACGGAAGTCCGTGACATCCGTGCTCCCGCCCGCGACCCTCGAAGAGCCGGTCGGTCCAAAGAAGAGCATGCCCCGCAATCAGCGAAGCGTGTCCTTACTACGTTTGTCATCGCTCTCGTATTTGCCGTCGCGGTGATCCTTGGCCTCGTCTACCTCGTCAATTCCGCAGCTTACCAGTCTACGGATGACGCCTTTATTGACGGTCATATCGTTCCAGTCTCGGCGCAGGTGGCCGGGCGCGTTCAGTCTGTTTACGTGGATGACAACCAGGTTGTGAACAAGGGTGATCTGGCGGTAGAATTGGATCCACGGGATTTCGACGCGGTGGCGCGTCAGAAAGCCGCCGCCCTGGCAAGTTCCGAGGCGCAAGCTTCCGCCGCGCAGGCCGGGCTTCAACAGGCGATTGCTCACGTCAAGACCGAGCAAGCGACTGCCGAGTCGGACGAGGCAAGTGCCGCCGCAGATGCTGCGCAGAATGAGAAAGCTCAGAGCGACTACAAGCGTGCCGAGGAGCTCTTCAAGACGAAGGTGGTCTCGCCACAGGACGTCGATCAGTTTCGTGCCACGGCAAAATCGGCCGAGGCGACGTTGAATGCTGCTGAAAAGAAAGTGCTGAGTGATGAAGCGCTGGTCAGCGAAGCGCGAGCCCAGGTAGATGCCTTTTCGGGTCTGGTCCAAAGTGTCAATGCTCAGATCCATGTATCCGACGCGAATCTGGCGACCGCGAATCTAAACCAGTCCTACACCAGGATCTTGGCCCCCGAGTCGGGTTGGGTCACCCAGAAGTCGGTGGTGCCCGGTGAGTACGTTCAAGCAGGACAAAGCCTCTTCGCGCTAGTGCCGAAGCAGGTCTTTATTACGGCGAACTTCAAAGAGGATCAGATAGGCCACATGCGACCCGGGCAGATTGTCACCGTCGAAGTGGATGCATTGCATAGCCGGAAGTTCCGCGGACATGTCGATAGCATCCAGGCCGGCAGCGGAGCTCGATTCAGCCTCCTTCCTCCTCAGAATGCCACAGGGAATTATGTGAAGGTGGTCCAGCGGGTGCCGGTAAAGATCGTCTTCGATGAGCCGATGAATACCGGGGACGGGCTCCAGCTCGGGCCGGGGGAATCGGTCGTTCCGACTGTCAAGATTTCCGATCCGAGCTACTCGCCGATCAAAGTCGGGATCGCTTTCGCAATCATCGCGATCGGGGTGATCTTCATCATCAGCCGAGGATTGCGGAACAGACCCAAGGCCGGCAACATTCCAACTGCGAAGTAAATCCAGGGTGTGGTGTAATGGCGGTCGCATCATCGTCATCGATCTCCTCAGCCAGCGGAAAACCGGCCGTAAACCCCTGGTTCATCGCTATCGCGGTCATGCTAGCGACCTTCATGGAGGTTCTGGATACTTCGGTCGCGAACGTGGCGCTGAATCACATCGCCGGTAACCTTTCGGCCAGCACGGATCAGGCGACTTGGGTCCTGACAAGCTATCTGGTGTCAAACGCGATTATCCTTCCAGCTACCGGATGGCTCGGGCGGTTCTTTGGTCGCAAGAGATTTCTAATCACCTGCATTGGGATCTTTACCGTTGCCTCCGCGCTGTGCGGCTTAGCTTCCAGCCTTGGAATGCTGATAATTGCCCGTATCGTGCAGGGTGCCGGCGGCGGGGCGCTGCAGCCGATCGCCCAGGCAGTCCTGCTGGAAAGTTTTCCGCGGGAGAAACGAGGTTCCGCAATGTCCATTTACGCGATTGGCGTGGTCGTCGCGCCGATCCTGGGTCCGACAGTGGGCGGATGGTTAACCGATGACTACTCATGGCGCTGGGTATTTTTCATCAATATTCCGATCGGAATTCTAGCGGTCATTCTTTGTTCCATATTGCTCGTCGATCCGCCCTACCTCAAGGACGCGCGCCCCGGCCAAATCGACTTTATGGGCTTCGGCTTGCTGGCAATCTGGATCGGATGTCTACAGATTATGCTCGACAAAGGGCAGGATGCGGACTGGTTGTCTTCAAGCCTTATCCGATGGCTTGCCCTTGGCGCGGCCGTCGGGTTTGTCGCGTTTTTAATCTGGGAACTGCGGGTTGACCACCCGATCGTGAACTTGCGCATTCTGCTGGATCGCAATATCGCGATCGGCTCACTTTTACTGTTTTTAGTCGGCGCGATCCTCTACGGAACCACCGCCATGCTGCCGCTGTTCTTGCAGAATCTTCTTTCCTATACTTCCTTACAGGCCGGCTTGGTCATGAGTCCGCGCGGTTTTGGAGCGATTCTTGGCAGTATCATTGCCGGCAGGATTTTGGCCAACGCCAAGATCGACGGGCGCGCCTGGATAGCCGGTGGTTTCGCGGTTTTAGCATTGTCGATGTACATGTTTGGTAATCTCACGACCGAGATTGCTCCCTCCAACATCATCTGGCCGATCGTCATCAGCGGTTTTGGGATAACCTCTATCTTCGTTCCAATGACGACGTTTTCGATGGCGACGGTGTCACGTGAGAACATGGGCGAAGCAACGGGACTGACTAATCTTCTGCGGAACCTTGGGGGAAGCGTCGGGATCTCGACGATCACTACTCTGGTGTCGCGAAGTGCGCAGACCCACCAGGCGCTTTTGGCAGGGCAAATGAGCCAGTACAACCCGGTCTTCAACGCACAACTCGCAAAAATTCAGGGAGCCCTCACACCGCAAATCGGCTCTGCAGCCGCGCATGATCAGTCCTATGGATTGATGTACGGTATTCTGCAGCAGCAAGCTTCTCTCTTGTCTTACTTAGATCAGTTTCGGATGCTCGTAATCGTCTGCTTGCTCTGTGCTCCCCTGGTCTTTCTGTTTAAGAGACCCCGGCGTGCGGCTGTACCGGGCGAGCTAGTGGGGGCGCATTGAGAAGAAGCCAAGAAGCCAAGGAGCCAAGTAGCCAGAAGCCGATTAGCCAGTAGCCAGTAGCCAGCCAAGAAGCTTCGGCGTGGCTGTGGGGACGCGCTCCCGCGCGTCCGGCGTGGCACGTCCGAAGAGCATCGTATCGGCGACGCTGGCTACTGGCCACTCGGCTACCGGCTACTTGGCTACTGGCTACTGGCTACTGGCTACTGGCTACTGGCTACTGGCTACTTGTCTTCGAATTCACTCCATTCGCAACTGCCGATGCAGGCTCCACAGGAGGGAGAGAAGGAAAATCAGAGTGAATCCATTGATAATGAAGGAGTTGAAAACAAAGATGTTCAGCTTCTGGCCGAAATAATTCTTGTCCGGACCGAAGAACACATTTCGAGGTTGTGTTGTGTAGTCCTTTTGCTTCATCTGCGCGTCAGTGAGCAGGTCCGTGATCTTTCGATTCTGGTAAAGTTGTTCCGCTGTCACCTGATCGCCACCGGAATCAAACTTTTTGCGGTCGAGCGGGGCGCCACCAATGACCCGATCGATCTCGCGCATTCGTTGATTTACTTGACCGGGATCGTTGCCGGCAAGTCCGGAGAGGATAGCCAAGGCGTCTTTAAAATCGTCGAGCCGTTCGGCCTCCGCCTGGGTGAACTCCTTTTGCTTGGCCAACTGTTCGATCTTGTCAGTCAGAATATCCTGGCGGTGCGTAAACGGATTGAGCTTTGCCTGGGCCACCACCATCGCCTCATAAGACCAACGCATCGGAATGAGTTGACAGATAAAAGGGACTTCGACGTCTTGCGGTTTCATCCGCTCATTTGCCGGCTGTTGATCCTTTGCCGCCTGGTCCCTCGTCAGAACGTAGAGAAAATCCAGGTTGCGATTCATTTCGTCGTACTTAATCAGCGCGCCGCCGAGAATGATCTGGGGAATCAAGACCAGTGGAACGATGTTAGCCGCGGTCTTTGCGTCATTCACCAAAGACGAGATAAGCAGTCCCGCCGCGACTCCCCCGACCGCCGTGGTTCCCATAAACCAAAGATAGGGCCAAAACATTCCACGGATTTCCAGAATCGCGTCGCCGATCAGAAGAAAAAGCACACATTGGACGACTGCGAATAACGCCAAGGTGAGAAACTTCGAGAGCACATAGTAGGGGAGGTGAATATTCAGGTTTCGCTCTCGCTGAAGAATAGGGCGGTCGCGGATGATGTCGTCGGCGCTGTTCGTTAGCCCAAGGAACATCGCGACGACGAGCGCGAGAAACAGGTAGGTCGGAATATGAAACGCCAACGCGAAGTTGTAGGTGGAATTCTCGGCGTACCTCAGGACAAAGCCGATCAGCGCCGCCAGAGCCGGGGCCTCGAAGATGGTGGTCCAAAGGTTTGTCCGGTTGCGCAGCTTGCTGACAAAGGCGCGTTTGAAGATCGTACTGACACGCACCCACTCGTCGCGCCATCGGGTCGGCGCTTTCTTATCACTCGGAAGGGGTGGAACGGTCGGAGGTTCCTGCTTAAGGGAGACCTGCCGCATTTCCTGGATTAGGCGGAATGATTCGTACTTGTCCCGCCAATAGTCTGGGGAATACCGTCGGGCGGGGACGAGCTGCCCTTTGCTGTTTTCCTCGTAGATAATGTCCCCGCTCAAATCGCGCAGAGGCGTCTCCAGGACGTCAAAGATAAACTCGGGCCGCGTTGTCCCACACGCGGGACAACCACCAAACTCAGCCCCGAAATGCTGCTCGTGTTCTGCGGTCGCAAAATAAAGCAGCATATCCTCCGGAGTTCCGAAGAATACCAGTCGGCCGCCTTTGTCCAACAGTATCGCTTTGTTGAACATCTGGAATATCTTCGAAGTCGGCGTGTGAATCGTAACCAGAACAATCTTGTTTTGAGAAAGGCTCCGGATAATCTCGATGACGTGCTCCGAATCTTTTGACGATAGCCCTGAGGTCGGTTCGTCAAAAAGGTAAACATCGGCAGAACTGATCATATCCAGTCCGATGTTCAGCCGCTTTCGTTCGCCACCGCTCAAATATTTCTTGACTGAACTGCCGACGACGCTATCGCGCCGCTCCGAAAGACCGAGTTCAATGAGCTTGCCGTCGATCCGCCGGAGGCGATCTTTCGCTGAGAGATGCGGCGAGCGAATCGAAGCGGCGTAATTGAGATTCTCGAGAATGGTCAGATGCTCGTCGAATGCGTCGTCTTGCGGAATGTAGGCAACGTATCCCCGCAAAGCCTCGAGATTACTGTAGAGCGATTGACCGTTCAAAAGGATCGCCCCGTTTGTCGGATGGTTTTGTCCGCAGATCGCTTTGAGCAGAGTGCTCTTCCCGGAACCGCTCGCCCCCATGACGCAGACCATCTCGCCTCGACTCGCCGCGAATGACATGCCGTCGAGGGCAACTTCACCGGTCTTGAAACGAAGAGAGAGATCACGAACTTCGAGGTGCCGAATGATGTTTCGTTCCTCTTCGATGATTCGTTCGTAGAAATCGCACCGCAAAATTTGCCCGGTGTCGATCCGGATGATATCGCCGTCGATGAGATTGGCCGAATTTCGAACGATCGTCTCTCCGACCATGATCGGTCGGTCTGCCTGCAAGACTTCCAGAGTCCCGACTCTTCGCTCGTAGTCGCACGATATTTTGAGCAGGACGTCGCCGCTGGTTCCGGGACTGAGCAGAATGTCGTCCTCCTCAAGCAAGGAGGAATTATTCGAAACGAGATAGACAGATTTCGAAGCTTTCAGCTGGAAACGACCCCCCATCGAGCGAGCTCCACGTCGCAGATCAACCAACGGAAGTTCCAGCGAGTTCTCGAATACGATTCGGTCTTCCAGTCCGCCGGAGACGATCGTTCCTGACTTGAGGGCAGTCCCATTGAGGCTGGCTGCCACGTTTTTTAAGGCCTTAACCTGGACGTTCAGGCCGAATTGCACCTCGAGACTGCTATCGCGCGTTCTGGATTTCTCGAGTTGTACCTCATCATTCGGCGCCACCGTAACGAAGATCTGCGGAAGTGAGACGTTCTTCTTGGCGTTAAAATAGAAGAGTAGATCCTGGTGGCTGATAACTCGCTCATCGACCAGCAAACGTTGGCCTGGGTAAATCCGGCAGAATTCGCCAGGTGCCAGAGCTCGCCCTCGAACCATGACAGGCCGGACACTCAGATTCTTGAACAGAATCAGTTCATGATAGCGATAGGCCATTAACCGCTCATCTTGCCCCAATTCCTTCAGCGCGACGTCGGCGGTTGGTCCCGAGCCGAAGACGATTGATTCAAGCGGAGAAGTCCCTTTCTGGTAGATCGATGGATCGACAGAGTCCGCTGCGTTCAACTGGTAAACAATATCGATCGCCTGGGCCGCCATGCCTAATTGCGACATGAACGAGTAATAGGCAATGACCTGTTCCTGCTGCATCCCCGCCTTCGCGATGAGGTCATAGAGTTGGACCCCAAGCATGATCTTACGATCCTGCGGCATTTCTTCGGCAAGCCGCTTCGCCATGTGCCCAAGGTCCTGATGTTCTTTTAACGCCTTCTTGAACAGAGCCCGTAGTTCGGAATAGACCGCTTCGGGGTAGTCATACCTCAGGAATCCGAGGCTCGAATCGATTTCGTCCTCGAGAATTCTTCCGTCCGCTTTCGTAAATCCTGCCAGAACCTGAATCAGCAGCGGCAAAAGGTTACGGTCGTCGGTTGGTCGTCGTCTCTTTCGAATCAGACGTCGAAAGGTTAACGTAGCGAAGTCCCGCGCTTTTCGGGCGAGCGGTTTCGGCTTCTCAACTGGAGCATCCAGAGTTTGAGGCATTTCCGGATCGAGATTAACTTCTGAACGGAAGAGAAGCAAACAGGCTCTAGGTTTTCCTTGCCGGTTGCCTCGACTTCCTTTACAATTAGGTGGTTCCGTTAGGAGTGTTCCAGGTATGGCCTTGCTTTCAAGCTTCAACGAAGATCGTCCGGTCACGTATTTCAGGGGTTACCCGATTTACTACGCGACGATTCTTACCCTGGCCTACGCGACCGGAGTGCTGGGCACCTTTATTGCCAAAGCCTTCGGCAGCTGGGACGCCATCGTTTCGCTGATGGCATTCGACTCCGCTCGCTCGATTCTGGGTGGCCAGGTCTGGCAGATTTTCACCTACTCGTTCATCGACATTCCAAGTTTCTTCACCATTATCGGTCTCCTCTTTCTCTACGTGTCGGCGGTAGAAATCGAAAAATACATCGGTAAAGCACGTTTTTTGACGCTGTACGGCGTCATTATCCTGATTCCAGTGGTAACGCTGACCGCGTTGGGGCTGATCACCAACTCTTCGATCCTCTATTTCGGCCAAACGCAGGTCATGATCGGTCTCTTTATCGCATTTTGCACCTTGTATCCCGGAGTTCAATGGGGCGGGTTCCTGACCGCCAAATGGGTCGCCATCGGTAGCCTGGTTATCTCATCGGCGGTTGACCTTTCCTCCTCGGCTTGGGTTTCGGTCGGGGAGCTTTGGCTGATCAGCGGATTTGCCTTCGGCTACATTCGCTTCCTGCAAAGAGGCGGAGAGTTGCCGTCTTTCCGACTTCCGTTGCGGCGGCGGCCAAAATTGCGGGTAGTCCAGAAACCGAAATCGCGGCCGCGCCCGGCTGTGAGTGAAGCTGCCGACACTGGCAACGTTGAGATGGACCAATTGCTGGATAAAATCTCAAAACACGGTCTCAACAGTCTGACGTCTCAGGAGCGTGCCGCCCTGGAGCGCGCTCGGGAAAAGTTGCTGGAAAAAGACAAAAAATAGATGAGTGGTGGCCGTTTTGCGGTCGATCCAGGGCCGGCCTAAACCGCAGAATACGCAGACTCCAGGGATGATGGCAGAGCAGGAAGGTTGGTGTTGACCGCACTGGCTTCACTAAACCCTGCACCCAATAATTTGTGGTTAAAAAACTTCTTTTGGGGCTGCGTCGCCATCTCCAAGCCAATTGTCTCTATGAGTTCTCCTATCGATCGCTTGCGGGAAATTGTCGCTCAACTTCGATCACCAGACGGTTGCCCGTGGGATCGTGAGCAGACGCACCAAAGCCTGAAGCCGCACTTGGTGGAGGAGTGCTACGAATTGATCGACGCGATCGATGCAGGAAACGACGAAGAATTGAAGGAAGAACTTGGAGATCTGTTGCTCCAGGTTGTCCTGCACTCCCAAATGGCTTCCGAAGCAAGCCGGTTCACTCTGGATGAGGTTGCGACAACGATCGCCGACAAACTGGTGAACAGGCATCCACACGTCTTCGGAGAAAACCGGTTGCCGGACAGTGAAGCGGTTCTGCGGCAATGGGAAGTCATCAAGCGTTCTGAAAAACAGGAACGCAACTCGGTCCTCGACGGTGTTCCGAAAAGCTTACCCGCTCTCGCCAGGGCCCAGAAGTTACAGGCTAAAGCCGCCAGGGTGGGGTTTGATTGGGACGAGGCCGAGGGCGCCTTGGCAAAAGTGCGAGAAGAGCTCCAGGAAGTCGAGTCTGCAGCGGAGGGTCGTCTGGCGGAGGAAGTTGGCGATCTACTCTTTGCGGCGGTTAATTTTGCCCGCAAAAAGAAGCTCGATGCCGAGCAAATCCTCAATGAGGCGAGCGCGAAATTCGCTGATCGGTTCCGCGCGATGGAACGCCTTGCGCAGGAGCGCGGACTGGAATTTACGGATCTTGATCTCTCAGAAATGGATCGTTTGTGGGACAATGCGAAAGCGAGGAGCCGGGAGGACGGGTAGCCCGTAGTCGAGGAGTCGGGGAGTAGTTTGAATCCGATCTTTCGCGTGGCGATGGCACTTTGAAGTCACCCCGGATTTTATGATTGTAGAATCCGACGGAAGCATTCATACGCTAATAAATGCCAAGCTGGAAAAAATCCAAAATCGTAGCTCCAATGCTCCTCGTAGCATTCGCCTTTCTGACGAGTTGCACGACTGAAGACCACGGCGATCATCCAAAGCCAGTCACAAGCCCTAAGGGGGAAATGAAAGCAGCCGGCACCTAGCAATTGCTGTGGCCTGAGAAAACAAATCGCCTGACCCGATCCGGCGCGGGAACCCTACCGCGCCGCACGCGGCTACGCCACGCGTTCAATCGCCGACACGCGGTGGCCAGAGCCACCCGCCCTGCCGCGCTTCCTCGTTTGCACGCGACCGGAGTCGCGTTAGGTTCAACAATGGCCGAAACACCATTCCCGTCGCAAGAAGAACTCCAAAAGAAGATCCAGGAGTTCATGAAGGCGAATTTTGGCGATCACGTCGCGGTTTCCGCATTCACGCAACAGGCTGCAACCGACGAGCCGCCCGAAGAACGGCACGAGTCGATCGATCCTTTTCAATTCAACGCCACACCCAAACAGATTAAGGCCCATCTCGATCGTTTTGTCATTCAACAGGATGAGGCAAAGAAAACGCTCTCGATCGCGGTTTGCGACCACTACAACCACGTTAATCGTGTTCACCGGCTCGAAAAGGAAAATCCAGAAGCCGCCAGCCAGATTGAGTACACCAAAGGGAACGTTTTGCTGCTTGGACCGACAGGTGTTGGAAAAACTTATCTGGTTAAGCACATCGCTGATTTGATCGGTGTCCCGTTTGTGAAGGCTGACGCCACAAAATTCAGTGAGACCGGCTATGTTGGCGGCGACGTCGAAGATCTTGTCCGCGACTTGGTGCAAAAGGGGGACGGCAACGTAGAGCTTGCCCAATTTGGCATCATCTACATCGATGAAATCGACAAGATCGCAACCAGTTCGAATCTAACCGGACGCGATGTCAGCGGGCGCGGAGTCCAAACCACATTGCTGAAATTGATGGAAGAAACGGAGGTCCCACTGCGCAACCCGATGGACCTCCAATCTCAGCTCCAATCCGCACTGGAGTTCCAGCGGCGCGGTAAGTCGAAAAAGGAGCTGATCAATACGCGCCACATATTGTTTATTTGTAGTGGGGCATTTGATCGCCTGAAGGAACAGGTCGAGCGGCGCTTGCACCAGGCGAGTATCGGCTTTGGCGATGCCCCCGTTCCCGGAGATGGTGTCGAGGTGCTGCGCGCCGTGACCACTCGGGATTTCATTGACTACGGACTGGAACCAGAGTTCATCGGACGCTTGCCAATCCGGGTTGTTTGTCAGGAGTTGTCCGCGGAAGATCTCTTCGCAATCTTGAAAACGTCGGAAGGCAGCGTAATCCGGCAGTATAGCCGTGCGTTTGAAGCGTTCGGGATCGAGGCGCGCTTTTATGATGAAGCGCTCCGGGAAATCGCGGTTCAGGCTGCGGAGGAAAAAACCGGCGCTCGCGGTTTGATCACCGTCTGCGAACGGCTGTTTCGCGATTTCAAGTTTGAGCTGCCGGGATCGGGCGTTCGGAGGCTGGAGATAGATCTTGCCTTGGTCACTGATCCTGCGGAAACGCTGAAGGAAGTCCTCGAGCAGGCCCAGGCGGAAGCAGAGCTCAACCAGGTCGAGCAGGTGCGGCAATTTGCGTCAGTATTTTCTCAGAAGCATGGTGTGCAGTTCGATATCCAGGAAGCCGCGGTAGCGAAAATCGTCGAGCGCGCCAGAGAAGCCGGAATAAATGTGACTGATTTCTCCAACAACCTGTTTAAGGACTATCCGTACGGACTGAAACTCTTGAGGGACAGGGATGCGAATTTGAAGTTTACGGTGCCGCTTTCCGCGCTCGATGATCCGGACAAGTTTCTCAGCGAGCGGGTCGTCGAATTTTATCGCCAGGCGAAGGGAGCTGAGGGATCGATATAATCTCGGCTCTCTATTCGTAGTGTAGATCTGAACGATGCCACGAATCGAGTATCCACCCATAATCCAGGAGTTAATTCGGCAGCTCCGCCGTATGCCCGGCTTAGGACCGCGAAGTGCCGAGCGGATCGCACTTTGGATTGTGCAAAAGAAAGAGGCTCGCGCGAACGAAATTGCAGAAGCGATTTCAAAAACGGTCTCGGGTATTCAGTCTTGCCTGCGGTGCGGGTTCTTTTCCGAGGCGGATCAATGCGCCATCTGCACTGACCAGGGGCGCGATTCGGCAAGCTTGTGCGTCGTCGAACAACCGACCGACATCCTTTCGCTGGAGCGCACCGGTGCGTTCCGCGGACTTTATCATTCTCTTGGCGGTCGGTTGTCACCGCTTGATCACGTTGGTCCCGACGATCTCCGCATTGATGCCCTGTTGCGGCGGGTCCAAGAGGATTGTCCGCAGGAAGTGATCTTTGCGCTCAGCGCCGACGTCGAAGGCGAGGCAACCCTGAGTTACCTGGGAGATTTATTGGCTCGTGAAGGAATAATTATCACCCGGATTGCCCAAGGGTTACCGGCGGGATCTGGCCTGGAAACAGCTGACGAGCTTACTTTGGCGCGAGCGTTCAGCGGCCGAACAGTATTCCAGCGGTAAGGGGAGGGGAGATGTCTCGCGGGTGGACTCATGCGCGTAAGCGAAGCGTCCCTGCTTTGCCTCTTGATCTTGAAAATCGAACGAAGCGAGGCGCTTTGACGACGGGTCGCAGCGCCCGTGTGACAATGAGCAGAAGGTCAGAAGCGGGCCATCTGCGGGAACGGCGATTTAGCTTCCGGATCGCTTGGAAGCGGGCCCTTACGAGAAAATTTCTTCGAAGACTCCTCCGCCAAGAAGTTTCTCTCCGTCGTAGAGAGCACAGATCTGGCCGGGAGTGAGCGCCCGCTGCGGCTCATTGAATTCGAGCATCGCTGATCGCTCCCCGATCGCCTCGAATATTGCAGGCGCGGCTTTTGCGCGGTATCGGGGTTTCGCCGCGATTTTCACGGTCGCGGGCAGCATTTTATTTGTCATGGAGATACTTCCGATTCGGCAACGAAGAGCGTATAGCCCCTCGGTGTCGAGGCGATCGAAGGCCACAATCAGTTCGTTAGAATCAAGGCGCTTCTCCACCACCACGTAAGCCTCGTGCGGGGTGTTGGAAGGCACACCAACCCCTCGCCGCTGACCCAGCGTGTAAAGGTGCAGCCCTTTGTGCTGACCAAGATGCTTGCCCTGTTGATTTCGAATCGGTCCAGGCTTGTCTGGGACAAAAGCGCGCAGAAAGTCGCTCATCTTGATCTCCCCAATGAAACAGATCCCCTGACTATCCTTTTTTCCTGCCGTGATCAGGCCGAATTCGCGCGCTGTCTGACGAACGTCGGCTTTGTGCAATTCACCGACGGGAAAGCGCGCCGCGGCGATCTGCTGTTGTTGTAAAAGAGCAAGAAAATAGGACTGATCCTTGCTCTTATCGGCGCCTTCCAATATATCCCAGGAGCCGTCCGCTTGCCGAACCCGGCGCGCGTAATGCCCGGTGGCTACCGCGTTGAAACCGGCCATCCTCGCCATCTCCAGGAATACGCCAAACTTCATTTCCCGATTGCACATGGCGTCAGGGTTGGGGGTGATCCCCATTTGGTAGCCTTTTACAAGGTATTCGACGACTCTCGCTCGGTATTCGCGCATCAGGTTGACGACACGGAAGGGTATGCCCAACGATTCGGCAACCGCCCGAGCGTCCTCAATGTCCTGCTGCCACGGACAATTACCGATAAGGTTCTCCTCGTTGATCCAGTTTTTCATGTACGCTCCTTCAACCGGCAGTCCTTGCCGGTGCAGGAGAAGCGCGGCTACGCTGCTGTCCACTCCACCCGACATCGCGACAAGAATGCGTTCAGACGAGCCAGACATTTGCGGAAAAGAAAGAAGGAACTATCAGCCTATCGGATCACGGTAATTTGACTTGGAATTGAACACGCAATAGTTCAGGAGGCAAGAATCCGGGAATTCAAGTATTCAAGAATCGGTGTCACCGGCGTAATCTGCGGGTAAAAACTTCGGTTGCGGCTGCGCTACCAGTTTTAGAAATCTCTCAATGATAAGCAAATTGGTGGTCCGGGATTTTCGTTGTTTCGCGAATTTAGAAATAGATTTCCACCCTGAGTCCACCTGTATTGTCGGCCGGAACGCTTCGGGGAAAACGTCACTCCTGGAGGCCGTCTCCGTCTTAACCCGTCTCCAATCGCCCAAGACCAGTTCGCTCCTTCAGTTGGTCCGGTTCGGCGCGAAAGGTCTGGTGACCGACGGTTTCGTTTCCAACTATCATCTGCAGTTCTATTACAGTACCACCCGGCGGAAGCTCGCGCTGGACGCCGTTGAGCAGAAGAACTCGAATTCTTACCTCGAGGTCGCCAGAGTCGTCTATTTCGCCAACTCCGACATCGAGTTGATTCGGGGGGCGGTCGAGGCGCGCAGACGGTTTCTGGACTTTGTCGGAAGTCAATTATTCAAAAATTATCGCGAGATCCTTCGATCCTACCAAAAGGCTCTCCATTCGCGAAATCGTTGTTTGAAAATGATCCCGGCTCGTCCTCGCGAAGTGGACGCCTACAGCAAGCCTCTGCTCCATTTCGGTCTCCAACTCACGGCTTTGCGGGCCCTTTTAGTGGAACGTCTGGAACCGTACGTCGTCGAAGCGTTCGCTGCGGTAAGCGACCGCGACGAAGCGATAAATTTTCGCTATCGGCCGGGAGCCTCAGCCGACTTCGAGAGAGCCCTGCGAGATTCGGTAGAGGAAGAGTCAAGGCTCAGAATGACGCTGGTCGGTCCGCATCGTGATGATTTCCAAATTTTCTTATTCAGTCAGCCGGCCGAGCAATTCGCCTCTGAGGGCCAGCAGCGCACCGCCGCCATCGCCATAAAACTAGCGCAGGCGAAGATTTTTGAATTGGAATTCAAAAAAGCGCCCTTACTGCTTTTGGACGATGTCTTCGGAGAACTCGATCTCGCCCGGCGCAACCGGCTGTTCGCGGCTCTGCCCTTTCGAGGGCAGCGTTTAGTTACCACGACGCATTTGGATTGGCTTGAATCATTACCTGTCGGCAAAGTGTATCGGATCACCGAGGACCTGCCCGGCGAGCGCGTCCTGGAGAGTTTGAATTGAACCCGCTGACTGTGCCGTAGGACGGTTTATTGCCCCGAAGCCGTTGGGGCTACAGGACTCTGCCCAGGGTTTTAACTCTGGGAAATAATGTTATGATGCGATAATAAGCCCTGAAGCTGAGGGGCTTCACAGGCAGGAGCAGGACGAATTTCTTCCTGGCAGGCGATGCCGGTTACGAATCCAATCGCTGCCGGCGCTCGCCATCTGGCGTCCCTTCAGGACGCGTCGCCTTGGGGGGATTTCCCAGGGATAAACCCGTGGGCTAAGTCCTTTAGCCCCTGCAGGGCAAAGAACGCTGACGCTCAAGAAGTAAGGCGAGACGCCTCACCTACCTCGCAAAGCGCGAAACTTTGCTCAAAATATCCGCCTCTCTTCGCGCCATTCAGGTCCAGGCACAAAGACACTCCGTCCTTCTGAGATCCACCTTTCGCGCAGCATCGCCACGCTCAAATCACGTCTTAACGACGAGAGCCCAGTGAACCCGAGGACCTCGAATCTCCTCCCTCTTTACGACCGCTCTCGAGGTACTATTTACTACCGCGAAAGCGCGCTACTTGGTCGCTAGCTCTTCTTTCAGTTCGCGTTCAGCCTGCACCCAGTCAGAGGTTTCATCACCCCGGATTCCCAAGCTCTTGCGTCGCTCGCCGACAAAGTACGCGCGGAGCTGAATCTGCTCAAAGCTGGGCTCCTTTGTTCCCGCGGAGCGAATCGAACGCTTCGCGGTTTCAGTGCTGGCGCTCGTCCCCGCCAGCGCCTTCTCCGGTTCGGCCGCAATCTCTTCGATAGGCAATGCCACCGCTTTCGTCTTTTTCACGCTTCGCTTCTCTTTAGCGACCTTTTTCGATTTGTCTTTGCCTTCCATCTTTCCACTCATTCCTTGTTATTAGTTTACTAACTCTAATGTCGCGCATCTTAGTTCGAAACGGCTCTCAGTAAACCGAAAAAAGCCTGCATTTTCTCTCGAATCGTGGAAATTACCACAACTGATTTCGAACCGTGACAGCTAACTCTTTCAACACCAAGCGTTTCTTCAGCGAAAACGCAGATCGCGTCCTCGTCAAGTTTTGTGGGATTAGAAATGAGCTTGACGCCCAAGCTGCGATCGAATGTGGAGCGGACGCTTTGGGATTCAATTTGTACCCGGGATCAACCCGGTTCATCCATTGGCAAAGAGAGAAGGACTGGATGCGCAGGTTGCCTGCCCAGATTTCGCGAGTCGCGGTTGTCGTCAACCCTGGATTGGATGAGGCTTTGGAACTGCTGGAGGGAGACCTTTTCGACGGGCTGCAGCTTCATGGCGATGAGACCCGGGAATTATGCGAAGCGCTGGGCAGGCATCATAAGCCGGTACTCAAAGCGCTCCGGCTGAAAAACGTTGAGCTCCTGGAACGACTTCGCGATTATCCGGTTTTCGGCTTTCTGATTGATAGTCATCGGGAAGGAGCCTTCGGCGGAACCGGTGAGCGGTTCGAATGGACACTCCTTAAACGGGCGAAACTGCATAGACCACTTATCGTAGCAGGTGGTTTAACACCGGAAAATGTGGCGGAAGCGGTGCGCGAGCTAAGGCCTTACGCGGTCGATGTCGCGAGCGGAATAGAAAATTCGGATGGTTTTAAAGACAGGAAAAAAATGCGAGACTTCGTCGCGGCTACCAGACGAAGATGAATATAAAATTTTATTTCCTATATTCTGAAGACCCTAATTGACTATGGCGCTTACATTTAAAATTGCTGTTCTGGCTGGCGATGGTATTGGACCCGAAGTGATGGCGGAGGCGATGGCCCTGCTTCAGCGATGTGCCGAACTCGGAGATTTTCGCGTCGATTTGAGCGAGTCTCTTGTAGGAGGAGTCGCCATCGACAAGATGGGGAAAGCGCTACCTGAGGATACGCTTTCGAACTGCGAACAAAGCGACGCAATCTTGTTTGGTTCAGTTGGCGGCCCTAAGTGGGAGCGGTTGCCACCGAATGAGCAACCGGAGCGCGCTGCTCTTCTGCCGTTAAGGAAACACTTTAACCTCTTTGCCAATCTGAGGCCGGCCATCTGTTTACCGGAGCTTTCGGCGGCTTCGCCGCTACGGCCGGACCTGGTTCAAGGTGGATTCGAAATCCTCTGCATCAGAGAATTGACCGGTGGCTTGTACTTCGGACAGCCCAAGGGAACTCACCAGGAAGGAGAAGAAACCGTTGCTATCGATACGATGGTTTACCGAAAGTCCGAGGTTGAGAGGATTGCCCACCTGGCGTTTCAGATCGCCCGGGCTCGCAAGCGAAAGCTCGTCTCTGTCGACAAGGCAAACGTACTCGAGAACAGTCTGCTCTGGCGCTCTGTCATCAAAGAGATCGCTTCAACTTATCCCGACGTGGAACTAACCCATCTGCTGGTCGACAATGCCGCGATGCAGTTCATCCGGGCTCCCAAGACTTTCGATCTCGTGGTCACCGAGAACCTGTTTGGCGACATCCTTAGCGACGAACTCGCGATGTTGACCGGTTCAATAGGAATGTTGCCGAGCGCCAGCTTGGGAACCGGACAACGCGGCGAGTACCGCTTCGGACTATACGAACCGAGCGGCGGGTCGGCACCGGATATTGCCGGGATGGGGATTGCCAATCCGATTGCCCAGATCTTGTCTGTGGCGCTGATGCTGCGGTATTCATTCGGCCTCAATGATTCCGCAACGGGTATCGAATCGGCGGTCCGAAAAACTATCGCGGAAGGTTTGCGCACGAAGGATATCTATTCCGAAGGAACCCGGCTGGTTTCAACGAAGCAAATGGGCGCCCAGATCCGGGCCAACCTCTGATGAGATTACGCTGAAGTGGGAGTTGAGCTGCGGATTACGCCGAACCGGGATTTTTAACCGCAGATTACGCGGATTACACAGATTATTTTTTAGAGGTTGTGTTTTCTGAGCCAAGCGTGGCTAGCGCTCTCCTCATTGTACGGGGATCATCTGAGTAGATCGGCGAAACTTGTGGTTGAACGCTCACTTTCTGGCGTAGTCCGCGGTGCCGTAGTGAGGTTTTGGGTTTTGAGTTTTGAGTTTTGAGTTTTGAGTTTTGAGTGCGTTCGGCCGATACGTTTCCCCCGCGCCGGTCGAAGATGGTCGCCGTTAATCACGCTTGTCACGCGCAGCACCAACCCCTAAATAATCTGTGTAATCAGCGAAATCTGCGGTTCATCTCATCTGCGGTTAACTCTCATCTTCTGGCGTAATCTCCTCCCATGCCCGACAACAGCGCTCGCGAGGCGTTATCCGTGAAATCGAGAACACCTGAGGCACCAAATGGCAAATGATGGCTGATGGCCAGCTTGGCGACACCGTGAACCATTGACCAAGAGAGTAAAGCGAGCGGACGCGGGTCTCCGGCTGCCAGGGCGCCGTTCTCCTGACATTCGATAATGAATGCTGACAACGTCGCAAACGCTTCCGCACCGGCCGCGGTGTAGTTCGGATATTTTTCCTGGTTGGAGGGCAAATCGAACATGACCGAGAAGTGCTCCGGCCAGCGGAGCGCGAAACTGACATAGCCGCGTCCGCAAAGCCTCAGGCGTTCCGGTGCCGTTGAACCCCGAGCGGCTGACCGTTTCATGGCGGCCGTCAGCCGTTCAAACCCTTGTTGGGCCACTGCCGCGACAAGTTCGTCTTTGTCACGAAAGTGGCGGTAAGGAGCGTTGTGGGAAACTCCCGCGCGCCGGGCGACCTCGCGAAGAGTAAAGCCTTGCGGCCCGACTTCACCGACGAGAGTAACGGCGGCATCGATGAGTGCTTGCTTCAACTTGCCATGATGGTAGGGACGTGCCGCCGGCATTTTTTTTCGACTATAGCATGTTGACGGAAGCAACATAAGCCTTTAATTTTCATGTGTGGGGTGTCAACATGAGATTTGCTTCTTATAAAAATCTTTCCGTGGATCTTTCCTGGGACGCGATCGTCATCGGATCAGGTATCGGTGGTCTTGCCTCCGCCGCCTTGCTATCTTCTTTCGCCGCCAAACGGGTGCTCGTTCTCGAACGTCACTATGTCGCTGGCGGATACACCCACGCTTTTCAACGGTCCGGATACGAATGGGATGTGGGCCTCCACTATATCGGCGATGTTCAGGACGAGCAATCCATGGTCCGTCGTGCATTCGACCAGATTACCGATGGTCAACTCAAATGGTCACCGATGCCTGATGTTTACGAGCGCTTTGTCATCGGCGATCGCACCTACGAATTCGTCAGTGGTATGGAACGCTTTCGCGCTCGCCTGAAAGATTATTTTCCTCAAGAATCGGATGCCATCAATCGTTACTTCGCCGCGGTGCAGGCCGTCCACAAGGCGACTGAACCATTCTTCGCAGAAAAGGCAGTCCCGCGTCCGATCGCCTACCTGTTGGGAGGCTTGATGCGAGCGCCGTTTCTTCGGTGGGCGAATCGCACCACGGCCGAAGTGTTGAGAGGGTTCACGCGCAACGACGAACTGATCGGGGTGCTGGCAGCTCAATGGGGCGATTACGGCCTTCCGCCCGAGCAAAGCAGCTTCGCCCTCCATGCGATTGTCGCCCATCATTACTTTGAAGGTGCCAGCTATCCGGTCGGAGGCTCGAGCCGGATTGCGGAAACGGTTGCCCCAGTGATCGAACGGAGCGGCGGCCAGATCCTCGTAAATGCCGAGGTCGCAGAGATATTGCAGCGCAATAAAAAGGCCATCGGTGTTCGGATGGCCGATGGACGAGAATTTCGTGCCGGGACAATCATCAGCGACATCGGAGCGCGAAACACCTTCGATCGGCTCATTCCCGGAACCGATCGTGCTCTCGAGAAAGTGCGCGCCGAAGTTCGTAGCATCCCTCCTTCCTCGGCGCATCTTTGTCTTTACGTTGGGGTAAAGGATTCGGCGGCCAACCTTGGTATTGCCGGCGGCAACTTATGGATCCATCCGACGCACGATCACGACGCCAACGCCGCGCGAGTCACCGCGGACTCAGCTTCGCAATTTGCTTCGCTCTACATCTCGTTCCCCTCAGCCAAGGACCCGGATTTTGAGCGACGCCATCCTGGCCGTGCCACTGTCGAAGTCGTTGCGCTGGTGCCCTACAATTGGTTCGAACGCTGGCAGGAGACCAGGTGGAGGCGCCGCGGACAGGACTACGAAACCCTTAAACAGGAGCTCTCCAACCGGCTGCAGAGGGAACTCGTGGTTTATGTCCCTGCCCTCTCTGGAAAGATCGACTACGCGGAATTGTCAACGCCGCTCAGCACGCGCCATTTTATGAATTACCAGCGCGGCGAATCTTATGGACTGAGTGGGACGCCTGAACGCTTTCGGCTACGGTGCCTTACTCCGCGAACTCCAATCCGCGATCTTTATCTGACCGGGCAGGATGTTGTCAGCCTTGGTGTCACGGGAGCATTAATCAGCGGCGTCGTGACGGCTTCCGCCCTGCTCCGTCGTAATCTGATGGCGACGCTTGTCAAACGCGCCCCGAGAAGAGCAGCAACCGGCCGAACCAACAGACCGTCTCCAAAGGAGCAGGAGCAGCCAGCAGTGGTGTGAGCGGCCACTGCATGAGTTTTGTTCTCGATATGCCAGGAGAAAGAAGGTGGGGAAAAATTTGCCTAGGGACGAGGCGAGAGTTTCTCGGTCCGGACTAAACTGGACGTGTGATCGCTCACAATTTTTCAAGCTGGTCGGAGGGCGCAACCGGGTAGTTGCGACGGTAGAAGAGGCGTGATCTCTAATTCGCAAACGTTTGGCATTGGAACTGCTGACTGTAATCGGCATGAGCACGAACGTTGCCGCTGATGTTTCTCGACGGTCCCTTTTCTTAACAGTTTTACGGCGGTCGCAAGAACGAGTTCACGGTACCAAATCAATAATCAAAGACATGATTCATTGGCCGGAGCTTTGCTCTTTTGAGGCCCCACATTTGCAAGCCGCTTTGGAAGCCTTGGAGAAGGCCGAAGCCGAGTTGAACTCTCTAGCTTAACCTAACAATTAGATTGCCCTGCGTTCTGGAAAGGTTTTTGCCCGGCGTGGCCCGCCCCAAGAAGGACCTTTTGGACGTATCGGTGTTTGGCCACGTGACGAGGCCGTGGGCGTAGCCTGGTAGGGACGCGCTCCAGGACGCACTCCCGCGCGTCCGGCGTGGCATGTCCAAAGAACATGGACAGGGGTGAATGGCGCGAAGATAAGGGTTGTTTGGGATGGTTCTTCGTCCCGAAGTGACAAGAGGATCCAGCCCAGGAGCTCTAAGCTAAGATAAGATAGTGCGAGGCACTTCGATGGCGATTGATTTTGTCCCGGAGGGACAGCACGATAGTAGACAGGCACGAAGTGCCTGGAATCACGAGGAAAATGGCCCCGTCCCAGCGGGACGATTGAACCGATTCTGCTGACGCTGGGACTGACAATGACTTCGACCGTCCCTCCGGGACGGAGCCGCTTTAGGTCGATACCCGAGGCACTTCGTGCCTGGCTACTATCAGCCTGTCCCTCCGGGACAAAAGCCATTCAGTTCCTAACTTCGCGCCATTCAACCCTGGGCTTTGGACAGGGGTAATGACAAGAGGGAAACGAAGGGCGGCCCCAATCAGCTAAGGGAGGTTTCCAGACGAACCACGCCGGTCGCGCGGGAGCGCAACCCTACCACGCCGATACGCCGATACGCCGATACGTTTCCCACTGCCCCCGATCGCAAATCATCCCCAAAACAGCTCTTTGGTATTGAAGACCTATCCCCGATAAGTGATAAATTTTGCCGGGATGGGCTGTGCGCTTTAACTGGGCAAGGTACAAGCGCGGCGCACCATTCCCCGATTTAAAAGCAGACACCCCCCTCGGCTCAACCACGACGGCTCAACGAACAATCTGATCAGCTACTCCGTAAAAGAAGGATCTTCCATGAAACGCGAAACAGTATTGGACCAAATCGAGAACAACAAAGGACCTTGGGATTTCCTCGTCATTGGCGGGGGAGCAACGGGTCTCGGTGTTGCGGTGGACGCGGCCGCGCGCGGATACCGCACGCTGTTGGTGGAGCAACACGACTTTGCCAAGGGAACTTCAAGCCGCAGCACCAAACTTGTGCACGGCGGGGTCCGTTACCTCAAGCAGGGCAACATCTCGCTGGTGCTCGAAGCATTGCGCGAACGCGGGTTGATGTGTGAAAACGCTCCCCATTTGGTCCACCACCTTGAGTTTATCGTGCCGATTTACAGCTGGTGGGAGGGGCCGTTTTACGGGATCGGGATGAAGATTTACGACCGGCTCGCCGGTAAGCTTGGACTTAGTCCGTCGCGGGTTCTTACGCGTGAGGAAACGCTGAAGCTGATCCCCACGCTCGAGCCTGCCGGCCTGCAGCGAGGGGTGTCCTATTACGACGGGCAATTCGACGATTCACGGCTAGCCGTAAACCTTGCCCAGACGGTTTTCGACCTTGGCGGCGTTGCCGTCAATTATATGCCGGTCGTTTCTTTGATAAAGGAGGACGAGCTGATTGTAGGGGCGGTGATGCGGGATTTGGAAACCGGCTCGGAATACCAGGTCAGAGCGCGGGCGGTGATCAACGCCACGGGCGTCTTCTCCGATGGCGTCCGCAAGATGGACGAACCTGACGCAAAAACCGTTATCGCCGCGAGTCAAGGCTCCCACGTGGTCTTACCGAAGTCGTTCCTGCCGGGCAACAGCGCCGTCATGGTCCCGCACACCCCGGACGGTCGGGTCCTGTTTGCGGTGCCTTGGCACGATCATGTGGTGGTAGGAACCACTGACATGGGCGTAGATAACATTTCGATTGAGCCGGTACCCACGGACGAAGAAATCGGCTTTATCCTTACGAACGCCGCCAAATATCTTAAGCAAACGCCCCAGCCGTAGCGATATTTTGAGCGTCTACGCGGGCCTTCGACCGTTAGTGAAAGTCGGAGATTCCAAAAGCACGTCTGCCCTTTCCCGCGACCATACGATCTTAATTTCCAACGCGGGGCTATTGACGATCGCCGGCGGCAAATGGACGACCTATCGAAGGATGGCCCAAGATGCCGTCGAGCAAGCGCAGATCATGGCCGGCTTGGAGGAGCGCCCTTGTACCACCGAGCATTTGCAGATCCATGGTTGGACCAGGCAGAGCATCCCGGAACCGAACTTGCGTGTCTATGGCGCCGATGCGCCAGGGATTCGGGACCTTGCACGAAAAGAGCCTGCCTTGGCGGAAAAACTTCACCCGGAACTCCCCTACACCGGGGCGGAAGTGGTTTGGGCAGTGCACGAGGAAATGGCCCGGACCGTCGAGGATGTGCTTGCCCGAAGAACTCGAGCCCTGCTGCTGGGGGCACGGGCCAGCATTGAAGCCGCTCCGCGGGTGGCGGAGATGATGGCGCGTGAACTCAAGCGGGGCGAAGATTGGCAAGAAAAAACGGTGCGGGATTTCAAGGAAGTAGCCCAGGGTTACCTTCCGCCGGCATCATAATGGTTGGTTGCCGGCCTGAAGGGTATTGACCCGCAAAAATCGCACCCAAGCCTGCATCGCTGGCAAATTCTCGAAGGATTTGTGAACGATGCAGACTAAGATAAGCAGGAGTTGAAAGCTTCATGCTTTATCCCGTCGAAGGTTGGCATGCGCTGGACGCGTGGAGAAGCAGCAAGGTGACGATGACAAGACTAGTCCTTTTGCGCCATGGTCAAAGTGTGTGGAACGAAGAAAATCGGTTCACCGGCTGGACGGACGTTGATCTCTCCGCGCGCGGCAGGGAGGAAGCTTTGGAAGCCGGCCGGCTCTTGAAAGCGCACGATTATTCTTTTGATTGGTCCTTCACCTCAGTTCTGAAACGAGCTATTCGCACGCTCTGGATTGTTCTCGATGAACTCGATCTGATGTGGATCCCTGTGGAGAAGTCATGGCGGCTGAACGAGCGGCATTATGGCGCTCTACAAGGCCTCAATAAAGCGGCGACCGCAAAACAATACAGTGACGAACAGGTCCGTCTCTGGCGTAGAAGTTATGATGTGCCACCTCCGGCTTTGACGGTGGAAGACGTGCGCCATCCCATGCACGATCCGCGATACGCAAATTTGCTGGCCAATGAACTCCCTTGCGTTGAGACCCTCAAGGACACCGTGACGCGCTTCTTGCCCTATTGGAAGGAAACTCTGGAACCTTCGCTACGGGCTGGACGCAAGTCGATCATTGCTGCTCATGGCAACACCTTGCGGGCGCTAGTGAAATACCTGGAAGGGATTTCTGATCTGGAAATTCCAGAGTTGGAAATTCCGACCGGGATACCCCTGGTATACGAATTGGATGAGAGTTTACATCCGACGGCGCGCTACTATCTCGGAAACTCCGCGGTGGTGGAACACGCTCGAGAGCAACTCAACCGTCTGGTTCTCGTGTCGCCGCAATCTGGCTGATGCGACTCTTGGCCGCCAATCTTTGCCAGAGCGTTATGCCCAACCATCTAGTTTCCTATTATTCCAGCTGACGCGACACCACAGATGTTTGCTCACGCATTTCGTCGACGAGTCGCCTGGATTTTCGAGTTCATTGGACGTCATCCGACCTGGGTTCTGGTTCTCCCGTCGATCTGGATGTTCTGGCGCTTTTGGCCCTTCTGGAAAGATGTCGACGCATTTCACCAGCTGATCTCACCCATCTGGGAAGCGAACATCCTCCATTTTCCACCAATTTACTGTTTCGGCGCACGTCTTCCGTTTTGGCTTGCCGATAAATTGATATCTGGTGGTGCGCCGAGTATTTTTGACGAGCAACACCCTTCTTTGGCGGCCGTATTGACGCTCGTCCTGCTTCAGCACGCGGCTCTTTGGGCAGCACTACGTTATTTCCTGTTTTCGATCTCGTTTTCAGACCTCCATCGCGGGATCGTGACTCTTCTGCTCGCTTCCGTCGCCAGCCTGTACGCTTTCGCTCACACTTGCGGATCGGACGCAACGACATCCGTAACCTGGTTTTTCGTATTCGGAGCCGGTCTCCGAATTCTGACTGCGAAGGCGACCTGGCGAAGCTGGGTAGTTTATGTCGCCGCTCTTATCCTGGCCATCGGATCGCGCCAGATTAATGGAGTCCTGTTGGTTTGGCTGCCATTGACCACCCTGGTTTTGATTGGTTTTCGATGGCTTTCGCCAAAACTTTACCAACCCATGCCGATGCCTCGACGAGTACGAATCGCGGCGGTCGCGATCGTTGCCTGCGTCGCCGTTCTTGGCATGGAGCGTTCTCTGGTTACCTTTTTATGCCAGCGCTTCAATATCATCGAGCGGCCAACATTTGGTGGGACCTTGAGCGATCGGATTGCGACCTGGGTCAGTCTACTCTCCCCTGAAGAAAGGGATCGACTCCTGGTGAAGGTAGGTGCGCTGACCACCGACTCAAATGTGCGTTTGGCGATCGAATCTCAGATTAAGCTGGGACCATATCACGCGGGGACAGACACGGTGATAAAAAGCGCTCTGGAAAAAGAGGGGATGCCAAGAGAAAGAATCCAGGCCGAGAGCGATAGGGTGATTTTGCGCGCGGCGATCTGTTTTTATAAAACGCTTGATCCCCGATTGATCTCGGTCATCCTCAGAGAGTTTGCCAAAGGCTGGGCGCCAACAAGCGATTACCGTGTCGCGCTTGCGGGTCCTCATGAAACGTTCAGGTTCGCGAGCAATATCGAAAAAGACCCGTCGCCCTGGAGCCGTCTGCCTCGATTACCGATCTTCGATATCAAAGTCGCCGGAATCATGCTCAAGAAAGCCTCGCGCGATTTGTTCATGCGGCACTGGGAGGGAATACCGCTCCTGGTCTGGACCGTTCTGTTTGCGGTGATTGGAGTATTGCGATTTCGACGCCAGGCGCTGTCGCTAGACTCCCTGCTGATCGGGCTAACCATTCTAGGCGCCGGCGCGGTTGCCTACGGAGCAACTTGCGTGTGCGTTTATTCGACGCCTCGTTATGTCCAACCTCTTTTAGTCTCGGTCTTCGCTTTCGGTTCAATCGTCTTCTCGAGTCGTTCCAGCGCGCCCATGGCCCGAATATCTCCCCAGGCGAAGCCCGGGTGAGATTTTGCGCTATAGAGCCTGCCTCGCTGACAAATTGCTAAAGGATTTGTCAGCGAGGCAGGCTTCGTGCTGGCTAAAAAACGGAATTGTGCTATCTGGAAACGCTAGCATTCTCCTAAAGTCTTCTTTAGAAAGAGCCACCCCCCCATGCCTAACAAATTCCGCATTTTTATACCGATTTGCGCCGCTATCGTGGCGCTGTCGCTTCCTTTCGCTGGTTCAGCGCAAGACGCCAAACAAATCTACTATTGGGTTTCGCACGGATCGCCAACCGATCCGGTCTGGACCTACTTTCTCCAAGGTGCCGACAGTGGGCCAAGGACACCGGCCACGAGGTTCGGACCTCTTTTCACAGCGGCGATGTCCCGTCGCAGCAGGAAGCCGTCCGCGCGGCGATCTCTGCCAAGGCCAGAGGGATCGTCACCAGCACGCCTGACCCGGGAAGTCTGACCAAGGTGATCGCCGAGGCACACGCCGCCGGCATTCCGGTCATCATCATGAACACCGAAGATAAGACCAGCGGTCGCGACGCTTACGTCGGTGGCGACAATGTGGCGATCGGCCACCGCTGGGCGCAGTACCTGGTCGATCACGGCTTCGTGAAAAAGGGTGACTTCGTCTGGACACCGGTGGAAGTTCCTGGCGCTACTTATGGTGTCCTGGAAACCCAGGGTATCGATTCCGTGTTTGGACCGCTCGGGGTTACCCACGAGATCACTGAAACGAAACTCGATCAGGCTGAGATTATCTCTCGGATGTCGGACTATCTGACTGCCAATCGCGGCAAGATCAAGGCCATCATCGGACTGGGTGACCTCGTAACCGGAAGCATCAAGCGGGTGTTCGATCAAGTCGGCGTCAAGCCCGGTGAAATTCCTGTGGTCGGTTGGGGTAATTCTCCCGAGACGTCCCAGGAAATCCTGGATGGCTACGTTAATGCGGCGATGTGGCAGGATCCGCAGGCGACGAGCTATATGGCGCTCTCAATGGCATCGATGGCCGCCAGCGGTATCCGCCTGGATTCGACATCAACGTCGGTACGCTCTACGAAAAGGACAAGGCTGCGACCTACCTGAAGATCATGACCAAGAAATAACGGCGTATCCTTTCCAGCCGCCTTGGTCGCCAGGAAAAGTTTTAACCACAGATTACGCTGATTACGCCGATTATTTTGGGTCAAAGGAGTTTTCTGGGGCCTGCCCCGACGTCACACCGATCAGCTGACCAGACATATCGACGCGTCAGCGTACGGGGTGCCGCCAAGTGCGGGTCGGACGAAGCCTCCCCCGCCGGAAATCCTCGCCTAGGATTATACACCCGAAATAATCTGAGCAATCGGCGTAATCTGTGGTTAAAACCTTCCTCGGCGTGCGCACCGCGCCGTGTAATCTCCCGGCTAAATGCGATCGACCTCACTTCTCCATAGGTTTATTTCCGCACCGGAGTTCGGACCGCTTGTCCTGCTGGTCGGAGAAATGGTCGTCTTCGCCGCGCGGTCGCCGGCCTTCTTGTCGCTCGGCAATATTAGCAATTTGCTGGCCTTCACTCCCGAACTGGGGATGATCACTCTGGGCATGACCCTTTTGATGACGTCCGGCGAATTCGATCTGTCGGTGGGTTCGGTGTTCGGCTTTGCGCCGGTCATGATGTGGACGTTCTACAACGCCCACATTACCTCGCTTGAAATCGGCTTCTTCATCGCGATGGCGATGGCCGTCTTCATCGGCTTCGCGAATGGCTGGTTGGTTACGCGCCTCAAGATTCCGTCATTCCTGGTTACCCTGGGAATGCTGCTGGTCGTGCGCGGGACCGCGCTTTACGTTACTGACGGCTTCCCGCAACGAACCTGGACTTCAAATTCTCCATTGATGAATGTCATTGTCGGCCAATTTTCTGTCGGCGGACTTCGTATCTATGCTTCGCTGCTCTGGTTCATCCTGTTTGCGGTAATCCTGGGCTACGTGTTGACCGAGACGAAAGCCGGCAACTGGATTCAGGCTTCGGGCGGCAACCCGGACGCGGCACGGGCGCGCGGTGTGCGAGTAACGCACACCAAGATTTTGCTTTTCATATTGGCGGCGGTTATCTCCGCCTATGCCGGCATCACTAGTTCGATCCGAGTTTCAGCGGCTAACCCGAATAGCGGCACGGGTTACGAACTGGAGGTCATTGCGATGGTGGTGATCGGCGGCACGGCGCTCACTGGCGGGCGCGGTACGATCATCGGGACTGTCATTGGCGTGCTGATCCTACGCACGATGCGCAATGGCATTGTCCTGATCGGGGTCCCTGGCCTGGCCTACAATATTTTCATCGGCGCGATCATCCTGGGGATGATGGCCCTGCACTCCTGGTTGGAACACAGACATCGCGCGGGGACCTGAACACGATGGCAGACGAACTTGTGCGCATGGAGCGCATCAATAAATATTTCGGGCGGGTCCAGGCGCTCAACGACGTCACTCTTTCCGTACGTAAGAATGAAATCGTCGGGCTGCTGGGTGACAACGGTGCAGGCAAATCGACCCTGATCAAAATCCTGTCTGGTGCGTTGAGGGCGGACAGTGGGGACATTTACATGCATGGCAGCAAGGTTAACATCCGCAACACGACCGACGCTATAGCCCAGGGTATCGAGACGATCTATCAAGACTCGGCACTGGTGACGCAGCTCTCGATCGCGCGCAACCTGTTTTTGGGACGCGAACCGGTGAAGAGCCCACGCTTTTTCGGGCGGTTGGATCAAAATGCGATGAACGAAGCGGCGAGCGAATTGCTCAAGCAGGTGGGCATCACGAAAGAGATTCCGCCGACCACTCCCATCAACGCGCTCTCTGGCGGAGAGCGCCAGGCGGTCGCGATTGCCCGCGCGATGCATTTCGAAAGTGACCTGATTATACTCGATGAGCCTACCAACAACCTCGGTGTCGACGAGACGCAGGGCGTGCTCCGTTTCGTCCGCAACGCGCGCGATTCCGGGCACTCGTGCATCTTTATCGCACACAACATTTACCACGTGTTTCAGGTGGTCGATCGTATCATTGTCTTGCGGCGCGGTAAAAAAGTCGCGGACGACATCGATCCAAAGCAGACGACCATCGAGTCAGTCGAGCGCATTATCACCGGGATGACATTTGTCCCGCCGTAGGGGCGTGGCGGTGTTCGGGTGAGTGAGGCGGGTGGGGTCGGGCTCGCATTGTGACATGGGCGTCCCGCCCGTGCTCGCACAAAGATCACGGGCGGGACGCCCATGCCACAATGAGTCGCCGAAAAAACGTATCATCTGATTTCCTCAACCTCCCAAGTCGTCTAGTGCGAATCAGGAGTTCTGAAGTTAGAGAAATAAAATAAAGAAAAGAAGATATACTTGTAACATCGAGAGGCGCGGGAGGTCACGCTTCCAGTAAAATCCAGCGAATGATCACGCAGCCAACCCAAATTCTGATCCCCTTTGTTTCCTTTGCTGCCTTCTGTTTAAATTCTCTTCTCTTCTCTTCTGTCGCGACCCCTGGGGAGAGGCAAAGCGGGGACGCTTCGCTTACCCTGGGGAATTTGCCGATCAAGGTCCGAAACTTTTGGTCACGTCCATCAGGGCCTGGGCGGACACTTGAATCAGTCCGCGATAGGGTCGGTCCAGATCGATGACCAGGAGGATTAAAGTGGCTATCATGATCGACATTATCAAGCTGGCCGTCCGCCGCCGCGCCCCCATCACACCGGCGTTGTAACCGGTGAATCCCATCGCTACCATAGCCGAACCGATCAGCATCAGCACGACGACGACCGGAACGTGGTTGCTGATCGCGACCAACCGCCTTTCGTGAATATTGTTCATATCGTTTAGAGAGGCGACAAATTGGTAGGCAGGTAGCGACTGCGGTTCGACCGTGGCGACGGCGACAGCCTCCCGCCAAAGGCGAGCCTGAAGATCCAACGACCGGGCGATGTCCTTCTCGATTTTCCGCGAATCGTATGGAACACCCAGCGTGACTCGAACCGTGGCATACTCGCGCAACAGATTCAGGATAGGTCCCTGCGCCGAAGGCGGCAGCAGTTGAGCAAAATTGGCTGTGCTGCTGATCGCGTTGGCTTCCTCAAGAACCATGTCGCGGCGCTTTTCGTATCGTGAGAGCGACATGGAAAAACTGAACGCTATGAGCAGCGCCAGCAGTCCGAGCGCGGAACCCGCGAGTGTATTGACATCCGACTCCTCGGCGCCAGCATGGTGAGTGCGCAGCCCAACCCAGTTGCCGAACTCCGCCGCGCCCGCGATCAGGATAGTTGTCGCAGGATAGAGAATGGTAAGGTCGAGCTCAATAGAACATTTCAAAATTCACTTCAATATCGGCAGGCTGATGATCACTGACGTACCCACACCCGGTTCGCTATCCACCTTTATGTTGCCACCATGCAGATCGACGCAGCGCTTTACGATAACCAGACCTAGACCCGTTCCCGGACGATCACCGACGTTGCGTCCGCGATGGAAAGGGTGGAAGAGCCACTCTCGGTCGGCTTTCGGAATGCCGATGCCCTGGTCACAGATTTTGCAAACAATGTCTGCTTCGGCGCAAACCATTTCGAAGCGGACCGCTCGTCCGACCTCAGAATACTTCACCGCGTTGGTCAGTAAATTCGTGAAGATATGCCGCAGCAGCCGCTCATCGACCAGCACCTTGTTGGGCAATTCGGCAAGCAAAAATTCGATCGGACATCGCCGGTCAGTTGCCGAGAGCACTTCGTCCACCAGCCTTCGCGCGAATGTCGGCAACTCCAGCGGTTCGGGTTTGAACTCTATTTTACCGGCATCGAAGCTTCCAAGGAGAAGCGTCTCCTCCATCAAAGCGGCCATCCGACGCGTGTTTTTGCGGATAGATTGGAGATGGTCTTTCCGCTCGGCCGGTTGTAACTGGTCGAGGTAGTCATCCAGGATTTCTGCGGAGGACTGGATGATGGCCAATGGTGTACGGAACTCGTGCGACACCATTGAGACAAAATTGCTTCGTAACTGCCCCAATTCTTTCTCTCTGGCCAGGGTGCGGAGCAACTCGGCCTCGGCCTGTTTGCGCTGTGTGATGTCCAGAGCAAAGACGAGCATGTGCGGCTCGCGATTGATCTCGATGAGGTCGGCCGAGAGCAGCATCGTGTGGACGGAGCCGCGCTGGCTGCGCACCTGGCACTCGATCTCGCTCAGGGAACCGTGGCGCTGAAGATCGGTCAGAAACTTCGTGCGCTCGTCGAGATTCACCCAGATGCCCAGTTGGTCAGAGTCGTAGCCGACAATTTCGTCATGGCTCAACCCGCTCCACCGGACAAACGCATCGTTGGCCTCGATAAATCTGGCATCGCTCAGCCGCGAAATCGTGATCAGCACCGGGCTGGCGTGAAAGGCTGTACTGAAGCGCGCCTCACTCTCTCGCAGCCGAGCCTCGCTTTGGCGTAATTCCTCCTCAGCCCGCTTGCGCACGCTGATGTCGTTGCAGACGGCTTGAATAACCTGGCGGCCGCCGTACTGGATGCGATTAAGAAACACTTCAATCGGCATTTCGGTACCGTCGCTACGCAATACCATCCATTCGAAACGGGCGAAGCCGTTGGTCAGCGCATGGTCGATGTACTTTTTTGCCAGGGTCTCCGCACGCTCGCCCCCGGCCTGGATTGGCGCCGAAACTTCCACGGGGTGCTTACCTTTAACATCGTCCAGGCTGGAATAGCCGAAATACCGCAACCAACTAGGATTCGCATCCAAAATGCCGTTCTCGTCATGCAGAACCGCTGGCTGGCTGGTGCCTTCGAAGAGGGCCCGGAACTTCTCTTCGGATTTGCGCAATAGATGCTCTGAGAGCGCGCGATGTGATTCTTCCAGGGCGAGGGAAACCATTGCCGCCAGCGCCGAAACGAAGTCAATTTCCTCCGCCGACCAGTCGCGAGCAGGGCCGATATGCTCGTGACAAAGCACTCCGACAACCTCGCCGCGCACCCAGACCGGAGCGTCGAGCATGGAAGAAATGCCAAGCGGGTCGAGGTAATTCTCCGCCAGCCCGCGGGTTGCCGGGTGCGTTGCGACCCGGTTGGCAATAATGGGACGTTCGGCGGCCAACGCCTCAAAATAGGAGGGACAGTCGGCGACGCCGAGCCGGGTGCCTTTGAACTGCTCATCAAAGCTTCTGGTGTTCCGCAGGTGGAGAAGTTCGCAGGAAATGACGGAACCTCCCTCCTGCAGCGACCAATAGCTGACACGCGCTACTTCGAGCATGGCAGCGGAGAGCGAACAGATCTTTCGAAGCGCTTTGTCGAGATCGGATTTGTCGGACTGGGCAATTTCAAGCAGCACGTCGCGGTGCCTCTGCACCTGTTCGCTGCGTTTGCGCAGATGCTCTTCCGTCCGTTTAAGTTGGTCGTTTGACCGCACAAGTTCGATCGTGCGTTCGGCAACTCGCTTTTCGAGAGAAGCGTTGAGCTGGCGGATCTCGTTCTCTGCCCGCTTGTGTTCAGAAATGTCGCGAGACACCACAAAAAGGAGAGTCCGTTCGCCGAAGGGGATCGCCGTCATCACGATGTCGAGGGGCAATTCGCTTCCGTCAAAACGGCGTGACACCCACTCGAAGCGATGGCTGCCTTCAGCCAGCGCAAGCTTTACCATCTCCCTGACCTTCTCGCTTGAAAGCCGGCCATCGGGCTGACGCTCCGGCGAAATCTCCGCTGGCGAAGCATTTCCTAGAGCCTCCCTGCTAGGAGCTCTGGTCTGACGCACCACCGCGTCGTTAGAAGCGATAAATCGGCCAATCAGGGGATCGAAGACCGACATGGCATCGGCGCTGCGCTCAAATAACGAACGAAATCGGGCCTCGCTCTGGAGTAAAGCGGCTTCGGACTCTTTACGTTCAGTGATGTCGCGCGACACCAACACAAAAAGTGGTCTGCCGTCGCGTTCAATCACTGTCGCGTTGACCTCGAGCGGAACTTCTGTGCTGTCGAATCTTTGCGCCGTCCACTCGAAACGACTGTTGCCGTTTTTCAGCGTCTCCGCGATGTGTAGTGCCGCTGCCTCCACAGTGGGGGAGCCGTCCGGTTGCACTGGCGGTGAGAGTTCTTCCGCCCGCTTGCCTACGAGTTCAGCCCTGCTTCGGCAGCGCATCAACGCGACGGTCGCCTCGTTACAGTCCACCATCGTTCCGGTGCCAGGATCGAACAGCCAGATGGCGTCTCGCGTTCGCTCGAAGAGGAGATGAAACATCGATTCCGTCCCGCCCGTTGAGCTGCCGTTGGCACCGGACCTCTCTCGTTCCATTCTTTGACGGTGAAGTTTGACGCGTTTTCTCATCCAACATATCAAAATCTGGATTCAAGAAGTCAATAAACCAGAAATTGGCGGTTTAACATTCTTTCTCGCAGAGAACGGGCTCGCCTCGCGTATATGGAACGAAAGGTCTAATCGACTCCTGCCATCGGGCGCTGAATACACCTTTGGTCCCATTTACGATCGGCAACCGCACTGCTATTTCACCCCGCAGTGAAACCCGAGCATTCAAACGCAACCGAGCAAACCTGGCCATTGAACGACCATCCCATAGCGCCTCCCCGCGGACGCGCGATCGATCCTGAACATCGTCCCTGGCCAGGCCGCGAACAAGGTCCGCTTCCTGGGGGACCAGCAGACCACTCGCGCTCGCGACCTTTGCTGTTGATTCCGGTTCGTTCACCGAGCGACCAGCTTCAGATCGTTGCGCTGCCACTCAGAAGTTGGGCGGTCGGCTCAGACCGCCGGGCTCACTCTAACATTCTCCCTACTAACAAATTCTGACGATTTAGAAAGGCTGCCAATCTTAACAATGAAAATGCCGAAACATCTGGAAAAATTATCGACTGGCGCAGGGCTGCTAGTCTTAGGAATAGGATTTGCCTCGCTAGGGATCCTATCTTTTATAAATGGGCCTGCAGAAGGCGCCGCAACTGGGCTTTTCTTCGATGCTACATATTCAGTCGTCGGAAGTCTGATCAGCATTCTTGTCGGAGCAACGTTTTTTACCATTGCCGTTCTCTTCGCCGCGACGCTGCACCGGAGAAATGGAACGTATCGGCGGCGGGATGCGCTCCTGCGCGTCCGGCGTAGGGAGAGACGTATCGGGGTGTCGGGTGTCGGCGTGTCGGCGTAGTATGGCAGGAACACGTTTCCACGCGCATGGCGGGGTAGGGTCGCGCTCCCGCGCGACCCGCGTGGCAAGTACAAAGAAAGTGGGAAGGTCAAAAGGGCTAACGAGATGACGGGAGCGCATTCGTGCTCCTTCGACGTGCCACGCCAGACGCACGCATCTGCGCATGCGCCTGAGAGTGCGCACCAACAGTGGGGTGAAAGCCCCATCGGACAGAAGACTGGTTGTCCGTAATCGAAGGAAGCTGCGTCGTCGAAAAACGTCGTCCCTACCCTATCGCGCCCATATACGCGACACGCCGATAGGCTTCCCCTCCGTGGGGGCTCGTTGTCAAGGCGCGCCGCCAAACGCCAAACGCCAAACGCGATTTCGTGGCATACTGTGCCCATGAAACGAGTCGGTTGGCTTCGAAAGCTCTGTTTGGGTTCCTGTTTAAAGGCAAAGGAACAAAATAACGTCCACGGTTTGACGATCGATGCAGGGGTGGTCGGTAGCGATTTGTTGGCTTCGCGCGCGACGATCGCTGAAGCAATAGGTGGCAAAGCGGTTGGCGCGCTGGCTTTGGGTGCATTCGCGATCGGCGCTTTGGCCGTTGGCTGCTTAGTTATCGGGCGCTTGATTATCCGGGAGATGTTGGTCCAGCGAGTTCATCTCCGCCATCTCAAGATCGATCAACTTGAGGTCGAAGACCTCCGTGTCGGTAAGCTAACAGTCTTGGACGAGCAACGCTCAGCTGGTGGTCCAGACAATCCGCCCGCGCCGCAGGCATAGTGCGTGCCAGTGTCCCGTCCGCGAAAATAGCATCCATTGCTGCGATCAAAAAGGGGCCCCCAGCAAGGCGGTCCGAGCCGGACTGGCACGAAAAGGAAGAATCACGAAAGGACGCGAAGAGGGTGCAGAAGCGGTTTCAATTCGTGTCCATTCGCGGTTAAAAGCTGCTCCTGTTCTTGAGTTCTTGGCTTCTGGTCCGTCGTGGCGTATAAATCAAACGCGAAACGCTTATGGCCACTATCGTAGGACTGAGTGGAAGCCTCCGGGGCGCATCTGTCAACACATTGCTCCTCCGCGCTGCGGCGCGGTTGGCGCCCCCTGGACTAACCGTTGAAATCGCTTCTATCCGCGGGATTCCTCTGTACGACGGCGATGTCGAAGCGACCGAAGGCATACCAATAACGGTGCAGGAATTGAAGAGAAAGATCGCCGCGGGGGACGGTCTCTTGATCGTCACGCCCGAATACAACAATTCGATTCCCGGCGTCCTGAAGAATGCGATTGATTGGCTTTCCAGACCTCCCGAGGATATTCAGAGCGTGTTCGGCGGTCGACCTGTGGCTGTCATCGGCGCGACTCCGGGACAGGGGGGCACTTCGCTCGCGCAGACGGCATTGCTTCCAATCTTGCGAACCCTTGGTACAACCCCCTGGTTCGGCGGGCGGATGATGCTATCGAGCGTCGAAAAGGTATTCGATACCGAGGGCCAAATGATCGACGAGAGGGCGCGGTCGCGCCTCGAAGGCTTCATGAACGGCTTTGCCACTTTCGTGTCCGCCCAACGGCGCTAGCCTGTGTCGCTGACAAATCCTTAGAGATTTGTCGGCGACGCAGGCTTCTTATCAATGGACCTGAACAAAAGCCAAAGAGCAGCGGTCGAACACGGCATCGGGAAAGGCCGATCGTCCGCTCCGCTTCTGATTATCGCGGGCGCCGGTACAGGCAAGACGAAAACGCTGGCCCACCGCGTCGCTCACCTGGTCCTCAACGGCACCGATCCCCACCGCATCCTGCTGCTGACTTTTACCCGGCGGGCAGCCGCGGAGATGACGCGCCGCGCCGCGCGGGTCCTCGGCCAGGCCCGGCGGGCAACTCCTGAGATTGGGGCAAGAGTACCCGCGTGCGAGGTGGATTGGTCCGGAACATTTCACGGAATTGCCAACAGATTGCTGCGCTTTCACGCCCATGCGATCGGCCTCGACCCCTCTTTCACTGTTCTCGACCGGTCAGATTCGGGAGACCTTATGAACCTGCTCCGTAACGATCTGGGCCTCGCCAAGAAAGCGGCGCGTTTCCCGAAGAAAGATACCTGTCTGTCGATCTATTCCCACACGGTCAATGCCTGTTGCGAATTGGCGAGGACCCTGGGCACCGTTTTCCCCTGGTGCGCTGATTGGACGGAAGAACTCAAGGAGCTGTTCCGCGCGTACGTCGTTGCGAAGCAACGTGACAACGTGCTCGATTATGACGATCTCCTGCTCTACTGGCGCCATATGATGGAGGATCCCGGCCTTGCGGCAGAGGTCGGGTCGAGGTTCGACCACATTCTCGTCGACGAATATCAGGATACTAACGCGCTTCAGGCCGCGATTCTCTACCGCATGAAGCCGGACGGACGAGGGTTAGCCGTGGTGGGAGATGACGCCCAATCGATCTACTCGTTTCGCGCCGCGAATGTGCGCAATATTCTGGACTTTCCCAAGCAGTTTTCGCCGCCGGCGACCGTCGTGACTTTGGAGCAAAACTACCGCTCCACACAAACGATCCTCGATGCGAGCAACGCGGTGATCGGACTGGCTGCGGGCGGGTATTCGAAACGCCTGTTTTCGACCAAGCTCTCGGGAGAGAAACCCCAATTCATCGGTGCGGCCGATGAGCCTGCGCAGGTGCAATACGCGGTCGAGCGCATCCTGGAACACCGCGAAGCCGGCATCGACCTGAAGCGTCAGGCTGTCCTGTTTCGTGCAGCTCACCACAGTGCGGCGCTCGAGGTCGAGCTCGCGCGACGAAACATCCCGTTTGTCAAATACGGCGGTCTGAAGTTTCTTGAGGCCGCGCATGTGAAAGACGTCCTGTGCGTGCTTCGCTGGGCTGAGAATCCGAGAGACGCTGTGGCTGGGTTCCGAGTCCTCCAGCTTCTGCCGGGCGTCGGACCTTCCGCGGCCAGGAGGGTGTTAGCGCAGGTGTCCGAAAACCCCGCCAAAGCGCTGGAAGGCGTCAACGTCCCACCCGCGGCGGAGCCGCATTGGAAAGAGTTCTGTTCGATGTTGGCCCGGCTTCGCGACACCACGACCCCATGGATTGGCCAGGTCAGCCTTCTTCGCGAGTGGTATCGACCACATCTCGAGAGGCTTTACGATCACCCGATGGCCCGTGCCGGAGATCTGGAAAAACTGGAGCAGATCTCCGCAGGGTACGCGACGCGTGAGCGTTTTCTCACTGAACTCACGCTCGATCCCCCGGAGGCCAGTAGCGCGGAAGCCGGAGCCCCGTTACTCGACGAGGACCACCTCATTTTGTCGACCATTCATTCTGCGAAGGGACAGGAATGGGACGTGGTCTTCATCCTTAATGTCGCAGATGGCTGTATCCCGTCCGACATGGCCGCCGGCAGCCCGGAACAAATCGAAGAAGAACGCCGGGTTCTGGGCGTCGCCATGACACGTGCCAGGTTACATCTCCATCTGATTCAGCCGCTTCGATTTTACCGCAGCCATCAACATCGTTATGGCGACTCTTACATGTTCGCAGCGCGGAGCCGATTTATCCCGGACGTGATCCTCAATTTCTTCGAATGCCGGGCCTGGCCGGTCGAGGTCCGAGACAGCATGAGAGGCGCCGGCGGCTACCCGCGCGCCGATGTTGCCGCGCGGATGCGCGAGATGTGGCGCTGAACGGGAACGTATCGGCGTATCGGCGTGACGGGGTATCGGCGTTGGCCGCGCAGCGGCGGTAGGGACGCCTCCCGCGCGTCCGGCGTGGCCGGTCTAAGCAGTAGCGTTTGGCGTATCGCCGTTCGGCGTTTTGTCGGGTGACGCGTTGCCTCGCGAGGAGTCAATCCGTTCCCATCACGGCTGGTGAAGTTTTTTTCGCGCCCTGACCGTTCGGCAGGGCCACCAGGGCCAACCAGTAGCCTGCCAGCTCGCCAATCATTTCCACGAATCGCTCAAACTTCACCGGTTTAACGATGTATGAATTGCAGCGCAGTTTGTACATCTTCAGAATGTCCGTCTCCGCGGCGGAGGTCGTGAGAACGATGACTGGGATATGTTGGAGTGTCTCGTCCTCGACGATGGCTGCCAATACCTCGCGGCCGTCCATCACGGGCAGGTTAAGGTCCAGCAACAACAGATCCACCGCTGGCGCGTTCTCGTACGGCGGCTGCCTCCGTAAGAACGCCATGCACTGCTCGCCATTTTCCGCCGTGTGAAGGTTGACGAGGAACTTCGCGGCTCGGAAACTCTCGCGGGTAAGAATGACGTCATCCTCGTTGTCTTCGACCAGTAAGATCTCTGTGATTTTGACGTCCTTGTGCTGGGTATTCATGGCTTGCTTTCAGTCTGGTAATTTAAGGTGAAAAAGAAGGTACAGCCTTTGCCGAATTCCGATTCGACCCAAATTCGGCCCCCATGCCGACCGACTATTCGTCGGCAGAGGCTCAAGCCGATGCCATCGCCTGGATAGGCCTTTTGGGTATGGAGCCGCCGGAAAAGCTCAAAGATCCGCTCATGGTGTTGGGGGTTTATGCCCATGCCGTTGTCGGCTACCGAGAATAGCCAATCCCCTTTTTCCCTTTTGGCTGAGACGTGGATCCGCGGACGAGAGGTGCTGCGGTATTTGATCCCATTGTCGATGAGATTCTGGAAGAGTTGCACCAGTTGCGCCGGATCACCCATGACGATCGGCAATTCACCGGCGGTGACCTCCGCCTTGGCCTCGAGAATCAAGGATGTAAGGCAGTCAAGAGCCTCCTGAAACACGGCCCGGCAATCGACTGATTCAAACGGCTCCGCCCGGGAATCGAGTCGGGAGTACAAAAGCAGGTTGTCGATGCGCGTCTCAAGCCGGTGCGCGCCTTCCGAAGTACGGCGAATCCAATCCGCGCCCTGGGTGCCCAGTTGCTCGCCGTAGTTTTTCTGCAACAACTCGACAAAACCGGAGATCGTGCGCAGCGGCGTCTTGAGGTCGTGTGAGGCAATGTAGGCAAATTGCTGCAAGTCCAGATTGCGAGTTTCCAAGGCTTTTTGGGCACGCGTTCTTTCGGTGATGTCGATGTTGGCTTCGAGAATGCGAACAGGCCGACCGGTTCCGTCGTGGTAGACGCTTTGCTGGCTGGCCAGCACCAGCCGTTCGCCATTCTGTTTGCGGTGCACCAGCTCACCTTCCCACCGCCCGGTACGACGTAGCGTGGCTTCAATCTGCGCCAGCGGTTGCGGGAATTCCGTCTGGAACAATTCGTGAGACACGTGTCCCAGCGCCTCTTCTTTGGAGAAGCCGTAAAGCCGTTCGGCGCCCAAACTCCACTGCACGATTCGGCTATCCATGTCCCGTACGACCACTTGCGCCAATTCCAGCACGGCCGCCTGCTCCCGCAATTGCTCGAGGGAGCGCAGCTTCGCCGCTTCCTTCTTCTTGAGCTCGGTGATATCACGGGCAATTTTCGAGGCCCCGATGATCCACACCTGTCCATCCTGGATGGGCGAGATGGTTACGGAAACCTCAACGAGCCGGCCGTCCTTGCGGCGACGCACCGTTTCGTAAGACTCGACCCGCTCGCCCAGCCTCACCTGGGCGAGAATCTTCTCCTCTTCCTCAACCCGGTCGGGCGTGAGGAGTCGCCTTAGGGGTTGACCGATCATTTCGTCCGGGGTGTAACCAAACAGCCGTTGGGCCCCCAGGTTCCAGCTGGTGATCGTTCCATCCAGGTTCTCGCCGATGATCGCATCCCCGGCGTCTTCGACTGCGGCGATCAATTCCTCGTTCCGCTGGAGCTCCGAACGCTCGCTGATGTCGGTGTGGGTTCCGAACCACTGAACGACGTTGCCCTCCGCATCCTTGAGCGGTGCCACGCAGGTCAGGAAGACCCGGAAGCTTCCGTCGACGCCGCGCAACGGGAATTCCATGTCGAAAGGCTGGCCGCTGGCGATCGAGCTCTGCCACTGGGTGATGAGCGTCGGCAGCACCCGCGGGTCATGCACGCTTCGCCAACCCGACGCTTCCATTTGCTGGGGCGTGGTGCCCGTGTAGTCGAACCAGCGCTGGTTGTACCAGATAATGTGGCCGTCGGCCTCAGCCATCCACGCCAATTGCGGGATGGAGTTGGCGATCGTTCGAAAATAGGTGTCGCTCGGCTCAACGGCTTGCCTCGCTTCCGCAAGTACGCGGAGAGGTGTGACTGCTTCGGGGTGATAGTTGATTTTCACATTGTTCTTTCCTTGAGTAAACGCGTTCTGCCGGGGTCTCGGTCAGCCTGGGATCGTAAAGTAAAACGTCGCGCCTTTTCCCACTGCGCCTTCTGCCCATACCCGGCCGCCATGGCGGTGAATGATCCTTCGGACTGTCGCCAGGCCGATGCCGGTGCCGGGAAATTCACTGGCTGCATGGAGCCGCTGGAACGGTTTGAAAAGTCGATGCGCTTGAGCCATGTCAAACCCAGCGCCGTTGTCGCGAAGGTACCAGACAGGTAAGCCCTCGCGTTGGGTTGCCCCAAACTCGATCTTTGGGGCGGCCTGCTTGCGAACGAACTTCCATGCGTTGTTGAAAAGGTTTTGAAAAACGATGCGCAGCAAATGAAAGTCGGCCTTTGGTGCGACCATGTCCGGCTCGATCGCCCATTCCACGCGCCGGTCCGGTTCGGTCGCCTGTAGCTCGACGGCCACGGAACAGGCCAGTTCGCTTAAATTGACCGGGGTTGATTGCAATTCGCTGCGGGTAACCTTCGACAGGTTCAACAAGTCCTCAATCAGTTGAGCCATGTCTTGGCTCGATGTACGGACGCGACGCAAGCTAGCTATTCCCGCCTCGTCGAGCTTGTCGGCGTAGTCTTCGAGCAGAATCCGGCTGAAGCCATCGATCCTTCTCAAGGGCGCGCGGAGGTCATGGGAAACCGAGAAAGAAAACGCTTCCAGTTCCTGGTTGGTGGCTTCCAGCTGAACGGTTCGCTCTTGGACCCGCCACTCCAGGTTGGCATTGAGCGCGCGGATTTGCTGCTCCGATCGACGCAGCGCGGTCACATCCGCGGTGGTGCCTGCAACGCCGATCGTCACGCCTTCGGCGTTGCGGAGGGGTTCCACCGTCAAATCGAAAAAACGCAGGTCGCCCCGGGCGGTAATGGAGATTTCCGTGCGAATTCCGAGTTCGGTGTCGATCACCCGTCGCTTGATCGCCATCAATTTGGCACCTTCTTCCCCACCGAGGATTTCCGCGTCCGTCCGGCCGAGGCATTCGCCATCTTTATACCCGGGCAGCGTGGCGTTGTGAATCCAGGAGTATCGCAGTTGCCGGTCATGGTTGAAGACCGTGATGGGAGAACCGTTAATGGCGAAACGGAAACGTTCTTCGCTCTCCTTTAGTGCCTGCTTAGCCCGTTCGCGTTCCGTAATGTCGCGGTTGATTTCCAGGGTGCCGGCAGGCTGGCCTTGCGGGTCCCGCTGAAGCGACCACCGGCTCGCCACGGTGATTTGGCTGCCGTCCCGCGTGGTTTCCGTCAATTCTCCCTCCCAGTAGTTGGTTTCGGAAAGGATGTCCTTGATCTTCTCCAAAGGCTGGGGAAAGCGGGTGCGCAACAAAGTGTGGGCGTGTTTGCCCAGGACCTCTTGCCGACTCCAACCGTAACGCTGCTCCGCCGCCGGATTCCAATAGCTGAGATCGCCGTTCGCATCGTGGACAAAGATTGCGTCATGCGCCAGGCCCAGAAGCTGCGACTGCTTGCGTTGCATATCTTCCATCCGCATCCTCTCGGTAATGTCGCAAACGTTGGAGCGGCTCATCAGGAATTTGCCGTTGCCATCCTTGATCGCGGTCGCGTTGACCAACGCCAGCAGAACTGTCCCGTCTTTGCGGATCAGCTCGTATTCCAAGTCCTTGATCCAACCCTGGGTCTTGAAGCGGGAATGGCTCACCGCAAAGGAGGCCTTGCCGGCGGGCGTCAGAAGGTCGGAGAACTTCATTTTTCCAATCAGTTCGTCTTGGGTAAAACCGAGCCAGGAAAGCTCCGTTTGATTGATCCGGACGAAGACCCCATCCTGGTCGATCGAGTGGTAGCCACAGGGCGCACGCTCATAAAGGTCCTCAAGTTCTCCGGCCACTCGCCGGCGCTCGGTGATGTCTTGGGTCGTGCCCCGAAGCCCCGTGATTCGGCCACCGCCGTCGCGCAGGCTTTCCCCTCGAGCAACCACCCACCGAGGACTGCCCTCGGGACGAATCAACTCCAGGTCCAATTCGTAGGGTATCCCTTTTTGCAAAGCCTTTTCCATAGCCGCTTGCAACCTGACCCTGCCCTCCGGGAAAAACGTCTGCGCGTGTTCCTGGTTGCAGGGCGGAGGCAGGCTCGGATCACGGCCAAAAATGTGGTAAAGCTCCTCCGACCAAGTGACGCGGTCAGTCTCGGCCATCCATTCCCAGCTGCCTACCTCCGCCAGGCGCTGGGCTTCCCGCAGACCCGCGTCGGCACGTTTGCGCGCCGCGGCGAGTTCCTCCAATTCGACATTGAAGCGCACCAGCTTTGCGGTGCTCTGCTGCAGCACCTCGTTGGCCTTGCTCAGCAATTCGTTGCTCGGCAACGCCACGGCCTGCGGCACCAAACGGACCAGCAACACCACGGTTGCCACCGAGGCCAGAGCCGTCACCGCTTTGATTGTCCCCGCCAGCCAAAACATGGGGTGCCAGATATTGCCAATCTCCATCAAGTGTGTGGCGCCGCAGGCCACGATGAAGGCCGCGAAACAAAGAAACGTCCAGTTGAACCTCAGGTCTTTTCGGTGGCGCACCAGGTAAAGCAGCATCAGAGGGATGGAAAAATAGGAGAGCGCGATTAACCCATCGGAAATCACGTGCAACCAGATGACGTACGGATCCCACGTGTAGGAATACCCATGGGGCAAGAAGACCGAGCTGGAAAAGAGTCGGGTGATCATTGCGTTTTTGTTGCCATTTTGTGCACGGGCAGCCACTCCCACGGTCCCCACCACACCAGGTCGCTATCCCGGCCAGCACGCCCGAGCCGGTTCACTCCCGAATTCAGCGTTGGTTCGATCCGGAACGGAAAAAGAAAATGTCGATCCTCGGCCAGGGGTCGATTCCGCCCAGATTTTCCCTCCCCGTAATTCCACCACTCTTTTTACCAGGGCCAGGCCGATGCCCGTCCCGGGATAAATCTCGCGGGTGTGAAGTCGGCCAAAGATTTCAAAGATCTTTTCCGCGTATTGCGGTTCGAATCCGATGCCGTTATCCGCCACGCGGAACACCCACCCATCATCCTGACGCTGGGCGCTAACCTCAATCCTTGGCGCCAGCTTGCCCCGATACTTAATGGCATTGCCGATCAGGTTTTGAAACAATTGCACAAACTGAACCCTCGCGAAGCGCAGAGAAGGTAAGTCTACGGCCACGATCTCTGCTCTCGACTCCGTGATGATCGAAGACAGTTGAGCGACCGCCTGTTGAACCGCGGTTCCCGCCTCAATCGCCTCCAAGGTCTCGTTCTGGCCGGTCGCCGAGAAAGCCAAAAGGCCGACAATCATATCTCGCATCCGGGCGGAACCGTCGACAATCATCTGAATCAGCGGTTCAGCTTCCTGATCCAATTTCCCTCTGTATTTATGCTGCAAAAGTTGCACGCATCCGCTGACCGCGCGCAGGGGTTCCTGCAAATCATGAGAAGCGATGTAGGCAAATTGTTGGAGGGCCGCATTCGCGTTCTTCACTTTGGTGAAGGCATTTTCGCGCTCAAGTGCCATCGCGCGTTTGAGGCGTTCATGCTCGCGGCGTCCTTCTGCTTCCCGTAGTTCGCGTTCCACCGCCGGCGCCAAGCGCCCCAGACTGCCCTTCACAATATAGTCATTGGCGCCGCCTTTCATCGCCTCGACCGCGACCTCCTCCCCCATCGTTCCCGACACGAAAAGGAAGGGAAGATCCAGCCCTTGCGCCCTTGCGATTTGCAAGGCAGACATCCCGCTGAAGAAGGGCATAGTGTAATCGGCCAGGAGAACATCCCATTTTTCTCGATCGAGGGCCCCCTTGAGCGTTTCCGCCGTATCCACTCTTTCATGTTTGACGATAAAATCGGCACGCTCGAACTCGCGGAGCATCAATAGAGCGTCATCCGCCGAATCGTCCACGATCAGCGCTTTGAGATGTCGTTTGGTCTTGTTCATGCATGGGTAGTGACCAAGTGTTTAAGAATCATCGAATGAAACTAAGCAGACCGATCGCTGTCCTATAAATACCACATCAATCATTAATACAATAATTATATCGTTCGCCTCCCGAACTTTCGGCGCGTAGGGATGCGCGCGTCCGGCGTGGCGTGTCCAAAGAACATTCGTATTGGCGTTTCGGCGTGACTGCGCCCGCCAAACGCCAACCCGTTTCCCCACCGGCCCATTTTGTGCTTCATTCTCCGCCAGGAAAATCTAGTTTGTCACTATGTCTCGGACGCAGAGGGGTCGCATGGGCGCGCCAGTCGCCGATCAGAATCAGGCTGTCCGCTTGTTCTTCTCTGCTCTGGAAGTCGAATGACAGCGTCGCACGAATAACCAATCTGACCGTCGAGGAACAATGAAGAAATCAAGACCGCTAACGCTCTACATCCTGTTTGCGATGATTCTGGGCATCATCGTCGGCTACGCTTGCAATAAGGCGTTCCCGGACAAACAGGCTGCGGCCACGGTCTCCGGGTACATTTCGCTGGTCACGGATTTATTCCTGCGATTGATCAAGATGATCATTGCCCCGTTGGTGTTTTCGACGCTGGTCGTCGGGATCGCTCATATGGGTGACTCCAAGACCGTGGGGCGAATCGGCGCGAAGACGATGGGTTGGTTCATTACCGCATCCTTGATGTCCCTGACTCTCGGGCTGATCATGGTTACTATTTTGCGGCCGGGAGAGAATATCGGGTTGCCGCTGCCGGATGTCACGGCTTCGAGCAATCTGAAGACGGCCTCCTTCTCAATCAAGGAATTCGTGACGCATCTGGTGCCGACTTCGATATTCGCGGCATTGGCGGGCAACGAAATGCTGCAGATCGTTGTTTTCGCGATTTTCTTCGGCCTTGGTGCGGCTGCGCTTGGGGAATTGACAAAACCGATGATTTTGCTGATCGACCAGGTCGCGCTTGTCATGCTGAAGGTCACGGGCAACGTGATGAAGATGGCGCCCCTTGCGGTGTTCGCTGCGATGGCCTCCACCATCACAACTCAAGGCATTGGCATTCTGGTGACCTACGCCAAATTCATGGGAGGGTTCTATCTCTCCCTGATCCTCCTCTGGGGCTTACTGATCCTGGCCGGTTATATTTTTCTCGGACCGCGAACCAGTCGGTTGGTCAGCTTGATCCGCGAACCGTTTCTCCTTGCGTTTTCGACTGCCAGTTCAGAGGCAGCGTATCCAAAGTTGCTGAGTCAACTCGAGCGATTTGGCGTGTCCAGCCGGATCACGAGTTTCGTTCTGCCGATGGGCTATTCGTTCAATCTCGACGGCTCGATGATGTACTGCACATTTGCGATCGCTCTTCATCGCGCAGGCCTATGGTATTCATCTTCCCTTAGGGACGCAGATCGCGATGCTCCTTTTATTAATGGTCACTTCGAAAGGCATGGCGGGCGTACCGCGCGCTTCCCTGGTCGTGATCGCTGCCACGCTGACAACTTTCAATATTCCGGAAGCAGGGTTGCTTTTGATTATGGGTGTAGACCAATTCCTCGATATGGGTCGCTCGGCGACGAATGCCGTCGGGAATTCAATTGCCGCCGCCGTGGTGGCCAAGTGGGAAGGCGAACTCTCAGCTGAGGTGGAGCCCGAAACGGAAACAACTCCGGTCCCGGCAGGTGTGTGAGACCGTTCGTTCACCAGAAATTTCGTATGAGTCGCTGCCGCGCAGATTTTGGGTCCTCCTTTTAGCTGCTCTCGCTGGATGCAGCGTGGTGGTTTGCTGAACGGTCAGGAGTTGAGGCGGCACTCTCAAAAAGGTTCATGATACCGGCACAGTGGTTATCGGTTACCGGGAATCTTCCATTCCATTTTCCTATTTGAATGCGCGAGGAGAGCCCATCGGATATTCCATCGATCTGGGACGAGCGATCGTCGACGCGATGAGTAATGAACTCAACGGTCAGACATTAAAAATCAAGTTTGTGCCGGTGACATCCGAGTCGCGGATTGGAGCCGTCAAGAGCGGTGAGAGTTGACCTGGAGTGCGGCTCAACCACTAACAACACGGAGCGGCAAAAGGAGGTGGCGTTTTCCCCCATCATGTTCGTCGCCGGCACCAAGCTTTTGGTGAAACGCGGGTCGCCGATTCAATCGTTTCGCGATTTGAATGGTAAAAACGTTGTCGTCACCGCCGGAACTACCAATGAAGCAGGCGATGCGCAAGCTCGCGGAAAAATTTGGCGCTCAATATCAATCTCGTCGTGGCCAAGGATCACGAAGAGTCCTACCAACAACTCGCCAGCGGCAAGGTGGATGCCTTCGCCGGAGATGACGTGCTGCTTTACGGGTTCATCGCCGAACACAAAGCCGGGAACGACTTGGTCGTGTAGGCGACTTTCTGTCCTACGATCCCTACGGAATCATGTATCGGAAAGGATGACCCGGAATTGGCCGACCTGGTGAATCGGGTCTTTCGGGAGATGGCCCAATCGCGGGACCTGGAATACACCTACAATCGATGGTTTCTCAAGAAGTTGCCGAGCGGCGAAACATTGAATCTTCCAATGAGCGCGCAACTCGATCAAATTTTCAGGGCGTTGGGCGCGCCGGATTGAGTTTCGATTCCACGCGTCAACAGAACTGACACCCGGCCGCGGTAGGGACGCGCTCCCATAAGCGCTAACTTAATCAAAGCCTCGGCGCGGAGAATCCTTCGTCCCAGAGGGACAGCAAGATAGTAGCCAGGCACGAAGTGCCTGGAGTCATGAGAAAAATAGCCCCGTCCCAGCGGGACGATTGAAGGGATCTCGGCTTGGATCAGACGCCAACATACCTTTCAACAGGAATACCTGGGGTTCCTAAAGCGGCATGAACTCGGTTTCGACGACTAATATCTCCGGGACTGACAATGACTTCGACCCTTCGACCGTCCCTCCGGGACGGGGCTCTCTGCATCGCTACCCCAGGCACTTCGTGCCTGGCTACTATCAGCCTGTCCCTCCGGGACAAAAGCCATTTCACCCATCCAAGGGCCTCGCATTAAGTTAGCGCTTATGGGACGCGCTCCCGCGCGCCCGGGGGGACGCGTATCGGCGCGTGGGCGTGTCGGCGTATCGGCGTTCGATGGTTAGAACGCGTTTTGGGCGTGAGGTAGGTTGCGCCCGCCGAACGCCAAACGCCAACGCCGAACGCCGAACGCCGAACGCCGAACGCCGAACGCCGAACGCCGAACGCCGAACGCCGAACGCCGAACGCCGAACGCCGAACGCCGAACGCCGAACGCCGAACGCCGAACGCCGATACGCCAAACGAAAAACTTGACACCGGCCGTTTCCTGGGGCAAAGCGATGGCGTTTCACATGGCTCAATATCCTCTGCACCGGCCATTATGATCATTGCGATCATTATTGGCTCCCACTTGGGGCAGGGATAGACGCGCGCCGATTCACCGCAACTCTAAATTCCGAAGCCCTGAGTTAACCGCTCAGGGCTTTTTATTTGCCCAAATATCTCCAAATGAAAACCGACCACGCTTCCGAAGTTTCGCTTTCGCAAATCGTGGAAGCACGCTTGCGCTTGAACGGCGCGATCGTCCGCACGCCCATGCGCGGAATCGGCAGCACTGAGTGAACTGACAGGAGCGCGCATTTTCTGCAAACAAGAGCACCTTCAGCGGACCGGGAGTTTCAAGGAACGAGGAGCGCGCAACGCGCTGGCGCAATTGACGCCGGAGCAAGCGCGGCTGGGGGCGATTGCGGCTTCCGCCGGCAATCACGCGCTGGGGCTGGCATGGCATGGGCGCTCGCTGGGCATCCCGGTGACAGTCGTGATGCCGCGTTTCGCGCCGTTGGTGAAAGTAGCGCGCTGCCGGCAATTCGGCGCTAAGGTGGTTCTGCATGGCGACACGTTCGACGGAAGCCGGAGCGAGGCCTGGAGGCTGGCCGAAGAGCGTGCGCTAACCTATATCCATCCGTTTGACGATCCGCAGGTTATCGCGGGCCAAGGCACGCTGGCCTTCGAAATCCTGGAGCAAGTGCCGGATGCCGAGGCGATTGTCGTCCCGGTCGGTGGTGGCGGCTTGCTGGCAGGGGTAGCCACCGTGTTGCAGGCACTAAAACCGAGTCTGCAAATCATCGGTGTAGAACCAGCGAATGCCGCATGTTTCGCGGCGGGACTGGCGGCTGACGCGACCGGTTCGTGTTTCGACGAAGTTCACCCTGGCCGATGGTTTGGCAGTAGCGGAAGCAGGCCGGCACACCCTGGCCATCGTAGCGCCGTTGGTTTCCCGGATGGTGCACCGTGGAAGAGGAGGCGTTGGCCCTGGCCATGCTACGACTGGCGGAGTTGGAGAAGTGCGTCATCGAAGGAGCAGGCGCCGCCGGTCTGGCGGCGCTGTTGGGAGGGAGCTTGCCCGAACTTGAAGGCCGCCGGGTGGTCCTGCTGCTCTCCGGTGGCAATATCGATCCCCTGGCGCATAGCCGGGTGATCGAGCGGGGGTTGGCAGCCGATGGGCGCATCTACCGGTTCGATGCCCTGATCAGCGACCGGCCCGGGCGGGTTGGCGCATCTCTCCGGGGTGCTGGCATCCGCCGAAGCCAATGTAACCGAGATCGTGCACAACCGCACTTTTGCCGGCCCGGATCTATCGCGCGTTCATGTCCTCTGCACCGTGGAAACGCGCGATCGTGCGCACATTGCCGAGATCCAGCAACGGCTGGCGCGAAATGGCGTGGAACTAAGCTCTCAATCTTGAGAACGGTCGACCGAGTCTTGATTGCCGGTGACTGCTGCTAAGGCAAGGGCGTTCATCCCGACGGCGTTTTAATCCGGCATCGTTCACCAATCCGTAGAGATTTGTCAACGATGCAGGCTGTGCCAGCAGAATTCTCCGGCCAGGCCGAGACCCTGAAACTTTTTTTGGGGAAACTCGAAATCGGTGTCAAACGGGTCTGGAGCCGACTTATCCATTTTGTCCGTAAGTCTAGGGCCGTTCCAAAATCACACACCACAAGTCATGAAAGATCTTTTCTGCACCGCAATCGTTATAAAACGCCGGATGGCCCCGACAATGGTAGCCCTGTGCGCGGCGGCTGCTTTCCTCATCCAATCCACCTCCGCCTGCACCGGCCTCAGCATCGAAGCTGAAGACGGAGGCATAGTCACCGGGCGCACTCTGGAGTTCGGTGCCGATCCCCAGTCGCAGATCATCGTATTTCCGGCCGGCACCAAATTTGTCGGCACGGTGCCCAATGGTACGGGCCTTCAGTTCAAGAGCAAATACGGATTTGCCGGTGCCAACGGCTTCGGCACCCGGAATGCGATGATCGACGGTCTGAACGAGAAGGGGCTCTATGTCGGCCTGTTTTACTTCCCTGGCTGTGCGCAATACATGGAGGCGACTCCAGAGAACAATGCCAGGGGTCTGGCTCCGTGGGAACTCGGCACCTGGGTACTGGCGAATTTTAGCACGGTCGATGAGGTCAGAGCAGCCATCGCCGGTATAGCTGTGGTGCCGACCTATCTCGCGACGCTTAAGGAAGTGCCGCCGGCGCACTACAAGATCCAGGATGCCAAGGGAAACTGCATCGTGATTGAACCGACCAACGGGCAGCTCAAGGTCTATGACAATCCGGTTTGGGCGATGGCCAACTCTCCGGAGTTCCCCTGGCATCTGACCAACCTCAACAACTACCTCGACTTAACCGCCGCTTATCCGGCCAGTAAGACGATTCGCGGTCTCCATCTCGCCCCCTTCGGCATGGGTGGCGGTCTGGTTGGTCTGCCCGGGGACTTCACGCCACCGTCCCGGTTTATCCGCATAGTCACCTATCTGCAGAACCTCCCGAGTCAGGAGAAAACGGCCAAGGCGGTCAGTACGGCCTTCCATCTGCTCAATAACTTCGACCTGCCTCCGGGATCAAACAATCCGCCTGCAGGCACGGCGGAGAGTTATTCGGACTACACCTCATGGACGTCGGTGAGCGACCTGAAGAACCTCCAATTCTACTGGAAAACCTTTGACGACCAACGCGTACGTTTCATTGACCTGAAAGTGGTCCTGGTGAAGGCAGGATCAAAGCTCCTCACGATGGCCATGGGCGACCAGAGCCAGGAAGACATGGGTGACCAGTTAAAGTAGTCGGTGTGGGCAACGGGCGGCAGGCAGTTCAAGCCGATTTCCGTGCGGGTTTATGCTTTAGCACTGGCCATCTGATAGCATCAATCTGTATCGCTACCAGCCCTCCTATAAAGAGCAGAACGCCGCTCACGTAGATGAGAATTCTGGTTTCAGTCTTCAGCGCATCCCACGCTCCGAAGGCGATCAGTAACATGCCCAGCTCAGCAATGAAGATGCCTGCGAACAACTGCGAAACTGAAACTAAATTTGTTTTCTGCATACTCGGTGAGCCTCTCGACCGCAAGTTAGTAGAAGCGTCGCCCGGCTACTGCCCTGTTCTTGGCGAATAGAGCGCGGATATTGTTCTTTCGAACGCTCTCGTGACGCGCGTCCCGGGGGCGTGCTGGCAGGCTGGCAGCAGAACTCGAGGACGAGGACGAGCTCGGTTTCTTAGTTGTTAGCTTGGTTTCAGAGTCGAAAACTGCGCTAAACACGTCCCAACCCTGGGCTATGCTCTCTTGGTCGGGCCGGGAAAAGCGCGTCGTGAGGGGCGGACGCCGGTCAAACGGTCAAAATACCGGAGCGCCATCCTACCGAATGACGGAGAAGGAGTTGAAAATGCTTCGCCTCATTCGGTTTGCACAATGAGTTTCTGTTTTCCGCCGGAGTAGATCTGGACTTGGACTTCCCGGCCCCGATTGGTACGGACGATCTGGAACGAGACGGAAGAACCGTTAAGCGTCACCGACTGGACCTGACTATCGGCTGGCAGAGTGTGCCCGATGGTCAAACTCCAGCCGATAGGAGCCGCAACGGTCGTGAGGTACGACTTTCCGAAGTGCTGGGCTGAAACCGAGACCTCGAAAGAGCCGACCCGCAGGTCGTCGATTGAGAGTTCGGGCCAGGAGTTGGGCAGATCAGGAACCACGGAAAGGGATCTTGCCGGAGCGTTTGGCTTGATCCCTAGATACAAATCCACCAGCGGCCAATGGATGCCGTAGGAGGACCATGCCTGCATGACCATCGCTCCGCCGAATGAGGGGAAGTAAGTGTAATCCGGACTATCGAATAATTCCGGTAATGCCCCCGGTTGCTCAACATCGAGTTCTTTAGCGACGAGACCGACGTAGGTGAGCGATTTATCCATCCGCCCGTAATTCGCTTCAGCGATTGCCATTACACCAGTATTTACGGCGGATGCCTGCTGACCACCTTTTTTAGCTTGCTGGTAAAAGCCGGTCCCGGTGAAGCTGGTGGACTCAAGAATTGGGAAAGCAATCCCGGCGTGCGCCCGCAACGCCAGACCGGTCTCCATAGGCGTGGCGTTTGTCCAGAAGAGCTGCTCCAACTGGGTAAACGTTTGATTTGGCAGCCCCAGGGCCGCCGTTAGATCCGTCGAGACAACACCAGGAAGGGCGAGCGAGTCAGCGAACAGACCCTGGCTTTTTATCCACCAATCCTGATCGAAATGAGAAGTGAGCGCCTTCGCTTTTCTCTGAGCCCAGGTTTGGGTAACGTTATCGCCTTTACTCGCGGCCATCTCGGCAAGATCGTTCAAGGCGCGGATAGTGTAGACGGCGACATCAAGCTTCTCGGCACCCATTCCTTCGGCTTCTACCATGCCCGCACCTTCAGGCCATCCATCGCCGTTGGTATCTAGACTAGTAGTGATATAATTCAGCCCTGTCTTGATGAAATCGTAGCTGTCGTCCCGAACAGTATTGTCGCCAGACCAACGCCAGAGTGTGGCGACGGCAGTGGCGAACTGCGCTGTTTCGTTCGTGTCACCTGTTTGGGTGTTGGTACCGAAGTAGATCGAACCATCGGTAACAATCTCGTGTAGCACTTTGCCTGTTGCCCCGTTCACGATCTGCGAAATTTGGCGAATCGTGTTTAAGTGATCCTTTGCTGCCTCCCATTGCCCGACCGCAGACAACGAAAACGTCGTATAGGCACCGTCGGCTCCGAAAAACCAGGGATAGTCCGGGTAGCCAGCTCCAAAACCTGAAAGAAAGGGAATGGGAATAGGGTTGATTGGGGCCTGGTAGACCGTTCCTTCCTGCGTATCTCGGACCATGACGTTGCGGACTGTCCTGCGCATGTCCGCCAAATTAAGTTTACCCCAGTCGAAGGCAGCTTGGATGGTTGCATCCGGGACATGAATTTGCGATCGAGAGAGCACTTCCTGGCGTCCAGATATTTTTGTCTGGAGTAATGCCTCCGGAAATGCCAGACCCAGCTTCAGTGCCCAGGAGGCTTCAGTTTTACCGACATTCGAGCCCGCGATCGCGAACCAGACCGTGGTCTTGGATTGACCCTTGAGGGTGACTCGAAAAGCGAGTCTTCCAGCCGCGCCGTGGTGAGTGCCCGATGGCCCTAAGACCATCGCTTCGAGCGACTCAAACCCGGTGCCTCGATCCCCTCGGTCCAACCCTGCGCTGACCAGCGCGCACCACAAAGGCTGTCCAGGCTGCGTGAACTGCAGCGCTCCCATTGCCGAGTCAAAGGAGACTTCGTCCTGCTGATGAACGGATTCGGAGAAAGGCGTCGTTCCGCTCCACGGATAAGCTGCGATTAATTCGCTTTGCGCTTCGATGGCTATTTTCGAGTTTGTAATCCCCGGGCTTAAATTGGTTAACTGAAGGCCGACCATCACGACCGGCAATCCGTCTGGGGCAAACTCCGTCTCTCGAATTTCGAGCCCCTGAGTTGCCGGCAATTCAAGCCGGACATACCCTGTGCCGCTGACGAATTTCGCAGCCGGAGGCAGCGGCTGGTCATTTAAATAAAACTGGAAATGATCCAGGAGCTTAATCGGGTGGACCCAAACGCCGCCCATTTGCCCCGTGATGTGCCAGCCGATCCCGGGAGGCGGGGCAACGCTGCCGTCCTGGACGCCGACCACATAGGCGCGATCGCCCGCGGCAACGTAACGCTTCTGACTGAGGTTTTCCGAAGTCTGCCTTTCAAGAGGCAGCCGATTCCAGGGAATCAGTCCAGCCGGCGTGGTTGGCGCGGCGAAAAAAGAAACAGCCACCAGCACGGTCCATACGCTCAATCGCATATTCATTTTCGAAGGAGAGAGCTCTCAGGGGGAACTCCTCCGTTTGTTAAATTGCATCAATCTTAAGAATGAGATTCTCATTTGCCATCAGGAGGTTCTCCAATACTCTTTCGACAAATTTACTGTTGCTTTTGGGTATGGTGACGGGGCCTTCGATCAGTTTGATCGCTCCCGCGATTACACGTCTAATCTCCTAACTTATCTACCCAAGGGTCAGTCAACAAATCCTGACAGGCTAGCATGGTGGCCCCTTCAGCTTCAGGGCTAATTCAGGTGGGAAATTAACCCAGGGTAAACCCTGGGCTGAATGGCACGAAGATAAGGAGGATTGAGAGCTTCATACCCCCGAAGACCGAAGAGGCGGTGCAATGTAGCATAGGCTTCCAGCCTGTCTTTCGTGTTGGCAACAAGCGACGTCTTCGGGGCGGTCGGGAGTATTCGCGGGAAGAAGAAGCGTGCGAATATCAAGTGATCGGCTCGAGACAGGCTGGAAGCCTATGCTACTCTGCGCTTGCCCCGTCGGCGTCCTCGGTGAGAAAACCACCCGAAACAGCCCTTATCTTCGCGCCATTCAGCCCATGGTTATAACTCTGGAAAAAATGTTATGATATTAGCCCTGAATGGGCTTAAAAAGGCGAGGGAGCTGGCCCAGTACCGCTGCTCTGCCAAGGGAAAAGAACTAAACGTCCACCACCGTGCGCCAAGATGTCGAGATTCCGCGAACGTACTGCGCACGCTCAAAAGCCTCGGGATCCGAACAGTTCTTTTGACACATCGTACCCTTGAGCTCCTCAAGAGAACTATACTCGTGCGCATCCATCCACTCCTTGATGTCACTTTCGATCACCCGAAGATGGTCAATTCCACGGCGCAATAACACCGAACAGAGCATGGTGACATCCGCGCCGGCCATAACCATTTTGATTACGTCCTGGGCACGATGGATGCCGCCCGTGGCTGCCAGATCTGCCTGAACTCGGCCGCGGAGGATCGCAATCCATCGCAAGGGCAATCGCATGGCCATTGGAGTACTCAGGAAAATATTCGGCGACACCGGAGCGTTTCCAGATCGACGTCCGGTTGATAGAAACGATTGAAGTCAGGATGTGTCCAAAGATGCTGCCCAGTCCTTCCTGACGACCGATATCCAGGAGCACTTTCAAAAGATAAGTTCCAAGCCCGTGTCCTTGCCACTGGTCACTGATGACAATGGCGAATTCAGCTTCGTTGGCTCCGGGCACTTTAATTAACCGACCTATCCCTAATATTTCCTGCCTGCTAGCTCCCTGCCTGGTAGCGACCATCGCGATTTCGCGATCGTAATCGTTGAAACAAATTCGAGCCAGGCGCTACGCAGGAAGGGTTAAGATCAGAATCTGGACCACAAACACCCGCAGAATCATCACCAACGGATAAACAGCGGCGTAGGCAACGAGAGGTTGGTCTGAATTGGTAATGGTCCCCGCGAACGCCAGGGCTGGCGGATCGGTCATGCTGCCGGCTAAAACCCCGCAAATGGTAGCGAAATCCAATTTGAAGACGATTCTCGCGAGAAAGCCCACCAGGACCAGCGGGAAGAGTGTGAGGAACGCTCCCGCCAGCATCCAGTACAAACCGCTACCAGAGATCAAGACTTCCAGGAACCTGCTGCCAGACTTTAGTCCGACGGACGCTAGGAATAAGACAATCCCAATCTCTCGAAGCGCGAAATTGGCGCCGGGAGTTAGGTACCAGATCAGGGGACCCACCCTGCCGATTTGGCTCAGCAAAAGAGCTACGATCAGGGGACCGCCAGCAAGACCCAGCCTCACCGGAGCCGGAGTTCCGGGAAGAAAAATCGGTATGCTGCCCAAGACGACGCCAAGCAAAATGCCGACGAATACGGGAAGCACGTGTGGATGATCCAAAGCGGTGGGTTTATTACCAATGAGGCCCGCGACCTTGGTGACTCCACCTTCCGATCCTACGACAAACAAAAGATCGCCAAACTGCAGTCGTACATTGGCACGCGCCGCAAACTCGACCTCTGCTCTGGTCACGCGAGTTACCACCGCGCCATAGAGTTGCTCAAAATTGAGTTCGCCTAACGACCTTCCCAGCACCGATCCTTTCGTGACGTACAATCGCTCTGTGGTTAGCTCACTGGCGACCGTTTTCAGATCTAGAGCGCTTTTGCGGCCGATCACCCTTTCGAACTCCAAAAGCTTTGTTTTTGGTCCGACCAGGCGTACGACATCGCCCAGGTGAATCACGGAGTCGTCTGCGGGGACATGGACGCAGCCGTTTCTATACAATCTGGAGAACACGATACCCGATTCCAAAGCGAACGGTACATTCCGCAAACCCAGGCCATCGACGTTGGGATTGGTCACCTCCAGATCGACGTGGTCCGGCGTTCGATCGTTCGAATTGGTGGCTGTCTCCCTGGCGATCCCTTCGGTCTTTGGGTCGAAGGCAAACACCTTTTGGATCAGGAGCATCGTCAGGATAATCCCGATGATGCCAAACGGATAGGCCACGGCGTAGGCCATACCCAGAAGGTCGGCATTATTAGCCTGACCTTTAAAACCCTGAAGGACTGCTTGCGCAGCTGCCAAACTTGGCGTGTTGGTTGTCGCACCGGAGAAGATTCCGGCCACCGCGGGGATGGAGAATCGAAAGAAGCCTCGAAAACAGGCCGCAATGAGCCCGCCTAACAGGACGACGGTTGCTGCGAGAACGTTCAGCTGCAAGCCTTGACGCCTTAAGGATGAGAAAAAACCCGGCCCCACCTGGAGCCCAATCGTGTAGACGAAAAGGATAAGTCCAAAGTCCCGGACAAACTCAAGAATGCGTTCGTCGATACGCATCCCCAGCTGCCCAAAAAAAATCCCGGCGAAGAGAACTCCGGCAGTGCCGAGGCGGATTCCTCGAAACCCCAAACTGCCGAGAGCGAGCCCGACCGCGGCAACAATGCTGATGGCCAGAATCGCCTGAGCAACGATTCCAGGCGCTAAAGACTCCATCCACTGGAACATTTCAAGATCTCGAAATTAGCCTGCAGCCTGCATCGCTGACAAATCCTTAGAGATTTGTCAGCGATGCAGGCTTTCTACCCGGTAGTGCTAGTAAACGCGAGACTAATTCCTGGTCTAGTCCATAAAGAAAAGGACCCGACAGCCGCTAACACCATGGAATCTGCGCCATTTGGCAATTGGTCCCCAAGCGGAGGAAATCACCGGAGAGATCCGTCACTATGTCGCCAGAAGTCCACCGGAAGCGCACCAATCTGGTTTTTGATTAGCCGGGTTGCCGCGGCGAACAAATTGCGCTTCGATGGCTGACTATGGGATCAGAAAAGACTCAACTCTCCGCTGCTGCCGACAACGTGATCGAAAAGTGCCTTGCGGTAAAGGAAGGCGAGGTAGTGACAGTTTTGACCGATGTTGCCAATGAGGAACGCCTAAAGATCGGTCGCGCTTTCCGGGATGCTGCTCGAAGCCGGGGTGCCGAGGCAATCCTTGTCGAGATGCTTCCTCGCAAAAACAGTGGTGAAGAACCGCCTTTTTCAATCGCGATTTTAATGGCGACGAGCGACGTAGTTCTATGCCCGACCACGAAATCGCTCACCCACACCAAAGCGCGTCGAAATGCCTGTGACAGACATGCCCGGATCGCCACTCTTCCTGGAATCACCGAGGAGATGGCCATTCGATGCCTGTCTGCGGACTACACGGAGATTGCCCGGCGAACAGAGGCGGTGGCAAGCGCGCTCCGACAGGGCTCAAAGTTTTGCCTTGTTAGTGCCAAAGGGACCAATCTTCGGCTAGAACGTCGTGACAGAAGGGTTATCGCCGACACCGGTCTGCTCCAGATGCCCGGAGCCTGTGGCAATCTTCCGGCCGGAGAAGCATTCTTTGCTCCGTTTGAAGGTTCCGCCGAAGGCGAAATTGTTTTTGACGGCTCCATCGCTGACATCGGAAGACTGGATACACCGGTTCGGCTCATCGTCCAAAACGGCATCGCGAAAGTGATCACTGATAGCGAGGTCGCGAGGAAGTTCGACCAGCAGCTGCGCGAGGCGGGCCCGGAAGCATACAAAATTGCTGAACTGGGAGTGGGTACCAATGATCAAGCTGAGATTCACGGTACCATCCTGGAGGACGAGAAAGTTCTCGGAACCGTCCACTTGGCGCTGGGCAATAACATCGGCATGGGCGGAACATTATCCGTCGCGATCCACCTGGACGGTCTTGTGCAAAGTGCCACCCTCTACGTCGACGATATGCTCGTGTTGGAGAATGGGAGACTTCGGATCTGAGGTGCAGCCATGGTCATCAGGAGCAAACTCTTCTCTGAGACGTGTCCGTATTTGTCAGCGCGCGGGGTTGCTGAAATGTGACCCGGGCCGGCGCTGCAATTGTTCGAAACTTGATCCCAATGCGCGTGGCCATATTTGTCAGCGAAACATCTAAAGATCCTGGTTTCCTGATTCGCGGTCGTTGATCACTTTTCAGCGAGCCCTTCGAGATAATCTTCGCTCCCGTTTGGACTACACTCGGATTGACATCTTTACGCTCAGCTTGCTGTTCACGGTAGATGTCTCTCTGGCGCCTCGGAAGAAAGCTCCGCCGTGACACGGGCGGTCACCTTGGAAGCCATGCATTCAGCCGGTCCGACCAACCGCCCGTTGGGATCCTTCCTGGCCATCGTGCCCAATCGCACTCGTCCTTGTCCTCCCGCTGTCGCTGCCGGCTGACGCTTCCGCGCAACCGGCGTCCTCCGTCAATACGCGCTTTTCTCGCCAGTCGCGGTAGGGTCGCGCTCCCGCGCGACCGGCGTCCGCCCGTCAGAACCGCGTTTTTCTCGCCCGCAGCGTGGTAATACCAGGCTTAACTTCTTGCGACCGAGCAAAGCGGGGACGCTTCACTTACTTTTTTGTTTCGTCTGCGCGGCGAGCTCTTCATCGAACTGGGTGGATTTCTTCGCATAAAGCGGATACGAGTGTTCGGACTGGTCCGGTCGGTATCTCCAATGCTTGTACATCCAAAGCCAATATTCGGGATTTTCGCGAATGATCGGTTCAAATTGGTTCCAACAGGCTTGAGCTATCTCATCGTAAGGAGTTCCTTTCGGGAAATGAAGCATCGGTAAAATACGAACCGAGTAGCCGCCGTTTTCTGCTGCTAGAGTTATGAATGGAAGGATTGGCGATTGGGTCCTTTCGTGAAGCATGCTGTGAAGTAGGGTGACTCGCATCTTCATGCCGAATGCATCAATAACCACCGCTGGATCCTTGAGTTTCAACGTCAAATCGGTCAGAATTCCCACCGGCACACCCCGACGAAGGGCTTTAAAGAGTCGGACCATTGAGTTTTCCTGAGTCACCGCAGTATGGCCGGAGACTTCCCGAAGACGCCGAAAGATATCCGTCAAACGATCATTCTTAAATCTCTGGGTGAGAACGATCCCTGCATAACCGCGAAACGCGAAAAACGCGCTACCCCACTCGAAATTACAGAAATGAGGGGTGATGCCGATGACCGGAACTTTGCTGTCTAACATTTCCTGAAATCTGCGCGGATCCTCAAACGAAATGAATTGGTCCACGTTCTCTTTCGTCAATCGTGGGGACCAGAAAAGCTCTAAGAAGCTTCGGGCAAACACCTGCATAGAACGCCTGGCAACGTATTCCCGCCGCCGAAGATCCATTTCCGTGCCGAAGGCCGCTTCCAGGTTGGCGAGCGCAACTGCCCGGCTCCTGGAATCGAACCGGTAAAGCAGGGCCCCCGCAAAATCAGCAAGGCGCCTCAAGAGGGAGAGCGGCAACATCGAAATAAACGGAGAGAGCAAACTGACCGAGAACCACTCAAGCCAATAGCGGAAGCGTTTCACTGTGAAGGACATAGATACTGCAATGTCTTTGCGAAAGTCGAGCGGTGAAGAGAGGTGAGAGGTGAGAGGTGAGAGGTGAGAGGTGAGAGGTGAGAGGTGAGAGGTGAGAGGTGAGAGGTGAGAGGATCCCCCCTGCGCCCGGTCGAACGCCAAACGTCGAACGCCGAACGCCGAACGCCGAACGCCAAACGCCAAACGCCAAACGCCAAACGCCAACGCTAATCCCGCCCTTGGCAGCCTACTCGACCGGTTGCAGATCCAGGTGCCGCTGAAGTTCTTTGACGATTTCGGCGAGATGGTTGCGGGTCAAAACCCAGCCGATAATCGGTAAAAGCACGAGAATGCCGGCAATCAGATTCAGGAGGATAATGCCAGCAATCAGATTACTCGCGGAATGAGCCGGATCATGACTGATGGTGAACGGGTAGTTGAATACCGTCCAACCGGCGACCAGGCCTGAGAGGCTCAGTAAGGCCAGGACCCAGATGAATTTGACCAAAATCGGGGTGTTGCCCTCAAGCTCGATCCGGCTTCCTGAATTTTTGCGGGTGATGCTACCGTTCACGTACGGTTTGAACCATTGGCCGGGAGTTAGCCACCAGAGAATCCAGTGGATTCCGACTCGGCGCTGCAGTTTGAACCGGTGAGAGTCGAAGTGGCCAATCACCGGACGTTTGCCTGTATATAGCGTGGGGTTGTCGGGATCGATCTCCTCCTCGTCGACAAAATCCTTCAGTTTTGTCACGAATTCGTTCGGGTCGAGAGGGGATGAGAAAAATTTCAGCATATTCTGCAAGTAGATTGTTTCTATCGATTTCCCAGATTGGCCGTTGCTGTCAAGACAGTTTCGCTCGGTGCCCCAATGAGGGCGCGACGGGGGCAAGTGTAGCATCAGAACTCCTGATGCGCACTGGACGAGATTGGGGCGTTGAGGAAACCAGATGATACGTTTTTTTGCGGCGACTCATTGTGGCATGGGCGTCCCGCCCGTGATCTTGGTGCGAGCGCGGTCGGGACGCCGATGTCACAATGCGAGCCCGACGGCTCACGCGGATTCCACGGAATCAAGGGATCTGAGCATAGGCTTTCCGGCCTGTCTCCTGAGCTCGGGTTCGCTCTCCACGGATTCGCCCGTCCGCCAAGCAAGACAAGCAGGATGCTTATGCTACTTTGCGCGACGCCATTTCGCGTCAGACGCGCCCAGCAAGCAAGGTAGCATAGACCTGGATCTCACTCGCAGCGAGTGGCGCCTGCGAAACCGTCGGAAGTGCTGGCCAGATGTGTTGCCGCTGAAAAGAGGTCGCGGTGACCTGACACCGAATAAAATAACACAAAAAATAAAAGTATTTTGGACTTGCGATAGATCAGAACTTATTATAAAAATGTTGGGTGATGAAACAAGGAATTCCATCGAGGCAATGGTGCGCCGTCAGCTGGTATCGAAGAGTTTTAGTTGTTGCCCTCCTGGTTGGGTCGTGCGTCGATGCCGCCCTCGCCGATGGAGCGGGATCCCTAGACAGTTTTATCGGACCCCTCAAAAACGGTCTCAACCTCATCATGGTTTTCGGATTTATCGCCGGATGCGTGATGGTGATGACCGGCTTCTTGAACGCAAAACGCGATGAGAATTGGAAGATGACGGTGATTTACGGCATCGGCGTAGCCGGGGCGGTGGCGCTGATGAAAGCCTTATTTGCCATGTTCGGCGGAGCGGCTGGCAGTGCCGTCACTGGATTCTAGTTGGAGTGCGGACCTAAGACCCTGCTTCTTAAAATGAACGAGACTCTGATCTATACCGACAGTCGCCCGAGAGCGAAGTCAACCGGACATGCCTTCGGCTTCGAAGGCAACCTTGGGATGCCGGTGATCATTTCTGGCATGCTTTCCGTATTTATTCTGACTTTATTGCTGAACGGCGACAATCGGATGGCTCTCTTCGCCAAGTTTTTGCTGGCCCTGCTTCCGACAGCGTTGACGACCGCCTACATTGTGGTCTTGCGGAGCCGCAGGCCTCCGCGATTCGATCTCGATCTGTTTGCCTCCTGGGTTAACGGCAGATCATTTCAACCGGCACGCCTTCAACCGCGCCACCCATTTGTTCCAACGCGATGATAGATTCTTTCATCGGCGCCTTCGAAGCCCTCCTTAGCGTCGCTTCCGGCAAAGGACTGGGCCCCGCTTCGCGCATCTCGAGGGTCGGCATGCCGAACGGGTTTTTCTTGAATGACCTGCTCTGGTTCGGAGATGGCGGCTCGAAAAAGACCGCGATCTCGCGCGGCTTCATGGTCGAGCCGGGCGAAATTAGCGCGTTTAGCGTGACCCAGCTCAATGACCTGCACGAGCGTTTGCGGATTCTGCTGGGCATTCTTGGCGAAGAATACGCGCTCCAGGTTCAGTGGAGCATCGATAGCGACTACCGGCACGAACTCGAAAACTATCATCGGGAAACTTTGGACTTACGACGTAAAGATCCGATTCATGGCCAATTTGGGGTGTTGATCCGTGCGGAGCGCTACGAGCGCTACAAAGCTGCCATGGAGGAGGGACGGTTGAGGCGAGAACGGTTGACCCTCTTTTTCACGCGGATAATCGATACCAAAGTCCCAGTCGCCGGTTACCAGGCAGTCGCTGAATACTTTGACGCTCTATCTCGTAAGGAGAGTATCGCGCTCTGCGAGTTCGCCATGGGCGCGTTGTCACGTCTCTTTGCGGATTGCCGGGTTACCCCGATGCGGGACCGTGATCATTTCCTGTTCTATTACCGGTTCCTGAATACAAACCTGCAAACCACTGACATCGATCCGCTGGAGTTGTTCGATCCTGGCTTTTCGATCCAGCAGAACTGCCTGCATACCGAAGGAATCGTGCATTCGACCGAGGCGGGGATCTCCTTCAGACTGGACTGCTACAACCACGCGATTTTTGCCGTGCGCCAATGGCCTCGCCGGACCTTTCCCGGAATCATCACGGCGCTGACTGGAATGGGGTTTCAAGAATACGCGATCACCATGAACGTCTTTCCCAAGCGGGTGGACAAGGTGATCGAGAGGGAAGAACAAAATATTCAGCGGTTGCAGATTGACGCGATTTCCGAGCGCAAACAATCCCTGGTGACCGATATGGTCGCTAAACAGGAAAAAGTCACTGAACTTCAGCAGGGCAAAGTTATTCCGCTCAACTGCCTGTTTGTGGTTCGGCTCTGGCACAGAAATACGGACCAGTTGGCAGCCCGATGTGCGTCGCTGAAGAACGCCTTCATTTCGATGGGCGGCGCAGTCGTTCACCATGCAACTATTCCTGAGAACGCGCGTCAGCTTTTCTTCCAGACGTGGCCCGGATGGACCTTTGGCACTTATCGCGCGTTCGATCTGGCCGCCGAAGACTCCTACCTTGCGGACCTGATTCCGTGGTCGGCCACCTTCACTGGGCATTTGGAAGGTGCCGAAGCGATTTATAACGGAGCACGAGGCAATCTTGTCGGAATCAAAACGAGGCTCGGAAATACTCCTCAACACGGCGTTTTGTTCGGAATGACCGGCGCCGGCAAGTCGGTCATTGTGGCGGATCTATTAGCGCAGATAGGACACCGGTTCGGATTCAGGCTAATCGTCGAAGAAGGCTTGTCGCATGCAGTGCTGACCCAGACTCAAGGCTGCCAGCCGATCATCGTGAATCCGAACGGAAATCTGACCATTAACTATCTAGACACCTGCGAGGCGCCGTTATCGCCGATGCATCTGGCATTCAGTGCGGGGCTTTGCATGCTTTTCTGTGGAAACGAGGGGCTCGATGGTGAGCGGAAAGCGCTTCGGCACGCGATGATTGTCGAGAACCTGCAGCAACTTTACACCGACGTCTTTAACGATTGGATCGTTGCCAATGAGCAGGCCGCCGAGGAATTGCGTTGGCGTGCGGCGGCAACAGACCGTTATCTCAAATTGCGATTGCGCGGGTCACAATTCAACTTCGTGGACGCGTTCGCGGCGTTCCGCGACTGGGAAGTCCAGAATCCGGACGAGGCTTCCGAATTCACCGCAGGCCTGCCAGAGGAGGCGGTCATGGAATTTACCAAGAATCCCGGGACAGAAAATTTGGTTCGTGATCTGGCTTTCGCCTATTTTCGTCCGGAGCAATTCCCTTCGCACAGTGCATTGATCGAACAGTTGCTCTACAACCCTCGCGGCGGAGCGAGGGAAAGAGAAGAGAGCGATCGCGTCGGCAAGCTTCTCCGCGCCTGGAGTCGAGACGGGGAAAAAGGAAAACTTTTCGATGGTGTCAGCAATATTCGAATCGACGGCAGGGTGGCGCATTTCGAATTGGGCCAAATTCCCGAGCACGCGACCGAGATGCGGGCGGCAACTAACTTTCTGGTGGCTAACTACGGGAGGCAGAAGATCATCGCGATGCCACGTGCTGTACCAAAGATCGCCATCTTCGAAGAGGCTGCCCGAACGCTCGAAATCCCCGGTGGTGTACGGATGATCCAGGAGTATTACCGGCAGATGCGCAAGTTCGGCTGCAATATCCTGGCGGTGGTCCAACAGTACGACGTTATCAAAACCTCCCCAGTACGTGGAGCAATGATTGGGAACTCCAAGATGTTTATGATTACCTCCCAACAGAGTCGAGAAGACGCGAGAGAGATAGGGCTCGCGCTTGGTCTTTCCGAGAAAACGGTCGAAACCATTCATTCGTATCCTCTCCCTGAGTTAATGGATACCAAGGAACGCTTTAGCGCCTTTACCTATGTTGCGAATGATAAAGTCAGGCGCCTGGTTGGAACGGTTAAAAACGTTGCCTCTCGAGAGTTGCTTTATGCCGCATCCAGCGACAACGAAACCTTTGACCAGCGCAGCGCGTCGCTGGGTAGCTATAAGAATGTCATTACTGGCATCATTCAGGAATCAGAGAAGTTGCTTTGTGCTAACGAAGAATCCGCGACGGAGCCGATACTATGAAATGGCCGGCTATAACAACATGCTTAATGCTGGCAAGTTGTACGGTCGGACCAACCATTCCCAAAGGGCTGCTGACCGTCCAGGGAAAAGGGTCGGAGGCACTGACCAATGACGGCGATCCATTGTTGAATGCCGGTATCGACGCTCGCAAAGTCCCGATCGAGTTCGCCAAGGGCTATACCAAAGGTGTCTCTGATCAGGTCAAACGCACGTACTGGGCGCGACAGGATGCGCAGAAGATGGCGGACGAGGATCTTCAGGGTCGCCTCCGCTACTACAATGGGACCATCCCCGAGCACCAAAACCCGGATGGAGTTATCAGGGTTCAGCGAGACGTTATTATCCCGATCGTCGAATAGCCATGAAAATAAGAAATCTGATCTCCGCGCTCTTTCCATTTTGTATCTTCGGCACGGTCGTCCGTGCCAGCACCGTGGTCCACGATCCGATACATACCGTTCTGAACGTCGCCCAACAGGTGTATGGCCAAGTCAGACAGGAAGCGCAACACGCTGAGGATATTACGAAATACGCGACGATGATTCAAAAGCAACTGCAGCAGATAAATCAATTAACCAGCATTATTAACCAGAATGCCGAGCAACTCCGACGGTTTGGCAATCCGGACACTTACGTAAATATGTTAGGTCTGGATGACCTCTTTACGGAAGTCAATAAGGTGAGGGCGGGAGTTGGCCGGACCGTCGCAGACTTTACTGAAACAGCAAATGGGATTGCTGCTCTGAAGTACACAGGGCGCGGTCTCTACCAGGATCTTAGTGAACTTCCGGACAAGTTCGGCGAAAAGGTCCATTACGAGACTGAGAGCCTCAAGAAATTTGGGGTAGTCCAGGATATGTACGAGGACTATAACAACCAGCTGTCCGGGGTGAATCAGTCTTTCGCGCGACTCGAAGACGAGGTTCGTAACACCGCAAACCAGATCAATGCCGCTCAATCACTGGTGGAAACCGAGAAACTGAAGGCGAAGTTGCAGGCCGTCCAGGGCACCCTCGATGCCAACATGCAGCGTGCGACGTTGGCCGCGCTGAAAATTCTAGTCCAAGCGGAATCTAACCGCAATGACCAGGCGCGTGCTCAGGAGATTTCGCGCCAGCGCCGAACCCAGGAAATGAGTACGGAAGATCAGGAGCTTCGTGATTTGGGCGGAAAATTGGTAGGTCCGCCGAGCGGGAGCTAGGAATGGAAATGCGTTATGGACACGGAATTGACTGATTCCCAGGCTTACACCTCGTTGACAGGGGCATTGGACGGGTTTCTTAACCTTGCGCCGCTGGTCAATTCGATTCAAGGGGCTCTGGATGACTATCGGCCGGCTGCTTACGCGATGGCATTCGTTTTGCTGGTGGTCGGAACGATGCGCGAATTTCTCTATCCGGAGAAATCCCGTTTCTTTCATGCTGTTTTACGGGCAGTCCTGCTCGTCGCGACGATCGGTTGTGCATCCAGCTTCATCGATTGGTGCGATCAAGCAGCCCAAGCATTGGCTCAGTTGCCCGCAGCCCAACAGGTGGATTTCGGCAATGATTCCTACTCAATGAAGCCGGGGCAGTCACCTACCATTACTCAATTGGAGCAGGTTTTGCAGGCTAAAATCGAAGGAGCTGGCTTCGAGAAAGGTAATTCGAGTGACACTCGGAATACTCAGAATTCCCCTCAATTTTCCGGTAACCCGCTAGACTTCGGTAAGGACGTTGGGATTGCCTGGAGTTACATTGCAGGGTTCACGCAGAATCTGGTCTGGGAAGTTCTGTTTGCGATCTACCTTTTATGTCTGTTGCTTTGCAAGGTGATCATTATCCTGATGCAGTTCTTGCAGAAGGTAGTGGTGATCGGGTTCAAACTCTACACACCAGTAGCGATTGCTGAGTATGCGCACCAGTCATTGAAGAGCAAGGCGGTCAGCTTCTTCCTGACCTTCGTTGGGGTGCTGGCCTGGCCTGTCGGATGGAGCCTGGTGAACGCTGTTACCTTCGGTGTCTTTAAGAGCCTCCCAACTCCCCAGAACCAGAATTTTGCGACACTCATGATTGCCATTGTCCTTGCCGTACCGGTCCTGCTTTGGGTTCTCATCGGTCACGTCATGGCGCCGATTTTTGTCCAGAAAGTAGTCATTCGTGGCGGGTCAGTGATTCAAGGATTCGCCGGAACTGTCTTCTCGACCGTGGGAGCGGGTTCAATGGCCATATTTGGCAGTGGACTAGGAGGATTGGCGAACCTGTTGAGCAATCGCGGGCAAAACCACGGGCCGGGTTTAGCCGAGGCGCGATCAGGCGGTTATTCGCGGAATCAGGGTCCGGGAGAGCTGATACCCGAGCCCTTTGATGATAGTGGCACTGAGGGGCTAACCGACGGACAGGGGCGGATGCCGTTTCTGCCCGAACGGAATGAACCGAATCGGGCCAGACGGGGAATATCGGGCTTCGGTGCAGGGATGATGGGTGCGAGTGCGGCGATGATGAATCGATTTGGCAGTGTCGCCCGGTTCATCGGGCACGCCGTGGTGGAAGGAAGCGGGGACGGAAGCGGGCTCGAATACCGGGCACTTACAGCCTTCGCGCCGATTGGAGCTAACACTCGATCGTCGATGAATCAAACGAATCGATCTTCACTCCAGGCGCGGAGATATCTCGACGAGCAATAACCATATGGAAGCCGGAGAGACAGATTTAGCAAGCTGCGACAAGGCAGCGGATGAACCAGCCGCATCCATGGTGGCTGCGAGCGGGGCCGAACTTTTTGCGACGGAGGCGCCGTTTACAGATTGGCAATTGACGGACACAGTTGCTGTCCGCAGTCTGCTCCCAGATACTGTCAGCCAGAAGAAACTCGCGGCGAACGCGCTTGCCTCAGGCCGGCGAACGGTTCGCCTATTGTGGATGGCGCTCATCGTTTCCTTGGGTGCTCACCTCATCATCCCGGTTTGCCTGGTGACCGCAATGATCCGCCCGGAGAAAGTAGCGCTGATGGACGGGACAGAGTCGCTCATCATTTCACCCCTGGTGCCGGTGGAAGAAAGCAACGAAATCCTTGAGACGCTCTCTTTGTGGGCAGCCAAGTCGTTTTTGGACAGGGGACCCCAGGGCTTCGACGCTCCCGATACGCTAAAACGAGTCTTTCTGCCCGATGCAGCCAGGAAGGCTGAGGCGGCGTTCAATACGGTAGCTGAAGAGTTTTCCAAAAAGAACATTCATCAAAAGCTCGAAATTGGGCGGATCGATCTCCAACGACTGGACCAAGGAGTTGTCATGAGCCGTGTGGTCGGTCAGATCCTGACTCAGGCACAGATTGGTGATGAACAAGTAAGCGAACCCCAACCGGTCACGTTGAGCCTCAAGCTGGTTCGTAATCCGTATTTAGGCCGGAACAAGAGGTACCCGTACGCTGTTTCAGATTACGTGTTTGATCGGCCCGAGCAGCTTCCACTGCAAAAGCGACAGGAAAGATAAAAATGCGCTTCGCGACGATCATTCTCCTCGGTGCGTTTCCAGGCTTGCTATTGGCCGAGGAGAACCTTGCCTCAAAAGTGATTCGGATGCGGCTGAACCAGGACGAGCCTGCCGTTGTCAAACTGGGAGCGCGTGGAATTACGACGCTGGAATTTCCTGACAAAATTGAGGCTCTCGATGGTTTCGGTTTCAGTGTCAACCCGGCTCCCGACGGTCCGGAACTCTTCCAGATATCATTTAACAAAGGAACCAACTTTCTTTCTCTCAAAGCAACGCGAGAAGGTGTTGAAGGAAACCTGACCGTCGTCCTTGACGGGAAGGTCTATTGTTTGTTCTGCAAAGCGGTTTCGGATCCAAGTTTCGTAGTAATTTTCGAGAATGGTTCCGGGAAGGGAGTTTCCGATCCGCACGAATTCCTGGCAAAGAACAAACAGGTTTCACCCGCTCGGTTGCTCGGGTTTCTGGATAAGGTAAAGGCGTTTCCCTCTTTGAAGTTAAGCGCGCCGGAGGCATTCCAGAACCTCGATGTGAATGAGCCGAACTCAGAATCGAGCCTCGATGGTCTCGAGGTTACGTTGCGCAGGGTGATCAGAGACAATAGCCTCGATTCCCTGGGCTTCGAGGTCGAGCTTGTTAATAAGGCTGGCCAGGATTTCGTGTATGATCCCGAGAGTTTCGCCGTCCGTGTCGGCGACGAAGTTTATCCCCAGGCTATTTCCGATGCCGGGGGCCTGGTGACAGCCGGCAAGAGACAGACGGCATTTTTCGTGGTCTCAGGGACCGCAACCGGAGGTCGCAATGACTTGGCCGTCACCAACAAATTCGATATTGTGATGCGGCGGGTGACGGGAGAGCCGGGCTCACACCGGAAGGTTTCCGCAGAATGGCAAAAGCCGCCCGACGGCATGCCGACCGCGCAGTCTGGCTGGCAAGAGCCTGCGTTACCGAGTGCGGAGAGTGGCCCAAGTCAATTGAGAAACACTTCTGATGAAAAACCCCGGAAATCGCACCAACACCGAAGAAAACTATCGTCGAGTCAGTTATCTGAAAGGGACCGAAAAGATAAGACATTAGTCCAAGACGATGAATAGCCGCATTCTGATTATCGCAGCGGTAGCGGTCGCCCTAACCGGCGTCGTTATTGCCTTCGCACTTGTTCAGCGGGGCGGCCAGCAGAAGATAGCAGAGCGACAGAAGGAGTTGGAGCAGGGCCTTGGAAAAGTTACTGAGCCTATGACGTCTTCGATTCGAAACTTCAATCCAATCTTCGCCCCGAAGTCGCGGCCGTATTCACCACCAAAGGCCTCGATGGTGGTTGAAGAGAGTCGCGAACCGCGAGAGAAGGCGAAGGCACTCATTACGTCGCTAACGATCTTTGCCGCGGATCCCCAGCCTGGCAAATCTCCGGCACGCGGTCCGAAAGGGGACTATGCACCGGCCTTTCGGCTGGTGAAGTGCCAACTCGTTAATACGGTTGATTCGGCTAATATTATGACACCGATTATCGGTCTGGTGACCGAAGATCTGTGGTGGAACGGTAAGGTAATTATTCGCGCTGCTTCGGAAGTCCATGGGATGGCGAATGTCGATCGAGTCAGGGAGCGGATTGCGGGCAACGGTGAGTTCACTTTTGTTCTGAATGAACCGAATGGTCTTGGTCGGGAGATTGTCGTCCGCGGAATGGTCCTGGATATGGAGAAGGACGACAATGTGGATAGCTACGGCATCACCGACGGAAGCGCTGGACTCCGTGGGGATGTGATCCGCACCGCAAACAGCGATGTGATCAAGCTCTACGCCGCGTCTCTGATAAACGGCATCGCCGGAGCCTTTTCGTCCGGTGCGAGCGGCGTACTCGGAAATCGGGTCTATACTAACAGCAGCTCGCTCGGCTTAAGCGCGCTCCAGGGTGCCGTGGTTAACCCGGCAGTGGCCGGTACGCAAGGCGTTCTGGACCGGTACGCCGAACAAATAGCGTCGAGCATTGAACGCGATGGTTTTTTCGTGCGGGTTCCGGCTGGAAAACAGTTTTATGTCTATTGTACTGAGGCGATCGATCTTACCAAAGCTATCGTTGGTGCGGACGATGAGCGGGTAGCTCGGGAGAACGCGGATTTCGCAAAACAGCTGCAACGTTCTGAGGTTCGGCGGGCTTTGCCGGTTAATCCCGAGGAATTGATCAATCCCTTGCTGCCCTCGCTTGGTCAGATAATAAGTAACAGTAAAAAATAATGTATGAAGCGTCTCTTTCTTCCTTTGCTTTTCCTCTATTTCGCCGGATGCCAGTCCAAGCAGACGGTGCTGCTGGCTCCTTCTCGCCGAATCGGTGTCACCACAGACCAGCGTCAACCCGGTGAACCGGCGCCAAAAGGCACCGGAAATCTACGCCAGACAGAAGCGATAAAAGTCTATGGAGTGAATCGATACGTTGACGCGGCTGATTCGCGTATCATGCATGAGCGACACGCGATCTACCGTTTGGAGCAACAACCATCGTGGATTACGCGTTCGCCAAGAAATCAGGATGAAGTGATTCTCGGCCCGATCGTCGGTCTCCGGAAGCCAGAGTACGCGCCCGAACCGATGCCCGGAGAAACTTCGCGAGAAATCGTCCAGGCTCGGCGCGGAATCGAAGTGGCGAACGAAGGTATGAAAGACCTGCGCGAGAGCCAGGAAAAGCTGGCCGTAAGCGTCGAATCCCTCGCTAAGGGGACCGCTGAAGCAGAGCGAAAATTGACCACCGTGGTTTCTGTCCTGAATGAACGTCTTAAACGCCTGGAAGGCGACGGCACGGTTTCCGGTGGCGAACCACCCCAGGCGAATCCAAACGAGTCGGGTGACAGCGGAGTCATAGTGCGCGGCCCAAACTAATAAACTGGAACGGGTTGGACAAGGTAACTGGTTCTCCTGATCTGCCCCGCTTAGAGTTGATGATAAGTTGGACGCTGCGCTTTCCTGCAGGGCATTGAGCAGCAAACCAGAGAACGATATGGATCTGCTTGAAAGAAAATGTCCAGGGCCAGGAAGTTCGCAACTTGATCCTGACATACAATGGCGCTTCTATCTGTCGGGCTTGCCAGGGTACCTTGATTCGCGGATTCGGGGCCAGGATATGTCAACCGGCAAGATCGCTCGTGCCGTTCAAGCAGCCGAGTTGGGATTAAATGAAAGCGGGAACCGTCCTAAATGCAGTTTTCTTTTTCTCGGGCCGACCGGTGTTGGAAAGACGGAGTCCGCGAAGCGCTTTACGGAATATCTCTTCGGTTCCAAGGCTTCGCTGGAAATGATTTACATGAACGAATATTCATCTGAGTCGCGTCTCTCGGAGTTCCTGGAGCGTACGGAAAAGGCAATTCGTCGGAACGCTGAGGGTGCGACACTCCTCTTTGACGAAATCGAAAAAGCACATGTCCAATTCATCGACATTTTTCTGTCACTGCTCGAAGAGGGGCAACTGACTACGGTTTCAGGAGATCGACTTTCTATTTCGAAATTTTACTTAGTCCTGACCAGCAATCTAGGAAGTGGTGACCTGGCCAGGATGGAGAGTTCTCCGTTTGCGATGATGGAACGAGTGGCTTTGGAGGTGGCCAGCCAATCATTGCGTCCGGAACTGTTTGCTCGGATCACCGAACGGGTAGTTTTTCGACCTCTTGGATTGGAAGTGCAGAAGGATATCATTGAAGCGTTAATCAATGCAAAACTGAAAGTGTTGTCGGAGTATTTCGGAAAACAGTTGTCGGTAGACCGCGGTCCGGTCATAGCGTTTCTGCTGCGGGCTGGGTACAACAGATCCCAGGGCGCACGCAGGTTGTCACAGGAGGTAGACCGACAGTTCAATCTGGCGTCATTGGACTGGGCTCTGAGCAGTAAGAGACCTGTCGAGGGAAAATTTTACTATGATTCCATCCTTGGATGCCTGGCGTTAAAGTGAACTCTCCGCCGGTAGGGACGCGCTCCCGCGCGTCCAGCGTGGCACGTCTGCACGACGTGAAAAACGGCAACAAAGGGGGATCAAGGAAAAGTGGCTGTGGCGCCGAAATCGGCAAAAGAGCGGTTTCCCAGACGCGCCACGTCGTACGCGCGTCCCTACCGCGCCGGTCGCGAACGACATTTCCAATCCATCGCCGTGACCGGCTCGGACAGAGCGTCTACCAACTTGCACCTGACTGTCATGAAATTGTCACACGGGAACATCCAAAGTTGATTGTATTTTGAAATGCTCTGTATTACGTTGCTAACTATGGGCGCTAAAATGGGTTTCCCACACGGCGACGGTCTGGGGTCTGGACCAATACCCCCTCAACCATCGAATAGGCTCTCAGCGAATGAACCGCTGACGATCCAACCATTTAATGAGTGGCATCCGCATAGAATGAAAACTGGATTAAGGAATCGCCCGATAGGCAGCAAGGCTCAAATCCTTGTCCGTCCGCTTTTCGATTACAACGGGGCGGTCTCCCAACTCGAAAATGCTCGGAGAACCCCTGCTAAAGATCAATCGAGGTTAGTCGCTCTTCGCAAAATGTCCTCTTCGTCGAAGAGGAAAGTGAAATAGTTCCGATCACGGTGTATCGGCGTGGGCGCTTCCGAGGCGGAGATGCAGCGTTCGAGTTTCTATCCTTAAGGATTTGTGAACGATGCAGGCTGGTGGCTGCAGGGGTTGCGCGGCCTACTGGCTGAGCAAGAGCCATGCGACGAAAGCGCGCGGACTGTGACGCGCTAGAAATGCGACGAGGATGCTCACGCCGGACGCGCAGGAGCGCATCCCTTACGCCATATGCGGGACGACTTCAGGCGAACGCCCACACGCCCACACGCGGCACTAACGAAAGATACGCTTCCAGAAAGGATACCAGCTGGGAACCTTACCGTCGGGATCTACGGGATGGACCGTCGTTTTACGGAAGCCATTTTCACAATGTTTGACGATCGCGGCGAACTTGGGCAGCGACATAAGTTCGAACGGTTTGACGAGGTATTCTTCCTCGTGGGTGCGGGTGGTGCTCGAGTTGCCTCGTCCCCGGGTGTAAGACTTCTTCCAACGCATTCGCCTCCCGATGAAATCAGCGGAGCTTTCGGCGCAAGCCCGGTCGGCAGCCTTGAAAATGATCCGGTTTCGCAGGTTCAGAATTGTCACTTCAGCTTTTTCCTTGCTGCCTAAGGCCGGAAGGAAGGATATTTTTGATTGTGCGGCCATGACGGTGGTGGTGTTTGCCTGGCGAATTACATCGACATTGCCATCTGACTCGGAAATGAAACGCTGCGCTTCGTCCTGCCAGCAAATCAAAAGGTTATCTTCCTGGACCTGCCGTTTGCCCTCGGGTCTCGGGTCAAAACGGCGAAGGGCATGAGTGTAAAAAAGAAGTTTCAAAATCGTCGTGATATAGCGACGTTCCGTCTGATATTTCTGGGGCATGGAAAGACAGATGATCGCGCCCTCGTCAAGTGCCGAAAAATCGAAGGTATTTTCCGCGGCGCCGAAGACCTCGACGATATCCGGGTTCGTAAAATAGTTGAGGTAGTTGTAGATCGTCGAGATGACCCCGCCAAGCTGCTCGGGAGGCTGCCGCAGATATCCGTTCAAAAAGTGTTCGTAACATTCCCTGGCATCGGGAATTCCTTGCTTTTTGAGGGGCTCGAGATGTTGCAGCATCGACTTCAGGACAGGCTGGTACTGCAGCATTTCGAGCAAATGATGCATTGTCGGAACCAGATTCAGGAGACGAAAGAGCTGAATTCCGCGTCCGATGTTGGCATGCGCCTGCGTCTTGAAAAAGCCTTTGTCTTCGGCGCCGGAGGTGAGCGCGGAAGCGGTATCAACGATGACGGTCGCATAGGTGGACCATGGAACGGTCAGATCGGACAGAAGATTAAAGCGGGAAGGCGGAGCCCAATTTTCGGATGCGTGATCCGGTCGAGTCTGAAGGAGAAGCAAGTCGTTTTCTCGACCATACTTCCTGGCCATCGGAACGAGAGTTTCGTGGTAAATGCCCTTCTCATCGCAACAGAGTCCACCCCAGTCGGGTTCATTTTGAAATACGGAGTGCAGCAGCGCATTGATCGCAAATGTTTTCCCAGCTCCGGTATCTCCGGTGATTAACCAACCGCGACAAAAGTCGTTTCTCTCCCAGCGGAATCCGCCGAGTGAAGCCGTCGCGCGATGAGATTTAGACTTTGATGGCGCGAAATACCAACCCAACGGAACACTCACGAAAAGGGGAAGAAAGCTTAGCCACCCGACGATCGGCTGAAAGAGCCATCCGACGGCCAGACAAAAAGTCCAAAGCAACAAGGCGGGCAGCGAGCCGAGGTATTCCCACCTTTCCTGTCCGCGCCGGAACCGGACCCAACTGGTAGCGGCGGTGAGCGCTTGAAACAGAGACGTTTCGCCAGCGGAATATCGTCGCTGGTAAATTGTCAGGCCCTCGTTAACGACTCGAATCGCGAACCGTGGCGCTTGAGGCCTGAAGCCGGATTGTTGATAAGTCGTCGGAAAGAGCGTTTCGGCTTTGATTTCGAACGATCCGAGTCTGGCTAGCGTTATTGGTAAGAGGCCCTTTGCATAAGGTGGAAGACGGATCGCGACGCCGTCAGGGCCGAGCACTGAGATGTTATCCGGAGATTGCTCAGCGGGTGGATTGTCAACGAAGTCGGCGTGGGTCGCCGCGGCAACGCCGGTTGAGTTCATGAAAAAATATAACTTTAAATAATTATGTTGTCAAATATTCAGATAGGCCCTGCGGATTTGATTTTTGCCGGTTAGGACGACTTTCACAAGTCGAGGCCAAACCTTGGGGAACGTGTCGGCGTATTGGCGTTTCGCGTTCGGCCTTCGGCGTTCGGCGGCGCATGGAACGAGACGCCGCTTGGCGAAGGCGTGACGTGGACATTCGCCGAGACGCCGTTACGTTTCCTCCGCGGGGCGCCAAAAAGGGGTTAAGTTAGCGCCCAGTGTCCTGTCCCCGAAATAGCAGGTATATTGGCGGAGGTCAGTCGGCTGTTTTTCAAGGCGCGGTCCGAGCCGGACTGGCGGTAAAAGCGCCCATATCTGAGTCATACGGGTCGAGCGAGCAACGCGGCAAAACAGCCAACTGAGCCCCGGCCCGGAGGGTTGCGATGAAAATGGGCCAGCGGCTGAGTTGCTCGTCGGTCACGTATCGATTCAGATATGCTCCCCTTAGTGCCAGTCCGGCGCGGACCGCCTTGCCGGGGCCCATTTTGATCGCAACAATATACCTGCTATTTCGGGGACAGGAGCGCGCGCCCTGCGGCCGGAGGCTACTTGCCCCAGCGATTCATCACCGCATTCGTCACCGCGTCACGGACAGCTTCGTGGCGCATCGCCCATTGGAACTGATAAACCCGGTTATCGTACCGCTCGTCGAACTCTCGCTTCATGGCATCGGCAATTTTTGCAGCCGAGACCGAACCCCGAATTCGTGAGGCGACATCTTCGACGATCTCGAGACAATAGAGTACCAGCATTTTCGCGGCGCGTTGGGATATGTCATCCAGCTCCTCGGTGCAGACGAGGAAAAAGTTTTCCCACGTCACCTTGGTGACCCCCTTCAGCCATTGTTCTTTACCCTCATAGAAGACGACTTGATTGCGATAGGTGTCCAGGAAGTCATCGATGGACAACGGTTTTCCATCCGCGGAGAACGACCACTTGACGGATTCTGGCGCAGACTGCCTTGTTTCCTTCGCGATAACCATTTTAGTGCTTCCCTTCAGAAAGTTGGGTATGTAGCTTGTCTAACACCTTAATTGTCTGAAAGTAAAGTGCGCAAACCCAACAAAGTTTTCAATACGTTACCACTTCCCGAGCAGGGCGACCAACTTGGCTTTGGCGACGATCTTATCGAAGCGTTTTACAAGCTGACACCGGATGAGCGGGAAATCGTTATGAGTATTGTGGACCGCCTTAAACCGGGGCTGACGGCGTACGATTTTGACGATTTCGATCTTCAGGCGGCGGCGATGAAATTACTGACCTATCACCGGTTGGTTCTGCATAACGGCGACAAACAGAATTCGGTCCTCTACGCGCGTTGGCTAAGCTCGATCACCATGATCGAGAAAAAGATGACTTTGCACATCGATCCGGGCGTGGTGCCGCATCTCGAACGATTAAAGGATCACCAGCGAGAGGATTCGGACCGGGCGAGTGTCAAATTGGCAAGCCAATATTCAATCCGTCTCTACGAATGGGCATGGAAGTGGCGGCATGTCGTTTTGAAACGGATATCGATTCCACAAATTCGCAGAGTGCTGGGAGTGGACGAAGTGCAGGACGCTCAAGGCAACGTCATTAGTGAAAAGTGCCTCGTACATTGGCCCAATCTGAAGCAGCGTGCGATTGACCGCGCACTGAATGAGATCAATGAGAAAACTGATCTGAGCATCCGTTTGGTCGCTGTGGGCCAGGCGAAATACCGGCGGGTGCTTTCCCTGGCCTTTGAGATCAAGGAAAAAAAGCGCAAGGCGAAATCGAACGGCTCGGGCGCGGCGAGTTGATGTCAGTATACTTCGGTTTTTTCCGAGCTTGGTTCGGTGACGACCCGGATCTTGACCAGTCGCGAGTCTCGGACCAGCGAGACCCGGAAGTTTGCCATGTCGTCGATGAACTGACTGCGTCCCGGAAAATCTCTGCCGAGAGAGATTTCGACATGGGCGAAAGAATACCTGAGGGTGATCAAACAATCTCCAAGGATGTCGATGCAAAGGAGATAAGAGTAGGGGATAATTTTCGTCCGAGCGGGTCCTTCGAGCTGAAAGGAGCAGGATACTCCGGCCTGACTTCCGGAATGGCACAGATAAGGTTGATCTTCCAGTCGTGGGATTGTCAACGAAGTGAACACGCCAAAGAAGCAACAGAATCCTGGAACGTTGTCAAATTCTACTGATTGCTCGCTTGCAGGATTCCTTGGGACGGTTGCAGAATGGCCAGGAATTCGCCAACCAGGAAGAGTGAACCGGTGACCAGGATCGGATCGTTGAAGCTATAGGCAAGGTCCAGCGCCTGCGCAGGTGAGTCACACTGAGCGGCTGAGAGGTAGCGCGGCACGAAAGATTTGATTTCGCCGGGGGAAGCCGCCCTTTGGCTGCGAATCGGAACGGTGAGAAAGCGCGCCGCGATGGTGCCCAGCATGGAGACCATGCCCTGCAAGTCTTTATCACGGAGTCCTCCGAAAATGATCGTGGCCTTCCGCTCCCCGACGCATTCCATCCACGTCTCAACGAGGCACTTCGATGCTGCTGGGTTGTGCGCTCCATCCAGGATCATTCGTTCGCCGATCCGTTGAAATCGACCTGGCCAGGAAACGGTTGCCAACCCCTCCTTGAGCGCTTTCTGGTTCACTTTGATCCCTGCTTTGCGGAGCGCTTGGATGGCGATCGCAGCATTCACGCGCTGGTGTGATCCGGCTAATCCAATGGAGAAGTCCTGAATCGGAATTTCCGCGTAGCTGAGAGACGCGGAACTCCTGGTAGCCACCTGTTCAATCACGGTCCGAACTTCAGCGCACTGCGGACCGGAGACGACAGGCACGCCTGGCTTTGATGATTCCCGCCTTTTCCAGGGCGATTTCTGTCAGGGTATGTCCGAGCCAGTTTTGGTGGTCAAGGTCGATGGATGTTAGAACCGAGACCAGGGGATTAACCACGTTAGTGGCGTCAAGGCGGCCGCCAAGACCGGTCTCCAGGACGACCAGATCAACACCATGAGCTCGGAAGTAGTCGAAGGCGAGTGCAGTGGCTATCTCGAAAAACGTCGGATGATGCTGCTCTTCGACCAGCGACTGAATTCGATGAATACAGCGGACGACCGATTCATCATCGATTGGGATGCCGGCGACCTGTATCCGTTCATTGAACTGAACCAGATGTGGCGAGGTGAAGAGTCCAGTCTTCAATCCCGTCGCCCGGGCTATCGATTCGATCATGGCGCAAACGGACCCCTTCCCGTTGGTACCGGCGACATGGATGAAACGCACTGCGTTCTGAGGTTCTCCCAAGGATGACAACAAATGCCGAACGTTGCTCAGACCGAGCTTGACTCCTCTCTGCTGGGTCCCGAAAAGCCAGTCGACAGCCGCGATATAAGCTGTGTTCACCTCAAGCTCCGACAAGCTACTTTGCCACTGTCAAATACCGAGCAAAGAAATCAGGGTGGAGCGCAACTGCTTGCGATGCACAATCCGGTCGATAAGTCCATGCTCCTGCAGGAATTCAGCCGTTTGAAAGCCGGGCGGGAGATCCTGGTGGGTTGTTTCCTTGATCACCCGCGGTCCGGCGAATCCTATCATACATTTCGGTTCTGCCAAAATGAGGTCACCGAGCGAAGCGAAGCTGGCCATAACCCCGGCGGTTGTCGGATGGGTGACAACCGAGATATACGGCAGTCCGGCTTTGGAGTGACGGGCGAGCGCTGCGCTGGTCTTAGCCATCTGCATCAGGCTAAGCATGCCTTCGTACATCCGGGCACCTCCCGAGGCGGAAAATATGATCACTGGCCTTCTGATCAGCCGTGGCACGCTCGATCAGGCGGGTAATTTTTTCACCGACGACTGACCCCATCGTGGCGGCCAGGAAATTGAAATCCATCGCGGCGACGGCGACCGCTTTCTCCTGGAGGTCTCCGAAACCGGTCAGGACGGCATCTTTGAGGCCGGTTTTCTCCTGATAACTTTTCAATCGATCTCCATAGGTTGCGACTCCCTTGAAACTCAACACGTCCACCGAGAGCATGTTCGGGTCGAATTCAATAAAAGTCTCCGGGTCGATCAAATTGTCGATTCGCTCCTTGGCCGACAAGGTGAAATGATAATCGCACTTCGGGCAGACCTTGAGGTTCTGCACGAGTTCGAGGTTATGGATGACCTCGCCGCAGTCGGGGCATTTCTGCCAAAGACCCTCGGGCATTTCCCTTTTTTTGTTGGTTGGAAGTTTTAGAGCTTGGTTTCGGAAAAATTTGCATATGTCGAGGACCGAACAATACTCGTTAGCCCCGGGCGACGGTTACCGCTCGAACGGATTCCGCGCCCGCCGCGCGTAGTACTAACGCACACTCGTGCAGGGTAGAACCGGTCGTCAGAACGTCGTCCAGCAATACTAGGTGTTTTCCGTGCACGTTGCTATTCTTGCGCATGGCGAATGCGTTGCGCAAGTTCCGCATTCGTTCCATGCGGTCGAATCGTGTTTGGGTGTTGGTGTATAATCGACGCTCGATGCATTGCAGGACTGGTACGCTTGCTTGCTTGGAGAGGGCTTCGGCGAGCGCCTCGGCCTGGTTAAATCCACGTTCTCGCAATCGGGTCGGATGAAGTGGAACGGGCACGAGGCAATCGATGGGCGTCGACTGTAATCGCGAGTCTTGCATGGCTTCCATCAGAAATCCCGCGAGTACTCGCCGAAGATGGAAATGGCCGCCGTACTTGAAGCGAAGGATCAAATCTCTCAATACGCCCTTTGCCTGGTAGATTGACACCACGCAGTCGAATGCCAGCGCGCGATCTTCGCAATTCGGGCAAGAGAACTCTCCGTCGATGGCTCCCTCAAAGGGCCTGGAACAGCACCGGCAAAAAGGAGGTCGGATCCGCGGTGCCGTCGCCTTACAGTCGGCGCAGAGCAGAGTCCCAGAGTCTTGTGGCTGTCCGCACGCGACGCAATTTGACGGATAGAACAGCTCAAGCAGCGTGTTAAGTAAGATTCGAATCGGGTTCGCCACGCAGATAGACTAACCAAATTATTGACCAGAGGAAGACCAGGATGAGGATGGACCCGATTCCGACCGTGATATCGTTGCCAAACCAAGGCGTGACATCCTGAACTCGCTTAGTGACTTTGTTAAGTCCCATCTTGCCGAAGATCAGGCCAGGAATGGATGCCGATCGCCAGCCAAAGAGAGGATGTCCGGATGGTAGCGTGTGCGAGCAATAGCCCAAGGATCCCAATCGAGATAAATCCGCCGAGGACGATCAGAGGGTCGGAAAATCGCCAGAACGCGTTAGGCAATAACTCGAAGCCGGAATACCAACTCGACAGTGCGATCTGTGTCTTTCTGCCGGATTCAAAAAATGAACAATCGAGAAAAGAGCGGAGACGAAAACAGCCGCGGGACGAACCGTAAAGGTTTGGCGAACCAGACCCAGAATCGCCCCTCGAAACAAGGTTTCCTCGATGAGCGCGACCGAAATGGCCGTCAGGAGGATTGGCGGCAACAGATTCCAGGGGAGAGGATCTTTCAATTCGAGGACGTCGAACCCCAAAAAGAGCGCTCCCAAGGCGGAAATCGTGCCCAGGGAGATCACAAAGCCGCCGAGCAAGTGGCTATTCGCCGAGGATTTTTGCGCAGACCAAGACTTTTGAGCCGCCGCAGGCCAATCCATTGTAGGATGGGGAGCAGAAGGAGAAAAGCGGAGATCAATACAGAACGGTTGAAGTAGCGCTGAAAATCTGTCTTCGCGAGAAAGCCCAGTTGCGGGAAATGAGAGGCATATTGGCCGGCCCAGAAGAGCCAAGGGGCAAGCGCGGCCCCCAGGACCACCGTTCCGATCAGATAGGCGAGAATCTTAAGGGCAATGCTCAAGAGGAGAAGGAATTAGCGTGGACGCGAGGTCGCCGCAAACTAAAGTTTTTTCGTTATGCACAACAGGCACGCCTGGATAGTCCGCACCGAGGATCGGGTAAAACGCGAAGTTCGTGTGATCAAAAGCGGCGGCTCCTGGCGCTTCCAGGCTAAGCGGGAAGACGAAAGGCAGTGGAGTTACTATGACGAACCCCCTTTAGGAGACCTGGAAGAATTCCGGGAGATTCTATTTCGCAAATACCAACGGCGGCGGGCGTCCTATGAAGATGTACAGTGGGCCGAGCACGAGTTGGCGCGGAGGCGGGCGCAGTTCAAAGATCTTGGGAATTAGGGCGAAGCATCCGCTTTGCCTTCCCAAGCCAGTTAGCCAAAGGGGTGATCGATGGCGGTTTCTGCCGCCACTCACCAAAACAAATGGGCGGTCAGATCACTGACCGCCATTTGCAGCGCGCCAAGTCTGCGCGCAATCTTAAATTTTGGCATTTTACCGATTTCGGCGAAAATCACGGCCGCCGCGACCACGCGAGTCTTTATGACCGCCGCCGCGCGAAGGTTCGTTGCCGAAGAAACGATCTTGCCGGGCTTCCGGAGGCCGTGCTTCATTAACAGTCAAAGGACGATTATCAAGAGAAAATCCATTGAATCGGCTAATGGCGCTATTCGCTTCTTCCTGCGACTCCATTGTAACAAAGCCGAACCCGCGCGATTTGCCGGTGAATTTATCTTGAATAATTTTGACGTCTAGAACGCTTCCGACTTGTGCAAACAGATCCTGCAGATCGAGTTCAGTGGTCGCAAATGAGAGATTACCAACGTACAGTTTAACGGACATATCTTCAGTTCCAAATTGAGGCCTCCTCGAGCAGGCGCGTCCGTAACTGGACTAAATGCCAACAATTCTAAACAGCTGACAGTTCCCCGAACGAAAAAGACTCTAATTGACCCGTACCGCCTACGGCAGGTTCGTCCTCGTTTCAAGCGGCTTTTTTACAAATCATCCCTCCACGAGAACGAGACCGGAATCTCCAAATCAGGATGGAGACTTTTCTGCACGGGGCAATTTAGAGCGACCTTTTCCAGTTTTGCTCGTTGCGGGTGATCCAGCGGGAGGGGGACTTGCGACGACGACTTCCAGCTTTCCGATGCGGCGAACAGGCTCTGAGACCATGTGTTTGACCACGGTTGCCTTGGTGCCGTCGATGCTGAATCCGTTTCGTTTCGCATAGAGATCCATCGTGGTCGTCATGCAGGTCCCCAGCGCGGTTGCCACTAGATCAGTTGGGGAAAACGATTCACCTTTTCCTCCGTTATCCAGAGGCGCATCAGTCTGAAGCCTGGTCCCGGATTGAGCGTGAACGGCCTCTGAATGGAGGCCGCCGGTATATTCGATCTCAATTTTGACCATACCAAGAAATCCTTACTTCATTCCGAAAAAGACTTCTGCCGTTCGTGTGGTTTGCGCTGCGAACGATTCAAGGGTCAGGCCGCGAATATTTGCGATTGACGCCGCGGTCTCGCGCACGAAAGCCGGTTCGCAGCGTTTGCCACGATGTGGTTCCGGCGCGAGGTAAGGAGCATCGGTCTCGACCATGATTCGATCCAACGGGACGGTCGCGGCAGTCTGCCGCAGGTCGCCGGCGCTCTTGAAAGTGACGATTCCGGTGAAGGAAACGAATGACCGAGTTCGACCACTTCGAGCGCTTGGGCCAGGGATCCACTGAAGCAATGCATTACCGCCGCGCACGCTGGGCAGCATAAGTGCGGAGTATATTGAGGGTGTCGGCCCACGAGTCGCGTTGGTGAATCACGGCACTTTTGCCGATAGCCGCAGCCAATTCTAAATGTTGTTCAAAAGCGACTGATTGGGCCGCCTTCTCGGCCTCATCGCGGATCTCCAGCTCGATGGCTCTGCGTCGAAGCGGCGCCAAACGTTGTTTCGCTGATCTCTCTTTGCCGGCGTTTGCTCGGCAAATAATGATAGTCCAGACCGGTTTCGCCGATCGCGACCACTTTCGGATGTCTCGCCAATTCCTGAAGTTCCGGCAGGAAATCCTCGCGCTCTTCGGTCACAGAATTCGGGTGGATGCCGACGACGGCGTATATTTCGGGATGCTCTTCTGCGAATTCGATCGCCTTGCGACTCGACTTCAAGCGTCGTCCCGATGGTCACTATCCGCCCGACGCCGGCCTCTCTGGCCCGGTGCAGGATGGCGTCGAAATCGTCGGCAAACTCCGGAAAATCCAGGTGTGCGTGTGTGTCAACGAGCATCGAGTATGGTTTTGGGTTTTGAGTTTTGGGTTTTGAGTGGGGATATTCAAGCCGGACTCGAGAGTCACCGGACGCAAAACGCAAAACTCTAAACGCAAAACTCGAAACCGTTAGTCTACCATTGGATCACGGAGCTGGCCCAAGTCAGACCGCCGCCAAAGACGACCAGGAGAATGTAGTCGCCGATTTTGAATCGACCGGCTCGATGCGCCTCGTCAAGAGCGATAGCGACCGCCGCAGCCGAGGTGTTCCCGTATTTCTCAAGGTTCACGTAAAATTTCTCCACCGGCAGGCCCATTCGATGGGCGATCGCTTCGATGATCCGCATATTCGCCTGATGCGGAATGACACAAGCGATATCGTCGTATTTCAAGCCGGCAGCTTCCAGCGCGCGATCTGCGGCATCAGACATGGCCGTCACCGCCTGTTTGTAGGTCTCTTTGCCAAGCATCTTGATCGTGTTGAGCTTCTGGTCGACGTTCTGCGGGCGTGATCGGGCAACGACTTCCGCCGCCGGGCATGAAAAGAATATCAGTAAACTCTCCGTCGCTTCCCATATGGGTCGCGATGACCCCGTGAGACGCGCCGCGATTGCGCAGAATGGCCGCGCCGGCTCCGTCGCCGAAGAGAACGCAGGTATTTCGGTCTGACCAGTCGACAATCGAACTCAGTTTGTCGGCGCCGATAATTAAGAACCGTATTGTAGACGTGATTGGAAATGAATTGCTGAGCAATTTCCATCGCGTAGATGAAACCCGAACAGGCGGCTGATATGTCAAAGCATGCCGCACGAATAGCTCCTAGTTTTTTCTGTACCCAGCAGGCGGTGGCTGGAAAGAGCATGTCCGGCGTTACCGTCGCGACGATAATCAAGTCGATTTGCTCGGCTGACACCTGGCCTGGCTCATGGCCGCCAGCGCAGCATTCGTCGCAAGGTCACTGGTCGCCTCGTCCGGCGCGGCGATCCTTCGCTCGCCGATGCCGGTACGCGTCCTGATCCATTCGTCAGACGTTTCGACTATCTTCTCGAGTTCCCGGTTCGTGAGAATGCGTTCGGGAACGTAACTGCCTGTGCCGATGATCGAAACCGTTCTTCTGGATTTATTGGACCGGCGTGGCTGCGGCGGCGAACTTCTCATTGTAGGACTGAACCTCCCGCAATATTTGGGGGTTTATCTCGTGCTGATGGACTCGGTGGCGGCCCGGATGGCATTTTTGATCGCCAATGGCGAACTGGCTCCGTGAGCGATGATGCAAACGCCGTTGACGCCGAGCAACGGCATGCCGCCGTATTCCTCATAGTTCGTCTTTTTCCGGATTGACTTGAACGCGCCCTCAGCGAGCTTGGCGCCGAGTTTGCGGAGCGGATTCCTGAAGAGCTCGTGCTTGAGCCAGGAGAATATCGCGTGAGCGATTGCTTCAGAGGTCTTGAGAACCACATTCCCGGTGAAACCGTCGCAGACCACCACTTCCGCCGGGTTTTCAAACAGGTCGTGCCCTTCGATGTTGCCGCGAAAATTGAGCCCACTCGCTTTCAAGAGTTTGAAAGCCTCTTTGGTCACGTCGTTGCCCTTCATGTCTTCTTCGCCGATCGACATCAGCGCGACCGAAGGGCTCTTGTAGCCAAGCACGTGTTGCGAAAACACGGAGCCCATGATCGCGAACTGAATCAGGTTCTCCGGAGTTGAATCCGGATTTGCTCCGCCGTCAATCAAGACGAAAACTTTGCTCTCCGTTGGCAGCAGGCAGGCGATGGCCGGGCGTTCGATGCCTTTCAGGGTCCGGAGTTTGAGGACGGCAGGCCGCCACGGCTGCCCCGGTGTGCCCAGCGGAAACCACGGCGTGAGCCGATCCATTCTTGACGAGATCTACTGCCCGGCAAATCGAAGCATCCTTTTTGTGGCGGACCGCCTTTGCCGCCGACTCCTTCATCGAGACAACTTCGGAGGCGTGAAAAATCTCGACGCGCGGATCTTTGCAGTCGAGGCGCTTGAGTTCGTTTCCAATGACGGCAGCATCGCCAACCAGAAAAAGCTTCTCGATATACGGGTACTCTTTGAGTGCCAGGACAGCTCCCTCGATGGTGTTTTTGGGAGCGTAATCACCACCCATCGCGTCTAAGGCAATCCTCATAAAGCATCCTCTCCGGCGTCCCGCCGAAGATTTTCGTAGGATGGCTGCTTAATGCAAGAAGGGGTCTCGATCAACAGGAAATCCTTCTTTTAGATCGCCAGCTGGTGCTGTGAAAACTAAGCGACTTCGACCGTCAGGACCTGGCGCCCGCGGTAATAACCGCAGGATGGACATGCAGTATGCCCACGTACCCGACTGCTGCACTGCGGACAGTTGGTCAATTGAGGCGCGTGCCAACGGTTGGCGGCTTTCCGCGTTCGCAATCGCATCTTGGATGTTTTTCTTTTCGGTACTCCCATTCTAACTCACTTCCTTCGGTTCAAATTCAGATGGTCGAGTGCGTCCCAGGCATTCGGCGCTTTGGAATCCTCTTCAACGTTCAGGTATTTCAGCCGCGGCCCGACACACACCGTCTTCCGGTCCCAATCGCAATGCGGATGAACTGGAAGAGCGAGCAGAATATCCTCTCGAATCCATGGCGTCAAGTCGACCAATTCCGGCCCTGTCAGCTCGACTTGAGCGGAAAAGTCTTGCACCCGGACGGGATAGACGAATCGCTTAAGGCAACTGACACATTCCAGTCCGACATCCACGCCAGTTTTCCCGTAACGAACAGACTGGAGCCGGATACTCCAATATCGAGAGAGTATTCCACAGTTCCCAAGGGCCGGATCTGATCGTCTTCCAGCTCCAGAATGTCGGTTTTTTCTTTGCCTTTGAGGTGAGTCCCTTCCGCAGGAATCTGCTTCAGATGTACTTTCATGATAGTTACCTCCGCCCCTGACTTCTTTACTTTGAGCGCCGGCGACGGCTGGCCTACGGGGAGCCGGTCCCTACCGAACGTTGACCGGTTCCATCGATCGGTAGGGACGAGTTCCGACCCATCCGCCGCGCGCGCTAGCTGGGAAACTTCTTCGCCAGCGCCTGACAACGCAGTCTGGCACAAACGATTGCACGTTGCCACCTAATCGCGCGATTTCTTTCACGATCCGGGAGCTAATATAGGTGTACTCTTCCTTTGGCATCATAAATATGGTCTCCAGCGTTGGTTCCATCTTCCGGTTCATCAATGCCATTTGAAACTCGAACTCGAAATCGGAGATGGCTCGAAGGCCCGCGAACAATGGCCTCGACCTTTTCCTGCTTGGCAAAATCAACCAGGAGCCCCTCCAGTCTGACCACGCGGACGTTCGGATTGTGAGCACACGTTTCCCGGAGCAATTCGATTCTCTCATCGATCGAAAAGAGAGTCGACTTGTGCTTTTGATCGTTGAACGCCACCGCGACGATCAATTCGTCGAATAAAGTGCAGGCTCGCTGGATGACGTCCAGATGCCCGTTGGTCACTGGATCAAAACTCCCTGGATAGATGGCGACGCGCATGGGCAAGATGGTTTTGCGTTTTGGGTTTTGGGTTTTGGGTTTTGGGTTTGCGTTGCGCCGCGGCACTTCTCGCCAGAGATCGACTCAAAACTCAAAACGCAAACTCAAAACTCAAAACGCAAAACGCTAACGCGACCGTTCCCTATTCCCACTCGATCGTGCTCGGCGGTTTACTGGAGATGTCGTAACAGACTCTGTTGATGCCTTTTACCTCGTTGATGATTCGGGTGGAGATGCGCGCCAGGATTTCGTACGGGATGCGAACCCAGTCGGCCGTCATCCCGTCCTGGCTTTCCACAATGCGCAGGGCGATGCTGTTTTCGTAGGTTCGCTGATCACCCATCACGCCGACGGATCGGATTGGCAGAAGAACGGCGAACGACTGCCAGACTTTGTAATACCAATCGGTAACCTTCATTTCGTTCACCACGATTTCGTCCGCCTGCCGAAGGATCTCCAGGCGTTCTTCCGTGATTTCGCCGAGTATCCGGACCGCCAGACCCGGGCCCGGGAAAGGTTGGCGAAACACGATTTCGCGGGGTAGCTCAAGTTCGAGCCCGACCTGTCGAACCTCGTCCTTGAAGAGTTGCCTGAGAGGCTCAAGGAGCTCGAAATCCATGTTTTCCGGCAAGCCGCCCACATTGTGGTGGCTCTTGATCAGAGCTGCCGGATTTCCGGAAATCGAAACGCTTTCAATCACGTCAGGATACAATGTTCCTTGAGCAAGAAACCGGTAGTGGCCGTCACCCGGAATCCTCGGCTTTCAGTTCTTTCGTCGCTTCTTCGAAAACACGGATAAACTCGCCCCCGATCAGCTTTCGTTTCTTCTCGGGGTCCGTGACTCTTCTGGAGAATTTTCAGGAAGCTCTGTGAGGCGTCGACGTACTTGAGCCGGATGTGGAAATTTCCTCGAAAGATCTTCTGAACAGTTTCGGCTTCGCGCGACCGGAGCAGGCCGTTATTGACGAAAATGCAGGTTAGCTGAGCGCCAATTGCGCGATGAATCAAAGCAGCGGCAACCGAAGAGTCGACGCCTCCGGAAAGACCAAGCACGACTTTGTCGTCGCCGACTTTTTCGCGAATCTCCCGGCAGGTCTGCTCGATGAACGAACCCATCGTCCAATCGGGCGAACAGCCGCAGGCTCGGTAGAGAAAATTTTCCAGAATATCCTTGCCCAACGGCGTATGTGCGACTTCCGGGTGAAACTGGAGTCCGAACAATGATTTCTCGAGATTCTGGATCGCGGCGTAGGCCGAGTTTTCGGTGGACCCGATCGCCTCAAAACCTGGCGGGAGCTGAGTGATTTTGTCCCCATGGCTGTTCCAGACTTGCAGCTTGGACGGCAACCCCTCGAACAGAGGACTCTCTTTCAGATACGCTCAAGGTTCCCGCGCCGTATTCGCGGTGATCGGAAAATTCGACGGATCCGCCGAGGTGGGATGCCATCAGCTGGATACCGTAACAGATGCCCAGAACCGGAAGTCCCATTCGGAATATTCCCGGATCGATTTGCGGCGCATCTTTGCTAAAGACACTGGCCGGGCCGCCCGAAAGGATGATCCCGCGCGCTCCGGTCGCGCGGATTTGCTCCGGTCCGAGGTGGAACGGCAAAATCTCGGAATACACCCGGCTCTCGCGAACGCGCCGGGCGATCACCTGGGTGTACTGCGAGCCGAAATCGAGGATGACGACCTTCGAACCACGAAAAGCTGCGTCGCTACTCATTGGAAGAAGGCGGGATTATCGCATAAACCAGGGAAGTGACAAGGTGAGAGGTCGAGAGGTGAGAGGTGAGAGGTCGCGAGGTGAGCGGTGCGATGGAGGTTGCGAAGTGAGAGGTTGAGAGGTCGAGGTGACGAGCGCTGAGAGGTGGAAGAATGAGAGGTATGCCCCGTTAAAGGCGCCCGTCAAACGCCCGCCAAACGCCGAACGCCGAAACGATGAACGGTGAACGGTGAACGGTGAACGGTGAACGCCAAAATTCTGTCGGCGCTGATATTCCCGGATATATTCGAGCGCTTGTGCGCGAGAGAAGCTCGATCCAAAATCATCCCTGCATCTCTCCTCCTGGAAGCCTATTGCACGGGGATTTTTCCGATGGCGATGGAGAACGGAGAGATCGCCTGGTTTTCACCTGATCCGCGGGGAATCATTCCGCTCGATGCCTTTCACATTCCTCATGGATTGAAACGAAGCCTGAAAAAAGGGGGAGTTCAGGCTTCGGCTGAATACGGCTTTCGAGGCGGTCATACGAGCTTGTGGTGAACGGGCAGAGACGTGGATCAGCGAAGAGATTATCGAGAGCTACATTAATTTGCACCGGCTCGGCTTCGCCCATTCGGTGGAAGCATGGCTGGAGGATGAATTGGCAGGCGGCCTTTATGGGGTCAGCGTTTTCGGAGCGTTTTTCGGCGAGTCGATGTTCCACAGAGTGCCGAATGCCTCGAAGGTTGCTTGGTCGGTCTGGTGGATCGCTTGAATGAGAGAGGATTTCGTTTGCTGGATACGCAATATGTTACCAGTCATCTTACGATTTTCGGGGCGATCGAAATATCGCGGCCGAAGTATATGCGTCTATTGAAGCAGGCCCTTGTGTTGGATTGTAAATTTCTTTGAACGAGCTCAGTGAGCTATGTTCGCCAGAGTCTGAGGTGCTTGCTGGAGATCTTGCCCGAGAGCGCCCGAGTCATCGCCATGTCCATTATCTCATTCATGACCTCCGTGTTGTCCGAGGTAGAACAGAAATTCTGAAGGGTATTCGATGGGAGGTTGAGGCGAGAGAGAATTGGGTCATTCTGGGAGCAAACGGTTCGGGCAAGACGACTTTGCTCAGTTGCGTGACTGGTTATGTTACGCCCTCGGCCGGAACGATTCAGGTGCTGGGGAAGCAGTACGGAAAAGCGGATTGGCGTGAGCTGCGAAAAGAAGTGGGTCTGGTAAGTTCGAGTATTCGACACTGGATCGAAGATCACCAGACGGCGCTCGAAGTGGTCGCGAGCGGGCGCAATGCAGAGATTAACATCTGGCACTCGCCGGAGGGACGGTTGCTCCAGGGAGCACGCCAGCAGCTGCGTCAGGTTGAGTGTGCCAATCTTGGCTAATCGGCCCTTGGGCTTTCCTCTCACAAGGAGAACGACAACGCGTTCTGATCGGGCGTTCGTTGATGGCGAGATATCGAATTCTGATTCTCGATGAACCTTGCGCCGGCTTGGATCCGGTGGCGCGCGAACGGTTTTTGCAATTTCTGAACCGTCTCGCCGCGACGGAAAAAACACCGAACCTGGTGTTTGTGACGCATCATGTGGAGGAGATTTTGCCCTGTTTCGACAAGGCGTTGGTGCTTCGGGAAGGCGAGATCCTCTCGCAAGGAGCGATCAGAAAAGTGATTACTTCCACGACTATGAGCCAGGCGTTTGGAGCGGAGATTGGTGTGCGAAAGGGGCAGGGGAGGTTCGAACTGCAGTTCAGACAGGAACGTGTCGGCGTATCGGCGTGACGGCGTATCGGCGTGGTACGTCTGGAACGCGTTTTCGCGCGCGTGAGCGCACTGCGCCGCGGAACGCCGAACGCCAAACGCGGAACGCCGAACGCCAACATGTTCCCGTGGCACGGAAATGGCTAATTGAACCGCATGGCTATTCGCTCTTTGCGGAGCGTGCCAAGTGCGTCGGTGTTTCCTACCAGTATATTTGACAGCCGGAGCGTCCGTTGAATAGGTGCGATGTTGTTTCGCGCACCCGACAAAACGCAAGGTCGACGACGCAAAAAGCACGACGAAGCAGCGCTCAACAGCCACCGAGAGCTACCACGACGATGTTCAGGATTTATCCTCTGATTTTATTCTTCTCACTGGCAATTGCGGGTTGCGGCGAGAAGCAAGTTACCAACGCGCCGCCGCCTGCCAAGAATGTGCTGGTGACGAATGTGCAGGCGCTGGATGTGCCCGTTCAACTACACGAATTTGGGCGACTCTCCTCTCCCGAATCGGTGAACGTGCAACCGCAAGTGAATGGAAGAATTATGGAAGTCCACTTCGCCGAAGGACAGGAAGTGAAGAAAGGTGATTTGCTCTTTGTCATTGATCCACGCCCTTTCCAGGCCGACCTGGAGCAGTCGCAGGGTCAATTGAAGTCCGACCAGGCGCAGTTGGCTCTGTTTCAACGAAATCTTCAGCGCGATCAACAAATCGGACAGCAACGCTTTGTTTCCGACCAGCAGATAGACGTAGATCGTGCCCAGGTTGAGAACTTTGAAGGAGCTGTCGCTAAAGATCAGGCTTCCATCGATATCGCGAAGCTGAACCTTGAATACTGCTACGTTCGTTCTCCGAATGACGGACGCACCGGTCGACGACTCGTTGATCCCGGAAACTATGTCGCTGCTGGAGGGGCGACGCTGGTAAACATCCAACTGCAGGATCCGGTATACGTCGATTTTACGATATCAGAGAACGATCTTGCGCACCTCCGCGAAAACATGAAGCGCGGCGACTCGCTGAGAGTTGATGTCGTCACACCGTCGAAGCCAGATATTGTCAAGACGGGTAAGCTCAGTTTCCTTGACAATAGCGTCTCGACCCAGTCCGGCACCGCTCTGCTTCGGGCAACTGTTCCCAACGAGGACCGTTACTTGTGGCCGGGTCAGTACGTGAACGTGACGCTGACGCTTCAGATCTTGAAAGACGCGTCGGTTGTTCCCAGCCAAACGGTACAAATGGGAGGAAAGGGTACCTATTTGTTCGCGGTGAAGCCGGACAATACCGTTGAACAGCGGCCGGTCACTCAGGGAGTGAGATATCACGACCTGGTTGTTGTTTCGCAGGGAGTCAAACCGGGCGAAACCGTAGTCGTCGAAGGTCAACTGGCACTTGGAAATGGCATGAAGGTGAACCCCAAAGAATATCCGTCCACCTCGCCGGCGCCCCCTCCTTCCCGAGGCGCTTTGACGGAGAGGGATTCACAAAAGGATTCGTCGCCGGATGGTAAGCAAGAGAGTTCGGCAGCCAAATCAATGCCGGCACTATGAACTTTTCCGAGCTTTTCATTCGGCGTCCGATCATGACGCTGCTGTTGACCATCACCATTACCGTTTTCGGAATTCAGGTTTTCAGACAATTGCCCGTCAATGACCTGCCCGCAGTTGACTATCCGGTAATTCAGGTCAGCGTGAACTATCCGGGAGCTAGTCCGGAAACGATGGCGAACACCTGCGCGACGCCGCTCGAAAAGCAATTCCTTCAGATCCCGGGCCTGGACATCGTGACCTCGACCAATCAAACCGGTCAATCGACCTTGGTTTTGCAATTTTCTCTGGATAAAAGCCTGGGCGATGCTGCGACGGATGTCCAAGCCGCGATTTCTCGGGCGCAGGGCTTCCTGCCGACCGATCTGCCCCAACCTCCCTCGTTTCAGAAAACGAATCCCAACGATCAGCCGATCTACTATCTCGCCTTGGTGAGCGATACGATGACCGAAGGGGATCTTTACGATTATGGAAATACCCAGCTCGGTCAGCAGATCGCGATTATTAACGGGGTAAGTCAAGTCCAGGTCTACGGTGCCAGGTCGGCCATCCGGATCAAGGTCCAAGTAAATCAACTTTCCTCGCTTGGCCTGACGATGACGGACGTGACTAACGCAGTCGGCCAAAGTACTGCTTACCTGGGCGCCGGCCAGTTAGACGGGAAGAATCGCACGTACCTTCTTTTTCCAAATGGTCAGTTGTCGAGTCCTCGAACAATACGAAAATGTCATCATCGCCCGGCCAAACGGGCAGCCCGTTTATTTGAAGGATGTCGCGACCGTGTTCAAAACGGTGGAAGACGAGCGGATCAACAGAAATTTCTGGGCACGTGACTACGGGGAGGCACCGGCGGAAGTGGTGTTGGCGGTTAGTCGTCAGGCGGGTGCAAATGCCGTCGAGGTAGCGCGAAAAGTCAAAGATCTGCTTCCCGCTTTTCGGCAGCAGTTACCGGGTTCCGTCCAGCTCATCCCGCTGTACGATCGCTCCAAAACGATCGTTGCCAACGCCGATGAAGTCGAACACACCTTGTTGATCGCCTTTGCCTTGGTCGTCATCGTAATCTTTGCCTTCCTCGGCCGAGCGGCAGACACCTTTATACCCGTGGTGGCTTTGCCTCTCTCGATGCTGGTCACTTTTTTGGTGATGGGGGCTCTGAATTTCAGCCTGAATAATTTGACCCTGATGGCGTTGACGTTGGCCATCGGATTTCTCGTCGATGACGCAATCGTCTTTCTCGAGAACACGGTCCGCCTGATGGAATCGGGCCAGAATCCGATGGAGGCTGCGATAAACAGCGCGCGGCAAATTACTTTCACGATTATCGCTATGACGGTCTCGCTGGCCGTCGTATTTCTGCCGTTGGTAATGGTCACCGGTATTATCGGGCGCATTTTCCGGGAATTCTCGGTGACCATCATTGTGGCGATCTTTGCTTCCGGGCTCGTCTCGATTACTCTGACTCCAATGATGTGCTCGCGGATTCTTGGCCCGCGAGGCGAAGGCGACAAGACCTGGATGGAGCGGACCGTCGGCAATGCCTTCAAGAGGATTACAGCCAGCTATGGTCGGAGTCTTTATTTCTTCCTCCATCACCGTTGGATTTCCGCTTTAACCTGGGTTGGCTGCTTTGCTCTCACCGTCTGGGTTTTTGGGCTGCTGCCAAAGACCTTTATCCCGTCTGGTGATAGCGGATTTATCCGCGGCGTAATCTTGTGTCAGGAGGGAATTTCGCCCGACCGGATTAAAGTGCTGCAAAAGGAGGTAGATGCGATCCTGCGCAAAAATCCGGCTGTAAATGAAACGTTTACTCTCGCCGGCTTCTCGCAGGGATTGCCTTCCAACCAGATGCTGGCGCTGGCATTCCTGAAAGATGTAAGTCACCGGCCGCCCATCACCCAGGTCATTGCTCAGCTTACCCAGCAGCTTTCGCAAATCCCTGGCATTATCCCGTTGCTCCGGCCTGATCCGGTTTTGCAGATCAGTACCGGCGCGACGAAAAACAACCAGGGGCAATACGCATTTACGATCTCCGGCGTCGACGCAAATCAGGTCTATCAGGCCGCCCAGCAGATGATCGCCAAGTGTCGACAGTTTCCCGGATTCGCAGCCGTTTCTTCGGATTATTTTGCGAATACTCCCGTGCTCGGGGTCAATCTGAACTGAGCTGCAATTGCAGTCGTATGGACTGACAAATCTGAACGTTGAGCAGCTCCTGAAGAACGCCTATTCCCAGAATTACACCTATCTCATCAAGACTCCGATCGATCAGTATAAAGTGATTGTCGAAGCGGAGGATAAACAGCGAAGCGAACCCACTGACGTCAATCGCCTCTATTTCAAGCCTGCGGGCGCACAGAATATCATCCCGAATGAGACGGTGACTGATCCGACAGGCTTCAGTCGGGAGATTGTCCGTAAACCATATTAACCAATTTCCGGCGGTAACGCTTTACTTCAACTTGAAGCCCGGGGTGGCGACTGGGGATGCAACCCAATTCATCCAGCGCGACTGCGGCGGAAGTCCTGCCGCCAACGATTCGCGGCCAACTCCAGGGAGAGGCGCAGACATTTACTCAGACGTTTTCGCAGCTAGGTGTTTTGCTATTCGTCGCTGTCTTCATCATGTATGTCATTCTGGGAATCCTCTACGAAAGCTGGTTCCATCCGATCACGGTCCTCTCTTCTTTGCCGGTCGCCGCGGTCGGAGGTTTGTTGACTTTGCTGCTTTTCCATTCCGAGCTCTCCCTTTATTCCTACATCGGCATGTTCATGCTGATCGGAATTGTCAAGAAAAACGGGATCATGATGGTCGACTTCGCGGTCGAGCAGCGCAGAGCTGGAAAGACGCCGATCGAAGCGGTGCATGAGGCGAGTATTGAACGCTTCCGGCCAATCATCATGACAACTTTGGCTGCCCTGATGGGGGCGATCCCGATAGCACTTGGCTTCGGGGCGGATGGAGCGTCGCGCCGACCGCTTGGTTTGATCCTGGTTGGCGGCCTGATCGTTTCCCAATTGATCACCTTGTACGTGACTCCGGCACTCTATCTCTATATGGAGAGCCTGCAGGAGAAACTCAATCATCTCTATGACAAGCTGGTAACCCCTCGCCAAGGGAAGAAGCGGGAATTGACTACCGCTTAGGAGAAACGTATCGGCGTGTCGGCGTTTGACCGCCTGACGCGCGGGAGCGCATCCCACGCCAAGCGCGCGACCGCGCCGATACGCCGATACGTTTCTCCCCCACGCCGACACGTTTCCTAATCGATGCACTTCTTCGTGCGTCCCGTGACCTCCAGAAACCATCGGGCGGTCTTCACAAGTCCCTCACGAAATTCCGTAACCTGGTAGTTGCCCAGGAGCTCCTCGGATAGGCGAGTGTCGGCACAAGAATGTTTAATATCACCCGGGCGCTCCGGCTCATTGATTGACTTGATCTGTGATCCGAAGATTTCATTTAGCACACTCAGAAGTTCATTCAGAGAAATCCGAACTCCGGTCGCGACGTTCAGAATCGTGCCGGGCGGAAGCGGTACTTGAACCGCGCGTAGGTTCGCTGCGACGACATTCTCAACGAAGGTGAAGTCCCGAGTTTGAGTTCCATCCCCGAAGATTATCGGACGATTGCCGTCGGCCAGCTTCCGGACAAAGACTGGGATCACCGCGGCATATCCACCCTCTAGATTTTGGCGGGGACCAAAGACGTTGAAATAGCGGAGCGAGACAGCCTCGATGACTCCCATCCTGGTAAATTGAGCGGCATACAGTTCGCTCACCCATTTTGAAAGCCCGTATGGCGAGACGGGAGAAGGGAGAGCGCTTTCATTCTGCAGTTCCGCGCCATTGTCGCCATAGACAGCGGAGGATGAGGCGTTCACGACCCTCCGGACGTTGGCGCGAATCGCCGCGGCGAAAACATTCAGAGTTCCGGTAACGTTGACGTCATGGATATAAACCGGATTTTCGAAACTTAGAGGTACCGAGGCAATCCCTGCGTGATGCAGCACGATAGAAGCTCCCCGGAAGGCCTCGACGAGCCGGTCGAGATCTCGAAGATCAACGTTCCGATAGTCAACCTGCCCTTTCATCGAAGCCAGGTTACTCTTGCTACCGCTGGTCAGATTATCGATGATCCGGACGGCGTACCCGGCGCGGACGAATCCCTCTGCCAAATGTGAACCGATAAATCCGGCTCCGCCGGTAATCGCAGCAACTTCTCCCATGGTTCAGCAATCTCATGAGAAGAAAACTTGCGAAACAAAAAACGCCGGGCAGAATGGAGGCTTGGTTTACCTCATTCGCCACGGTGAAACAGAATGGGCGCGCGACGGTCGGCACACCGGACGGACTGACATTCCACTTACGGAGACGGGTCGAGCACAAGCTGGATTTTTACTGCCGATTTTCGACGAGGCTTCCTTTTCACACATCCTGAGCAGTCCGCTCCGGCGAGCTCTCGAGACGGCTCGCCTGGCGGGACAAGGCAATCGAGTCGAATTGGTTCCCGATTTGATGGAATGGGATTACGGGGATTACGAAGGGATCACGACCACCCAGATAAGGAAAAAGATTCCCGATTGGAGCATCTGGACGCACCCGTGTCCCAATGGCGAGACAATCAATGACGTGTCCGCCAGAGCGGACAAGGTTGTCTCTCAGGTTCGTGTCCAGGAAAGCAACGTCGCCCTTTTCTCCCATGGTCATTTCCTGCGAGTTTTGGCGGCGCGCTGGTTGGGATTTGAACCAGCGTGCGGCAAGTATTTCCTCCTTGGCACTAGTACCCTTTCTATCCTCGACTATGAGGGGGCGACGCCGGTGATTAAGACTTGGAACGGTCCATTGATTACCGCCGCATGTGCTGTTCCATGGAGGCAGGAAAGCTCTTAGGCGAATGAAGCCGGCTTCTTTTCACGTTTCGCTACGAAGATTGCTGTGTTTTCCGAAGCTCTCTGCGATGCTCGGGCTCGACTGAGCTGTTCCGATGAGATCGGTTTCCGCAAAGGAATCATCCCGTTGCGTAAGCTTGACGCCGACGAGCTTACTGATGCCGTGTTCCTCCATCGTGACACCATAGAGGACGTCGGCTTTGGCGATCGTCCGTTTGTTATGAGTGATAACAACGAACTGGCTCTGGTGAACGAAGCGATCCAGTATTTTGATGAATCGATTGATGTTCGACTCGTCGAGCGGAGCGTCCATTTCGTCCAGAACACAGAATGGACTCGGCTTGACCATGTAAATTGCGAAAAGGAGCGAGACCGCGGTCATAGTCCGTTCGCCGCCGGAGAGGAGCGAGATTGATTGGAGTTGTTTGCCCGGTGGTCTGGCAATAATTTCGATCCCGCTTTCGAGGGGATCTGCGTCATCAACCAGAAGGAGGTTCGCCTTCCCGCCGCCAAAGAGTTCGGTGAACATTTCCTGAAAATTATTACGCACCTGTTCGAAAGTATCGGCGAAAAGCTCTTTGGTCGTGGCGTTGATCTTGTTGATCACGTCGAGCAATTCGTTTTTGGACTTTACTAGATCGTTGTGCTGGTCTTCGAGGAAACGCTGGCGTTCCTCCAGTTCATCGTATTCCTGAATCGCCTCGAGATTTACCGGCCCCATCGCGTCGAGTCGTTCAGTCAATTCAGCGATAGCTGATTGGACAAAATCCCAGTCGATCTCCTGGTTTGTCGAAGGGTTGGGAGCGGACGGAGGCGCGCCGATCTCAACAGTCGGTTTGTCAAGCCGCTTACTCTGCTCGCGGACTGAGACATGAAACGAGTACCAGTCCGGTTGAAAATTCGCCACATCAACCTGGTAACGATGAGCAACATGTTCTCGGAGATGCTCAAGCCGGAGATGGAGTTGCGTCGCCATGACTTCCTGTTGACCTCGCGCCTCCTGGCACTCGGAGAGCTGCTTGCGGAGGTGGCGGAGATTTAATTCGACCGCTTCGAGAGCCGCGATGCTTTGCGCACGTTCCTGGAGAAGCCGAGCCACCTCCGCTTCCGCCGCAAGCCGTTCCGTTTGCAGTTGTTCAATCCTGGAGCGTAAAACGACGCTCTCAGCGGCCAGTTGTTCCATCCGGGCGGTGTAAGTCCCGATGTCGCGCCGCCGACTGGCAATTAAATCCTCCAGTTCAGCCAGTCGCACTGTCATCGGCTGCCTTTGCCGCTCGAGGTTGTCCTTCAGTTGGCGTCCGGTTGCCACGCGAACCTTAAGTTCATTCAGAGCCTCAACCAGAGTCTCCTCGTCGCCGCGCAGGGAATCGACGGCCAATAGAGCGGTTGCCAGATGCGCCTGCAGTTCGCCCAGGTTCAGGCTGCTATCAGACAGTTCTTGCTCCAAACCCAGCACTTTGGTCGTCGCCGCGTTTAAGCGCTGGCGAACATTTTCATGTTCCCAATTCAGGCTTTTTATTTTCCCTTCTGCTTCCCGCAGTTCGCGATCCAATAGAGAAAGCTGGCCTTGCAAGGTAGAGGCATTGACCTGCACGCGCTGTAGCGCATCCCGATTCTCGCGCACCGTTCGCTGGTTCAGTTCCACTTGATTGAGATACCTGGCTTTTTCCTTTTCCAGGCTCTGGACTATCGAGCGGAGGCTAAGCGACTCTTTTTCGAGTTGTTGGATCTGAATTTTGCGCTGGAGGACGGAATTGCCGTTGTCGTCGACAAAACCGGTGAAAACGACGCCATCGCGAGAAATATATTCGCCGACTGTCGTGGCGACAGCGAGGTCCGGGGTGTTCCGCTTGATTTCGAATGCCGCCGTTAAATCGGCCGCGATGACGACGTTGTCCAGTAAACGGTTAATGAGAGGAGATACATCCAGGTTGGCCTTGATTCGGTCGAGGGCCCAGGAGAGTGCGCCATCCGGAAGTGCCTGCAGTTGGACCGCCCCGCGCTTCGGCAGAAACGGAGTCGGGGCGAGGGCCGCACGGCCGACCTTCCTTTCGGCCAGCGCGCAGGCGATCGATTCCGCGATGAGAGGATCACTGACGAAGATGGTCTGCAGATGCAGTCCGAGAGCTGCCTCGATCGCCGGGATGAACTCCTTGTCCACTTCGATGAAATTGGCGAGCGCTCCGACAATTGCGGCGCGATAAAGTTGTGGGTTGTCCAGGCCCTTCAGAACTGCCTGGGTGCCCGCGCCCAAACCGGCTCCTTCCTCGTTCAATTGTTTCAGCACTTCCAGTTTTGATTCGCGCTCGGCCAGAGTCCGCTGATTCGCGCTGAGCTGAGTGTCGAACTGCTGCAGTTCTCTTTGCGTATTGACCAGTTCGTGCTCGCTATCGTTCAGTGCGTCGCGACAACCCTGGACCTTTGTTTGTGCCAGTTCGAGCTCGTTACGCGTATCGGTGACCATCGCTCCAACGTGGCTTTGCGTGGATTCAGTTTGCGTAAGTTCTCTTCGGAGAAGTTCTAATCTCGTCTCGCCGGCTTCCCGCTGATTCAGGGTGCTCGAGAGATCGCCTCGGAGCGCCGCCATCCGGCTTTCCCGCTGCTGAATCTGACGCTGAAAATCTTGAATGGACCGCTCGACCTGCTGCCGCCGCGATCGGCACTGAGTGGCCTCTTCTACCCCTTGCCCGAGCTGTTGTTCATCAGCCCGAAGTGTTTCGGTTATTTCCCGCAACTGGCTATCGGTATCTTCCAGTTGCGATTGCTGGATCAACTTTTTCTCCTCCGCTGTCGCGATCTCGGCTTCGTACCGCGCCGATAGTGCGGTCGATTCCCGGATGCGCTCTTCGTTGAATTCGATTCGGCTAGAGGCAGAGTCAGCCTGATTTCTCAATTCTTGCCCACACTGGCGGGCGACCGAAATCTGTTCTTCCAGGGCTTCGAGTTGCTCGCGCTGTTCGGCGACCCCAAACTCCTGCGATTCAACCTGTTCTTCGAGAGATCTTTGCAGATTGCGGAGCCGATCAATTTCTTTTTCCGCCGCAGTCACCGCCCTTTGAATCTCGTCGTGGGATTTTCGGCTGAAGTGGGTGTCCAAAGTCCGCAGATCGTCATAGAGCGTCTTGTAACGCCGAGCCTTTCCGGCTTGACGCTGGAGTGAACCAATCTGTCGCTTCACTTCCTTCATGATGTCGGCCAGTCGAACCAGGTTCGCGTCCGTGTACTCCAGCTTCCGCAGAGCCTCTCTCTTCTGCGCTTTGTATTTAGTAATTCCAGCGGCTTCTTCAAAGATAGCCCTCCGGTCCTCCGGTCTGGAACTCAGGATGAGGTCCAGTTTGCCCTGTTCCATGATCGAGTACGCGGTGCGCCCGATTCCGGTGTCCATAAACAACATCTGAATGTCCTTGAGCCGGCACCCAGTCTTGTTCAGCAGGTACTCAGAACCTCCGTCCCGGAACACGCGCCGAGTAATCCTGACTTCATTGTATTCAGTCCCTAGATCTTTCTCGCAATCGGCAAACGTGAGGGAAACCTCCGACATCCCTACTGGCTGTTTGCTATCGGTGCCGCTGAAAATAACATCGACCATTTCGCCTCCCCTGAGGGCTTTGGCCGATTGTTCGCCCAGTACCCACCGGATGGCGTCCAGAAGGTTCGATTTTCCACAACCGTTTGGACCGACAATCGCTGTCACCCCGGGATGAAAGTTCAGGATTGTCCTGTGGGCGAATGATTTGAAGCCCATCAACTCGAGTGATTGCAGGTACATCTCGGCCAAGGCTAGTTGCGAACCTGTGGCGTGACAAGGTAAAAAAGGCACAACGGATTGAGCATTCTGTGCTACCAACCGCAATATGTTGGGGTATCCTAAGCCGCCAAGCTGGGCGATTGGGTTTTGCGTTTTGAGTTTTGAGTTTTGGGTGGTCGGATTCGCGCCGTGACAGCCCAAACGCAAAACTCAAAACCCAAGACTCAAAACCCAAAACCCCAACGTTCCTGTCGCGTCTTTCTGCCGCTTGTGTTTTCGTGTCGGTAACCTATGAACCCACTGGACGACCTTTTTGAATTCTTGCGATTCCCTTCCGTTTCTGCCGATAGCCGATGCAAGAGCGACGTCGATGCTTGTGCGGATTGGCTAACGGCCAAGTTCCAGAAGATCGGGCTTCAAGCGAACAAATTACGGACGCCAGGGCATCCAGTTGTTGTGGCGTCCAACGAACGGCAAGCGGGCCGAAAGACGTTGCTCATTTATGGCCACTACGACGTTCAGCCCGCAGATCCTCTGGAACTCTGGGACTCTCCTCCGTTCGAGCCGGTAATCAAAGGAGACAAGATTATCGCTCGCGGTTCGACGGACAATAAAGGGCAAATATTGGCGCACATTCTCGGTATCGAATCCGTCCTGAAAGAGCGTGGTGATCTCCCGGTGAACCTGATAGTTTTAGTCGAAGGCGAGGAGGAGATAGGCAGTCCGCATCTGGAAGCCTTTCTCAAAGAACACAAATCATCTCTGCAGGCCGATGTCGTCGCCATATCCGACACCGGCATGGCCGCTCCAGGCGTCCCGACTTTTACTTATGGTCTCCGCGGGATCTTATGCGTGGAAATCCGGTTGTGGGGTCCGGCGGCAGATCTGCATTCCGGGATCTTCGGCGGATCGGTGGCAAATCCAGCCACGGTGCTAAGCCGCATGGTGGCGAAACTTCACGATGATTCCGGTCGGGTGACCATTCCAGGGTTTTACGACCGCGTCGTACCGCTTGAGAAATGGGAACGGGATCTCTGGGCCAAACTTCCCTTCACCGAGCAAGACTGGCTGAAGACTACCGGTTCGCCGCGACTTTGCGGCGAGGAGGGCTACACATTCCTGGAGCGGGTCTGGGCTCGGCCGACTGCGGAGGTCAATGGCATTGGAAGCGGCTACCAGGGCGAGGGATCAAAGACCATCATACCGAGCAAGGCGGTGGCGAAGCTTTCTTTTCGCTTGGTGCCAAATCAGGATCCAGGCGAATTGCGACCGATCATCGCTGAATTTTTAGAACGCCAGTGTCCTGACTCGGTAGAAATGGAGCTCCTTAGCCAGCACGAAGGCAAGCCATATCTGGTGAGCCCGGATTCGGCATTCGGAAAGGCTGCGCAAAAGGCGCTCAGTAAAACATTCGAAGGGCCTATCGCTTTTATCCGAGAGGGAGGCAGCGTCCCAATTACCCAGTCGTTTAAGGATGTCCTGGGTATCGATACCTTGTTCCTGGGGTTGGCATTGCCAGACTGCAAGGTTCATTCCCCGAACGAGAACTTTGCGATTGAAAACTTTCATGCGGGAATTCGTCTAAACAGGCATCTAATGGATCAAATTGCTCAGGCATGATGAACAGGCTCCTGGTCATCATTTTGCTTTCCTTTCTAGCCCCCTTGGTGGCTCGGGCCGAAGACGAGACTTGGAGCACCGTTTATCATTCCCTCAATAGGTTCAGGAACAAGGTGAGCACCACCTTTGTGGAAGACGCTGACGATCGGCCGAGTGCAACGCCGAGTCGCCACCGGAAGTCATATTCTAAACACTCGGCGGCGAGGAAAACGAGAGCCAAGGCATCCGCTTCTGAAAAAGATGATGCCTCCGACGACGGTTCTGCCAAGGGGACGCCCTCGCCGGAACCTTCAGTACACGAGAAAGAAGGCGGTTCCGACTCTGAGAAGAATGCCCAAACCGCTGCTCCTATGGCTACCATAAAGCCGGAAGCGCTCCGTGAATTCGCGACCCAGCCTGCGCAGGTTCAGCAACTGATCGCCAGTGCGCTTACCCTCACCGAGCAGAATCTAGGCTACAAATACGGGTCTGCGGATCCCTCCGGAGGTGGAATGGATTGCTCAGGATTCATCTTTTACGTCTTGAACAACGCTGGATACAAAGATGTGCCGAGAGATTCCAGCGGCCAGTACGTTTGGGTCCGGAAAAATAGCGATTTTCATGCGGTCCTGAGTCGAAGCGGCGATTCGTTCGAACTCGACGAGCTGAAGCCGGGCGATCTCATGTTCTGGTCTGGCACGTACAAGGTCGACCGGGATATCCCGATTACCCATGTGATGATCTACCTTGGGAAAGAGAAGTCGACCGGTAAACCGGTCATGGTCGGAGCGAGCGATGGTCGTAGTTATGATGGGATTCCTCGATTTGGAGTCAGTGTTTTTGATTTTAAAATGCCCAGCGGGAAACCGAAGAAGGATGATCCCGGATTGACGTCAAGATTTGAGGGATATGCCACGATTCCCGGGTTGCGCGAGCCTGTAGTCGCGGTGAAGGATCAGGATAACGCGGAACAGGGAAGCAAAAGCGAAAAAGCGCCGCCAACCCAGAAACAAAGGACGGAACCGCGAAATGACGGGGATTAGGGTGTGCCGGTTGGCGTCTCATTGTGATACGGGCGTCCCGCCCGTGATTCTCGTGGCTCGGCTGGCATACAAATGCCACGGAGATAGCGTCGGCGTGATGGTGGTGTATCGGCGTTTTGCCACGTGACGCGGCCCGTGCAGGTGGCAAGGGACGCGCTCCCATAAGCATTAACTTAATGGGAGGCCCTTGGATGGGTCAATTGGCTTTTGTCCCGGAGGGACAGGCTGATAGTAGCCAGGCACGAAGAAAAGCGCCCTTAGGGACAGGTCGGATGTTTGGTGACGCCTCTTCTTGGCACAAAGGCAAGGCCTCAGAGCCGGAAAATCTGGAACAATCCCAACCGAATATCCGGGCTCGGAGATTGCAGTATTTGACCTGTCCCTCGAACGGCGCTTGTCCCTCGAACAGCGCTCAATACGCCGTTACGTCTTCGCTGTGGGCGGGGTGCCCGAAGCGAAGGGGTTAAGATAGCTAGGTGCGCGTGACGTGGCCGCGCGCTGGGACGCCCTTAGGGACACGGGACGCCCTTAGGGACAGGTCGGATGTTTGGTGGCGCCACTTCTTGGCACGAAGGCAAGGCCTCAGAGCCGGAAATCTGGAACAATCCCAACCGAATATCCGGGCTCGGAGATTGCGAGTATGACCTGTCCCTCGAATGGCGCTCTTCGCTGTGGGCGGGGTGCCCGAAGCGAAGGGGTTAGATAAGTGCGCGTGACGTGGCCGCGCGCTTGGCGTGGTAGGGTTGCTCTCCTGGTTGCGCTCCCGCGCGACCGGCGTGGCACGTCTGCAAGCTTTCTTTTGCTGAGTTTGCCCCAGCCCTTTGATCCTAAAGCTTCCGACTTCTATGCATGATGGCGAACGCTTTCGGACATGCCACCCCGGTCGCGCCGAGCGCCGCCGACACGCCGACACGCCGACCGATGTCCTGACTGCGCCACACGCCGCCGAACGCCGAACGCCGAACGCCGAACGCCAAAAGGGGCGATTTCCTGTTTTACTCGGCGAGGTGTCAGTATAGCCTGCCCTTATGCTGGATATTCGTCTGATCCGCGAAAAGCCGGATTTTGTTCGCGAGCGACTTGCGACGCGCGGCTTGGAGTTTGCGCAGCAGGTTGATAATATTCTTGAGATCGACTCTGAGCGGCGAAGTTTGGAGACCCAGTTGCAGCAGTTGAATGCCGATCGAAACAAACTGAGCAAGCAGATTGGGATACTTCGATCGAAGAAGGAACCGAGCGCCGAGGCGGAATCGCAGGTCAGAGTGATAGGTCAGGAAATCGCCAGGTTGAGCCAGGCCGTGACAGAGGCCGATGAATCCCAAAAGAAGTTACTGCTCGGCATTCCGAATCTACCACATGCCAACGCGCCAATCGGGGCGGATGCCGTCGCGAATCCGGTGGTCCGAATCTGGGGTGAAAAGCCGGTTTTCAGCTATCAGCCGCTCGATCACGTTGATTTAGGAACAAAACTTGGCCTCTTCGATCTGGAGCGTGCTGCCAAAATCAGCGGCAGCGGTTTTGTTTGCTTTACCAATCTTGGAGCACGTCTCCAGCGAGGCTTGATCCAGTTTCTCCTCAACCTCCACACGATCGAACATGGTTATGTCGAAATCGGTCCGCCGCATCTGGTACGACGTGAATGCATGGTTGGCACCGGGCAGTTGCCGAAGTTCGAGGAGGACGCTTATGGGTTGGAGGAAGGGCAAGCTTTCTTAATTCCGACGGCCGAGGTCCCACTGACCAACCTGCACCGGGAGGAGACTCTATCTGAGGGGGAGTTACCGAAGTATTACGTGGCTCACACGCCCTGTTTTCGACGGGAGGCCGGATCTGCGGGTCGAGACACGCGTGGTCTGATTCGGATTCACCAGTTTGATAAGGTCGAATTGGTTAAGATTGCTAGTCCAGAGACTTCCTATGAAGAACTGGAAAAGCTGACCGCCGACGCCGAGAAAGTGCTGCAGATTCTTGGCCTGCACTATCGGGTTATCGAACTGTGCACCGGCGATCTCGGATTCGCCATGGCGAAAACCTACGATCTGGAGGTCTGGTCCCCCGGGCAGGGTCGGTATTTGGAAGTCTCAAGTTGCTCGAATGCAGAAGAGTATCAAGCGCGACGGATGAATCTTAAATTTAAGGATGCCAATGGGAAGAATCGCTTTTGCCATACCCTGAATGGCTCAGGCACCGCGCTCGCCAGGCTCTACGTTGCGCTGGTCGAAACCTATCAGCAGTCCGATGGATCGGTTTTAATCCCTCCGCCGCTCAGAGACTATGTGCGGCTTAAAGAGATTCGCCGACCCTAGCCTGCCTCGTGAAAAAATCCTTAAGATTTGCGATTCGTCGACCTCATGAAGGAGGGCAATGGTTCGCTTAGCCAGAAGTAATCGGTCGGCAACGCAGGCTTAGACAAATGGATTAATCACTTTCACTGAACCATAGTAGCGACCATGTTCGAAGTCTTCCGAGTGAATGATCGAGCATCCATAGTGCTCGGCATAAGCCCACAGGTGTGCGTCGAACCAGCTTAGCCCGAAAGCTGCGCTGGCATAAAGAGCGAGGCGGACGACGTTTTCTACCGGGTACAGAATGATTGAGGTAAGTAGCAGGGTTTCGATCTCTTCACGGGCTTCGTTGGACGTAAGGAGTGATGTTTTGACACCTGGCAACGGACGGGTCACTACAGCGTAAAATTCCAGCAATGCCTGATGCGGGATACGACATTCGCCAGACCGGACCGATTCCTCCAGGAGGTGGGCCGCTGTTTCCTGTTTGGCCGGAAATCTGGCGTCGACGCGGTAGACGAGAACGTTCGTGTCAATCAGTTGCGCCACGCTGGTAGAGATCATCGCGTTTCCAGCCTCGCCGCACGGGTTTGGCTTTGCGATGGAAATTCTTATTTCGTAATTGCTGCCTTGTTCGCGCTATGCCCAGCAATCGCAGTTTCTCTTCCAGCGGAAGGGTGCCTCGGGATTGACCGACAAAGATCCGGATACAATCGATTGCGGACTCAAATTGAATCTCGGTACCGGGCTGAATACGATGAAAATCAGCGATTGCTTTCGGGAGCGTCACCTGAAGTTTGCTCGTCACCCGACTCATTTCCTTACTTTAGCAAGGATTATTTCCTTGTCAAAGAACCCGGTTTTCTTCCCCTGCAAAGCTATAGCGCGAAAATGACGATCGCTTCGGCCGTTGGGATTTTCGGTCTTGCCCGAAACCCCACCGGCCAAAGCGATCGTCATTTTCGCGCTTAGCGGCTTTGCTTCTGGAATTGCGATTGGGTGACTTCCTCGTCCTCTTTCTCTAGCCACTCGCAGAATTCTTTGTGAATCGCTTTGCTGATCTCGATCAGGCGAAGCTGGATTCTATCGAGGTATTCGTGCAGTCCGAGCTGGAAGACTTCGTCCACTGTGACATAGCAAAGATCCGCCAAAAGCTTACCGGAAAGACGCTCTGCCTCCACGTTGTACTGAAAATCACCCCGATCGACTCCGGTAATCTTGTGGAGCGAATGATCAACGGAATCAACGCAAAAGAGGATCGATCGAGGGAAGGTCTGGTTCTTGACCAGGAATTCGACGACCTTCCATGGTTTAACCTGGCCCCGATAGTGTTTTCGATAGGGCTCCAGCGCGCTGCAGGATTTCAGCACGGCCATCCATTGGACAGTATCGACATTGCCTCCGACCTGTTCGCCGCTTGGCAGAATAATGTGATACTTGATGTCGAGGATACGCGAGGTTCGATCTGCGCGTTCGAGGAATTTGCCTACCTGGATAAATTCCCAGCCTTCGTCGTGCGCCATGGTCGCCTCGCAGATGCCCTGGAACAATTGGGATGCCTCGAGAGTCCACTTAAAAAATTCGTAAGTGCTGCTGTCAAACAGACGCTTCGCATCGCCCGTCAGGAAAAACAGATACATCCGGTTGATCTGTTCCCACATCTCGACGGAGATTTGTTCGCGGACGGTCCGAGAATTTTCTCTCGCGGTGGCCAGGCAGGAGTAAACCGAATTGGGGTTTCTCCGGTCGAAGGTGACGAAATCGACGACCGCATCGCCGGTGATTTCCGGATAATGCTTTTTGAAGAGATCGGTGTCTTCCAGCGTGTAAATGATCGATTCCCAATGCTGTTGGGTTCGGGTGTTAAGTAGCTGCGCATCGAGCATGAGCTGGAGATTGACGTCCATCATCCGAGCGTTGTTCTCGGCGCGTTCTGTGTATCGGCTCAACCAATAAAGAGCATCGGCAACTCGGCTTAACATTCTTTAAAATCCCGTTTGTCGTTTCTGATTCCTTTTACTCGTTTCTGCCCCTATTTGTTCCGGCATTTCCTCAAAATGTTTTCCCAATCGTCAACGCTACTGCGTTAGACAGATTCAAGATGGAGAAACCAGGAATCCTGCACGCCTCAAGCATCCAGTACCCAGGTGTCTTTGCTTCCGCCACCCTGGGAGGAATTGACGACCAGTGAGCCTTTGCGGAGAGCGACCCGCGTTAATCCGCCCGGAATAATGGTGACCTTTTCTCCGTACAGGATGTATGGGCGAAGATCGATGTGCCTACCCTCGAAATGATCATCGCAGAAGGAGGGAGAGCGAGACAACTGAATCACCGGTTGAGCGACATAGTTGCGAGGGTTCTTCTCGATCGCCCGTGCGAAAGCTTCTCGTTGTTCGCTCGTCGACTGCGGGCCCATCAGCATTCCATAGCCACCGCTTTCATTCGCCGACTTCACTACCAGTTTCTCCAAATTCTCGAGGATGTATTTTCGATCAGACTCGAAGTGCGAAAGGTAAGTTTCGACGTTCGGAAGAATGGGATCCTGATCCAGGTAATATCGGATCATTTTTGGCACAAAGTAGTAGGTGACTTTATCGTCCGCCACCCCGGTGCCGATAGAGTTCGCCAAGCTCACGGTCCCTCTGCGGTAAGCGTCGACAATTCCCGGGACGCCCAAAACGGAATCGCTCCGGAAGACCAGCGGATCAAGAAAATCGTCGTCGATTCTGCGATAAATGACGTCCACCTTTCTTAAGCCTCGGGTTGTCTTCATGAAGACCGTGCCGTCCTGAACCACCAGGTCCGCACCGACGACAATCTCGATTCCCATGGTGCGGGCCAGGAAAGAATGCTCGAAGTAGGCCGAGTTGTAGATTCCAGGCGTAAGCAACACCACATTCGGTTCTGAGTTGCCGCCCGAAGCGATGAAACGGAGCACATCCAGCAACTCAAAGCAGTAGGTCTCTACCGGTCGAACCAGGTACCGGGAGAACAGATTCGGAAACACCCTCCTCATGGCTTGCCTGTTTTCCAACAAATAAGAGACGCCGGAAGGGCAGCGGGCGTTATCCTCAAGAACGAGATAGTTCCCGTGGGCATCGCGGATTAAATCTGTGCCACAGATATGGATGTAAATATCTTTCGGCACGTCGAAACCCATGAACTCAGGCCGGAAGTGGACGGCGCTGCGAACGATCTCGCCAGGGATGACCCCGTCTTTGATGATCTTTTGCTCGTGATAAATGTCATGCAGGAACAGATTGAGGGCCGTGATGCGCTGAGTGAGGCCTCGTTCGACCAGTTCCCATTCGGCCCGCGGAATGATCCGCGGGATTAAATCGAATGGGAATATCCTTTCGGTTCCCTCTTGATCGTTGTAAACGGTGAAGGTCACACCCTGGGTGAGAAACGCGTTGTCGGCGATCGTCCGTTTCTTCTGGAACTCCTCCGCCGACATGCGGCCATAACGGTCGAACAACCATCGATAGTGTTGCCGGACGTCGCCGGACTCTTCGAACATTTCGTCGTAGAAAGTTTCGCGATTATAACCCTGAAAAAGATTCCCCATAGCGCATTTAAATTTACAGTCTGTCCTGCACTCGAAAAGAAAAAACCGCAACACCGGATCTCTTTGATGTCGGAGCAGACAGGAGTATCATATCAAAAAAAATGACTGCAATTAGCATTTTCCTTTTCCTGGGAACGTTGGCGCTCTCTCTCTGGGCGACTTGGAGGGTGAAAGCGGCTTATGCCAAGTACAGTGAAGTTCCAGCCTCTTCCGGCATGACAGGTGCCGAAGTGGCCGCTCGGATCATGGCAGCGTCGGGCATCCACGACGTGCAAATCGTGGAGTCCAATCAGATGCTTGGTGACCACTATGACCCGATGCATAAGACCCTGGTGCTTTCTTCGGCAAATTTTCGCGGATACTCGACAGCGGCGGTTGGTGTGGCAGCGCACGAGAGCGGCCACGCGATTCAACATAAGATGGCCTATGCCCCCCTTAACATGCGGATGGCGGCCGCCGGTTTGGCCGGATACGCGAACATGGCCGTGGCATTTTTGCCGGTTGTCGGGTTCATGACAGGTCTTTTTCGACCGATGCTTTTAGTGATGTGTATTGCCTGGGGTGTTATCATGTTATTCAACCTGATCACCCTTCCGGTAGAGTTCGACGCGTCAAATCGGGCCAAAAAGGTCCTCATCGATATGGGTTTCATTCGCGGACCAGGCGAAATCAAAGCAGTGAACCAGGTGCTCGACGCTGCAGCATTGACGTATGTGGCGGCTTTCCTTACATCTCTGGGTTACCTGCTCTTTTATCTGCTGCCTCTCTTAACTGGTGGTCGTCGCGACTAATCGGGAATTAGCGCAAAACCTTCGAGGCCGGATCTGCAGGGAATAAGGATGCAGAAACCGAGCCGCCGAAAACAGGGTCCCAAGAAGTCACCTATGGAGAACTATTCCTCCGTTCCCCTCAGTCATCCGTCACTTTATATAAATCGCGAACTGAGCTGGCTGGAGTTCAACGAGCGAGTATTGGAAGAAGTTCAGGATGCCAGAAATCCGCTGCTGGAGCGGGTGAAATTCCTTTGCATCGTCGCGTCGAACCTGGACGAGTTTTTTGAAATACGGGTGGCCGGACTAAAGCAGCAGCATCTTAGCAATGTGGGTGCGCCCGAACCGGACGCCTTGAGCCCGAGTGAACAGCTTACCGAGATCTCGGCAAGAGTCCGCAAGATGGTTGATGACGAGTACCGCGTCTGGAATGAACAGCTCGTCCCGGCCTTGGAGCAGAACAATGTATTCTTTCTTCGTTACGACGAGCTTACGAAGGAAGAGAAGCAGTATTACACGACATACTTCGAAAAATCGGTCTACCCGGTGCTGACACCGCTGGCGGTGGACCCGGTTCATCCATTTCCGCAGCTTCTGAATAAAAGCCTGAACGTGGCGGTCGAGCTCGAAGGCGCAGACCTCAGCACGAATTTAGCTGTCGTCCAGGTTCCGCGTATCTTGCCGCGTCTGCTACCCTACAAGGCGGGTGAGGGCGGAATGTACCGTTACCTTTTCATCGGGAACCTGATCCAGGCGCATGTGGGTTCACTTTTCCATGGCGTGAAAGTCAAGGGTGCCTACCAGTTTCGCGTCACCCGGAATAGCGATCTTTACCTGGACGAGGAAGAAACCGACAATTTGCTGAAATCAATCGAGCTTGAGTTGCGGAAACGGAGCCGCGGTGATGCCGTTCGCCTGGAAGTCCAGAAGGATTGCCCGGCACCCATCGCCGATCAATTGCTTCAATCGTTCAGTCTGACGAATGACGATCTTTACCAAGTTGACGGACCGATAAATTTCTTGCGCCTGATGCCCGTGATCTCAGAAGTCCAACGACCAGATCTTAAGTTTCGGCCCTATGTGCCCGCGATCGTCACGGGATCGCCGCATCACGAGGATATCTTCTCCCAGATCCGACGGAAGCCGATCCTCCTGCATCATCCGTACGAGAGTTTTCAGACGGTACTTGATTTTATCGAGCAAGCCGCAGAGGATCCGAACGTTCTGGCGATCAAACAGACGCTCTATCGCACAAGCGGAGACTCCCCGATTGTGGCCTCACTGGCCGAAGCGGGGGAGAGCGGAAAACAGGTGACCGTCGTCATCGAGCTAAAAGCGCGATTTGATGAGGCGGCGAATATCAAGTGGGCGAGGACATTGCAGGAAGCGGGTGTTCATGTTGTTTATGGGATTGTGGGCCTGAAGACACACGCCAAGTTGGCGTTGGTCGTTCGCCGAGAAGAGGATGGAATGCGGCGGTATGTCCATCTCGGTACGGGGAACTATCATCCCTCTACCGCAAAGCTCTACACGGATCTAGGCTTGCTGACTTGTGATCCAGATCTGACTAACGATACCGCGGAACTATTTAACTGGCTGACAGGCGTTTCGGTCTTTCCAAGTTTGAAGAAGATCAAGGCGGCGCCAAAGGTTCTGCACGAATTTTTGCTCGAGATGATCAGGCGCGAGAGCGCCCATGCGCAAGAGGGCAAACCTGCCTCGATCTTTGGGAAAGTGAATTCGCTGGTCGATCCAGAAATCATTCAAGCGCTTTATCGGGCTTCTCAAGCCGGGGTCAAAATCAATCTCTTGATCCGCGGAGTTTGCTGTTTGCGGGCAAAGGTGCCCGGGGTAAGTGACAACATCACGGTGCGGAGTCTGGTCGGCAGATTTCTTGAGCACAGCCGAATTTTCCGATTTGAGAATGGGGGTCGTCCCGAGGTCTATCTGGCCAGCGCGGACTGGATGGCGCGGAATTTTTTCCGGCGCGTGGAGACCTGCTTTCCAATCGAAGACCGGGAGTTGCGTGGGCATATCGAGCAGATGCTCGATATCTACTGGAAAGATAACGTGAAGGCGCGAGAGCAGGGGCCTGAGCCTACGTACGTGCGCAGGCCGATTGACGGAGAGGATGTTGTCGACGCGCAGGCGTATTTCGTGGAACAGGCATCGAAAAGAAGAAACCAGATGTCGACACAAAGCCGTTGGTCGTGAAAACGAGCACCATCACCAAAGACTCCAAGCCACGAGCGCAACAGGTGGGGCAACCGGCCTAAGCAGGCTTTCGCTCCGCTGGCTTGGCTTTGCGGGGCAATCGCTTTGCGAACTCCCAGCTGATCTTCCCGTTCTGAAGCCTGAGCGTGGCGTCAAACGGCCGGCCCTTCTTCGAGATAAATCGTTTCAGAGCGTCACTTTTGCCTTCGACGAGCATTTTATGCATCTGCTCCTGGGGGATTTCGCGTTGAAGGATGGTTTTGCTCATTCTGAACGTGCAACTACCCTTGGCTAAGTTCTCGCAAATGTAAGCCGTTCCGGTGTCGTAGACTTGCCCCGTACCGCAGACTTGGCATTTGCCAACCGCGATGTGCCGGCTCGGGTCCACATCCGGCAATTCGCCATTCCCATTTTTCTCAAATTCAAACTGAGGTTTGTTCTCGTCGTTTAAGATCAGACTTGCGGAGAATGGCTTACCGGTCTTGCTGCGGAATCCGTTGAGGGGTCCCACCTTGCGATCATTGAGGAGTGCACTCACTTCTTCCGGACTCAAGTGACGGCTGGCGATACTCTTGAACAGGCGGAACCCGCAGGTCTCGCAATGGTAGGTGCGGTAATCCTCCTTGAGATGCAGGGCACCGCATTTAGGGCAAGGCGCATCGATGGTAACGTAATTCCCCTCAACGACGTCGCTTTCGAAGCTCTTCGCCTTGTGGACGATCTCACGCGTGAGATCTTTGATTTTCGCCATAAAGACCGACCGGTCGAGTTGGCCTTGTTCCATCAACTTCAGCTGATATTCCCATTCTCCCGTCAGTTCCGGCGAGGAGAGCAGGTGAATGCCGATGCCTCGAAGCAGGGTAATCAGGGAAGTGCCCTTGGCGGTGGCGATCAAATCTCTACCTTCTCGAGCGATGTATTCGTCCTGGATCAATCCTTCGATAATCGCTGCGCGGGTAGCCGGAGTGCCTAATCCCTTGGCTGCCATCGCTTCCCGGAGTTCTTCGTCATCGACCAGTTTGCCTGCACTCTCCATTGCCGAGAGCAAGGTTGCCTCGCTGTAGCGCGCAGGCGGCTTGGTCTGGCTTTCCCTGATCTCAACTTCTCGGGTGAAAGCGCGTTCCCCTGGGACTAAGTCAACGATCGAGGGATTCTGTTCATCGGCAGCCGCTTCCCTACCGTAAACGGCCAGCCAACCCGGCTCCTTGATGATTCGCCCTTCTGTCTTGAAAGCCTCACCTTCGACGCGGGTGATTCGAGTGGTCACCTCAAACTGAGCAGCCGGATAAAAAGCGGCGACAAAACGTCGGGCGATCATGTCGAAAATGCGCTGCTGCGCTTCGTCGAGGTTCCGCGGAATCTGATCGGTGGGAATTATCGCGTTGTGATCAGTGACCTTGGCGTTGTCGAAAATGCGTCTGCTCGGTTTCAACCATCCGTTCCGGAGTACCTTCTGGGCATGTGGTTGGAGGGTCGGATCGCTAAGGCTGGATAAAACCTGCCGAGCGGTTTCCAGATAATCTTCCGGTAGATATCTCGAATCGGTTCGTGGATAGGTGATGACCTTATAGCGTTCGTAAAGTTGCTGCGCGATCTGCAGCGTACGCCGGGCCGAAAATCCGTGGCGCGAGTTCGCTTCGCGCTGCAACGAAGTCAGATCGTAGAGCAGGGGAGGCGCCTGGGTGGTCGCCTTCTTTTCCTCGCTAATTTCTCCGGGCTTGCCCAGAACCTTGGTGTAAAGAGCTTCGGCTTTCGCAAGCTCCCAAATCCGCTCCGCCCTTCGGTTTTCGTCCTGATCCTTGGCGAACTCTTCGTCGAACCAACGGCCCTTATAAGTTCCCTTTTTAACGTCGAAGTCGGCAAAGAGCTCCCAGAAGGTTCTCGGCTCGAAAGAGCGAATTCGCTCCTCACGCTCCACGAGAATCGCAAGCGTCGGCGTTTGGACCCGACCGACCGGGGTCAATTGAAACCCCCCTACCTTCGAGTTGAAGGCCGTCATGGCCCGGGTGGCATTGATGCCGACCAGCCAATCACTTTCAGATCGGCAGACCGCGGCCTCGGCCAGCGGTATCATTTCAGTGTCGGTTCGCAGTCGATCAAAAGCGGACTTGATCGCTTGCTGGGTCATCGACTGAAGCCAGAGACGTTCCAGCCGCTTCCTGGTCCCGGCGAGTCTGATGAGATAGCGAAATATTAGTTCGCCCTCGCGGCCTGCATCGCAGGCATTGATGATCAAGTCGATGTCTTCCCGTTTCATCAGCCGCTTGAGCAGCTTGAAGCGGCTTTCAGTTTTCTCAATCGGCTTGAGTTGGAATTCATCCGGGATGATCGGCAGGTTTTGGAAACTCCATTTGCCCCGCTTCTTGTCTAGCTCGCCGGGCATACAAAGCTCTACGAGATGGCCGATTGCCGAGGAAACGACGTAGCGCTCGTTTTCGAAGTAGTCCCCTTGCTTCTCGAATTTTCCGAGCGCACGGGTGATATCGACTGCGACACTCGGCTTTTCTGCTATGACCAGCGTTTTTCCCATGTCCTATAGTTTACGTCTCGTCCGCCCCACACGGATTGGTTGTCACAGAGGTCGGGAAAGTAGAGGGCAACGCGCAAAGTAGCAAACAAAAACACGTCACAATAGTTTTACGTAGTATTTACCCGGAAGCTGTTTTACAAGGCGTCGCATTTCAAGCTGAAGCAATGCAGCGGTGGCGAAGCCGGCTCCCAGACCGGAGCGCTGGATGATTTCGTCGATCGGAGTTTCCCGGGAGGCAATTGAATCGTACACCCTGAGAAGGTCACCTTCGAGTTCGGGAGGCTTGCTCGGGAAAAGCGCGGGCGCCTTGGGGAACAACGTTTGCACGTCTTCGAGGATATCGTCGACGCTCATCACCAGCTTGGCACCCTGTTGGATGAGACGATTCGTGCCATGGGAAGTCGGCCGGTCAATCGGCCCCGGGACAGCATAAAGGTTTCGGCCTTGATCTGCTGCCTGCGAAGCACTAATCAACGCTCCACTATTCAGGCCGGCCTCCACCACGAGAAGCCCAAATCCCCAACCGCTGATAATCCGATTTCGCATCGGGAAAGTTTGACGGTCTGGAGGCGTTTCCATTGGAAACTCGGTCACCAGGGCGCCGCAGGAAGCGATTTTCTCGGCCAGGGCTCGATTCTCCGCCGGGTACAAGTGGTGCAATCCTGTTCCAAGGACAGCCACCGTGCGGCCTTTGGCCGCGAGAGCGCCCTGGTGGGCAGCCGTGTCAATGCCTCGTGCTAAACCACTGACAACCGTGAGACCCGAGTAGGCAATCTGGAATGAGAGTTTTTTCGCACACTCCAACCCGTAATGCGTGGTCCGTCTGGAGCCGACCACACCGATCGCGTGCTGATCCCTCGCCTCAAGATTTCCCCAGAGATAAAGGGCGGTCGGGGGATCGTGGATCTCGCGTAGCAAGGCCGGGTATTCCGCGTCATCTAGAGTCAGGACCGTCGCTCCAAATTCCTGAACCCGAACCAGTTCCTTTTGCAAGTCTACCACGGATTCCCAGGACGTCAGTGAGTCAATGAGCGCTTGATTCAGCCCTTCGACGCCTTGGAGTTCGTTTCGCCCGGCCTTCAACACTTTCTCCGGAGAACCGAACACGTCGAGGAGACGTCGCAAGCGCACCGGCCCGAGATGCGGGACCATGTTCAGGACGATAAAGGCCTCTTTTCGAGTCACGTTATGGCGGTTCGATCGCTTGAAGCCCAAATTCGAGGTCTTGAACGGTGACGTTATCGGCCAAGGAGGCGCATCCAAGTTTGTGGGCCACCACAAATCGGATGTTGCCGTCGATGAACTTCTTGTCGGCAAAGACTCTTTCCAGGATTTTCTTCCGAGAAAGTTCGTTCGGCAGGCGCGTCGGGAGATCAAAGAACTTAATCGCCGTTTCTATCTCCTGGATCTCTTCCGCCGGGAGACCTGCACGCTTCGCCGACACATGCGCCGCGGCCATCATTCCCAGCGCAACCGCCTCGCCGTGGAGAAACGTTCCGTACCCAGCGACCGCTTCAATCGCGTGGCCGAGGGTGTGCCCAAAGTTGAGTAAGGCTCGGCTCCCGGTGGTTTCCCGTTCGTCTTCCGAGACAAACGAGCCTTTGATCTCAACGCAACGCTGGATTAAATCCGGAAGAGATGGTGCGCCTTTTCGCAACTCCGCCAGAAGCCTTTTTTCTCGAATCACCCCATACTTAATCACTTCTGCAAAGCCTTCATTCCATTCGCGCTGCCCAAGAGTTTTGAGCGTGTTTATATCGGCGAGTACCGCGCGCGGCTGATGAAAGGCGCCGACGAGGTTTTTGCCCGCGCTCAAGTTGATACCGGTTTTCCCACCGATCGAACTATCCACTTGAGCCATTATCGTCGTCGGAATCTGAATGACTGGAATTCCGCGGTAGTAGACGGCCGCGGCAAAACCTGCGAGGTCGCCGATCACGCCGCCACCGAGGGCTACGACAAAACTTTGCCGACCAACTTCATGACGGGCGAAGTCCTCGCACAAGGTCGCAACGGCTGCGAACGACTTTGAAGGCTCTCCAGCAGCGACCAGATGAGTTGAGACTTTGAATCCGGAGTCACTTAACGCCTTCGAGACTCGTTCACCGTACAGAGCGCCGACCTTCGTATCCGCCACTAGCGCCGCATGACCATTCAGCGCGGCCTGCCGGCAAACTCGACCGGCCTCGTCCAAAAGGTTCTCGCCGATATAGACCGGGTACGAGCGTTGGCCAAGATTAATTGTGACAGTGTGAAATAGCGGATTCATCAACTTCCGAATAAGATTGGTGCTCGGGGGGACCTGAACCCGGTTTCAGGTTTCCCTGCTTCACGGCGGAAAAGAGGAACAAGGGCCAGTGCGAGCAACCTAGCCATATAAACGGAAGTTTTCCGACGCAGGAAAGGATAAAAGAGCGGGCGGGGAGATGGAGAGGGTGATGAAAGACTCCCGGTTGAAATCGGGCGTCCCTCCGCCCATACAGCAGAATGTTCCGATGTGTCCCGAGGAGGGGACTCGAACCATCCATTTTTCTTCGATAACTCTGGCTTCATTGAGTGAGAAGCTGCGTTCCTGCTGTTCGACCTTTCGTCCGATATCGCCCTCTTCACCCGCAATCCCTATTCTTTGCCTTCGTACTTGAACGATAGACTCACCCGCACGCGGAAAGCGGTGACTTTGCCGTCCACGATTATCAAATCGAGTTTGTTGACTTCTGCGACGCGCAGGTCGCGCAACGTTTTTGCTGCGGTTTCCACTGCGTGTTTCGCGGCGTCCTCCCAGGAACTCTCACTGGTGCCGATGATCTCGGTGACTCGGTAAACGCTGCTTGTGCTTGCACTCTTACTCACTGTATTCTCCTTTACTGTTGTGGGTTAATAATCGGGCGGTGGCGGCAGAACGCATCCACCGGAACCGCGGCGGGTTCCTTGTCCTTGCTGGGACGAATGTGCGGCGACGCGGGCACGGAGCGAGGGTTGGCATCGTAGCGCCGGTTCTGGCCTTTTTCGGATGTGTTCGATGTTTGTCGCTGTTATCTACCAAAGAACGACCCGGAGTCGACGCTCAGAATTCCTCAATGTTCGGCCGACCCGCCTTTCTGTCAAAAAAACGTTTCACGCAATCGCAAAAAAAGCTAACGCAAAAGCAAAAAAATGGCAAGACGACTTGCATGGCAAATCGTAAGAAGGATTCATGAACTCTATTCTCCCTGGAACCATCGAGGAGCCGGGCCTCGAAACAAACAAAGTTGGCACCCTTGAGGCGCCCTCCGGCGGCGCTTGGTTGGCACTCGAAGCCGCGCGCTTGACCCTATATGCGCTGGACGGGTGCGGCTCGCCTTCGCCCCATCGGTTGCGCGCACAAGAGCTGAACGTCATTAATGTGGCAGCCGCGGGGAGCGGCAGGCCGAACGAAACCTCTGAGCTCAAAACCGCAGGTCGCTTTTCGTACCTTTAAGGGA
>CAWBKA010000020.1:0-136117 GCA_963789065.1 uncultured Verrucomicrobiae bacterium | reverse complement strand
CTTTCAATCCGTAGTGGCGCTGCAACTGCGCGATCTTCTCAGGCACCGTGGAAGCGTCCTGAGTGTTCCCGGCAAAAACTTCGACTCCGACCGGACAACCCTCCGCGCTGCACAGTAAAGCGATCACCATCTGTTCGTGCCCCCGCTTGCCATCGCGATTGTAGCCGAAGGTGACCAGGTTGCTCTGGGAGTAGGCTCCTTCAAAGTAGCTGCTGGTAATGTCGTAGAGCACCAGGTGACCATCCTGGAGATGACGAGCTGCCAAGATGCGCTGAATGGCGCTCTGACGCTCCAGGAGCCGATCCATCGCCAGATAACAATGGAGGTCCACATCGACTTTGCCTTCACCCCGGACAGTTCCCACAGAGCGGTGTTTTTCCACTGGTATGAAAGATCTGGTGCCGGGGCCCGCAAGCTCCGCGAGCAAGCACTCCAGGCCAAGTATCAAAATTGGTTAAACGAATATCAACGATCCGATATTTGTTTCAAACTCGTTGTATGATGTTTTTGTTACCTAGGTGTTCCGTCGCACGCTATTTCCGGAAGTTTTCTCACGTTAATTAATTACGACGGAAGTTTTGGAGCGGAATCGGGGATCTCGACGGTTTTAAGTATTTGTTAGTCAAGTGCTGGGAGTTCTTCCGAATTCATTGCGCAAACGGGCGAAAGCCGCCTTGGCCTCTTGACGCAGATTCTGGAGTTGAGCAAGCGTAGGTGGTGGCGGATCGGTGGGTGTGGAGCGAGAGGGTGGGACGGTGGCGCGCTCGGCCGCAGTCGGACTTTGCTGATATTGGAGATCTTCCTCTAAGCGATCCGGTTGCAGAAGGTTGGATAATTTCTGGGCCGAGCGTTTGGCCGACCGTCGGGAGGGAACGTGATGGCGACATATTTTGCAAACCTTGATTTGCATCGGCTGATTGATCCGGAAGCGAATGGCGGCTGCATCGGCGATGGTTTGAGCAAAGCGCGATGGGAGATCTGTTGGATGAAGATTTTTCGCTGGTCGAAAAGAACGCACTGTATCGTTGTTTGGATCAGGTGCTGAAGCACCGCAAGTTCTTGCGCAAGATCGAAGACCATACGGCAAAGCCGAGAGCGTGGCTCATGGAGCGCGGCATTCCCACCGAGGAAGTGCTGACTGAGATGCGCTCAAGCGTTCCGCCGATTTACTGCCTGGTGGGGGACCCCAAAGGGGCGCCTAACCATATTGGAAGCCGATCTATTGGAAGGTCCCTGGCAGAGTGTGCGTCCCGGCGTGGAAGTCAAAGTCTTGCCCCAAGAAAATGAACTTTATGTTTTCGCCCAGAGTCACGCCCGAGTCCACAAGAAGCGGGCCATGCGCCGACGCCAGCTCAAAGCTTTATTTTATGGAAACGGCTCGGCCAACTCCAGCAGATGAAGTTCAACGCGCGTGAGCTGCTACTCACATTTGGCGAAGCAAAAGCTCCCTACCGGGCGGCCTGGCGCTTAATCGAGTTCCAGCTGCCAGAGCCCACGACAGAAGAAATCGCGAGTTTCAGCTTTGCTCTGAACCGTCAGACCGGACTGACCCCACGTGCTGTTTTGGACAAATTTGCCGCCATTCAGATGCTCGATGCGCACTTCCCGACGACCGACGGGCGTACCTAATCTTAAGCCGTTACACCCACCCAGAACCCAAAAGCAATAAAGCCGAAGGACTTCTAGTCTAGTGTTCCGTCGCACGTTATTCGCGGAAGTTTTCTCACGTTAATTGCGACGGAAGTTTTGGAACCGAATCGGGGATTTCGACGGTTTGAAAGATTTGTTAGTCAAGGATTGGCGGTTTTCCCGAGTTCCTGGCGCAAACGGGCGACGGCTGCCTTGGCCTCCTGACGCAGATTCTGGAGTTGGGCAGGCGTAGGTGGTGACGGATCGGTCGGTGTGGAGCGAGGGGATTGGGGCGGTGGCGCGCTGCGCAAACGGACATTGCTGATATTGAGATCTTCCTCGAAGCGATCCAGTTGCAGAAGGTTGGATAATTTCAGGGCGCCGACATTGCGCCGGTTGGCCCGGATTTCCTTTTGGAGGTAAGCGACGACGCTCTTGAGATCCTGGACGCTGAAGCCTGCACGGAGGAACTCATACCAAAGCCGCTCCCGGTCGAAGCGCCAAGAAAGCTTCTGACCTGTGAGCTGACAATAAAGCTCGTGAGTGGCTCGCAGGAGGGCAAGGGTGTCGGTATCCATAAATGAGCGATTGGTTTTGTCTTAATTAAGCGGCGCTAGAGCCCAGCCACGGCAAGCGGTCCAGAGCGGCTTGAACATGTATTGCGCTAATGGTTGGCGTAGCGTCAGCGGCAGCGGCTTCGATCGCACGCTCTCGCCAGGTGATTGATGGCACGGGGCAGTCCACTGGCAGCCTGGATGAGCAGTTCTAGCCCTTGATCCTCGAAGGGATCGGAATGGACCCCGACGGGCGCGAAGCCGTGCCGCGACGTAGTCACGGGACTGCGCGGGCTCGAGCCGAGTGAGGGCCAGAGCAAAGCCGAGTCGTGAGATCAGAGCGTGATTGATCCCCATCTGCAGCCGAGGCAGCAGTGAGTCCTCACCAATCAGAAGCAGACTGAAAGGTGGCCGTGTATCAAAGCTGGCGCAGGTCAACAGACGTACTTCTTCCAGTGCACTGGCCGAGAAATTCTGGGCTTCTTCGAGCACCAGCAACGGCCAGCGGCTGCCCAACTGGCCAAGAGCTGAGTGGATATTGGCCACGTTGTCACTGCGGCGTATCTGGGGTTGGACGCCCAGTTGACGGCACAAGGAGCGGATGAGGTCGCTGCCAGTCAGCGAGGAGTGGGCCAGGGAGAGGATTTTGTATCGTTTTTCGGGCAGCTTGTCGGTAAAGCAGCCGCAGAGATAACTTTTAACTTTTGCCGATTCCGTTTGGGCCATGAAGCAAACCGCTGGCCCCGATTTCGCACAGCTGTTGTAAACGGCGCGTGAGCTCTTCAAAGCTCGGATGACGATAAGGCTCGGCACAAGCGTCGCCGAAGGGCATTTCGACCGCGCCCCACAAGGTTTTGAGGGCGATTGCCAGAGAGGGTTTTTCAGCGTTCATAATCGGCGGAACCATAAGTTTTGGCGTTGAGGTTTTTGTCGCAGCGACGGCCCAGACCGGCGAACTTCTCCTGGTACCAGACCTCCAGGACCGACCACTGGAAGGGTTCGTAACGCAGTTGGACCTGGCGTCCGCGCAGGTGGACGGGCACTTCCCAGAGCTGCGCTTCCTTATGCGCAGGCACCTCGTCGCGGCGCAACCGTTCGCATCGCTCAATCCCGATCTCTTTCACTTTCGGGTCGGAAACTTTCTCACCTCTTCCGTGATTATCGTGTCCCTCGTTTCCGGAAATAAGCTGCGAGCGCACACTTCTAGATTAGATTAAGGTGTCGGATTCTTCTCCGTCTCGTTTTAATCTAGTATGAAGAATACAGAATTCATATTCGGTATTGCAAGATTCTACGTCTTAACATATATATTGAAGGTATGTGGAGGATGAAACCGTCTAAGCTGCTCAGTTCCCACGATATTCGGTGTTGGAAATCGCAGGCAACAATCTTCAAGCGCGCGACAAGGGGTCTTAATTCTTGGTGCTCGTTCCGAACCAGAAGGCATACAGGATATCGCAATATATTGCGCGCATTCAAGCTTTCAGAACGAGACCGGCTCCCACGGCTGAATCAGATAAGGCCTGCTCCCTGATGGAGTGGTATGACGGATGGTCGAAGTTCGTTTCTGGAGGTTAGGCTGCTATGGCCGATGTTTGAGAACTATGAGAAATGCCACTGATTGGCTACGCGAAGTCTCTACTGAGGAATTGGTGTTCATACGCAACATCACCGAAGTGATCAATCGATTGTCATGCCGGACCCTCGCGTCGCAGCGAGCGGCAGACGAGATCAGACAAGAATTAGATCGCAGCGGACATTTGGTTCCAACCGCCTCCCCCACAAGTAACCATTTGGTTTCTTGAGAGTCGCTGGGTGGTTTTTTTGGTCTAGTCGAGCTGTGAACGAAAACCACGAAGTTCAGTTACGGGGGCGGAGAAGCCGGGAAGAAATCAAAGACCCACAGGCGGGCTTGGCCTCGGCGCATCCTCGCTCCAAAACGTAACACAGTCGGTTCGGCTCATAGTCGAATACGAAGCCAGTGGAGCGCGGGTGAGCGATTTTTGTCGGAATCACGATTTGAAGCCGAGCGTCCTGCAGCGGCACTTGAAGATGCGACGCTTGGGCAAGGTTGAATTGAATCAAGGGAAGCCAGCGATTGATTCCGGTAGCATTGGTTGGAACGAAACGCCACGTAGGCAAGCCAAATGAATGCGCTTTGGAGGTGGCGTTACCAGGGGACGAAGGATCGAGGTGCGGCCAGATTTCGATTCTGGCACTTAGAATGGCTGCTGAACTTCTTGGAGAAGGTGTAGGCCGTGTTTGGAATCGGGACGGCAACCAGGTCTACCTGGCGATGGGCGCCACTCACATGCGTAAAGTAAAGGCTTTGTATGGACTTGGTGCGCGACGACTGCAGCCGGAGCCGCTGAGCGGACACGTTTCCCTATTTTGTAGCATTTGAGCGACCGTAGTAAATCGGAGGGCCGTCAGGGATCTCCATGATGTAGCAGCGGATCGGTCTCGCTATCAATCAGTTATTTATTTGATTGGTGCTCTTTCGCCGCCTTCACCAGCGCATTTGCAAAATCGTCCACGTTCCTATCCACGACGAACGTGGTCACCGCCTCATTTAACGCCTGTTCGAAGGCTGCGGGAGCAGCTTCGCCATGGACACAACTCGCCACCAACTCATCCTCCGCGAAGGAATCCATCGACCACTGCTGGTAGGCGTCAAACTTTGAACGATCAACATCGGTTCGTGCTGGGATTGATCCCTTGATGGAGTTGAAGGCTTCCTGAGCGTCCTTACTGCCAATACTTTTTAACCAAGCTAACGCCGCCTGTTTGTGTGGACCACCTTTTGCCAGTGTGAAGCAGTCAGCGATGATAACAAAGGAACCATCGGTATACGGATTGCAGACCCAACCGAAGTCTTCTTTCTCTTTCAGATTGGCCTTGACGAATTCCCCATAAGCCCAATCACCCATGGAACTAAATGCGACTTTGCCCTCCATCAGCGCTTTGATGGCCTGATCCCAACTCAGAGCCGAATGATCCGGATTAACATAATCCTGCATTTTAGCGAACAGCTTCATGGCTTCCTTCACCCGAGGATCGTTCCACGGCATTGCGCCGCTAAACAGATCTGTCCAGCCTTTTGGTCCGATTACTCCAAGCAGGGTGTTCTCAAAGAGCTGGGATGAGGCCCAAATCCCCGAATCGCCCACTCCCAGAGGAGAAATGCCGGACGCCTTCAGCTTATCACAGGCCGCAAAAAATTGGTCGAAGGTTAACTGGTCGCCAACCCTGATTCCGTTCTTTTCGAGGAGCTTGGCGTTGTACCAAAGGACATTGCCGCGATGGATGCCCACCAGTACGGCATAGATCTTTCGACCATTGGTCAGCAGATCCATCACCAGTTCCTTCGGAAAGACCCTATCCCATCCTTCACTCTTGTAGAGCTCGGTGATCGCCTCGCAGTATCCGGGTTCTACGTACTGATCAAGCAATTCCCGACCGGGATGGGTTTGCCAGCTGTCGGGCGGCTTACCGCCAACCAGACGAGTTTGCAAAACCGCTCGAGCAGCGAAGCCTGCGCCACCCGCCACGGTCGCATTGATAATTTCAACTCCGGGGTTTTGCTTTTTGTAAACTTTGAATAACGCATCGAGTGCGGCAGCCTCGCCGCCGGAAGTCCACCAGGAAAAGACTTCCAGCTTCCTTTCTCCAGCCGCTTGAGAGCAAAGAGGCGAGACCACCCTGATGAAGAGTGCAACGAGCGCCAGGAAACGGGCGAAATTGCGCATTTTATTAAATGGATGCCCTCGATCTACTTGAGTTCTTAACTCGCTCAAACTCTTCTCTCAACTTGTAGTCGAGGTTTTTCTCCTGCAAAAATGACGCCGCTGGTTATTTTTGTCGCGATGGATTTCGTAGAAAATTAGGCTAACTAAGCAGCCACTGACCCATCTCCGCCTACGGCTGGAATGGTTGCGCACACCGCCAATTTGGCGCGGACTATCAGCAGGTCGCTGCGTTCAGTACTGCCCGGCAATAGACTTGTTTGAGAGATTGCCAGCAACCGCCCGCACGCGGGGACGCCGAACGGAACGGCTATCCATAACCTGTGTGATGAGTGCTGGAAGCGTCCTTAACATTATCGTGAGATCGAGCCAGAGTGACATGTTCTTGGTATAAAAGATGTCCAACTTGATCATTTCAGTAAATGTGGTCCTATTCTTACCGTTGACTTGCCAAAAACCAGTCAGGCCGGGCCGGGCATTGACTCGTTCCCTTTGCCACACCTGGTAGCTCTTAGATTCGTGTGGCGTGCAGGGACGCGGGCCGACCAAGCTCATTTCGCCGCGGAGCACGTTAAAGAGCTGGGGCAATTCATCCAAGCCGGTAGCCCGGAGAAAGCGCCCCCCAGGAATGATGCGCGGATCACCTGCAGCATCCAATTTCGTCATCGGGACGTCGGCGTTGATTAGTTGCTCGAGATGACGTTCGTGCGTCCGGGTCTCGACGTTCACCTTCATTGTCCTGAACTTGAGGATCATGAAATTTTTCCCGCCATGGCCGACGCGTTCCTGTCGGAAAAAAACCGGTCCGGGAGAAGCGAGTTTAATCCACAACGCCAGAAACAGCACGACCGGCAACCACAAGGGCACGCTGAGCAAAATTACTGTGAGGTCCAGAATAGTTTTCCAAGAAGGGACCGGAAAAGAGGCCGCCGTGGCAAGGCCGGTGGCAAAGGCCTGATTTTCAACTGCCCTGTTTCTAGGGATGGAGAATTTATCGCTTAAAACCTCTGAGGTCTTGGTGAGCGAAGGATTGCTCTCGAGTTCTGCCACGTTACCGTGCGTCCTGGATGCCGTTCGCGCCATAAGTTTGTTTCCAAAGGTCCGTGAAACTGAGCCGCAAGAAGTGTAAGTAGACCGGTTAAGGAAGCCGCAGAACCTGTTAGATTCGCAGCTTACAATTCTGTAGAGCATAAACCGTGCCACGAGTCACAAAAGAGGCCTCTCCGAGGGAGCGGCCTCAAACGGCTGACCCCAAGCGCAACCTGATTGGGGAATCTTGCCGGTTTCGAGGACCTGGTTGCCGGTTTCCGTTCGCTTTGGACGGCCTGAAAGACAAACCTCTTTTGTGGCAGCTTGTCTTCCGCGCTGGAAAAGGAAAACCGCAAACCGGCGTCCCATCTCCGGGATACGGATGCCCACTTTCGAACAAGCCGCCAATTGCCGCGCTAGGAAAAACGTCTCGCGAAGATTATAGCGAGTGTTCCGTTTCTCAAATAACTATACATTAATTCATGCGGCTTTCTTTAGCCCGTTTTTCGGTTTTGTGCATCCGGGAGAGATTTCCTCCAACCGCTGACGACACCTTTCAATCTTTGCCAAGATGTCCTCCGCTTTGGCTGTCCAGACGAATGCCGTAGGCTCTGCATTCCATTGTGCGATGAAGTCGAAGATGGCTTGGATTAAGTCAGGCACGCTGGCAAAGCTGCCTCGCCGTACGGCCTTGCCACTGAGTTCGGCAAACCAGCGTTCCACCAAGTTGAGCCAACTCGAACTGGTTGGGATGTAATGAACTTTGAAGCGCCGATGGCGATCCAGAAAGCGGCGCACCTTCTCATGTTGGTGGGTGCCGTAGTTGTCCATGATCAAGTGTAATTCGAGATCCGACTCATATTCGCTATCCAGTCGGCGCAGGAATTTGATGAACTCCTGGTGGCGATGATGTGGATAACATTCGCCGCTGACCTTACCGCTGGCTGCGTTGAGCGCAGCAAACAAGGTCGTTGTTCCGTGCCGGACGTAGTCGTGAGTCCAGGTGCCGCAGCGACCCTTTTTAAGTGGCAAACCGGGCTGAGTACGATCCAGGGCTTGAATCTGACACTTTTCATCGACACAGAGCACGATGGCGTGTTGGGGAGGATTGAGATAGACCCCGACGACGTCGAGAAGCTTTTCGACGAACTTTGCGTCACGCGAGAGTTTGAAGGTCTTTTGCCGATGAGGTTTGAGTTCGTGCTCCTGCCAGATTCGCGCCACAGTGCTGGCATGAACTCCCTGCTCCTTGGCCATCTTTCGCGTGGTCCAATGTGTTTGCCCTGCAGGCTTGGAATGAAGGGTTGCTTCGATGATTCTCTGAGCTAAACCAGCTTGCGACTTTGCGCCCCCGACCGGCTTCGACCTCCCACAGACAGTCAACTCCGCACTCAACAAAACGCTCTCTCCAAAGCCGACAGGTGTGCCGGTTGATGTCCAACTCCATGGCAATCGCTTGATCTGACTTTCCATCGGCGCTTTGCAGAATGATTTGGCAGCGCTTGGCTACTTGCTGAGGCGTGCTGTGAGCGCGCACCCATTGTTCCAATAATTGCCGTTGCGGTTCTTCCAGATTGATGCACTGGCGCGACGTTTCCATTGAAATCACTATATTCGCGCCAGATTTATTGTCTAGTTATTTGCGCATCACTATACTAGCCATTTCTGGAAAATGACCGCGCACTTCGGATATTCGGACAAACCGATTGGCCGAAGTCTAAGTTCTCTTCGCTCTCGGGCGGAAAAAATCGGACGGCTGACTGGTAGAATATTGAAACAAACCCGAGTCGGCGCCACTGCTATCCCGCAAAGGGACGGCTCGATCTGCAAGGTGCTTTGGGAAGCAGTCGTTGAGTATAGAACCCGGTCAACACTCGTGAACCGCCGAAAGCCCTGACGATCTGGTCAACGTGTTCGCCGACCGCGCTTCTTGGTTTTCGTTCATCCCGCAAGTTCAGCACGAAAACCTGAGCGGTCACTAGGTTCTAGGTGCGCTTAGTCTGACGCTTACGGGGGAGGGGGCACGCGTAACCGGCTAGCTATCCGCATCTAGTCGACGCGCGGTTTTTTTGGTCTAGTCGGGGTGTGAGCGAAAGCCACGAAGTTCAGGGCCTGAGGCGGAGAAAGCCGGGAAGAGATCAAACGGCTCGTAATCAAATACGAAGCCAGGGAGCGTGGGTAAACGATTTTTGCCGGAATCACGATTTAAATCCCAGAGTCCTGCAGCGGCACTTGAAAATGCGACGCTTGAGAAAGGTTGAATCAAGTGAGCTCAGCAGCACGGATATTCCATGCTGGTCGTCCCCAGTTCGGAATGCCATTTTGCCTAGGCTCTATCTACGCCCTATCTGTCGATCTTGCCACGCACGACCCGGCCATCCTCACTCGCGACCATGAGCGGCATGTGGCCATTTTTCATCCGTAGGCCTGCTTCAACGCACCGTGCAGCAACCCGCTCAAGCATGCCCTGCCGGTAGTCAAGTGCCCGTCGCCTGCCCAAGTCTCTTCTCAGTGCTTTGAGCCGGTGACCAGCGAGATCAGCTCCGCGCTTACCCAACTCCTGGCGCGACCTAGGGCTTGCGGATAGTGAACCCGAACTCACCTGATCCGCTGGCTTTTTGCAAGCAACTACTAGGGCATTGTAACGGCGCACGAACAGATCACATCACGAAAGTGATCCGTTTTGAGAATAACCGCTGCGGTTGGCAACGGCGCGGATGGGCCTCGATGCCACAGCGCTGCGCCAGAACCGCCGCTAACTCCTCGCTTTGAGCATCCGTCCAGCCTCTTCTATAGCCTCGAGCAGGACGGCCATCGCTTCGTCGCTCAGCTTGTGGGGCCGCTTTGGCCCGCGCTTGCGCGGCACCAATCGTGGGCAGGCCTTCGCGCTTGAACACCTCTGAGTGACATAGAAGACCGGGCGGGACAGGCCAAAGGCTTGGGCCGCCTCCACCACTGGACGGCCCTCCTGCTCGACGCTGCGCAACATCTCGTACTTGACCTGCACCAGATCGTTCGGCTCGAAGAATGCGCTGTCGCGAAAAAGAGGATCGCTCACAGCCTGGGGGCGCGGGTGGAGCTGCGCACCACCGATGCTGAGGTCGTCAAAGAGATCGACCGGCTTATTAACACCGGCTTATTAACACCTACACGGACGGGGAAATCGCTGATGTACTCAATGAGCGTGGTGTGCGAACCGTCGTGACCACTCCTTGGACGGCCGCGCGCAAAGGCCGCCGACGCAAATGTTGTGACCGACGCCGAGCGTGCAGAACTGATGGCTCTCGCCACTGACTTCCCGCGCCTCTGGCGCGATCCGCGCACCCAAATGAAGGAGAAAAAGCGCATGCTGCGGTTATTGATCGAAGACGTCACGCTCACCAAGGGTGATGCACTCCATGCCGATCAGTCGCGCGCCAGTGCCGCCGACCGAGAGGGCTTCCAGCGTTTGGTGACCGAAGTCAGTCTGGGTCGCGTTGGCATCGTCCTTGGTCTGGAAGTATCGCGTCTAGCGCGCAACTCCACCGATTGGCATCCGCTGCTTGAGCTGTGCGCGCTGGCTGACACGTAGCCGGGATGCATGTCGCGCAACAAAATCCATTCCTCGCTTGGCACCAGACGCGAGCAGACTTTGCCATTAGGCAGATGCCGCTGTTTGGTGTGACCGAAGACGAAGGCGCCGGCATAGCGCGGATTGTGGATGATCTGCCGCGCACGACAGTGCAGCAACTCGGCCCAGACCAGCTCGCCTTTGTGGACGCCGCTACGTAATCGGCGTGGAAACAGGAGCCCCTTCGCATGGAACTCCTTGACCACTGCCAAACAGGACCCGGTCCGCTGGAAGGTTTCGAAGAACAGACGCACCGACGCCTGCACTTGGGCGTCCGGATCGAGGATGACACGATCCTGCGAGTCGTGTACAAAGCCGACGGGCACCATCTGCTTGAGCTCCCCACGACGGGCGCGGCTCAGGATGCCGCCCCGCAGTCGTGCCTTAAGCACATGCAGTTCCGCTTCACTCATTGTGCCCTTCAGGCCCAATAGCAGGCGATCATTGAAGTGCGCGGGATCGTACAGGCCATCTTCATCGAGGATGAGCGCGCGGGCAGGTCTTCGGGCGGGATTTCGTACAGATAGTCGGCTCGATCGTTAATGGGGTGTGCCCGAAGCAGACCGCGTCGAGCGTGAAGATCTTCAACGAGCGCATGGAACAAGTTGGGATGCATACTCGGCAGGAACCTGGCAAGTTCAGCCACTCCCTGAGAGCCGGCGGCTTTAGCGCTCCGGTGCTGTCCTCGTGCCGTTATTGGGTCAACCGAGCGGCGGTGCTGGGCGAGCAATGCGGCCAATGGGCACAGAGTGCCCTCGACGCACGCGGTCCGGAATCGCTGCGCTCGATTATGGGTCTCTGCAACCTGATTAAGAAGCACTCCGGAGCCGTCTTGAATGCCGCCTGCGCCAAGGCACTCAAGGCCGGCACTCATCGGCTCAAAGACGTTCGCCGACTGATTGGTGAACAATCCGAACAGACCGCTTTCGGCTTCGCCGAGAGTCATCCTCTGATCCGCGATCTAAAAACCTACTCCGACTTTCTGGCAAAAAGTGATCGTCCTCTTATCCTGATAGGTAAGGATCAGGCTGACCTGGCAGCGTTCATTGCCGCTCAACTGAAAGAGCAGTTCGATGTCCTGGTCGCACCAGATCGTTAATATGCCATCGACATGACCCGCCAATACCAGCCCGATCTTCCAGCTAGTCCTGGACATGATGATACCCGAGAAGGACGGCTTGCAGGTATGTCTTGATGATGATGACCGATCGTTTGATCAGCCTCGGGCTTCTCGCGTCCGGATTGAGTTATCATCTCTATTAGCACAAGGCGAGAACGAGGGTGCAGAGGTGCTTCTCCGTGGCGCTGTCGCGACAGTCCAAGGACATGGAGGCGGGCCTTTAATATCATCCCGCCACAGGAAAGGTCATCAAAAATGACCTCCCTGATGAGTTTACCGAAGATGGGCTATATCTGTAGGAATTGAACAAGCGAGCGCAACAAAGTCAACAGGCGCACGAGCAATTCAGGAAGGCAAAGCAGTACCGACCTCAACGAGGAGGTCGCCAAGAACGGAGGCCTGCCGCCCGACGAACGCCTGCGCGAGGAGAGTGTTCCGGAACGCCGCAACGCGAGGAATCCTCACCGCTCAAGGTCAAGGAAGTCTGGGCAGAATTTGCTCTCCAATATCGGTATGCCAGAAGCTTCCGGCATTGATGTCCGCTTCATCCATCCAAGGTTTGGTATTCTCCCTGGAAGCTCCTGCGCGATTCCGCTAACGGCTTCCCTATCTGCGCTGTTGGGCTTCAACCACGAGCGTATCTGGAGTATTCGTTTCGACGAACAAGCACAACCGGTCCGGTCGATACCTCTGGGCTTACAACAGATCCACTTTGCAAATTCGTAGCGACCCCCGTTGCGCATTCTCCGGTCAGCGAAAAAATGATGCTGACGACCGAAAATCAATTGCCAGCACTATTCGCCCATGACAGAGCAGGCAGGATCCTCAGCGCTCTCTGAAAAGTCAACTCCCTGGATAACAGCTTTTAAAGTCGAATTTCCGTTTCTTTTGACCCGGAGCCGATTTTCTAAATATTCATAGCTCAACAAAAACTTTTTCCTTGCCGATACCATGCTGCGCTTTTACGATCCAGATTCCACGCAGGCGAAGGTAAGGCGTGCGGTGTTAATAACGTGTTAACAACTATGTTAAATAAGATAGGAAGCCGATCTGTCACAGAAAGTTATTTCACGACCGCTAAGTCGCTGGCTAGGCTTGTATAGGCGTATTTTCAACATGGATTGAACCCCGTAACTAGCTCATTAGGAGTGTCTTAAAGCGGTTTTTGCTGTAGCCGATAGAATAAAGGGGAAGCTCGGCTCAACCCGGTTGTTCGGTGTTGAAAGCAAGGAGGATACTGCGGCTCCCCTTAAAGGATGTGGAGAAGAGTCCTATGCAAGAGCTTTGCAATGGGATATGGCGGGAAATAGCGCGTGGCATTAGGTCACATCTCGGCGCCGATGCGTTCGACAGGTGGTTTGCTGCGATCGAGCTGGTAGGGGCAGATGAGTTCGCGCTAACCTTCCAGGTTCCCAACAGCATCGACCAGTTCTGGATTGAGAGCAATTACCTGAATGTCGTACAGTCCGTCGCAACGTCCGTGCTCGGCAGCCCTCGAGAAATTAAATTCTGTGGTGGAGATGGTGCGATGATCGGCGTCGCTGTTTCTTCTGAAAAGGTGAGCGAAACGCAGATCCCCTCGTCACAGGATGAGAATTCGGAAGATCCCCTCGATCACGGAATGAATCCTCGCAACAGGTTTGAAGCGTTCGTGGTGGGTTCGAATAACCAGTTTGCACACGCCGCGGCCTTGGCGGTTTCTCAAAACCTGGTCAAAACCTGTAACCCGCTTTTTATCTATCTACGGGGGCGTAGGCTTGGGAAAGACGCACTTGATGCAGGCAATCGGCCAGCTGACGATCGAACGAGGAAAGACTCAAAAGGTGATGTACCTCTCGAGCGAGAGGTTTACCAACGAGTTCATAGACGCCATCCAACAAAATAGGCTGGTCAGTTTCAGGAAGCGCTACCGGCAGACAGATGTTCTGTTGATCGACGATATACAATTCCTGGCCGGCAAAGAGCGCTCCCAGGAAGAATTTTTTCACACCTTCAATACGCTGTTTGATGGCCGCAAACAGATCGTGCTTTCAAGTGATCGTCCGGCAAGCGAAATCTCCAACCTGGAAGATCGCCTTGTTTCTCGCTTGGAGTGTGGGTTAAGCACAGAATTGCATCCGCCGGATATCGAAACTCGAATGGCTATTCTCAAGAAAAAGGCGGGTGCCTTCCAGACCGAACTTCGCGAGGATGTGCTGGCCTATCTCGCACAACATGTACGCACCAATGTTCGGCGCCTGGAGGGTGCCTTGACGCGGGTTGCCACTTATCAGTCATTGAACCGGAAAGAGTGTTCCCGAGAAACGGTAGAGCAACTGTTGCGGGATATTTTGCGGGAAGACATTGAGAAGCCGCTCACTATCAAGGGGATTCAAAAGCAAGTGGCCGAACATTTCGACGTTCGGCTCGCGGACATGATTGGTAAAAGGCGCAACGCGAATGTAGTCTTCCCTCGCCAGGTGGCCATGTATCTGGCTCGGCAACACACCAAAGCCTCCTTGCACGAAATTGGGGAGACTTTCGGCGGCCGGCATCACGGAACCGTGTTGCACGCTTGTAAAGCGGTTTATTCGCGCATGAAGAACGAGGATCAAGTCCGCCAATCGATCGTGATGCTTGATACACAGCTCGACAGATAACGGTTTACTGTTACCCACGTCCTCTTATTTTTTCGCGCTTCTGCCTCGAATTTGATCCGCTCGCAATTTAGGGTACCAGGCACATCCGTTCAGATTCCTTAGCGGAATACTCTCCGTTTCGTCAAAAGACCATAACCCGGAGCACGTAAAGAGAGGAGGGCGGGAAATAGAGAGCAGTCACTTAGCTGCAACGCCACCGACGATCCCGGATTGGCAGCTGTACCTGGACGCTGGGTCCTCTTCTAGATCCCCTGGAAGTGTTCCCCTGCTTCATGCACTGCTTCAACCTTCGCTCCCACGTTTACTGTCGCCTGGCCGGCGGCTCTGAGCTTTAGAGTGGATTTATTGTCGAATGTAAGAATGTAATCTCCACATGGCCTTCGTCGCCGCCCAAGGACATATCCGCACGGTCACTCACGATTATTATCGGCATGGAACGGTGACCCTTTTTGCCGCACTCGATTACCTCAGTGGCAAGGTCATCAGCCAAGTGGCGCCACGCCACCGGCACAATGAGTGGCTCAAATTCTTGAAGAAACTCGACTCCCAAATCGCTGAGGACCTCAGCATTCATCTTATCGTGGATAACTATTCGACGCACAAACACCAAAAGGTCCGTCACTGGCTGGAGCGTCATCCGCGCTTTCATCTCCACTTCACGCCCACAAGTGCTTCATGGATGAACATGGTCGAACGATTCTTCCGCGATCTCAGCCAACAAGCGATCCTCCCAGGCAGTTTCGGCTCGGTCGCCGAATTGGTTGACACGATAAATCGTTACCTTGCACAACATAACTTGGAACCGAAACGCTATGTTTGGCATGCCCACGGCCAAGAAGTTCTCAAGAGCATGGGAGGCTGCCACTTCTTAAAGCGATTTACGAAACAGTACACTAGCCTAGCTGCGCTGGAACCGGTCGCCTTCTGGCGGGCCCATTCCTCCGCAATTCTGGTTATTTGCCGGGAGGAATGAACGATTTGCTTAAACTGTTCGATCATGTCTGTTGCCAAAGTGAAGCTCGCTACATCCTTCCTACTGTCCCTTTGATCATGGGCGTCAATATCGATTCCACGATCTCGGCTCAGATTATCGTTTAATTTATCAGCATTGACACCGATGATTCTGGCGGTCGGATTCCTTGGCGTTTTGGGGTCGTCGCGAAACTCTTCGTCAACTTGGCGGATGTTCTTTAGGCGGCCCGACTCAAGGATGACCGTACATCTGAATTTGCTGAGGCCGTAATCCAGAATATCAAACTAGCGATCACCTCCGTCGGTCAACCCGACCCGACTCGAGTGGTACAAGTACTCGCGGCGAAAAAAAATCCATGTGTTAGCGGAGTCTGCCAGCAAACCCTTTCTGCTAAGCTACAGCTGTGGGAGTCGCTAGCCTTAACAATTAGCGCCCCCATTGGGGAACCGTCGGCGCTTCTTACATGTTCCGACGGTCCCCCGCTATCAGGCAGCTCAATCCTCGAGCATCCTGCTTTAAAAAGAATGTGAATATGTTATTAACGAAAGGATTGGTCTCGACCTTAGGATTTTCTTGCAACAGCGTTCACCATCGCTGTCGGCTATGAAGGGAGCGTGTCGTTCAAGCGACCGTTCAACGCGGGCGATAAATTCGCTAAAATGCAGTTAAGTTAAGCTGGCGTGTATTCAGCACCAGGCGAACCAACGCTCATCGTAGCCGCGAGAATTGCTAAATAAGTCAAGGAATCGCAGGCGACCTCGATCGCCACCTGCGCTCCGTTCCGACGTTGACCGTTGGTAATCATCGTTCTTTTACCGGGGGCGCAGGTTTCTTTAATTTTGGGCGAAGCGGTTCTGGACGCTGGCGATGATGCCTTTCTTGCCTTTCTGCCGTTCTTGACCGTCAGGATGCCGTTGCACGCCGCCTCAGGCGCAGGGAAATCGGGATCCAGCCGTCGGGTTTGATGGGCTGTGGCGTCGGTGCCGCGGCGCTGCTTGGGGAGTCGTCCTTAGAGCCGGTGACGGCACTGAGGCCGGCGGTAGAACGGCTACCGCCCACAACCGCCGGGGGATATCGTCATACGCTGGCGGCGGCGGGAGTTCTAATACCGGGTCGCGCTCGTCATCCTACTTTGATATTTGTCCTTCAGATTCTGGATATCATCATCGTCGAGGTCGAACTCCTCGCGCAGGCGTTCGTCGGGCGGCAGGTCTCCGTTCTTGGCGATCTTCTCGTTGAGCTGTTGCATTTTTCTTTGAACCAATCGACCTCGATGGCAAACTGCCTGGGCGACCGCCTGAATTGCGATGCTGGCCACCGTGCCGCCGCCTGAAATTGCGTCCCCTAGATGGACAAAGTTCGCGCCAACGTCAACGATCGGCAGACCGATGCCCGGCAGGCCCCGGGCCGTTGTGGCCCCGGAGAAGTTGCGCTGCCAGGGGGCGGCGCGAGTCCTGCCGAGCTCGTTGTATTCCTTGAACACAATCCCGGCAGCGCCGAGCTTCCCGCCGACCTTCGGTCGCCTGGCCCGAAGCGCCTGAGATGCCAGCGACACGGTCTTGGGCCAGCCCTTGCCCGATTTCACCGCCTCAGCGCCTGCTTCAGGTCGTGCAAAATCGCCTCCGCGTGAGTCGTCGCATCCACCCCCCTCCCGACCGGTGACCCTCAACCTTCTTGATCAACTTCTCGAGGTCCTCCGTGATCACGCCGGCATTCGCCTCTTGGAAAGGCCATATTATCATAAATAATCAGCGCTTTTCCGTGTGATGAGCAAATCAACCCCGTCGAGGCCCTTGACACTGGTATTGAGTCCCATCGAATCGCTTAGGCCCTCGACGATGAAGTAGCCCTGTTCCCAGAACCAGAAGCCCATCGATTGCTTGCCGGCATAACCGCGGCCTTTGCGACCGCATCTTTGTTCAACCGCTTCCATAGACCGGTAGCCTGATCGCACTCAAGACCCCCCGGGGCGGATTGATTTGCCGGGAGACTGCGGGTGTAACCCGGCGTCGTCGGAGCACTGTTACGACGATATTGAGCAGGGTCAGTTGGCGATGATCGCAGCCAAGCTTCAATGTATTTTAAAGATACAGTCCATCAGAGAAGTTGGAAAGTTAGTAAAGGTTCACATTCTCAAGTAGTCCCTCATTGTCCTCCCATACCGTCCGGACCTGAAAAAATTACGCCGACAGGAGCTAATCGGCCTGATCCAGAGAATTGATCCGCCCGATGCCGTAGCCTACATCATTTCGGGGAACATCATCGGGCTCCATTTGACGGCGGCCCCAAAAAGGCGGCGGTCGCCGATAAGATTGCCAATCGCCTCGAGACAGCACAATATACAGCAGCAAAAACGAAGTCGGATTCTCGACTTCGTTTTCACTCACTCGAGAGGAAGCCGCTAAGCGGGTCGGCACGACGCCGCAGGCCATTAGCGAATTTCGTTTATCCGAGAGTGGGGCAGCCCCAAGGCGTAAGCAGGCGCTCAAATCCATCCAGGCGAAGGACGCCTGGATACTGTCGGGTCGCCCGTGGCGACATATCCGTCTATGTGCCTTATCTCATCGGTTTTTTACCCGCAGACGTTTGACTTCTTGAAACAATTCCTGAGCGTGTCTTTCCTTCAGCTTGCGTAGAGAGCTACCGGCCGGGTACTGCTTTGCCTTCCTGAGTTGCTCGTGCGCGTGGCGCTCCAGACCGTCGGCTAAATCGCTCATCGTTTCTTAATATTCGGGCGCTGTCGTCGGCATTGAGGCTTTGTTTTTCGGACACAATTGTCGCGAGTTTAGAAATTTCTTGCCCCGCAGTTTTGTTAGGCGCCTTAGGCTACTGGATAGAATGAATGCCGGCGTCAATTGAATCCCACGCAATTGGCCATTGTCGGCGAACGGATGGCAACGCTGAAAAGAGGTGCGCCGACAAGAAATCAATACTTAAAACAACTATGGGCACCATGGGGATTCTGGAGATAATGACGAACGCCATCATCGGTTTGTTCAGTGATTTTGACATCGACTGGAACCTGGGAAAATTGAGCGTGCGCGGCAAGAGTGGTCAGCGCAGCGATCTACCCTTGTCCGCAGAAGTTGGCAAAGCAATCGCCGCGTATCTGCGGCATGGACCGCCGCAAAGTACCAGTCGCCGCGTATTTCTACGCGCGAAAGCTCCCATCCGCGGGTTTCTAGGTCAAAGTGGCGTTGGATCGATCACCCGACCGGGTGCGATGTGCTCAATCTTTGCCATAGCTATTAGCGTCCTAAGTTTAGGTTGTTTGCTAGACAGCTCTTAAGAAACCAGATCAGGTTGACCTAAGAAAGTAAGTCGTAACTAAAATATAAATGACCAGCCAAGGAGAGCGAATGGTTTCTTCCCGCATTAAGAACCCGCTTGCGGGTTCTTAATGCGAGAAGAAACGCAGGTTGATCACCCTGGGTGATTCTGAGTAAGAATTTCCCAGCAGTGATCGGCAGTTAAGACCGGCGTAGCATTGGAGCTTTATGCCCGATTAGGAGTTTGGTTCCGAGCAATTTGGTTAATGCATTAGCGAGGCTCCAGATCGGGGCTGTTTCCCGATCTGGAGTTATCCTGTTTAAGAGATTTCCACGCTTATCCAACTCGGGCCGATCCGCTGCGCTTAAAAAAACAACCCAGCAACAAGAAAGTCCCAGCAGGTATGGCAAAGAAAAGCCCAACCCATCGCCAGAGCAAAGAAAAAGGTCGCCAGAATATTCTAGAACGGATCAATCTCCATGCCGCCGGCATTGATATCGGCGCCAATTTTCACTTCGTGGCCGTTGGCGAGGATTGCACCGAGGAGAATGTCCGCAAGTTTGGTGCGTTTACCAACGATCTGCACCGGCTCGCCGACTGGCTCGCGGAACATCACGTTGAGACGGTGGTGATGGAATCAACCGGGGTTTACTGGATTCCGGTCTTTCAGATCCTGGAGCAAAGAGGTTTCGAAGTAAAACTGGTCAACGCCGCTCATGTGAAGAACTTGCCCGGTCGCAAAAGCGATGTCTCTGACTGCCAATGGCTTCAGCAGTTACACACTTTTGGGTTGTTAAATTAAACGACTCGTTCCGATCAAAGGACGAGATCTGCGTTTTGCGCACCTTTCTTCTCGCTTGCGTGACTCCTTGGTCAAAGACTGCAGTAGCCATGTTCTGCGCATGCAGAAGGCTTTGACCGAAATGAACGTGGCCGTGCAAACGATCATCGCCGAAACGGGTTTGGACATGAACTGTTGGAAGAGTGAAAAGCACTTTTGCTCCTGGTTAAAATTATGTCCGGATAATCGGATCAGCGGAGGCAAAGTGCTCAGTTCCAGTGCTGGAAAAACCAAGAATCGCGCGACGGCGATGTTCCGGCTGGCAGCCCAAAGCGCCATGAGAGCCAAACGCCGATCGGCGCCTTCATTCGGCGTATCAAAAGCCGCCTGGGCGCACCCGTCGCCATTAACGCCGGGGCTCACAAGCTCGCCCGATTGTTCTACCGCATGCTCAAGTTCGGCGCCGCCTACGTCGAGCAGGGTCAAACCTACTACGAGGAAAAATACAAAGAGCGCCTGCTCCGTAATCTCAGCAAACGAGCCAAAGAATTCGGATGACAGCTCACGCCTTGTGAACCATCCACAGCTTTAGTGTCTTAAGAGCGGACCAGCAAACGGAGATTTCCAGACGTGCCACGCCGGACGCGCGGGAGCGCCATCCCTACCAGCCACGCCCGCAATTTCTCTACTAACCTGTCTTTCTCAACTCGAGGGGTTCATGGCCCGGGAAGGCGCTCCAGAATGGACATCGTGGTCAAAAGGTCTGCACCACAGGAGCTATGTATTAGTTCTGATTCAAGAGCTTTCGGCGAGAGCTGATGCGCGGTGGCGGTTGGGCCGGCAGCGTGAGGTTAAGTTGTTCGAGCAGGATTTTTTGATCGGGTTCTGGATGGGTGTAGCGGCTTAAGATCAGGGTACGGCCGTCGGTCGTCGGGAAGTGCACATCGAGCATCTGGATGGCGGCAAATTTGTCCAAAACAGCACGTGGGGTCAGTCCGGGTGCGAGCGGACGCAACCGGGCTCGCAAGGTCACGTGCAGGCAGTAGGCCATGAAGGCGACAAAGATATGCGCCTCGATCCGACGCTCGAGTTGGTGAAAAATGGGGCGCAGCGCCAAGTCGTCCTTCAAGTTCTTAAAGGCCGCTTCGATTTCGACTAGCTGGATGTAAAATTGCCACAGTTGAGCTGGGTCACGCCCCAGGAGGTTTGTGCGAAGCAGGTAGCGACCTTCCCTGCGGCGGATTATTCGCAGCTTCTGACGATTCAGAGCAAAACTGAAACTCGCGATTCCTTCTGTCGTGGGCTCTGGGAGCTGGATGTCCATTAAACGCCACGCGGCCCGGTAGCGACCTTTTGCTTCGCCCAATTTGAGGAGCAGCTCGCGCGCGGTGAGTTTCATCTGCTGGAGTTGGCCGAGCCGTTTCCATAAAGCTTTGAGCTGGCGTCGGCGCATGGCCCGCTCCTTGTGGACTCGGGCCTGACTCTGGGCGAAAACGTAAAGTTCATTTTCTTGGGGCAAGACTTTGACTTCCACACCGGGACGCACACTCTGCCAGGGACGCTCCAATAGATCGGCTTCCAATTTGGTCAGGCGGCCCTTTGGGGTTCCCACCAGGTAGTAAATCGGCGGAACACTTGAGCGCATCTCCTCAGCACTTCCTCGGTGGGCACGCCACGATCCATCAGCCACACCCTCTCGGCTTTGCCGTATTGCTCTTCGATCTTGCGCAGGAATTTGCGCAACGTGGTTTTGTCCGAGGTGTTGCCCGGCAAAACCTCATAAGCTAGCGGGAAGCCTTCCGGAGTGACGATGAGCGCGATGACCACTTGCACACAGTCGGAGCGTTTGTCCCGGCTGTAGCCAAACTGGCGCTTGTCCGTTTCCTCAAAAGGCGGATCGCTTTCAAAATAGGTGCTGGTTAAATCGTAGAGCAGCACCTCGAAGCGGGCCCCGAAAAGATCCTGCCAGCGTTGGCGCAGATGACCGAAGAGCTGCTCCTTGTGCTTGAGCACCTTATCCAAACAACGATACAGCGCGTTCTTTTCGACCAGCGAAAAATCTTCATCCAACAGATCTCCCATCGCGCTTTGCTCAAACCATTGCCGATGCAGCCGCCATTCGCTGCCCGGATCAATGAGTCGATAGCAAACCAAGGTTTGCAAAATATGCTGCCAGCAAGTTCCCTCCCGACTGTCGGCCAAACGCTCGGCCCAGAAATCATCCAACCCCAACTGCTCGTAAAGATGGCAGGCCAGCCAACAAGCTCCCCACTGCCGAGGCCGATGCAGTTCCATCTCTTTAAGCCGGACCTGCACGCCAAAACCAGCGGCGAAGTTGGGTACCTGCCGATCAGCGGGAAACAATGCCAAAGGCATGTCTGCTCGCGCTTCTCATCGAAGACTTCGATCGTTCGACACCAGCTTTCGCGCTGACTGTCGTTGATCTCTCCAAGGTAGAGCACTTGCCGCTGGACCACCTTGCCACGCCCGCAGCGCCGATTCTCCACCACGCTCCAGTAGCGATGCTCTTTGCCGTCTTTGATCCGCGCATGGCACCTCAAGAACATTACGGCCACCGATTTTACTCTGAATTGTCCCGCTGTGAAGAGTCTTGGTCTGCACTACAGGCACTTTGGAACACCTCTTCCTTTATTTAAGCGCCTCGGCGGGCGATTCACCCCGAAAAATAGCGCATTTTGGCGTCGAGTTGAGAGAGTTGGCCTAAACTAAATCTTTGCTTCCTTTGCTCCCTTCTGTTCAAATTCTCTTTGTTTTCTTCTGTGAACCCGCTGCTTCAAGCGACGATCCGCCTTACGATCTCCTGTTCCGCCGTTCGCGCGAAGACATCCACCCCAACGCGGATCTTGCCATTCTCTCGATCCACCAGCGTCGTGAAGCCCGGAGCGCTCGCTTCGTCGTGCACGTCGATATCGCAATTCTCAAATCGAAAGAATTCCGGCCGCACCATGGCGAGGGCTGCCAGAGGATCGTGCGGACTGTTCCCTTCGACATGCGAATATTCCCACCAGCGAATCAACTGATTCTCCAGCAAGGGGCCAAGCCCGTTTGGTAGCGCTGCGATCCGGGGCAAATCCTTTTTTCCCAGCCAGACTCTAAGCGTCAGGTCGAGGCTGATAACCGTGGTCGCAATACCGCTGCCAAAAACAACGCGAGCAGCATCTGCGTCACACTTGATGTTATGCTCAGCGCGCTTCATCCAAAACGCGCCTCCCATGATATAGAGGTGCTTGATTTTGGCGCACGACGCGGGCGCTGCGGTAATCGCTCTGGCGATATTCGTTAGCGGACCGGTCGCAATCACTTCGAGCTCCCCATCGAGGGCCTCGGCGGTCTCGCCAATATAGCTTGGAGCAGGTTGCTTCGCTTCGACCTCGAACGAATCCACCCGGGGGACCCCTTCACCCTCGTGTCCGGCCCAATGGACCTGGCGCCCGCTCAGAGTGTGCTGTTCTCCCGGAATAATCGCGATATCTTCCCGACCCAGGATGTGGGTGGTGGCTTTCGCGATTTTTGCTCGAAACGCAGTGTCTCCATAGACCGTGGTGACGCCAATTAGTTGGAGTTCGGGCGCTTTAGCCAGAAGAACCAGAGCAAGTATATCGTCCACATCCGTGCCGATATCGGTATCAAAAATAACAGGTCTCATATGAATTAGGCGTGCGTGTTCTGGGTTGGTTAGTCTTTGGTCGCGGCAGCTGTAACACCTTGGACGTAGAATCGCTGCAACGGCAAAAGAATGATCAGCGGGATCAGCGCAAAGAACTGTCGGAACAAAAAAATCACGATCCCATTGGCGACGCCCGGTACGATCAACCCTTGGAGTCCAGCCCAAAGAAAAATCATCCAAAAGCTGATTCCTTTCCAGGTCGCGATCGCCACGATGCACCACAACGCCTGTTCCTGACTGATCAGAAACGGCTGGCTCGGGATCTTGGCCAGGGACAACAGCGAGTTGATCAGCCCCGCGTTCGGGTCAAACATCGTTTTCCAGAGGATCGAGGCAATCAGCACCGAGACTCCGATCGGAACGAAGAATAGCAGCCGAGTGTTAGCGATAACAATTGAAGTGTGACGCTGGGCTGTGTCAAGATTCAATCTTGTTTACCCCTTGGTTGTTCTGGTATCCTGCCTCTACGGAATGCCTGCTCGCTCGAAATCTGTCACCCTTTACGACGTCGCCACTTTTGCCGGGGTCTCCCATCAGACTGTCTCTCGGGTCATCAACAAAGCCTCCCATGTTGCCGCTCCAACCCGGGCCCGCGTCCTCGAAGCCGTTTCGCATCTCGGGTACCGGCCGAACAACGCCGCTCGGAATCTGGTCAGTCAACGGTCGAACCTCATCGGAGTGATTACATTCTGCCAGGACTCGTTTGGTCCCTCGCACCTCCTGATCAGCGTGGACACTGCTGCGATGAAAAGCGGTTACAACACGTTACTGGCGAGTATCACCGAACCGACCGTCAAGGCCATCAAACGCGCCGCCGACGACCTGCGAACGCACGGCGTGGAAGGAATTATTCTGAACGTACCGGTCGCCGTCGATTTGCACAGTCTTCAGGACCTCTTCCGTCACCTACCCTATGTCGCAACCGATGCTGGAGCCGGGAACGAGATCACCATGGTGACCACCGATCACGAATACGGAGCCTGCATCGGCACCGAACATCTGATCGAACTCGGCCACCGGCGAATCGCCTGTATCAGTGGGCCGTTGGACTGGCGTTGCGGTTTGCTCCGTCGCGACGGTTGGTCGCGGACGTTGCAAAAATATGGGATTCAAGAAGGTCCCAGCATTGTCGGGGAATGGAGCGCAAAAGGGGGATTCATCGCCGCGGAGGAGCTCCTTGGGCGGCACCCAAAAAAGTTTACCGCAATGGTAGCTGGCAACGATCAAATGGCGCTGGGCGTGATAAGGGCCCTGGCGCTCCATGGCCTTTCGGTTCCCGACGATGTATCAGTCGTCGGCTACGACGACATGCCAGAAGCCGCGTTCTTCAATCCCTCTCTGACAACCGTCACCCACGACTTCGAAACCGCCGGGCGCACCTGCCTCGAATTCCTCCTCCGACGGATTCGGGATCCACAGGCGCCGGTCGAACGCCTCGTCATCAGGCCGGAGTTGGTGCGTCGGGAGAGCACAGGGGAGAGAATTCCCCGCGCAGGAGGCATTCAACGGGAAAGACCCTGCCGTCGCCGCCACGCTCTGCCCTCGAAACTGTAACTTGTTCTGGCCTTCTATTTGGAACCGTCCCCTTTCTCGCAAGCTATGGAATATCAATACATGGTGATCGACGCTTTCAGCATCCGTCCATTCCGAGGCAATCCGGCTGCCGTGGTGCTGACGAACGCCGATCTGTCCGACGAGATTTGCCAGTCCATCGCCGCCGAATTTAACCTGGCCGACACGGCATTCGTTCTGCCGCTCGCAGACGGACAGTTCGGGCTTCGGTGGTTTACCCCCACTCGAGAGGTTCCGCTTTGCGGACATGCCACGCTCGCTTCCGCACACGCATTGTGGCAGTGGTCCGCTGCGCCAGAAGATGGTCGCATTCATTTTGTTACCCGGCACAGCGGGGCGTTGACGTGCCAGCGGACAAATGATGGGAGGATTGCCGTAGATTTTCCGGCTACCAGACCTGAGGCAGGCCCACTACCACCCATGGCCGCGGAGGTGCTGGCGGTTTCCGGACCGGTGACCTGTGTAGGCGCAACGGCCATGAACCTGATGCTGGTACTTCCGGACGAGAGGCAAGTCCGGGCCTGTAACCCGAATCTGGGAATCCTCGCCGGATGGCACCAGACTGGTGTTATCGTTACCGCGGCGGCGATGACGCCGGGGATCGATTTCGTCAGCCGGTTTTTCGCCCCTCAGTCCGGCATTCCTGAGGATCCTGTCACTGGTTCCGCGCATTGTGCGCTCGCCTTTTACTGGGCCGATCGACTTGGGAAGAATACCTTTATCGCCCACCAATTGTCGACTCGTGGCGGAGAGCTAGGCGTTCAACTTCTCGGCGACCGGGTTGAACTACGCGGCCATGCGAAGACAACCATGGCAGGAAAACTACTGATGTAATAGTGCTCCCCGGGCGGCGCGGCACGAAGTAAGCAAAGGCGTCGCGCCTTACCAAGTGAGAACCCGAGCGGGGAAGGAATGTATCGGCGCCGAGCGACGCCTTCGATTCCGGTCAGGAGCACCCCACAGGGGACGCGTGAAGATTTGAGAAGAAACTCAACATTCGGATCGAGGACGAGTTCGAGTTCGAGGACGATTGGAGGATTGGAGGCGAAGAATGATGACCTGGCGCTCGCGGCGAGTTGAAGTCGAGCGGCTCTCCTTGCTCGCAGTCGTTCCTATCATCGCCCTCGTCCTCGATTTCTAAAGGCCGATGAGGTCTTCATTTTGCCCAGACGAACAACTCTCTCGGCGCTTACCGCGCTCCTACATCCCCGCGGTGTATTGTGGGATCTGGTGGTCGATACCAGCCGCCATCAACTTTACGTCCTCGGCATCGTAGAAATCGCCGCTGTAGGTGATGCCTTGGGATGCTGCCTTGCCATTCGTTGCATGAAGATCCGCCACGTAGCCGCTCTTACCTTTCTTAAACGGATATAAATCAAGCTTGTTGTGCATGAGTTCGTGAATAATTGAAATGGCGAGCACACGGTCTCGTTGACCTAGGTTCGCCGCAAAGAACATAGCTCCGGCGATATAAACTTCGGAGATCATCGCGTGCGCTGTCGGGCTCCAGACGGTATTGCCGGCCTTCGACTTTAGTGTGGCCCCTTTCCTCATGTGTTGAGCAACGAGGCTTTGGTCGATGCTATCGAAGACATAGCAGACCAGATCTAATGGCCCGACACTGGTGCCGGTTCCTGACCACCAGAAATCCGCATCGTCGATTTTGCCGGAACTGGTAGCTGCCTGCTTGAGAAACTCCGCGACGCGCTGCCCAACGAAGAACCCGTCGCCCTCGCCGAAATCCGACTTAGTGCTGTCGTATTTGGGAACCAAATACACGTCGATCGTTGTCATAAGCCTGGGTAAAGTGGTCCTGTCTCGCCCAATTGCCAATTGGACGCTCCCGCTGATGCGGCAAATCATAGGACTCAACAGCCCGGGAGCAAGTCCTAAGCACTAGGTCTCCAGTTGCTTCGGGAATCTCGACAGCACCCTAAAACCTTTCTCAGTCACTACTCCGTCGTCCTCGATCCGCGCGCCGCCGATTCCGGGGATGTATAAACCGGGTTCGACGGTAAGGACCTGGCCCGGTTTAAACTCGGTCCTGGCGATTCGGGGTTGCTCGTGGATATCAAGTCCAAGCCCGTGGCCTAACCCGTGAAAAAAGCCGACCCAACGGCCATTTCGAATTTCCGCAGGATATCCTCTCTGCTTGAAGAAGTCCGAGATTTCCTGCTGCAGCGTCGCGCCGGATCCGCCCGCGCAAATCTTCTGCAGCGACAATTTTTGGGCCTCCAGTACGGTATGCCAGAGCATGCGTTGAGCCTCACTGGCCCGCCCTTTGACGACGGTCCTGGTCAGATCGCCAAAGTAACCCGACTCGGCGTGTCTAGGAAAAATGTCCAGGATGATCAATGAATTTGCTTTTAACGGACCGCTGCCTCGATCGTGTGGATCACATGCCTGATCTCCTCCCGCAACAATCGTGTTGGCGGGAACTCCGCCCGCCCGCAGGATGACGGTGTCGATCTCGGCGCGCAATCTCTCGGAAGTCAGCGGTTTCCCCGCCCAGAAGAGTCTTTTCCCCGATCGGATTTCAGAGACCTGCAATACCTCCAGCCCGCGAGCCAAGCCGAGCTCGGTAATTCGAATGGCCAGTTGGATCAACTTGAGTTCTTCTGCTGTTTTGAATTCCCGCTCACTCCAGAAGAGACCAGTAACCGGAACGACCAATATGTTTTCCTTGGCCAGTTCTGATGCCAAGCCGAGGGGAAAATTGTAGGGAACGGCCGCCCGCCTGATGCGGCGCTTCCGCAAAAAATGGGCGATGGTCTTCTCGATCGGCGGTTTGCGCTTAAGGCGCTTTTCCAGTGCGCTCTCGATGCTCGACAAAGCAATGACCTCATCAACCTTTGCCTGCTTTCGTCCGCGATCGATCTCGAGATCACTCAATAGAATCGTTTTCTTGCCGTTCTGCATCAGGAACAAAAACGCGTCGGGAACAGAATATTTCGTCGCGTAAAGCATCTCAGCAGACGCTTCACTGGAGGCAAAGATGAGCCGCGGAAGGCGATCGTTAACCATGGAAGAAATTGTAGCCGTAGGGGCCGTTGGTGGCTAGCCCGGGTGTACGCAGGATTGGGTAGGAGGGTGAGGCTCTGTCCGGCTCGGGAAATTGGGCGAGGCTCCGTCCGAGCCGAAGGCTTCAGCAGCCGTTAAAACGCCACCACCGCGCAAGCTAGCACCACCAGCCCATAGGCCAGTCCGGCAAAGGCCGCCGCCTTGAACCGGGTCCCATTCCTGGTGATCCAGGTGATCTGATCCCGCAGAAGGTAAGGCATCCCGACCCAGAAGAGTCCGATTGTCAGCCATACGTACGCCAGAATGACGAGTAGCAGGCGCGTTGTTTCTGGACGGAGAAAGCAGGCGGATAAGATCGGCTCGGCGGCGAGCAGCGCCATAATCCCAAGCGCACGAACCGCCAGGAACTCGTCGACAAAAAAGAAGGTTAGAGCATAGAAGATCGGAACGATGATCTGAAGCTGGATCCGGAACTGCGAAAATTCACCGAGATCTATGTTAGAGAAGAGCCAGAACGACCAGACAGCATCGACAACGAGAAGGCCAATGCCCAGTGGTCGGGAGCGTGGCAATCTTAAGAGCCAACCTTTGGTTTGCTCCGGCCGGGCCAAGGCGATCGAGTGAGTTGCCAGCAGGAGGAGACCAATGATCAGGCCGACAGTGCGGAGGCTGAGGTCATAAACGCGAGGAGGATAATCCATGAATGTGGGAAGAAGCTGTTCATTTAGCTCAAGTTTCCGGTCGCGCAAGCTGGAAAGGGCGTCGCCCGAAATCTCACCATGCAAAGCGCTAGCGAGATTTTCGAGCTAGAGAACCGCCTGGAAAGCGGTATCTGCTTAGCGCCAGGGCCCTGAAGATTGGAAAACCACGAATGGACACGAATGAACGCCAACGGGATCGGATGCAAATGCAGTTTCTATTCGCGTCTATTCGTGTCCGTTCGCGGTTGAAATTTTGCTCCCTACTGGACCTCTCCCCGCCCCATCACAATCTGTTTACCCCTGCCGCCCTGAAGATTGGAAAAACCACGAATGGACGCGAATGAACGCGAAGGGGAATCGGATCCGAATGCGGTTTTATTCGCGTCTATTCGTGTCCATTCGCGGTTGAAATTTTGCTCCCTACTGGACCTCTCCCCGCCCCATCACAATCTGTTTACCCCTGCCGCCCTCAAGATTGGAAAAACCACGAATGGACGCGAATGAACGCGAAGGGGAATCGGATCCGAATGCGGTTTTATTCGCGTCTATTCGTGTCCATTCGCGGTTGAAATTTTGCTCCCTACTGGACCTCTCCCCGCCCTATCACAATCTGTTTACCCCTGCCGCCCTGAAGATTGGAAAAACCACGAATGGACGCGAATGAACGCGAAGGGGAATCGGATCCGAATGCGGTTTTATTCGCGTCTATTCGTGTCCATTCGCGGTTGAAATTTTGCTCCCTACTGGACCTCTCCCCGCCCCATCACAATCTGTTTACCCCTGCCGCCCTCAAGATTGGAAAAACCACGAATGGACGCGAATGAACGCGAAGGGGAATCGGATCCGAATGCGGTTTTATTCGCGTCTATTCGTGTCCATTCGCGGTTGAAATTTTGCTCCCTACTGGACCTCTCCCCGCCCTATCACAATCTGTTTACCCCTGCCGCCCTGAAGATTGGAAAAACCACGAATGGACGCGAATGAACGCGAAGGGGAATCGGATCCGAATGCGGTTTTATTCGCGTCTATTCGTGTCCATTCGCGGTTGAAATTTTGCTCCCTACTGGACCTCTCCCCGCCCCATCACAATCTGTTTCGCTCTCCGGCCCTGAAGATTGGGAAAACCACGAATGGACGCGAATGAACGCGAAGGGGAATCGGATCGAATGCGGTTTTTATTCGCGTCTATTCGTGTCCATTCGCGGTTTGAGATTTGTGCCTATTCGCGGTTGAAATTTGCTCCTGGATCGCCGAACAAGGTGTAACCCGTCGAGCGCGTGACCCGAACCTTTAGCAGCGTGCCGATGTGGCGCGGGGCACCTTCGAAGACGACAATCTTGTTTCCTCGCGTGCGGCCCGCGAGACGCAGCGGATTGGTTTTGCTCGGTCCTTCGCACAAGATCTCGACCTCTTGGCCTACAAAAGGCTCGCTGCGTCGCTTTGCCCAGGAATTTACCAATTCGAGCAAGTCGTGGTTGCGCGCTTCTTTTATGGAATCCGGCAGCTGCTGTCCCATCTCCGCTGCCGGCGTGCCTTGCCGCTTCGAATATTTGAAAACGAAGGCGTTATCGAACCCCACCAGATCGACAAGTTCACGTGTCCGTAGGTAGTCGTCGTCCGTTTCTCCGGGATATCCAACAATGACGTCGGTGGTGATCGCCATGTCCGGCCTGCGTGAACGAATCTGGTCGACTAACGCGACGTATTTTTCCGCGGTGTATATTCGATGCATCGCTTTCAGGATCCGGTTGGAACCAGATTGCAACGGTAAATGAATGTGCTCAACCAGCTTGGGTAATCGTTGGAACGCCTCGATCAAGTCTTTTCGAAAGCCGATCGGATGCGGCGAGGTAAACCGGATGCGTTCCAATCCTGCTACGCTATGAACAGCTTCGAGCAGTTGAACAAATGGGCCGTTCCCATCCACCCTGCCAATTTCATGCCGGCCGTAGAGGTTGACGATCTGACCCAGCAAAGTCACCTCCTTGACACCCCGATCGACCAAGGTTTTGACCTCATCGACGATCTCCTGAACGGGGCGGCTCCGCTCGTGCCCGCGAGTGTACGGCACGATACAGAAGGTGCAGTGCATGTTGCATCCCTGCATAATCGAAACAAAAGCGGTCACCTGACGGTCCTCGAGAATATGATCCCGAATGGTGCTTTGAGAGTTCGGCTCTTCTTCGATGTCCACAATGGAAAACCGGACATCATCGAGCCGCCGTGCCAATTTTCGCTCGAGCGCCTCTTCCACGTGCTCGGCCACCCGATGAAACTTCTGAGTGCCGATCACCAGATCGAGATGGGGCGTATCTTTCAAGAGACTTGCTCCCCGGCTCTGGGCCATACAGCCCAGAAAACCGTACACGATCGGGCGAGTGCTGGACAGGGCACGCAGCATCCCCATTTTACCCAAGGCTTTCTGCTCAGCCAAATCACGCACGCTGCAGGTGTTAAGGAGAACGACGTCGGCTTCTTCCTCTTTTACGGTCATCGTGTGGCCACGGTCGATGAGCATCTGAGCGACTTGCTCGGAGTCACGCTCATTCATCTGACAGCCGTAGGTCTTAATGTAGATTCTGGCCATTGCGCACCTGGGGAAGGCGGAAACAAGAAGCCAAGAAGCCAAGAAGTCAAGAAGCCAAGTGGGAGCGCCGACACGCCGACACGTTCCCCTGTTGGGACGAGAACGAGAACGACGACGAGGACGAGGACGATTTAAGAACGATTGCGGGGGAGCGAGCCTTCGAGACTCGAAGAAGACCGTCCGAGGTTGATCGTGACACCGGCGTCCCGGGATTACCCAAACGCAAAACCCAAGACTCAAAACTCAAAACTCAAAACGCAAAACGCAAAACCTCCCCACACAGATACGATGCTCTTGCCTTCCCGGCCCCCTCCTACCATCTTTCCGTTCAATGGCCGAGTTGTTCGACTCCGAGTTTCTGGCGAAGCTGGAACATCTTTGCCTGTTGGCACGGCGAATCTTTCGAGGGGCTTTCAGGGCGGAACGGCGGTCGCGCCATCTTGGCTCAAGCCTGGAGTTTGCCGACTACCGGAATTACGTCCACGGCGACGACCCGCGAACGATCGACTGGAACGTCTATGGCCGGCTGGATCGCTTGTTCGTTAAGCTTTTCGAGGAGGAAGAGGATCTGCAGGTTTCGATTCTTCTGGATTGCAGCGCTTCGATGGGTTGGAGTTCCGGCCACATCACAAAATTCGATCATGCCCGCAAGATTGCCGCTTCCCTCGCTTATTTAGCGCTGGCCAATCTCGATCGGGTTCACCTCTTTAGCTTTGACGATAGGCTTGCGATCGATTCCGGCCTGGGCCGCGGAAAGAGTCAGTTTCATCGATTGCTCAAATTCTTGACCGATCTAAAGCCGACAGAACGTGCCACCGCTCTGTATCCTGTGATTCAGCGGTTTACCCAGCAGAACAGACGGCCAGGTTTGGCGGTCATCGTGAGCGATTTTTTTGATCTTGCCGGCTACGAGACTGCATTGAATCTCTTGCGGTTCCAACGCTTTGAGATTCAGCTGGTGCAGGTCGTCGATCCGGCCGAAATCGATCCTGCGATTTCCGGGGATTTTGAGTTGGAAGATTGTGAAACCGGCCGGAGGATCGAGGTCAATTGTAACCACGCCGTCCGTACGGCGTTTCAGATGGAGGTCGAACGTTTTCAAGACTCGCTGCGCCGGTATTGCCTGGAAATGCGCTGCGGACTGCTGCAAACCAGGACCACCGATCCGTTCGAGGAACTCATTCTGCGTTTGCTGCGTGAACGAAGGATAGCCGTATGATCTATCCCTTCGCGCTTTGGTTAGCCGGTTTGGCGCCAATCGTGATCGTTTTGTACCTGCTGAAGGTAACCCGCCGTCGCCAAACAGTATCTACCTTGTTTTTCTGGCAGAGAGTCGTGGAAGCCCAGCGGCGCCACGCTTTGTTCCATCGGCTGCGCAATTTCTTTTCCCTTTTATTAAACCTCCTGATCTTGCTCTGCTTGATTCTCGCGGCGGCGCAGTTGAGTTGGCTCGGCTTCTCGAGGGTAGAGGGAAACACGTTCCTGATCATCGACAATCGCGCTCGGATGCAGGCCAGGGATGCCGCCGGCCGGACGCGGTTGGATGTTGCAAAACAGCTGGCCGGGCAAATTCTGAGCCAAACGAATGCGAGGAATCCGACGGGCCTCATTGTTCTGGAAAAAGAACCCGAAACAGTGGTCTCTCTGACCGATGACGGCGGAGAACTGAAACGGGGTTTGCATGGGGTGGAACCATCCGATACGGCTGGCAAACTGGACGACGCTCTGCGCCTGGCGGAAAGGATTTTAGCGAGCCGTCCAGGATTAAATCGGATTTTGCTTCTCAGTGACGAGCCGGCCAGGAAGCCAACGAACGGTATCGAGTTCAAGCAGATCAGACTCACGAAGGAATTCCTCGACAATGTCGGAATCGTAGGGATGGAGGCACGCGTTCTGCCGGAGAACCCGGAGACGGCAGAGGTGTTTGTCAAAGTCGCGAACTTCAGTCAAAGCGGCAAGAAGGTGAAGGTCGAGTTAGCTGTAGACCAAACTTTATTTGATTTGAAGGCGGTTGATTTAAGATCGGGCGAAGCCAGAGCGATCATTTTCTCGGGGGTTTCAGGTTTAAGACGCTACGCGAACTCTCGCGGATTGATCGTGGCACGGATTGAGGGCCAAGACGCCTTGTCTTCAGACAACCAGGCTTATGCTCTCTTGCCGGATCGGAGTCCGATTCGTGTTCTCCTCGTCACGAGAAACAACTGGTTTCTCGAAAACGCGTTGCAGGCCGGCGAAGCGAATGTGACGCAGATCCTTTCGCCGTTGAACTACCGGACCTCGCTTGACCAGGCATTTGACGTGGTGGTGTTCGACCGGGAGTTACCGCCAGGGATTACCCTCGAAACCCCCGGGAATCTTCTCTTTGTTGGAGTTTCTCCATTCCCGTCAGCCGTTCTTTCCGATCACCCGATAGTCGTAGAGACGGATCCCGAAGACCCGATCATGCGTTTCGTCGATCTGAGTAGGTCAACGATTTTGAAGGCAGCCCGGCTTCCCCGGGAAGTCCCGGGTTGGACGGTTCGCAGCCCCGTCGCCAGCGCTGATGAACCTTTGGTGATCTCGCTGGAGTCTTCTCGGCGTCGTCGAGTGATCATCGCATTTGATCCAATCAATTCTGATCTTCCCGTACGAGTAGCCTTCCCTTTGCTGATTCATAACGCGGTCGCGTGGCTGGCAAACAAGAACAGCCATGCCCAGGTCCAGGTCCAAGCCGGGGAGACGCTCCGCCTGGAGACTGGAATTCAAGTCGTCCACGGGCCGCTATCCGCGTCCGGCTCCGGCCAGAAGTGGCTTGTTGACGGCGACTTTCGCCCGACTCGAAATGGCTTTTATCAGATAGAAAATGGTCAGGAACGAAAGATTGTCGCGGTTAATACCTTTGACCCGGCTCAGTCGGACCTGCGATACATCGGTTTGCTCGAGCCCGGTTCTGCGCCGGTTACGGGTTGGCCTGCTGTCATGCGGTGGCTGTCGTGGCCTCTCTGGATATATTTTGGTTTACTGGCGCTGTCCTTCTCTGGATTGGAGTGGTGGATGTACCATCGACGGCGCACGGAATGATTGAGTGGACTTACCCATGGTTTTTGGCCCTCCTGTTCGCTCTGGGATTCCTGTGGCTTCCTCTTCGGAACACGATGGTCCCTCTCGATCCGGTGCAGAGGCGAATCGTCCTGGCGGTGCGGCTGCTAATCCTGGCCACGACGATCCTTGCTCTGGCCGGACCGAAGTGGAGGATGACGAGCGACAGCCTGGCTGTTGTTTACCTGGTTGATGCCTCCGCGAGTATGTCCGCGAAAGCGAAGAGCGCCGCACGGCACTACGTCGACACCAGCATCAAAACCGCGCGTTCTCAGGATGACTATGCGGTCGTCGGTTTCGCGGAAACGAGTGTGATCTGGCGAGCGTTCGGCGCTGAGACCTCACTTTCAGACTGGCCCGAAATGAAAAAGCGGCAAGGAACCAATTACCGCGACGTACTGCATTTTGCCGCGTCGATCTTACCCAAAGATCGTCGGCGAAAGATTGTGCTGCTAAGCGACGGAAATGACACATCAGGGGACGCCGAGTCGTCGGTGGGAGACCTGGCGCGGACGGGGGCCGAATTTGACGCTGTGGCGCTGGAAAATCCGGAGTCGCCGGAAGTCTTGGTGGAATCGATTCAGACCCCGCAGAATATAGCGCCAAACGAACCTTTCGATCTGATGGCGGTCATCCGTTCTACGATCAGGCAAGCCGGCACCGTCCGTTTGTACGAAAACCAGTATCTTCTCCAACTTCGTCAGGTTGATTTACTCCCCGGACCTAATCTTGTTCGGTTTGAAGACCTCACCTCGGAGGGAAGCCAGTTCGAGGTCGAAATCCAGGCTGCGCAAGATACGTTTGCGGAGAACAATTTTGGCTATGCGATCGTGCAAACCCGAGGCCAGCCGCATGTGCTGTTAGTCGATCCGAACGAAAGCCGCCTTGAACCCCTGGCAGGAGTTCTTCGGGGTGAACGATTTCGGGTCGAGAGCAGAAATCCCGCCGGAGTACCGAAGTCGATCGACGACCTGAATCAGTTCGACTTGATCTTGTTCAGCGATGTATCCGCTCTGACGCTTTCTACTGAGCAGATGGAGCTTCTTCGGACCTGGGTACGAGATTTTGGGGGTGCCTTTATTCTCGCAGGGGGCGAGAACAGTTTTGGGGTCGGCGGCTATTACCGGACCCCGATCGAGCAAATGCTTCCAGTCCGAATGGAGCACGATGACCGCCAGCAAACGCCGTCCGTAGCGCTCCTCGTCGTGCTGGATCGCTCGGGTTCAATGGCAACACAGGTACAGGGGAAAACGAAGATTTCCCTCGCAGATCAAGGTGCTGCTCTGGCGATGAATGTCCTGAAGGACAACGATTTTTTCGGTGTATTCGCCGTCGACACGAAAGTGCACGAGGTCGTGCCACTGGGTCGACTCCAGGAGCGACAACCGCTTCAGCAGCGAATTCTCGGGATCGATTCATCGGGTGGTGGCATCTATATTTACACCTCGCTGGTGGCCGCTGCGCGCGCCTTACGTGAAGTCAACGCTCAGATTAAGCACGTGATTCTGTTTTCTGACGCGGCGGACGCCGAGGAGAAGTTTGCCGGTGAAATGGGCGAAGCATCTGAAGGGTCCGGAACATCGCTTGACATTGTTTCAGAATTGTTAACAAGTCGGATCACAACTTCCGTAGTCGGTCTCGGATACGAAAGCGACAAGGATGTGCCGTTCCTGAAATTGTTGGCGGAACGAGGTAACGGCCGGTTCTATCTGACGAATGATCCGATGAATCTGCCCCAAATCTTTACCACGGAGACGATGAAAGTCGCCCAGAATAGCCTGATTGAGGAGCCGTTTCAGGCCCAGGTGGTGCGGGACGCCAAGGTACTGGAGGGAATTTCGTGGTCGCAGTCACCCCTTCTCCTGGGTTTTAACTCGACCAAACTGAAACCTACGGCCGACCTTCTGCTGGCCACCGAGACCGGTGCGCCACTGTTTGCCTCCTGGCGGTTTGGTCTTGGACAGACTGCGGCCTTCACCAGCGATGTCAAAAACCGCTGGGCATCCGAATGGCTAAGATGGACTGGATTCGGCAGATTTTGGACCCAAGCCGTCAGGACGTTGATGCGCCGTGCCGATCGCGGGCAGTTTCAGGTGAATGTCGAAGAAACCGGTGATCGGCTCCGCGTAAACATCGACGCGATCCGTCCGGATGGGTCGTTTGCGAACGAGCTTCCTCTGACAGTTATTTCTGCGGACAGGGATGGCCGGACTGATTCGGTGCCTGCCACTCAGGTCGGACCTGGTCGTTACCTCGCAAGTTTGCCCGTGCCGGAACAAGGCGTCCACTTAATCTCCGTTAGCACGCCGAACACTCCTCCGACGACGCTGAGTTACACCCGCAGTTATCCCAAGGAATTCCTGGATACCCGAACGAACCGGAAGGCGCTTGAGGAATTGGTTAAGATTTCCCACGGCCGGCTGGATCCCAAAGAAAACGAGATTTTTCAAACCGGCCCTTCTGTGCCGGGTCACCGTACCGATCTGGCTCCCTGGTTGCTGGCCTTGGCCGCTATTCTCCTGCCACTGGACATTTTTCTCCGCCGGCGCCTGCATCGCTGACAATCGGTTAATTAACCCGCATATTTCATAAGCCGTCCGGGTAGTAAAATCTTATATTTTACTGGCGTTTGAAGGGGCTGTTAAGCTAGCTATAAAGCTAGCTTACAATCTGATTGGCCGCCGAAGCTGATCGGAGCGGCTTTCCCATCGGTTGAGGAGCCGTTGGTACCCGAATTTCGATCGATTCCGGGCAGGCTCCGCCCTCTCCAGCGGCTTGTGGCGGCCCTTTGGAAGTGGTGAAGTTGGAGAGGAAGTAAATTACCCCTCTTCGGGCGCCCATTGTGCCAGAGCTCGATGTGCGTGTGCGAAAACGTGCTGAAGTGGAAAAGCCGAAGCCAACCGAATGTAAACCCGGCGCGTGCTGACCGTGACCATGGCGCCGATCTTGAGTAATCGTTGCCGGATCGTGCCGGCCGTCGCCTTGGCCAGTTCGGTGCCCTGCAAAGCTAAAGTACGCAGTCTGTGGAAGAGCAACAGAGCGAAAGCGCTCAACCACAACCGTAACTGATTGCTGGCCATCCAGTGAGTGCTGGTGCGATCGGCGTCCAGATCCAGATACTGCTGCTTGATCTGGTTTTCCATGTTCCCGCGCGCACAGTAAAAGTCTTCATAACACTTTTGGGCGCTGAAGCGATCAGGCGAGTGCTGGTCATCGTCAAAACCTTCGGCAGAGAGGTTAGTCACGATAAAACGCGGATTGTCCTTGTCCCCTAAGACCTCCGCTTTACCAATGACCCGACGACTGAGAGTCCAACTTTTGAGGGTCTGATATTGGAACTCTGTAAAGCCGCGCGCCACCCCGCCGCACAAAACGGCCAACTCGCGGACCCGAGCAAATTTATCGTCTAACAAATCCCGGAGCCGGCTGTTGCGAGCCAGCCCCAGACAATAATAGACCTTTGGTTCTTGAGCCTCGCACCAGGCCATGATCTCCTCGCGACAAAAGCCGCTATCGGCCCGGACAATGATCTTGGCCTTGGGGCAACGTTGACGCAGCGCCGCGACGATTTTCTGGAGTGCCTCGACGGCGCCCCGGGCCGCGTCTCCGTCGCTGGTGCGCAGCTCGGCCCAGAGCGGGACTCTAGCCGACAAAGGCAAAGAGGGGCAGATAACAGTAGCAGCCATAGAAGCCGTGAAAGAAACGTCCTTCCTGCTGGCCATGGAGCGGATCGTCACTGGCATCCAGATCGATGACGAGCTCTTGGCTATGCTTGGACAAACAGCTCACCCCCTTGCGCAAAAGGGTGTCCTCGATCGCCTGGTGGTCGGCGCTGATCTTATGACAACGTGTTTTTTTATTGTTACCGAGTTCCAGCCGGTTGAGGGTCGAAGCGCTGGCCAGCGCCTTGCCTTGATCCTGGGGAGCACGCCCAGTTCCAAGCGGATCCTCTTTACCGACGGCTACGGCAAAGAGAGGATCGAGCCGCAAAAGATGATGATCATTCAGATCCTCGTAGCCGGCGACCAGTCCCAGCAAACGCTGAGCAACCAGTTCGCGTACGGAATGTTCGACCAAGAGCGGGTTACGCCGATCGTGAAAGCACCCGGCCAGGGCCCGAGACAGACCCAGACCCTCATCGAGTTGCCGCAACAAGAGCATGCCGCCATCACTGCTGAGGTGTCCTGCGGAGAAGTCGGTGACGACTTGGCGCGGACCCAGGTTATTAAAGAGCAGGGGCTGAGAGTCGGGGAGAGTCTGGGGAGAAGCGGTTGACATTAAGTTAGTCTATAGACTAGCTTTAAGATTTATGCAAACAAAATATCCACTAAAAATACAAGCCATCCGCTCCAAGAATCAGCAGGCGCGGCTCTATGTCTATTTTCCCTTGCCCTTGGCGGCGGCGATCGGTCTGCAAGCCGGCGAAGAAGTGCAGTGGGAACTGCTGGATCGCGGCGAATTACACCTGGTCCGAAACCAACTGCCGCAAGTCCAAGCCACTCAAAGAGCCACCCTACCGGCCGATCTCCCCCTGCCGTCCCAAAAACAGACTGCTAAAGGCCAAAGGCGCGGAGCACCTGACGGAAGTGACTCATGATCGGCCAGTTAGCGAAAATTGAGCCCGCAATTTAGATGGGCCTATGAAATATTGGGGTTAATTGGTTCCACAACTTCTGCTATTCAATGTTGTGAAGTTCGCGCAGGGGAGCAGCTGTTGCTTTTGACAGTGTAGGCGCTTGCAGCTACGACTTTGCATGGCAGCGCAGAGCAAAGATGGTTTCGATCTGTGTAAGGAATATCGGTGGCCCACAAAACAATACCGACATATGAAATTAAACATTCAAATCCTCATACTCGCATTACCGATCTTACTGGCGTCCTGCGCCTCCTATGGGCCGTATCACCCTAATACATCGACTGAACCGCTCAACTCAGTACGAGGACCCAAGGATGGGCGTTATAAATTGGCCATCATAGAATTCGGTGACCAAGGCTCGGCATTAGATACGTCACAAAGAGCTGCCGCACTCGGAGTGATTCGCGAGGCAGATCGGCCGCTGCTTTTTGTTTATATTCACGGCTGGCAAAACAACGCGAATTCAGGCGATGTCTGCCGTTTCGAGCATTTCATCGATACGGTCTCGCGTTTTCCCGAGATCACGGGGCGAAAGATTAATGTGATTGGTGTCTACATCGCATGGCGGGGATAGACCTTACTGTCCCGGTATTGAAATTTCTTAACGTTCTGGAGCCGCAAATTCGCCGGCGCAACAATCGCCGCGCAAAACGGCTGTCTGGCGACCATTAGCGAACTCGCATTGGCAGCTCGCGCGCCGGAGAAGACGTATCATCATTGCGTACTGCTTGGCCATTCTTTTGGCGGATTGGTCCTTGAGAACACAATTTCTCATTCCATCCTTGATGCCAGCAGCACGGGTTCACGCAATACCAGCCCATGGGACATGGCCGTGGCGTTTAATCCGGCGGATAGCTCCATCGGCAGCCGGCAACTGATGTCGGAGCTCGATTACCTCTATAAATATGACCCAAAACGGCATGCCTATGTGGGTCGATCTCCTGGGGCTGAAACAGGGCAGCGTCGTGGGCGAAAACCGTCCATTTCTGATCATCCTCCAATCCGAGAACGATCAAGCAACGGGAACATTCTTTCCCATCGGCACCGGACTCTTTAACGTGGTCAATCTTCGTACCCATTGGGATAGAGTACCGGTTCCCGGCAGCAACGGGCAAAAGGTGTCTGAAAGCGAATTCTATACCCATACGCCCGGCAACAATAAGTACCTGGTCAATTATCACGTCGTTCCACTCGGGGAAAGCTCTCCTCCGCCGGGTCTGAGAGCCACTGAGAACCGGGCATTCGAAGCCAATATCATAGAAAACCACCCAGACTATAGGTTTTATACGAGCGAGCATAACGATGGTCATGAAGATCGTTTCTGCCGCAATGGTAACTATAATCCCGATGAAATCCGTCCACCTACAGGACGGGAAATTTGGCGGCGGTGGCAATTTGTTTATACCGGAAATGCCCGCGTGCCGTGCTGGATCGTGCGCGTGCCAAAGGAGATAATTTGGGGCCACGGCGGATTATGGAGCGACAACTCCGTCGCCATGTTGGCTGCTCTTTTTCGCATTCATTTCCCGCTGACAGCCGGAGGCATGGTGGCTCCTCCTGAACCGCGTCTCGCTCCGAGAGCTCCGGATGTGCAACAATTAAATCAAGACAAGCCGCGCTGACCGGCAAATCTCGCAAAGCAAACTCCAATGGCAGGCAGGTCTATGATATGATAACCAAGGCAAGTGCCTTAAACTCGGCAGAATGGAGTGAGATTGCCGCTGTCGGAGCCTCGCACGCATTCACCGAGCTGCGGTCGGAATTCAATCGAAAACTCGGTGAGATCAGTGGTGGCCGCGAGGGGCGCAGATGAATGCAGTCGGTGTGGGCGCCTGGAACGCCAACCTCGTAAGGAGTGGGAAGGCCTGATTTTTTTTGGGGGCTGCACGCCAGCCCAGACAACAGGTTGTAAGGCTTTCTTTCCCGTAACCGTAACCATTGCCGGCGTACTGTGGCGAGGCACGGCTTAAAAGCGGCGTGAAGATCGGTCAACAATTGCGATAATCCTCCGTGATCTCCGTGTCCTCCGTGCGAGTATTTCTTCGGGCGCGGAATTGTAACGGTAGCGCCGTCTATGATTCCGCGCTCTTATTTTGACTGGTCATCGGTTCGAGAATAGAAAATCGCTGTGCGCATTCTTGCCATATCAGGCAGCTTGAGGGCTGCTTCTTCCAATACCGCGGCCTTACGGGCGGCAGCGATTCTAGCTAGCGCCGCCGGCACGAGAATCGTGCTTTACAGGGATTTGGGAAACCTTCCTCACTTCAACCCGGATTTGGATACCGATGATCCTCCAGAAGGGGTCAGAGCGCTGCGCCGTGAGATTGGCCGATGCAATGGGCTTTTGATCTGTCGCTTCACCTGAAACACACACAAGGGATTTAGGAACGCTTTTCTGTGCCAGCGCATCCGCGTCTCCTTGCGCCTTCGTTCCTATCATCCCCGCAACGAAGATGCAGAGTTCGTAGAGCAGGTACATCGGGGCACCCATCATGGCCATCGAGACGGCATCCGGGGTGGGGGCCAGGAATGCCGCGGCAACAAAAATCAGAAGGAAAGCGTAGGCTCTTGTCCGCTGGAGGAGCGCGACCGACAAAACTCCCGAGCCGGACGAGAACCAGGACAACAACCGGCAGTTCGAATGCGACACCGAATCCGACGCAGAGCTGGGTGACGAAGGAGAAATAATCGCGCACGGTCCATGTTGGGGTCCAATCAAGCGATTGAGCATCTCGAAAGAAGAACCGAAGCGTTGTCGGCAGCACAAGATAGTACCCGAGGACGACGCCGCTCAGAAACAGGCCAAAACCGATCCCGACGGCCGGGAGCATCGCCTTTTTTTCCGGCGGTGTCAGCGCGGGGAGAACGAATTGGCCGGCAAAGTAAATCAGAAACGGAAACGCGATGACGATGCCGGCATAAAATGCGAGCTGGAACGAGATCGTCATCGAGTCGGCGACGCCTAAGGAAACAAGCGACTTCAATAACTTGGGGTCGATCGATTTGAGCGGTCCCTGGAGGATGTGGACCAATTGGGTGCGAAAGCAAAATGCTAAAAGCATCGCGATGCCGAGCGCGGCCGCGATCTTAACAATCACCCAGCGCAAATCCTCGAGATGATCCAGAAACGGCTTGACGGCCTCACCCTGTTCCCCCTCGCGAAACTTGAATATTCTTGACAGCCTCATGGCAGGCAGTTTTTTCGCCGAGAGGCGTGCAAATAGCGCCAGCGTGTTCGCGTCCTCGATGACGCTGTCTGCAATCATCGAACGCAATTCTTCGAAGCTGAACTTCCGGCATTCCACGATCGTTTCACTGTCCTCCGGCTGATGGCCGAAGCCGGTAGGCTTCACGGGCCGGGCTAGAAACAGGTGAGGCATCTCGTCGCTATACCCTTGAGAAGAGTAGTAGGGTCCCAGGTAAACGAGTTCGCCTCCCGCGGCCAGAGGCATATCCGGTCTCCTCCGTCAGCTCGCGCAATGCCGTCTCCCGGATCGCGTCCATCTTCGGCTGAAATGAACCGTCGATTTGTCCCGCGGGGAATTCCCAGAGAACTTTTCGAACCGGTATTCTGGCTTGGTGGATCAAAACAAATTTCCGTCCTCGGTTACGGGCGCAATCACCACCGCCTGTTTTCGCCGTACGACGGTCCATTTTCGAACACGATTTTCGCCTGGCGGAATGACTTGCTCTTGGATACTTCCAGATGCAAGTCCTTGAACAGCGTGTTGGTTTCCAGAATCTGCCAGCCGTCAGGGTTGTTCACGAAGGATTGCGTTCCATGCTTCCAAGGCTGCTGCAACATTTTTTCGTGACGGCGCACCGATTGCCGTCCGGCTGTCAATCGCGCGGTCAATGTTCAAAACGGAAAAGATGTCAGGCCCGAATCTCTCACTGAACTGACGGAACTCCTCCAATTTGAGTTCCGCAAATCCCCGGTTTTGCTGAATACTATAAGCAACGAGTTTTCCAATGACCTCGTGAGCCTGCCGGAATGGCACGTCGGCGAGAACGAGGTAATCGGCCAGGTCGGTCGCCAGCAGGCCGGGATCGCTTGCGGCCAGCCGTGTTCGATTGGAATCCACCTCGATCTCCGGGATCATCCCGGCATAAACTTGAAGTAACAGTTTCAGGTGATCGATCGAATCGAAAACGGCTTCCTTATCCTCCTGCATGTCGCGGTTGTAAGTCATTGGCAGACCTTTCAACGCAATCAGGAGTGAGACCAGATTTCCGATAAAGCGTCCGGTTTTTCCACGAGCGAGTTCGCAGACATCCGGATTCTTTTTTTGCGGCATCAAACTCGAGCCGGTGGTGTAGCTGTCGCTGATCCTGATAAACTGAAACTCAGAGGAAGCGAACAGGATGAGGTCTTCGCTGAGACGAGAAAGATGAATGCCGACGAGCGAGAGGGCGAAGAGGAATTCACAGGCGAAATCGCGATCGCTCACGGCGTCCATGCTATTGCGGGTCACCTCCGGAAAACCGAGCAGTTCGGCGATATACTCGCGGTCCAGTTGAATGGTCGATCCGGCGATAGCTCCGGATCCGAGAGGCATGCGATTTATCCGTTTACGTGCGTCAATCAGGCGTTCCTGATCTCTTTCCAACATCTCGACATAGGCGAGCAAGTGGTGTGCGAATAGCACCGGTTGAGCCCTCTGGAGATGCGTATAACCGGGAAGGATTGTCTGCTGGTACTTGGCTCCGAGCTGAATCAAGGCGCGCTGGAGAGTGGCGATCCGGTCTCGAATTTCGTCGGTCTCATGCCGGAGATAAAGCCGCATGTCGAGAGCAACCTGGTCGTTCCGACTCCGAGCGGTGTGCAGCTTGGCTCCTGCAGACCCGATCCGCGAGGTCAAGGCGGATTCGATATTCATGTGGACATCCTCCAATTCGATGCGAAACGGAAAGTGCCCTTCATCGATTTCTTTTTCGATCTCCTTGAGACCGGTCTTGATCTGGTGCCGTTCCTCCGGCGTAAGCAGCCCGGCTTTTTCCAGGGCCGCGGCGTGAGCGATCGACCCTTGGATATCAAACTTGTACAGTCGCCAATCGAAGGAGACTGATTCGGTGAATCGCTGGACTGTAGGGGCTGTCTCTTGCTGAAAGCGTCCTCTCCACATGGTGGAAGATGAGTACGTGAAAAAGCCGGCTTGGTCCATGAGGATCACGGAGGGGGAATCGTATCGGCGGGGGGAAACGTATCGGCGTGTCGGCGTGTCGGCGTCTTCCTGGACGGCGGTCTTGCCTTTAGATAGGACCGTTAGTTTTTAAGACGCCAACACGCCGACACGCCGATACGTTTCCCCCCGATGCCGGGAATAATTTCGCCCCGCTTCGAGTAGGAATAACTGAAGCGATACCAAGCGGTGTTGGATGACTCCAGCACTCGCTGGTTGCGCTGAAGAAAAGGAAAACAAGATGAAAACAATGTTGTTATCGAAATTCACACATCGTTGGTCGGCGCTAACGATCCTCCTGATGATGGCTGGAAGCTCGATGAGTTATGGGATGGTTTCCCAAAATTATCGGCAAACAAAGTGGGAACGTAATCACATGAATTTCCGATTCATGGCACCCGCTAAAAAGGAAACCGACGGATGGTATCAGCCGCCAAGAAGTCCCGGATACAACGAAGATTTCGGCAGTTAAAGAGCCGTTCTGAAGGGGCGGAACAGATGGAAATGAAATGATGCCTCTTCTATGATTGGCGATGGGATGGCGGATCGTCTATTTTGCCGTTATGCCTTACCTCTCAATTCAAACGAACAGAGCTCTTCCCGACGAAAAGCAGACTGAACTTCTCGGCGCGGCATTGAAGATTGTCGCGTCGCAGTTGGACAAGCCTGAGAGCTATGTGATGGCCAGCTTCGCTCCGGCGGAACGGATAAACTTCGCCGGGGAGGAGAGTCCTGCGGCTTATCTAGAGTTGCGGAGTATAGGGGTTCCCGATGCCAGGCGGAACTCTCTCAGTGCGGCCTTAACCGATCTGGTCGCGCGCAGCTGTGAAATCAAAGGAGAGCGGATTTTCGTTGTCTTGGTAGACGTCAACGCACGGTTCTGGAGCGTAAATGGGGCATCCCTGGCCTAGGAATCTACGTTGCTGGGCGGCGGGATGGCGCGAAATTGCAGGTCGCGAAAAGTAGCATAAGCATCCTGCTTGTCTTCCTTGGCGAATGGCCAATTCAGCCCCAAAGCGCTTGCGGGCTCGGAGACAGGCTGGAAGCCTACGCTACGCTGCCGGGCGGCGGGATGACGCGAAAAGTAGCTACTGGCACTAGCCGAGACGGTAAACGATGCGCGCTTTTCCAAGGTCGTACGAAGACATCTCTAGTTTGACCCGATCGCCCGCAGTGAGCCGGATAAATCGCTTCCTCATTTTTCCGGAAATGTGGGCGAGGACGAGATGTTGATTTGCGAGCTCAACCCGAAACATGGTTCCAGGGAGCACAGTGACAATCTTTCCTTCGGTGACAATTGGACTTTCCACGGGCATAGCAAATTAGAAGCTTTTGGATAACTGGTTGAGATACTCTTAGAAGCGAATCGCCGCTTCCGATGAAGCGGCGATTTGCTTGGTGAATCATTGGACCTGAGCAGAGATAAGACCGGAGCCGTGTTTTGCGACCCCGGAGATGTCTAGCTCAGATTAAACTAGCGCCGGGATCCGGCATACGAACGTTTCGGACGGTCCTCTTTCGGACGCGCCTCGTTGACCGTGAGGGTACGGCCGCCAAACTCTTTATCTGCCAAGCCCTTGATCGCCGCGTTACCTTCAGTTGCACTGGACATCGTCACAAAGGCAAAGCCGCGGGAGTCTCCAGTGGCACGGTCCGTGACCAGATAAATGTCAGTAACGGTTCCAAAGTCGGCGAACAAAGCCTTCAGATCGTTCTCGGTGGTATCGAACGAGAGATTTCCTACATAAAGTTTCATAATGGATTCAGGGTGATAACGTATGCCAGCCGCGGAGCCGTTCCCGGGAATCGGGTTTCAAATCACCATTCAGGAAAGCCCAACTGACGATCTTCCGTGCTACGAACAAGAACAAACGGGACCCGAGTGTCGGCTTCATCGGGCGAAAAAGCAAGAGAAAGTCTCTATTTACCCGCGGAATCCTCGCTCAAAGATGCGAAGGATCTCCTTTTAGCGCGCTGATGATCAGGTGACATTGGCCAAGGGCCAGGCCCTGGCTGGAAGTGATAGAAACGATAGAAAACGAGTCTATCTCTCTATTCATTTAGTCAGAGCTTTTAGGAGCGTCTCTAACTTGATCGTGGCGATGGTGGTCATCGAATCGTTCAATCCGTAAGGCAAAACCAAGCGCCCACCGTGTAGTAGGGCGCCGCAAGTGTACACGACGTTGGGTACGTAGCCGTTTCGCTTATCCGCTTCAGGTTCCAGCAGCGGCTCGTTGAGGCGGCCGATGACCCTGGAAGGATTCCGCAGATCAAGGAGCATCGCACCGATAAAATATTTGCGCATCGGGCCAACGCCATGGGTCAAAACAAGCCATCCAGCATCGGTTTCGATAGGTGATCCGCAATTGCCGATTTTCACGAATTCCCAGGGGCGGGATGGCTGGAGGAGGAGCTGCGGATCGCTCCAGAAGTGCCGGTCATCAGAGAGCATCAGGTAAAGGCTCTCGTCGTCGTAGCGAGAAATCATCGCGTAACGCCCATCGACTCTTCTTGGGAAGAGGGCCATCCCTTTGTTTTGGATTGCCGGCCCGGCTAAGGTACGAATTCGGAAGTGAAGAAAGTCGGTTGTTTCAATGAGCTGCGGCAGAATTTGGCGGCCATTGTAAGCCGTATATGTTGCGTAGTAGGCGGCGGTTTGATCATCTTCCACAAAACGAACGAAACGGGCGTCTTCTATCCCATTGCTTTCGTTCAGCGAAACAGGGAAAATGACGCGTTCGGATAAGGGGATCGCCGGATTGAAGTGGATCTCGTAATTCGATTCGACCAGCCAATGTACGCACTCGATCGCCTGGCGTATTTCCTCCGTATGAATCTCGGTTTCGTGCGCCGCGCGGTGCATCGATTCATCCAGTTGGGTTCGGGTGAAGGTGGCGCCAAGCCCGTTCATCACGAATCTAGTCCAATTGTTTTCCAGCCCCTTCTCCTTCAGCTTGTGCAGGAAAATATTCTTCGGGAACGTCGGCTCGGGATCGATTTCCGCCGCGACCACCAGGCCTGAAGTCTCATCAATCTCGATGGCGTGATCCTGGCGAATCAATCCGGTGCGGAACTCGATAGATGAAATGTGGCCTTCGCCAACAGCCCGAAGACTGAGGATGAAGCGGAGATCGCCTTCGTCCAGGTCCGTTTGATCGGGATGCGCGACAATCGACGGGTTGAACAAAGCCGCGGACTCGATCGAGTACTCCCCGGAAAAATAGGCTCCAACCATGAGCCGGCGATTCGCGGAAAGAGAAATGTTATTCGTCAAGTGTGCCTGGATCTTATCAAATTGGCGCAGCCACGGCTCATCAAGGTTTGGATGTCGACTGCCGAATTCGGAGCGGAGACGATCTAGATGGGCTTCGACCTCCATTTCGCTGAGAGCGAGAACTCGTTCGATGATGCCGCTGACTCGATCAGGGCCGGTAGGGATAAATGATCGAATGAGGACCCGGCTCGCGCTCGGCCGCAATTCGATTCCGGTTGGATTGACGTTCAAATTTTTGCTAACCTTTGGGTTTCGCTGAAAAGCAGCGCTTCCGCGCGAGTCATTTCGGCCAGGGACAGCTGGAAAGCAAGACTCGATTCGGCGCCCTGGTTTTGGTTTACTCGATCCGAGTGCAAGGCGTCGCGACAGCCACCCGTGGTCGAATCATAGACTGGTTGCCCAAGATCGTTGCGACCGAGAAACCACTCGAAACAGCGACGCGCCGCCCGGTGCCAAGCCACATCCCGGGTCAACGAGTACGCTTCCACGCAAGCGGAAATCATCGCGTGAGCTTCGATTGGTTGCTGGTCAAAACGAGCAGGCTCGTAGCCGCGAGTCCAAAAACCGTTGCTACCGATGGGCGTGAAATAGCCGGCCGCGCAGGTTTGCTGCTGCACTAACCAGCGAAGCGATTGCAATCCGATTTCGACGACTTCACCCCGCGAAGTCCAGTACCCGCTCAGGATCATCGCATGTGAAAGTTTCGCGTTATCGTAGGTTGCGACGGGCTCAAACCAAATCCAATCATCCGTAGAGTAGTTTTGAAAAAGGGCGACCAGGCGGTTGGTGAGGATCTCGCGCAGCTGATTTGCCTTTCGATCGCCGGAGAAGGCGCGCAAATATTCGTGAATGGCGAGTAGAGCAAAAGCCCATGCTCTTGGTGAACTGAAGTGTTCGACTGCCGGGAGTCCCCGCTGGAACAACAAGGCGCACAGACTGCGGTGCCCATCGTTCTGAGATCGGCCGAGCGCCGTGCCAGTAGCCCAGAGCGCTCGTGCGTGGCTGTCTTCAGAACCTTTGAGTTCCAGCCATTGTCGCTGATGACTCATGAAATTTCGGAAACGACAACTTTCCTGATCAAAGGCGTGCCACAAAAACGCAAGGTAAATGCTCGCCAGACTCTCGAGTTGCCGCTGGGTGACCTGACTTGTCGTTTCCTGCAGTAACAAAGTCAGAATGAAAGCCCGTGCGTTGTCGTCAGTGCAGTAGCCCTCCGCGAAATTCGGCACATTGAATATGGCATGCTGAAAAATGCCAGTTCCATCGGTCATGCGAAGCAGGTGGTCGAGCTTTAGTGGCGGCAACTGGTAGGGCCGATTGTCCAGCGTCCGAACCGCGAAGGCCTTCCGTGGAGGACCGATCAAACTTTCCCGGGCGCGTTCGAAGCTTTCCATGTGGAGTTGTGCTACCACCGGCCAGGTCATCCCGCGTCCCAGTTTCCACGCCCTTTTCCGAGTCGCAGTCATGAGAACCGGATTACACAGAAATCGGTTCACCCCCTCGGCAATGGCCTGTGGATCCGAAAATGGGACGAGAATGCCCCGCTCTTTGGCGAGCAATTCCATGGCGTGCCAGTACGGGGTGGAAATGACCGCTTTGCCGGCGCCGAAAGTGTAAGCCAACGTGCCGGAAGTGATCTGCGATTCGTTCAGATAGGGCGTGATATAGATGTCCGCGGCACCAATGAATTCTTTCAATTCCTCCAGCGTCACGAATCGGTTGTAAAAGATGACGTTACGGGTGACGGAACGATCCTCCGCGAGGCGCTCCAGCTTGAGCCGGTAAGACTCCCCCTCGTGCGCGATAACATTTGGATGCGTGGCCCCGAGAACGATATAAACCACGTTCGGGTGTTGCGAGAGAATCGTAGGCAGCGCTTCTATGACGTCCTCGATCCCTTTGTTGGGGGACAGAAGACCAAAGGTCAGCAGCACCGTCTTGCCCTCTACGCCAAACTGATCTTTGTTAAAATTTGGATCAATGAAAGGTATGTCTGGTATACCATGCGGAATCACATCGATCTTCTCTGGCGCGACACCGTAAATTTCCTCGAGATAGCGTTTGCCGCGATCAGCCATCACGATAAAGCGGTTTGAGAGCTCATCGAGCTGCAGCATCACCGCCCGCTGATCCGGATTCGGCTCGCGGAGCAAGGTGTGCAATGTCGTGACCACTGGCATACGGACGTCGCGCAAGAGGGCTAAAAGGTGGCTGCCGGCAGGGCCCCCGTAGATGCCAAACTCGTGTTGGACCGAAACGACCTCGACATTGTTGATGTTCAGGAAGTCAGCGGCGCGACGATAGGAATCGAGTTCCTTTTCATCAATCTCAAACCGTATTCGAGGCGGATAGTCATAGCCTTCAGGGCGATCATTAACCGCGCCCACGACGCACTGACATTCCGGGAACTCCGTAGCAATGGCTTCGCAGATATCGGTGGTATAAGTAGCGATGCCGCACTGACGGGGAAGATGATCGCCGACGAAGGCGATTTGCTTGATGGTGGAGGCGATTTTCATGGGCCCGCATGCGGTAAGCTTTCACGGCTCGTCCGGAAGGAGACGACTCGCTACGCGTCCGCAATTTGAGAACGATCATTGCACGAATTGCCGAGTTCGTCATGGAAAGTTCCTGGCCTGACTCGGGTGCTCCTATAGGCCGGATGGAGAATAAAAATGAAGTATCTTAACTGATGTGGAGTATCCTGATTGGAGCTTGACAGCTCGTCTATGGGGGAAGCTTTTTATTTTCACGTAACTCTTGAGCCGCACAAAAAGCGGTCGGGCTCGAAAACCGGAAGAAGGATTCTTTTTCTTGTCGAGGTGCCAATCGATACGGCCAAAAGATCGGCCACGGATCCTCAGGACGAAAGAGCGTTATGCCAGGAAGCGGAACGTCTGAGCAGGGAATTGACGCCCATCGCAATGACTGGCGAGTTGAGGCATGGAGGAGAGGATGTAATGGAAGTATCCTCCTCTTCGATCGTCGAACCGTCGAATGATCTCCTCGAACGTACCGCGGATGCCGAGAAGGATGGTGTGCGCGTTTGGATCCTGGGAGCGAATGTCGAATGAGCCGCGGGAAGGCACCGTATCGGCGTGAGGGCGTATCGGCGTTTGGCCACGTGACGAAGCCGCGCGTGTGGCAGGGTAGGGACGCGCTCCCGCGCGGTACTTGTTAGCGAAGTCTTCGACCGTGAAACCGAAGAAACCGAGCTCGAGGACGATTGGGGAACGATTGCGAGGAACGAGAAACGAGCGGTCGGGTGCTAGGGGGTCGAGATCCTTTCCCTCGCATCTCCACCAATCGCTTTCGCTCTTCACTCGTCCTCGAACCTCTGACGTGGCCGCGCGTGTGGCAGGGACGCGCTCCTGGGCGCGCTCCCGCGCGTCCGGCGTGGAACGTCCAAAAGAAGACCGTATCGGCGTTGGCCACGTGACCTAGCCGCGCGTGGCATGATACGGACGCGCTCCCGCGCGGTTCTGTTAGCGCCTTGGCCCTGAAGATTGGAAAAGCCACAAATGGACGAATGGACGCGAATGAACGCGAAGGGGAATCGGATCCATGGCGGTTTTATTCGCGTCTATTCGTGTCTATTCGCGGTTGAAATTTGCTCCTATCGGCCCGTTACCCGCGCTCTTGCGCACCCGGCTTGGCACGTCCAAAGAACACCGTATCGGTGCAAGGGCGTATCGTCCCTACCATGCGGCACTTGGCATTCGCGACTTTCGTGGCATTCTTGGCATTGTTTTTATGAGCCGCCTCTGGAATTTTCCTGACCCGATTCAATTAGAAGGCGCATTGGCGGTTTCCCGGCAATTGGATATCGCGCCGGGATTGGCGAGTGTGCTCGCCAGAATCGGCCTGGTGGAGGAAGGCAAAGCGCGCCAGTTTCTGTTTCCACGATTACGCGATTTGCGCGATCCATTTGAGATCGGTGGAATTCGAGGGGCTGTCGAACGGGTCTTTCAGGCGGTCGATCGCCGGGAGACGATCGTTCTTTACGGTGACTACGATGTAGATGGCGTCACCTCTGTCGCGCTCCTGTATCGCATGCTGAAAGCCTTCGGAGCGGATGTGCAAACCTTCCTGCCCCGGCGCCTCGAAGAAGGGTACGGGCTCTCGGAAGAAGGCTTGCAACGATGCCGAGCGTTGCATGCACCGCAATTGCTCATTGCCCTGGACTGCGGGACTACTGCCGCCGATCGGATCAGCGAGGTCGAAGCCGTCGGAGTGGACGTCGTGGTCGTTGATCACCACGAAGCAAAAGGGCGCCTTCCGGATTGCCGTGCCTTCGTGAACCCCAAAACGGGTTCAAGCTATCATTATCTTTGCACTGCGGGCCTCGTTTTCAAACTCTGTCACGCCCTGTTACGCACACGGCGGCTCCCGGAGTTTGATCTTAAGAAATACCTCGACCTGGTCGCACTGGCCACGATCGCGGATTTGGTCCCGTTGATTGATGAGAACCGGACTTTCGTACAGCACGGCTTGCGCCAACTTGAACAAACTGAGTGGGTCGGCTTACGAGCTTTAATGCAAGTCGCCGGCGTCACTCCCCCGATCCGCCCCGGGCACGTGGGCTTTCGGATTGGTCCGCGATTGAATGCCGCCGGCCGCGTTGGGGTGGCGCAGGATGCGCTCGAGCTTTTGCTCGCCGAGGACACGGAGAAGGCTATTTTGTTGGCGCGTAGCCTGGACTGGCAGAATCGCGATCGACAAACGGTCGAACAAAAGACGCTCGAAGAGGCGTTGCAGCAGTTGGCGAACACCTTTGTTCCCGATCGAGACGCGGCGATCGTCGTGGCCTCCCGCGGCTGGCATCCCGGAGTGGTCGGTATCGTGGCGTCGCGCCTGATGCAACAATTCCATCGTCCAACTATCGTGATCGGGTTTGACGATTCTGGTGAAGGGAAAGGGAGCGGGCGCAGCGTTGCTGGTCTTTCGCTGGTAAAGGCTTTAGAAGAATGCGGCGCCCACCTCCAGCAATTCGGCGGCCACGATATGGCTGCCGGTGTGCGGATTGAGTTTGCTCAGCTCGAGTTGTTTTCCGCGGCCTTCCGTGCAGCGGCAGGAAGGATCCTGACGCCGCAGCTCTTGCAGCCCCGGCTCGAACTTGACGCAGAACTTACCGGCGGAGATCTCACCCTCAAATTTCTCAGCGGCCACGATTTGTTACAACCGTTCGGGATCGGAAACCCACAACCGCTCTTCTTCCTACGGCAGGTTGCGCCCGCGTGTGAACCGCGATTGCTCAAGGAGAAACATCGTTTGTTCACCTTGCGGCATGCGGGGTGTCTTTTGAGCGCAATTCACTTTAACGGTGCGAAAGATCCGCTCCCGAACCCGCCTTGGGACGTGGCGTTCCACCTCGAAGCGAATCACTACCAAAGCCGGGTGCAACTGCAGCTCCACGTCGAAGCGCTGCGGCAGAGTAGTGGAGGCGGGAGGTGAGCGCCAAACGCCGAACGCCGAACGCTGAAAGCCAAACGCTTGACGCCGAACGCCAAACGCCGAACGCCGAACGCCAAACGTCAAGCGCACTCGATCAGCCGCTGGTAAAAGTCCCCTGGATACCTGATTCGCAGCGAAAACTGATTCTGCGACTCGGGATCGAGACTTGGCGGCAGTTACTCGAGCACTATCCGAGGCGATACGAGGACCGCGCGCAGTTTGCCCCATTTCCAACCGACGAATCAGAAGAGCCGATCTGTCTTCGTGGAATCGTCCAGAAGATCTCCGCTCGTTATTTCGGAGGTCGCAAGATCGTAGAGGTGATTGTCGAGGATAAATTCGGCACGGCTTTGAGTGGGCATGTCGTTTGCCGGTGGTTCAACCAGCATTATCTGCAGCGAATGCTTGCGGCGGGTCAGGAGTTGATCGTCTTTGGCCGGCCTAAGCGGTACAAGAATCGGATCTATCTGGACCATCCGGAGTTTGAAATTGTTGAAGAGGAAGGAGAAGACAATATTCACATGGGTCGGATCGCCCCGGTTTATCCGCTGACCGAAGGAGTGCGGCAGCGAGCTTTGCGGGCAGCGATATTTCGAGCCACTCAAGAACTAAGGGCGCTGCGACTAAATCCCGCGACTTCTTTCGATCCAATGTCCGAGGCGGAAGCAATCGCTCAGATCCATTTTCCGGACAGTTGGGCAGCTCAGGAGGAGGCAAGAAAGGTACTGGCTTTGGGAGAATTCGTGGCCATGCAGATTGTGGTGGAACGGCGGAAGCGTTTGGTAGAGACGCTGGCGGGGAACTGCCACGTGGCTTCCGGAGACTTGACTGGGCGCTTTCTTGCGGCGCTCCCTTACCGCCCAACGGCCGCCCAGAAGCGTGCGATTGGAGAGATCCGCCAGGATATGGGAAAAGAGGTTGCGATGAGCCGGCTTCTGCAGGGAGATGTCGGCGCCGGCAAGACCCTTGTGGCGGCAGCCGCGATGCTTTACGCGGTTGAAGCTGGTTACCAGGCCGCGTTGATGGCGCCCACCCAGGTTTTAGCCGAACAACATTTCGAGAACTTTCGGCACTGGTTGTCCGCCCTCGATGTTCGAATCGTTCTTCGGACCGGGACGCGCAAGGAGGTTTCCCATCTCGAGCTCTGCGGCGATGCCCAGATTTTGATCGGCACGCACGCTTTGCTTTACGACCCTGACCAGTTCCGGCGTCTGGGCCTCGTCGTCATCGATGAACAGCATAAGTTTGGGGTCTTGCAGCGGACGAAGTTATTGGAGAGAAGGCCCGTTCCGGATCTGCTCGTGATGACCGCCACGCCCATCCCTCGGACTCTGGCGATGACCGTTTACGGCGACCTGGAGGTTTCTCTTCTGGATGAAAAACCTGCCAATCGCCGCCCAATCATTACGCGCATCCGACCGTCTGCAAGAATCCCGGAGGCGGCTTTCTTTATTCGAGAACGCGTTGATGCCGGACGCCAGGCATACATTATTTACCCGGTCATCGAGGAATCAGAAACGCTGAGCCTGAAGGCCGCGACGACTGAACATGCCAAGTGGGAAAAATTACTTGCCCCAATTCGATGCGGGCTTTTGCACGGACGACTGAGTCCGGATGGGAAAGAGCGGGTGATGGAAGAATTTCGGGAGGGCAAAATTGGAGTCCTCGTTTCTACGACAGTCATAGAAGTAGGTGTCGATGTTCCCAATGCGACAGTCATGCTGATAGAGAACTCGGAGCGATTCGGATTAGCGCAACTCCACCAGTTGCGGGGCAGGATCGGTCGGGGCCAGCATCAGAGCTATTGCGTTCTTTTGACAGATCGAGCGGATCCCGAAGTGCTCGATAAACTTGCTATCTTGGAGCGGAGTGAAAATGGATTCGAAATCGCGGAGGCGGACTTAAAAATGAGAGGCCCGGGGGATTTGCTGGGAACGGTTCAGAGCGGTTTGCCGCCGCTCCGCCTCGCCAAGCTGCTCGAGGATGAGGCCTTATTATTTCGGGCAAAAGATATTGCGAGAATGATCCTGGACCAGGATCCAGGGTTGCAACAGCCTCAACATCAACGGTTTGCTCGAATTGCTATCCAAAGTGGTGAAAATGGAACAAATTTAGCTAATTGGATTAGTTAACCGCGGCACCAATGAAGAGTTTTTTGAAGTTTTTGGTATTTGTTTTACTCCTGGCACTTGCCATTTCGCTTATTTACGTTTGGCAAGGCAAGCAACCGGGCCAAGCTCAAGTGAAGGTGGAGAAGTTTACGCCGGCGGACAAACCCAGCCTGAACCTGGATTCTGTGGATGTGTTGCAACGCCTGGATGACGAATACACGAAGGTGGTCACCGCTGTGATTCCCAGCGTAGTGAGCATTACTACGACAAAAACGCTGACTCGACGGATGCCGATCGATCCTCTGGAGCTTTTTTTTGGGCGGCGCTTTTCGGACGAGAGCCCAGCTCAGCAAAAGGTCACTTCGCTCGGATCGGGCGTGATTGTCTCGAAGGAGGGGCACATCGTGACGAATAACCATGTTTTGAACGGGACGGACGATGTCACGGTGCAGCTGAGTGATGGGCGCGAAGAAAAGGCCAAGATAGTCGGAACCGATAGACAGATCGACCTGGCTGTCTTGAAGATCGATCTTCCGAACCTGATTCCTTTGCCAATTGGCGACTCGGACAAGGTGAGAGTTGGCCAGATCGTGCTCGCTATTGGTAACCCGTTTGGTCTGGACGAGAGTGTGAGTCAGGGAATTATCAGCGCGAAGGATCGCCGGGCGATGAACGACAGTCAGGTCGAGTTTTTTCAAACCGATACGGCAATTAACCCGGGTAATTCGGGTGGACCTCTCGTTAATATCCGGGGCGAGGTGATTGGGATTAATGCGGCGATTTACTCTGAGACTGGTGGGAATCAGGGAATTGGATTTGCGATTCCATCGAACGTGGTCAAGGCGGCAATGAAGAGTATCATCTCCAAGGGTAGGGTCATTCGGGGATACCTTGGAGTAGGAATCCAGCCGGTGACAAAGGATATTGCCGAACAATTCAAGCTCGACAGCCCTCGCGGCGCCCTGGTCACTGACGTGACTCCCGGTTCACCCGCCGAAAAGGCCGGAATCATCCGCGGAGACGTCATTCGACAGGTGAATGGCTACGAGGTCAAGGACACGATTTCCCTTGTGAACCGGATTGCCGAAGCTGATATCGGCGCCAATCTTTCGATCGATCTGATCCGGGATGGTGGGACGAAGACTGTTACGGCCCAAGTAACGGAACAGCCGGCTGATCCCGGCGGGCGGATGAGTCGCAACCAGAATAATCCCGCCCAACCGGGAACTTCGGAGAATGCGTTGTTTGCCGGGATCGAAGTTAAGAATCTGACGCCGCAGCTCCGCGCCGAGGCAAAGGTTCCGCCGAACGTGAACGGAGTGCTCGTAGCGAATGTCGACCCCGGTTCACCTGTCGCACAGCAAGTCAGGCCGGGGGATGTCATAGAACAGATTAATCGGCAGCCCGTTTCGAACGTCGATGAATTTGAGCGAGTTATTGGTCAGCTGGACTCGGACCGGCCTGTAATGGTTGGCCTGGCTCGCAACCGTCAACGATCCTTTGTCATTATCCAGCCAAATTAAGCCTTTTAGCCCTGAAATTTTCCCAATTTTCAACATTGTTATGAAACAAGGTTCTGCTGGTAACGTCATCGCCGCGCTGGTGAGTTTTTTCATTCCTGGTCTGGGTCAACTGATCCAAGGTCGGATTCTTGCCGCGCTCCTGCACTTCGTCGTAACCGCCTTGCTCTGGCTCATTTTGCTGGGGTGGCTCGGACATATTTTCTCCTGTGTCGATGCGGCTCGCTGGAAAGCGCGTTAGATCCGAGAGCCAAGACTGATTAGTAATTGGGGGAGGAGTTATGCAGGAATCAACGACAGGCCGTGGTTCAGGAGGTAACCTGATCGCGGCGCTCGCGAGTCTGGTTATGCCCGGACTCGGACAATTGGCGCAGGGTCGAGTCATTTCAGCGCTGCTGCTATTCGGCGTCTCTTGGCTCCTATGGGTCCTTTCATTTGGACTTCTCGGATGGCTGGGTCACGTCATAGCCTGTTTGGACGCGGCATTGTGGAGGGGGCCGATTTCGCGGCGTAGCCGCAATGGAAGGTTTTAACCGCAGATTACGCCGATTACACAGATTAGATTATTTAGCGGGTGGAAATCCTGGTAGAAAAACAGGTCTTGCCCAGGCTGGTTTCCCTTGGTCTCGGAACACATCCTGCCCCAAAATAGTCTGTGTAATCGGCGAAATCTGCGGTTAAATCTCCTTAAATCTCATCTCTTAATCGCTTTACCCAGGCTGGGTGATTTCTGATTAAGGCCAGCGCCTGCTTGGTCAGCGTTTTTCCTGGCTCGATCCGATGCCAAGGAGAGGCGCCGGATGGATGAGGCAGCGGGATCAAATCGAAGGTTCGCCCATATTTTTCTACTCGTAGACGCCGTCCAACCAGTTCAGTCAGAGCCGGTAATTCGTTCAGGAACTGACCGATGGCCAATTTGCCGACCGCGATCACGAGTCCCGGTTCTAAAATAGCCAACTCTGCCCGAAGCCACTGACCGCAAAATGCGATCTCCTGCCTGGCGGGAACGCGATCGCCACCTTGGGCATTTTTTCCTGGGAAACAGCGGCATACCGCGGCCATGTAAACCGTTTGACGGAACTCCTGCTCGGTGATGGCGAGCTCGTGTTCGAACCATTTGAACATTGCTTTACCTGCCGTCCAGGCGAACGGACGTCCTAAGATCGGCTCCCTCACGCCCGGCGCTTGACCGACCAGCATGACCCGGCTCAGAATTGGACCCCCTGAAACCGGATGCGACTGCATGGCGGGACACTTTCGGCATGCGTAGAGTGATTCCAGATGGAGCCGTAGCTGAAGGTGTCTCGTCGAAGTCGTCAAGTCGTCATCCATAAGGCTGCGTGTTTGTTTCGACTGTCTCAAATATCCGTCTGAAGCAATCGGCATCCAGCATCAAAACCGGTGAGACAGACAAAAAAGTGAGCTTTCGCTTTTTTGACGGCTGAAGGTATGTAATGTCTCGATCACCCCTTTTGGCCCATGGGCAAAAAGCATCACAAAAATTCGAGGCGACCATCGGAGTTACCGTCGGGAGAGCTTGAGCGACAAGCGGGCGAAGACATGGCTGCGGGGCGTTTTCGCAAGGCTCGCGATGCGTACAAGATTCTCTGCAAACAGGATCGGGATAAATATCTGCCGGGGCTTGTTGAGGCCAACCGTCGCCTCGCGGAGCAGCTGATGGAGAAGGGACTGATAAACGAGGCAGAACAGGTAGTAGCTTATCTGAAAACGATCGCTCCGTCACCCGTCATCCTGGGCGACCGATGTCGGTTTCGCACAAAAGAAACATGACTGGCAGAAAGCTTTTGAGCAAGCCTCCCAACTTTGGAATGAAACGGGCGCTGCGCACGATGAGCGCGCCAGGGCAACCGCGGCGGACGCCCTGGTGTTGGCTTTTCCAACCTTCGAAGAAGCCGGCAGAATAGCTCTTCCCGAAGCATCTGACTTGTCAGCGGTGGTGGGTGCGTTGCGTTGTGTGTCCGAGGAACGGTGGGAACAGGCGCAGGAGCTACTCCGACCGGTGCCACGCGGTTCGTTGTTTGCCGCTTGGAAAATTCTGACCAAAGGCATGATCGCCTTTTATGCTGGCGATCTCGAAAAGGTCGAGTCCCTCTTCGCCCAGTTGCCGCCTCATGGAGCCCCGGCGAGAGCTGCTGACGCGTTTCGGCTGTTTCTCGGCTCGGCCCATCGGCGGAAATTCGATGAACCTGCGGGTGAACAGGCGGCCAGAGGCGCCTGCCATCTGCTCAACGCGACGAGCCTTGCGCCCGTTCTGCTCCGTGCAGACAAGTCTTGGCGGGCGGGGCGGCATGTGGATTCTTACAAAGAGATGCGTCAAACTCCCGGCTTTCCCTCTGAGGCGCCGGATCTGGCAGGCGCCCTGATCGGATTTCTATTTTAAAGCGCCTTTCGCGATGGGCGATGCCGCATCTGAAAAATACCGGGACTGGTTCGAGAGACTGACAGATTCCGGTCGTTTCAAAAATGACCAGGAAGCGAAATTGACTTACCGGTTGTTTGGATGGGCAGAATTAGAAGACCCATTCAGCGAAGAAGTCGAACATTTCTGGCGAATGTTTTTGCAGTACTGGCCGGCCGGCGATCCGTCTGAGCGCGAAGGTCGAGTCGCTCGTCCTCGAGCAAGTGGGCGACTATTATGCGAAACACGAAGAACCTTTTCCGTTTTTCTTCGATGAAGAGGATGAGGAGCCGCCTGACGAGCAAGGGGCGATCCGTTTATTAAAGGAGAGCATCGAACGCGATCCGTCGAATCTTCGCGCTTATCTCAAACTGCTCGAAGTTTACGAGGCAGCGAAGCGGGATAACGATCGGCGCCGATTGCTTGACCGGATGACGGAATTATTTCCGAAAGACAAAGAGGTGTTGCTCCAGGCCGGGCGAGAATCCTTGAGGCGCAAGGCTTACGCGAAGGCAAGTCAATATCTGGAGCGGGCGCATGCGCTCGACACGCTTGACCCGGAGGTATTGCAAACGCTGGTCTCCGCGTATACGCGCCAGGCCCGGCAGCATTACGAAAAGAAAAACGCGGGCAAGGGCCGGCATATCTTCGATTTGGTACGGCTGCACGCGATTCGTGATCAGGCCGATTTCGTTCGGGGGCTCGATTTTCTTCAGGCTCTTCAGGGAGTGCTCGAGATGACATTTGGCGACAAAAGCAAGGGGCTGGAGTTGATGAATGTTGCGCGGAAGTCGCACTCGCTCACCGGTGGCGCTGCTGGTTTTCGCGCATGGGAATTACCGACTGTGCCATCGCACACCCGGAAGCCCATTCTGGACAGAACTATTGCAGAGCCGTGCCCAGGTCGTCAGCGCGCGGGTTCGGAAAGAGGTTTACCTGGCTTTCGAATACCTCCGCTCATTTGACGAAGCTCTCGACTGGACCGCGGAAAGCAAGTTTGTTCGCGAATGCCTCGCACCGCTTGGTTCGGGACCCTTCACGCGTGAGGAAGCGTTGTATTTCGTCCCGTTGCTTGCGGTATATGCCCCGTTTGTCCCGCTGGCCGAGGCGATCGTTTCGGAGGGATTACGGCGCGAGCCGAACGATCCACGATTCCGATTGTTTTCCGTTTTCGGGCGCAGCCATTCGCCGGTCGACCTCGATCTTACAGAGGTCAACAAAATTTACCACGACGCGATCCGACAGGGGGATACAGAAACCGCCGCGCTCGCTAAAGCCGCGATCGAAGCCGCAAGAAGATTTTTTCAGACGAAGAGCGACCACGATGATTTGGGCTTTCCCAGCCATCAGCTTGAGCAAATGCGAGCCATGGCTGCCGAAATGTCCGACGCCGAATTCGAAAAGTTTCGCGAAGAGAGTGATAAATTCATTCCATTGACGTTATTTGATCTTGTTATGGCCGGGGTGCGGGAGAAGCCTTCGGCCCAGCCACAATCTAAGCAAGGCCGCCGTACCAGTCGAAGGACTGACCACCCGGACCTCTTCAACTCATGAATCCCTATCTGATGCTTCGCGTATTGCCAGGTGCCACCGATGCTGAGATTCGCCGCGCTTACCTGGACGCAATTCGGAAATTCCCGCCTGAGCGCGAGCCAGAGCGTTTCCAGACCATCTCCCACGCTTACGAGCAAATCCGGGACGAAAAGAGCCGTCTCAACTACCTTCTGTTTGATCGTGCGTCCCCTTGCGCCACACCATTCGAGGTGTTCGCAAAATTTTGCGCCGCCTCGCCAACGGGAAAACCTTTGGATTTCGAGTCGATGAAAGCCTTTCTCCGGTCATGTACGACGACGTAGAACAGCCTGAGCCGACGCCCGCCGGCAGCAACACCCCGGAACTCGATGCCTGGAAACAACGGCTTCGGCAGCAATTCGAATCGTGGCTGGAAAGCATGGAGCAGATGTCTGAGATCGAGGAACAAACGGATGCGCCGGACCTTTACTCGCTTTATGAGGAACTCACGGCGCTTCGAAACGAAACCCGGAAAGGGAATCGCAAATCGGCCGAGGTCTTCAGCCAGTTTGGCGAAAGTCTCGATCGTTTTCAAGATGAGATCAGACGATTGCGGCGAGCAGTTGAACCGCATCGAGTCTGCGGTGGCGACAAAGCAGGCGTTGCCGCGTTCCTACTTCCTGGCACTCGTCGAACTAATCGACCGGATGCACCGACTGGGGGCCGCTTTGGAGCGACCACCGCGGCCTGGGCGCCTTGCTTTTTTGAACCGGACGGCCCATGGAGAAAAGCGTGGGCGAATTGGCAGCAAGGCTTTTCGATCCTCGTCACCCATTTTGAAAAACTCGCTCGAACAGGCCGGCGTCCAACGGCTGAACACCGTGGGCACAACTTTTGATCCGGTCACCATGCTTGCGGTCGCGACGATCGCGCCGGACGGCCAACCGCTGAACGTGGTGGTGGAAGAGGTCGCCCCCGGGTATCGCTGGCGCGATGAAGTTCTCCGTCCGGCCGAAGTCAAAATCACCAAATCTGAGTCATGAAAGAAGTTATCGCAGGCATAGACCTTGGCACCACTAACTCCGCCATCGCTTTCTTCAAAGAAGACGGCGTGCCGGAAGTCGTTCCCATTGATGGTCAACCAACGATGCCCTCGTGCGTTGGCATTGACCCGAACGGCAAGCTGCTCGTCGGTCAACCCGCTCGGAACATGCTGATCGCGTCTCCCGAGTCAACCGTGCTATCGATCAAGCGCAAAATGGGTCAGGAAACACGCGTCGCGCTCGGAGAGAGAGATTTCAGCCCCGAGGAGATCTCCTCCTTCATCCTGCGCCGACTCAAAGACGAAGCGGAAAAACTCCTGACCCACCCTGTTCAAAAAGCGGTGATTACCGTGCCGGCATTCTTTGACGAAAACCAGAGAAAAGCGACGCAGAACGCCGGTGCACTCGCCGACCTTGAAGTCGTCCGCATCATTAACGAGCCAACCGCCGCGGTGCTTGCCTACGACGCGGGCCATTCCGGCGACGAACGTATCCTCGTCTATGACTTGGGTGGTGGCACCTTCGATGTCTCGGTCGTCGTGGTCGAAGCTGGCGTGGTCGAAGTCAAAGCCAGTCACGGCGACACGCAGCTGGGCGGCGACGACTTTGACCAGCTCCTGATTCAACATGTCGTCGACGAATTTCACCGATCGGCACAACGTTTTTCTGAATGAAAATCCGAGAACTTTGCGGCGGCTGAAGTTGATCCTTGAGCGCGCGAAATGCCAGCTGAGCGACGAACCATTTGTCAAGATCCGCGAAGAATACATCCACGACGATCTCCACCTTGAAATGAAATTGGGCGTGACGAATACGAGGAAATGATTGCGCCTTACCTGCAAAAAACGCTGGATTGCATCCATCACGGCCTTGCAGGACGCACGTTTGTTGCCAGGCAGATATTTCGAAAGTCATGCTTGTCGGCGGAGCCACTCGCACACCGCTGGTCCATCAGTTTATCGAGGAAAAACTTCGGATTGTTCCGCGCTGGGAGATCAATCCCGATCTCATCGTGGCGCTCGGGGCGAGCATCGCCGCAGCCGGCATGGCTGGAGAGAAGACCAAATCGATCCTCGTCGATATCACCGCCCATTCGTTTGGTGTCGAAGCGGTTACCATGACTCTCGAAGGCGAGCAGCTTGTCTACGCGCCAATCATCCACCGCAACACGCCGCTGCCGGTCAGTAAATCGGAGATTTTTTCGACCGTTCACGATAATCAGACGGAAGTCGATGTCACCGTCTACGAAGGTGAGGATCCCGTGCCGCAGAACAACACGCTCATCGGCCAGTTCCGCGTTGAAGGGCTCCGCAGAGCTGCGGAGGGCAACCCGATCGTGATCAATTTCAATCTCGATCTGAATGGCATGCTTAAGGTGACCGCCATCGAAAAAGAGACCGACTTGAAAAAGACGGTGACCCTCGACACGCGAGGCGCGAGATCGACTCTCGAGCTCGAGGAAGCCAGGAAAAACATCAAATCACTGGTTCAAGAACCGGCCGAAAAAAGGGCTGTGGAAGAAGATTTTAGCGCCGACCCAGTCGATGATCAGACCTTACTGCGGACGGCGAAAGACTTGCGGAAGCGCGCCGAAGCCCTGCTGCAAAGAGGTGTGAGCGAAGACGACGCGAGCGAAATCCGCGACTTGCTCAAACGGAGTGCCGAGGCGGTAAAGACGCACGACAGGGAGCGGATGAACTCATTGAGTGATCGGCTCAGCGATCTCATTTTTTACCTCGAAGATTAGCCTGACCCGCAATCCTGCGGGGCAAAACGTCTTCAACGCTTCATTACGGTTTCTTGACTTCTCGGCTTCTTGACTTCAAACCTCTGCAAGAATGGAGATTGTCTGCCCATCGTGCGGCAAAGCGAATGAATCGACTCCGTGTCGGCGGTGTGGTTCTGAACTTTCGCAGCTGTTTGCGGTTTTCCGGGCAGCTGAGATTGAATTGAACGTCGCCGGAACATGTCTGCGTTTCGGAAACGCCGACCAGGCGCGCGAACACGCCGCGCACTCATGGGAGCTGCATCATACCTCTGAAGCGGCGCGCCTGGCTTTTCTGTCGTGCATCGCTCTCGAAGATTTCGCCCGGTGCCGGCTTTGGTATCAGCGGGCGATTGCACCGCAGCAGATGAGCGACGGAAAGGTGAGAGGTGAGAGGTGACACGCCGATACCCCCATACGCCGACACGCCGATACGTTTCTCCGCTCGGGGCGAAGAACTGCTTGCGCGACCTTCTGCCCATTGCCTAACATGGGCCCGACCCAATCAGGAGATAACACCTTGGAACTAAAAGACATCAAAGCCATCATCGATTTGATGAAGAAGAACGATCTGGCAGTTTTCAAGCTCGAGAAGGAAGGCTTTAAGCTCGAGTTGGAAGCGCATCGTCCGTTGGCTCCTTTGATCACGACTGTCCCTGCTCATCAAGTTGTCACTGCTGCTCAGGTGCCAGGCTTCACAACTCAAGCCCCTTCCAGGCCACCCGTGGTTGCCGCGGAAGGAAAATCGGCTTCCAAGGAGATCGTTTCGCCGATGGTGGGAACGTTCTACCGGGCGCCTTCACCGGATTCCGCGCCCTATGTCCAAGAGGGGCAGCACATTACCGAGGAGACCGTCGTCTGCCTCATTGAGGCGATGAAAGTAATGAACGAGATCAAAGCCGAAGTGGAAGGGATTATTACCGAGGTCCTGCTTGAGAACGGGACGGCCGTTCAATTTGGTCAGCCATTGTTCCGGGTTAAGTAATTGTGTTTAACAAAGTCCTGATCGCCAACCGCGGCGAGATTGCGTTGCGGATCATCCGAGCTTGCAAAGAACTGGGTATTCCTACGGTAGCCGTTTACTCTGAGGTTGACGTTGACTCGCTTCACGTTCAACTCGCCGACGAGGCGGTATGTATCGGTCGTGCGCCAAGCTCCGAAAGCTATTTGAAAATCGATCGGATAATAAGCGCCGCCGAGATCAGTGACGTCGACGCGATTCATCCAGGATACGGTTTTCTCGCGGAGAACGCGCATTTCGCGGAGGTTTGCCAGAGTTGCAATATCCGATTTATCGGACCCTCGCCGGCCGCGATTCGGATCATGGGTGATAAGAACGCGGCGAGAGATCAGGCCAGAAAAGCAGGAGTACCGATCTCGCCGGGAAGCGATGGTTTGGTCGAGACCGAGCAGGAGGCCGTGAAGATCGCCAAGAAAATCGGATATCCGGTGATGATCAAAGCGATTGCGGGCGGCGGCGGGCGTGGGATGCGCGCTGCGCACAGCGACGTCAGCCTGGTGCAAGGCTTTCACGCTGCCCGCAGCGAGGCTGAGAGGACCTTCGGGGACGGCGGAGTCTATATCGAGAAATTGATCGACCGGCCGCACCACGTCGAATTTCAGATCATCGGTGATAGCCACGGTCGCCTGGTGCATCTAGGGGAGCGCGATTGTTCAATCCAGCGGAGAAACCAGAAAATTGTTGAAGAATGTCCGTCTCCGCTCATCGACGAGAAGTTGCGTAAACAGATGGGAGAATGCTCGATAGAACTCGCCGAGTCGGTCGGATACCAAAACGCGGGCACGATGGAATACCTCGTCGATCGACGGGGAAATTTCTATTTTATGGAGATGAACACCCGGATCCAGGTCGAGCATCCAGTCACGGAGGAGGCCTACGGTTGTGATCTGGTGAAGGAACAGATATTAATCGCAGGAGGCGCCCATCTCTCTGAAAATGTTGCCAGCGCTGAACGGCGTTGTCACGCGATCGAGTGCCGTATCAATGCGGAGGATCCGGACAACAATTTCCAACCGAGTCCCGGGACGATTGATCTCTATTACGCCCCGGGCGGCCGCGGGGTGCGAGTCGACTCCCATGCCTATTCAAAATACACCATCCCTCCTAACTACGACTCCATGATCGCCAAATTGATCTGCGTGGGTTCGACACGCGAATCCACTATTCGCCGGATGACGCGGGCGCTGAGCGAGTACCTGATTTCAGGAATTAAAACCACGATCCCGTTTCAAGTAAAAATAATGCAGAACGCGGATTTCATGCGCGGCGAATACGATACCAGCTTTGTCGAAAAGATCATGGGCCCGAAACCGTTTGAGATGAAATAGTGAAGCCGCTCAGCAGCTGTTTTTTGTACGGGATAGTGGATTTGGGTTATGTGGCCGCGGCCGACCTGACAACGGTGACCGCCAGATTGGTGCAGGGCGGAATCGACATTTTACAGCTGCGTGCGAAAGAGCATTCGAAGCTGGAAATCGCGAGATATGCGGAGGCAATGCTTCCGCTGACGAAAGAGGTCGGCATTCCGCTGATCATAAACGATCACCCGGATTTGCTGCGAGAGGTCGACGCCGAAGGGTGCCATGTCGGCCAGGATGATTTCAGCGTCTCAGAAGCGCGGGATCTGGCCGGTCGTATTTGCATCGTCGGTAAATCGACCCATTCGGCGGAACAGGCGTGCGCCGCACAACGAGAGCGAGCGGATTACCTCGGATTTGGGCCTTTGTTTCCGACCCCGACTAAACCGTCAGCGACCGCGATTGGACTGTCCGGGATCCGAACACTTCATGAGCTGGTGCAACTACCTGTATTTGTTATCGGCGGCGTCAAACTGAGAAATCTCGGAGAGATCATCCAGGCAGGCGCCAAACGGGTGTGTATCGTGTCAGACTTATTGCTGGCTGCGGATGTGGCGAAACAGACTGCCGACGTCAAGTTGGCGTTGGAGAAGAGTACATGAACTGGCTAAACGAACCGCACAATTGGAAGCAGGACAACGATAAGCTCGTTGTTTTTGCCGATCCGAAAACAGATTTCTGGCGCAAGACGCACTACGGATTTGTCCGAGACAATGGGCATTTCTACTACGAGAAAATTTCTGGTGATTTTGAGGTCGAAACGGAGTTCCGCGGAAAGTACGAGACGTTATACGATCAGGCCGGAATTATGGTTCGGCTGGATGAGACGACCTGGGTGAAGTCCGGCGTGGAGTTTGTCAACGGAGTTCACCATGTGAGCGCCGTGGTCACGCGCGATTTTTCGGATTGGTCGGTCGTTCCCCTCCTTAGTTACCCCGGATTCCTGCGATTGCGGCTGAAGAGGGAAGGAGGGACGGTGATAATTGAATATAGCGTCGATGACGGGCAATGGATCATGTTCCGAACGGCGCATCTCTCCCCTGCACCGGAACTCGAAGTTGGACGGATGGTGGCTGCGCCGGATGGTCCCGGCTTCGAGGCGGCCTTCACGGGGTTTCGTTTGCGACGGATAATTTCTGAGGTAAAAGCCTGATTTCGCGCTACTTTAGGCGCGTGATTTCGTTGCTTGCGATCGGGTCGGATGGCTCGCCAGTTCAAGCGCAAAACTTCGAAGAAGAGCGCCGCAGCATGGTCGACCAGCAGATCGAGCGGCGGGGCGTTTGCGACAGGCAGGTGCTTGAGGCAATGCGGGAAGTACCGCGGCACGAGTTTGTGCCAGCCGGAGTGAGGACCCGAGCTTACCACGATCACCCTTTGCCGATCGGATTTGGTCAGACGATTTCGCAGCCGTATATCGTTGCCTTCATGTTGGAGCAACTTCTGCTGAAAGCGACAGATCGAGTGCTTGAGTTGGGAACCGGATCGGGATATCAAACGGCGATTTTGTCGAAATTGGTGGGTCAAGTGTTCTCGATTGAAATTATCGATGAGTTGAGTCGCCGAGCGGCCGCCGATTTCCAACGCTTGGGATATGTGAATATTCTCCTGAAAAGTGGTGACGGCTACAAAGGCTGGCCGGAGTTTGCGCCCTTTGATGCCATTGTCGTAGCTGCCGCACCGGATCATGTGCCTGAAGCGCTAACCGATCAATTGCGAGAGGGTGGGCGGATGGTGATTCCGATCGGTAATGCGTTCGATCAGAATCTGTTGCTGATCGAAAAGCGCTCGGGAGCCACCAGAAAACGGGTGATGTGCCCTGTTCGCTTTGTTCCCTTTACGCGGAAGAAGACCGACTGAAGTTGCCCGGCGGAATCCCGTGGATGAATGCAGCCGAGAAGCAAAGTCGAGTACGCCAAAATCCAGAGGTCGAAATGTTTCTGCACCAAAATAATCTGTGTAATCTGCGTAATCTGCGGTTAGAAAGCTTTCTATGTCAATTCTGGTCGCCGGTTCCATTGCCATTGATAACGTTAAGACCCAGCTTGAAGAGCGCCGTGAGGTGCTTGGGGGGGCTGCTTCTTACGCCTCGATCAGTGCGAGTTTTTTTGCGCCGGTGAAGCTCGTCGGGATCGTTGGTTCCGACTTTCCGCAGGAGTATATCGAACTCTTCAACTCGCGCGCCATCAATCTCGATGGCTTGCAAGTCGTCGACGGGAAAACATTCCGCTGGTCGGGTGAATACGAGTGGGACATGAATCAGCGGAAGACGCTGAGTGTTGAGCTAAACGTATTTGAGAACTTCACCCCGATCCTTCCGGATGCTTACAAGAAGACGCCGATCATTCTTTTAGGGAATATCAGCCCGGTTCTCCAAAACCACGTTCTCGATCAGGTCGAAGATCCTCGGTTCGTGGTCGCAGACACCATGGATCTGTGGATCTCAACGACCCGGACGGCACTTCTTAATCTGCTCAAACGAGTAGATCTTATCGTGCTGAACGATAGCGAAGCCCGCCAATTGACCGCGGAGACCAGCTTGATCAAGGCTGGCCGGAGCATCCTCCGCCTGGGACCCAGATTTGTGGCGATCAAGAAAGGCGAACACGGGTGCTTGCTGTTAAGTGAGGATCAATTCTTCAGCTGCGGTGCGTTTCCTCTGGAAGACATTCATGATCCGACCGGGGCTGGGGACACTTTTGCGGGCGGTTTTGCCGGCTATCTAGCGAGCCTGAATAAGGGGGCTTTTGCCTTTGCCGACCTGAAGAAGGCCGTGGTCTATGGCAGCTTAATGGCCAGCTTTTCGGTGGAATCATTCAGCCTCGACCGGATCAAAACGCTTTCCAAAGAACAAATTGAAGAGCGATATGAGGTATTCAGGCTAATGAGCCATTTCGAGGTTATCGAGTGACAGGTGGGCAGAGAATGACTCACGCCAAGGCCACGAAGGAAATATGACCTTAAAATTGAAAACCTTGGCGACCTTATCTGATCTTTGTACCTTCGTGTGAGATCCGAAATCAGACTCCCCCATTATCAGCGGCAACTTTAGCGTACGGGGAAGCAATCGAGATCGTTGGCGAAGGCCACGGGGCCCGAAAAGCTCTTCCTGATTTCCAACAGGCTCTGCTCTTCCTTGCCCAAGGTCCGGAGCATCCGGTGAGACAACACCAACTGCTTGACGTGCCCCTGCTCAGCGATCTGTCCGATCACCGAGGGAGGCATATGCAGTCGCCGCTCAACCCCGGTAGCTCCTTCCGGAACAGCGTTGTGAGCAATAAGTAAATCCGCATCTTTTGCCAGGCGCACCAAGTCGCCCTCTCCATTGGTGTCTCCGCTAAACACGATGGACTTGCCGCCAATCTCGACACGCCACGCCAAGGCCGGTACAGACCCGTGGATGACCCGAGCGGCATCCGCCGAAAGATGTTCGCTACGAAATGCCGCCGAGGATGGATCCCCGACCACGTTGTGAGGCTGCAACTCGTAGCCACCCTCCTCTTGAGGGACCAATACCACACTCAGATAACGATAAATACCGTTCCGACTATTGAAGAAAGCGCGCACGAAATCTACCGTCGACGGAAACTCGCCGTTGCCTGCTGGTCCGTACACGGGCAATGGGCGGTCGCGCTCTTCAAACCAGGACGAGAAGATCAGGGAGGGAAAATCGGCACTATGGTCGATGTGGAAGTGCGTGAACAAGATCACGTCGAGCTGGGACATTTTCGCGCCACTCTCTCCGAATCGAAGAGCGCTGCCACCGCCGGCATCTACTAACACCCGCGCCTCTCCGTTTTGCCACACCAGGTAGCTGCTGGAAGCGCGTTTGTCCTGTAACTCAGGCCCTCCAGATCCGAGCACTTGAACTGCAACACCCTCTCCGCCGCAAGTTTGAGCACCAGCCGAAGGAACGAACGGGCAATTTAAGGCCAGGGTCACTAAACAGAGCAGAGCCTCTACCAACCACCTGCGGCCCAACCCGCGAGAATTTCCCGTAACAAACCAGATTTTCTTCATATCTTCAGTTAGTGCTTCTGAACCTGATCAACGGTCGGAGCAGAGTAACGGTATTCGCCAAAGATATGGCAGAATGGCTCTCTTCTGCCAGCGCATCTTCCAGGAAACGGTCGCTAGTCGCGGTGTTATCGAAGGTGTCCAATCCGTTTCGGCGAGAAGCAGCGCTTTGTCGTGCGAAGCTTGACTGAGTTCATAGCGCGCATTCAACAGCGCCTGCAGCGCGTTCTCCATACGCTGCCCACTTCACAGCTAGCGCTGATGGCCATCCGCCCCGGCACGCCCTCTCCCCACAAGGTCTCGCATTCTGGCAAAATGCGACCGGGCGGTTCCTTCGCTGGCCGGTTTATTTGCCAGGTCGTGGAAGTTCAGTATCTCGGTGAAGCGCGGATCCAAGTCCCTCAAAAACGAGCTTGGCTGACAAGGTGAGGAACTTCCGTATTTCATTCGGTTGGTGGAGTAAGTGATCGTCAGGCTGCGCATCGCGCGCGTGATTCCGACGTAAAAGAGCCTTCGCTCCTCGTCCAGATTTCCCTCGAGCTTGGAACGGCTGTGTGGCAAAAGACCTTCCTCCAGACCCAGCAAAAAAACGTGGGGGAATTCCAAACCTTTCGCGGCATGAAAGGTAATCAGCGTTACTCCCTCCGGGCCGGTTTCAGACTCTTCCGCGCGATCTTGATTGAGCGCTGTTTCGGACAAAAATCCAGGCAGTCCATCGTTGGACCGCGCTTGATAGTTCGACAGAGCCCGCACCACTTCTCGTACGTTCTCCTCACGATTGAGCCCTTCTTCGGGACTCTTACAACCGCGCCGCAAATCCTGGAAGTAGTCGATCCGAGAAAGCAAATCTTCGACTATTTTGGTCAAATCTGCCAAAGGTTGACAGACCTTCGTCTCGTATTCGTCCATCAGCTCCGTGAATTTGCAAACGAAATCCCGCGTACGTTGGGTTAGCAGATCCTGGAACGCCTCTGACTCCAGGGTTTCAAAGATGCTTTTCTTTGAGGTGTTGCTCTCCTGAATTGCCAACTCGATTGTCGAGGTGCCAATCCCCCGGGCCGGAGTATTAATAATCCGCAACAGGTTTACGTCATCCCGCGGATTGGCCAGGCAAGTCAAATAGGCCAGCAGATCTTTCACTTCACGCCGGTCAAAGAAACTGCGTCCACCGACCACTCGGTACGGGATCTGCAATCGCCGAAGATGCTCCTCAATCAGCCGGGATTGGGCGTTCATGCGAAAGATCACGGCGAATGCTGTCCAGTGGCACTGCTCAGCTGACTGCAGTTTCTGAATTTCGCCGACCACAAAATTGGCTTCCTCGCGATCGTCTGGTACCTGGATGATACGAATCGCCTGACCGTCGCCCTTCTCGCTCCAGAGGGATTTTGGTCTTCTCCGCGGGTTACTCCGGATGATGCTGTTCGCTCCCCCGAGAATCGCATTGGTGCTCCGGTAGTTTTGTTCGAGTTTAATAATTTTCGGATGCGGAAAATGATGTTCAAACTCGAGAATGTTAGAGATTTCTGCTCCGCGCCATCCGTAGATGCTTTGATCATCGTCACCAACGACACAGACGTTGCGGTGGGTCCCGGCGAGCTGACGGACCAACTGAAACTGCAAGCGATTGGTGTCCTGAAATTCGTCGACCATGACAAACTCGAAGCGGCTTTCCCATTTCGTCCGGACGTCAGCGAATTCGTCCAGCAAGCGGACGGTGAGGGTTAGCAGGTCGTCGAAATCGACCGCATTGAATGTTTTCAGCTGTTCCTGATACCGATGGAACACTGCGGCTGCCAAGGTCTCTTCGGAAAGCGGGACTTTCCAACCCTGATTCTTGGCTTTGCTGATAAAATTCCGCGCCAAATGCGGATCTAACTTTTCGGTGGCGGCAGCTAAGCGCGTGATGGTTTTTCGGATCAGGCCCAATTGGTCACTCTCATCGTAGATGGAAAAGTTGGTTTTGTACCCAAGCTTATCGATGTCCTGGCGAAGAATCCTGACACACAAGGCATGAAATGTGCAGATGGTTAATTTAGAACTTTTGCCCTTCTCCACCATGGAACGAACCCGATCGCGCATCTCGTTCGCCGCCTTATTGGTAAAAGTTACGGCCAGTATTTTATCGACCGCCGCTCCCTCGTGCAGGAGGTAAACGATCCGAGTGGTGATCACCCGCGTCTTCCCGGTCCCGGCACCGGCCAGAATCAGTACCGGGCCACGGGTCGCCTTGACCGCTTCAAGTTGTTGTGGATTCAGATCGAACAGGCGCGCCATTGGGAAAGAGGAAGTGAGAGGTGAGAAGTGAGAGGGAATGGTGAGAAATCACGCCTGCCCGCCGAACGCCAAACGCCAAACGGTGAACGCCAAACGGTGAACGCCAAACGCGGAACGCCAAAGGCTCCTCGTCAGGCCGCCTTGCTCGCGGTCGCGTATCGCTCGGCGGCATAGTCCCAGTTGATCACGTTCCAGAATGCTTTCACGTATTCCGGGCGACGATTCTGGTATTTCAGGTAGTAGGCATGTTCCCATACGTCGATACCGACAATCGGAAATTGTTTTCCCTGCGGTTTCGAGATTGGAGTGTCCTGGTTCGGCGTCGTGGTAATTTCGAGTTTAGTGCCATCGGCGACCAGCCACGCCCAACCGCTTCCGAAGACTTTGGTGCCGGCCTCACTGAGCTTATCCTGGAAAGCTGAAAAGCTGCCGAACGTCCCATCGATGGCCGTGGCGAGTTCCGCCGTTGGCTTACCTCCCTCGTTTTTCTTGAGGAGCTTCCAGAAGAAGGAATGATTGTACTGGCCGCCACCGTTGTTGCGAACCGCGGTTCGAATGTTATCGGGAACTTTGTCAAGATTCATCAGTAACTCGTCCAAGGACATTTTCTGGATCGATTCGGGCGCTTGAGCGATCGCCTTGTTCAGGTTGTCGACGTAGGCGCCATTGTGCTTATCGTGATGAATCTGCATGGTTAGCGCGTCGATGTACGGTTCGAGTGCATCGTAAGGGTAATCAAGAGGGGCCAGTTTGAAGGGGTAGGTTGAACTGCCGGCACTCGAATCGGGAGTCTGCCCTCGGAGAAAAGAGGGAACTACGGCTAAAGCACCGGCGGTAAGAGCCACAGCTTTAATTGCTTCGCGTCGCGTAATCATAGGTTTCTAATGTACATCCAATGGGGGAGGCGGCCACTTTGGGAACCTGGCTGGCAGCGTTTTTTTGGGGGGGAATGGCTCGCACGGAGGTCACGGTGGGCACGGAGGGTTTCAGAGACCCTTTGCGCTTAAAGAGGAGTTTTTTCGCAAGGTGTGGTTAACGATTGATCACGCGGGGGTGACCCTTTATAATAATTGACTCTTTTTTATGAAAACCTCTACTGCAAAACAGCCCGCTACCGCGCGCCAAGCTCCCGCTCTGGGTGAAACGATGAATGGCGCCGAGATCCTTGTCACCGCCTTGGAGCGGGAGGGTGTAGAGGTAATTTTCGCCTATCCAGGCGGAGCCAGCATGCCGATCCATCAGGCCCTCACGCGGTCCAAAATAATCCGAACGATTCTTCCTCGGCATGAACAGGGAGGAAGTTTTGCCGCTGGAGGATATGCACGGGCCACCGGAAAGGCGGGCGTTTGCATGGCAACCTCCGGCCCCGGAGCAACCAACCTGGTCACCGGTATCGCGGACGCCTACATGGACTCAATTCCTCTGGTGGCAGTCACGGGGCAGGTGCCTCAGGAGATGATCGGGCGCGGCGCGTTTCAAGAAACAGACGTGTTTGGAATGACGCTGCCGATCGTCAAGCATAGCTACCTGATCATGGATATCCATGAGATTCCCCGCGTGGTAAAGGAAGCCTTTCACATCGCGACGACCGGTCGACCAGGTCCGGTGGTCATCGACATTCCAAAGAATATTCAGAACCAGATGGCTCAGCCGGTCTTCCCGAGCGAATTGACCTTGCGCGGATTTCAGGCGCCCCCGAAAGCGGATCCGGTGGCCTTGAATGAGATCATTGGGCTGATAAAATCTGCTCGGAAACCAATGATTTATGCGGGAGGCGGGATCATTTCTTCGGACGCCTCGAGCGAATTGCTGGAGTTCGCCGAACGGACGCAAATCCCGGTGGCCACGACGCTGATGGGGATCGGCGGTTTTCCGGAAGGACATCCGCTCTCTCTCAAATGGCTCGGAATGCACGGAACAGTCTACGCAAATTGCGCCGTCAACGAATCAGATCTTTTGCTGGCCTTGGGTGTTCGCTTTGATGACCGGGTTACCGGAAAAGTCGAGAAGTTCGCCGAGCATGGTACGATCGTCCATATCGACATTGATTTCTCGGAATTGAATAAGAACAAGGTCGTCAAACTACCGGTTCTCAGCGACATCAAATACGCGATCGGGGAGCTCAATCGCTTGCTGGCAGCTGGCGGCTACGAGCGTGGCTCGAAGGCTCTTCACCCTTTTCCAGACTGGCTGGCGCAGATCCATCAATGGAAAAAGCGCTATCCCCTGGATTTCAAGGATACGGACGAAGCGGTTTTACCGCAGCACCTGATCCGGTTGCTCTACGAAATGACCAACGGCGAAGCGATCATCACGACTGGTGTGGGACAGCATCAGATGTGGGCGGGTCAATATTACGACTTTAGCCATCCGCGCCAATTCCTGACCTCTGCCGGTCTGGGCGCGATGGGCTTCGGGTTTCCTGCCGCGCTTGGTGCGAAAGTGGCCTTTCCTGACCGGCAAGTGATTGACATTGACGGGGATGGTTCATTCTTGATGAACGTTCAGGAACTGGCTTGCGCTCACGTTGAAGGCATCGCTGCCAAGGCGATCATTATCAACAACCAACACCTGGGAATGGTCGTGCAATGGGAAGACCGGTTCTATAACAGCAATCGAGGACATACATTCCTGGGCGATCCTCGCGACAGAGATCGGATTTACCCCGATTATGTCGAGCTCTGTCGGGGATTCGGAGTGAAGTGTGAGCGGGTCATCGAAAAGAAAGATCTCCAGCCGGCGCTCCAACGTATGCTCGATGCCGATGAATGCTACGTCCTGGATGTCATGACCCCGTACACCGAACATGTTTTGCCGATGATTCCGTCTGGAAAAACCTACCGTGACATCATCATTGATGAGCGGCATGGTAAGTTTGAAGGGTAGATGGAAGAAAACGAACTTCTTGCTTTTCGCCGTCAAAAGCTGCAGCAATTACTCGAGCGAAACGTAAATCCGTTCGGGGGCCGGTTCGATGTTTCTGGAGCGATTGGCGAAGTTCGTCAAGACTTCCTGGAGGGCAGGCGGGTTCGTGTGGCGGGGCGGATAACCGCGCTTCGCAATATGGGCAAAAGTCAGTTCTTCGACCTCGGCGATTTGAGCGGACGCCTGCAAATCTACGTGAACCTGAAAGAACTCTCGGCAGAACAAGCTGAAATTTTTCAACTGCTCGATATCGGCGACTTTATGGGAGTTGAAGGGGAAAGCTTTTATCACCAGGACCGGGGAACCGACGATTCGCGCGGAGAGTTCCAAATCTTGTCGAAAACATTGCGCCCACTACCCGACAAGTGGCATGGGATCAGTGACGTCGAGATTCGCAACCGGCAGCGCTACCTTGATTTGATCGCAAACCCGGCGTCGCGCGACGTTTTCCTGATGCGGATCAGGATGGTCCGCGAAATTCGGCAATTCTTGCACGAGCGAGGCTTCCTGGAGGTGGAGACTCCAATGATGCAACCGATTGCGGGCGGAGCCGCAGCCCAGCCCTTCAAGACCCATCATAACGCTCTGAACATCGATCTTTTCCTTCGAATCGCCCCTGAACTCTATTTGAAGCGCCTGCTGGTTGGCGGTTTTACGAAGGTATTTGAACTGAATCGCAACTTTCGGAACGAGGGAATCTCTCGGCGGCACAATCCGGAATTTACCATGCTCGAGGTCTATTGGGCGTATGCCGACTTCGAGCTGATGGCAAATCTCGTCGAAGAAATGATCTGCACGTTGGCGGAGAGCGTGCTTGGATCGCTGCAGGTCACCCACAAGGATAGTGACGGAAACATTAAACGGACGATCAATCTATCTCGTCCTTGGAAACGAGCCCGCTATGAAGACCTGATCCGGCAGGTTGACCCGTCGTGGTTTGATCGCAGCCGCGATCAGAAGCTGATGCATTGCAGGAGCCTTGGCGTCGAAGTGCATCCCGGGATGGAGGAGTTTGAGATCACTCAGCAAGTATTCGAGAAATTGGTGGAAGAACAAACGATCGACCCTTTGTTTGTGACGCATTTGCCAAAAGAGCTGGTTCCGTTGGCGAAACAAAACGCGGAGAATCCGGCTGTGGTGGACGTTTACGAGTTGATCATTAACGGCCAGGAGATTTCGCCGGGGTATTCGGAATTGAACGACCCGGCGGTGCAGCGCCGTCGGCTGCTGGACCAGGTCGGTGAGGAAACCCAGAAGCTGGACGAAGATTTTCTCCTCGCCCTGGAACACGGCATGCCGCCTGCAGGCGGGATCGGGGTCGGCATCGATCGCCTGGTGATGATGCTAACCGGCGCGGATTCCATTCGGGACGTTATCTATTTCCGCATCTGAAACCAAAATCGCAAGAATGACGATCGCTTCGGTAGCTGCGACAAGGCCGGAGGTTCCACCTCAGGCAAATAATTCTTACCGGTTCAGTCTGTTCAATGCCGTTAATTTCCAGATCACGCTTGGGGCGCCCATGGTGCTGTACGCCAAAGTCGTTGGGAGGCAGTGCGACCACGATCGGGATCGTCGCGTCCCTGGCGCCGCTGATGACCGTGCTCCAGCTTCCAACGGCTTATTTCATTCCGAGGATTGGCTATAAAGGATTCGTCCTGTTTGGTTGGTCGATTCGGGCGGTGTTATTGTTCGTTCTCGCGCTACTGCCCTTGCTCATTTTTTTCACTCCGGCGATCCAGATCGAGTTGATGCTGACCTGCCTCTTCCTGTTCAATGTTGTCCGCGGCGTTTCGACAGGGGCCTGGCTTCCCTGGCTGACAGCGCTTGTTCCCGCGAACGCCCGCAGTGGCTTTCTGCGTTTTGACCAACTACACATGCAGTGTGGCGGCTTGTTGGCTATCGCGATTTCGACCCTCGTTTTGTGGTCAGGCGCCCAACCCTGGCAATTTGCTCTACTCTTTTTCATCAGCGCGCTGGCGGGAACGTTAAGCCTTCATTTTGTCCGCAAGATTCCTGACGTTGAGATCGGAGAACAGGTTCGATCCTCGGGTCATCCGGTTCCCTGGCTGGAGATCCTGAAGTATCCTCCCTTTACCAAGCTCCTGGTCTTCAACGTCGTCTATAACTGGGTCGTCGGTGGCTTGGCCGCCTTCGTGATCGCCTTTCTTGAAGGCAGAGCGGGCTACACTGCGGGAGAGGTTCTCGCTGTGAGTCTGGCTTCGGCGGTCGGAGCTTTCGCGAGTGTTCCATTTTTTGGTCTGGTGCTTGAACGGACCGGCAGCAAACCGATCCTCCGGCTTGCGATGACGCTCTATCTATTGGGTATCATTTTTTGGGTGCTGGTCACCAGCGGGACGCGTCCCCGCCCACTATCTGTTCGTCGGATTAAACTACCTTATTCTCGGGGTCGCAGGCGGACTCTTCTCCATAGCGAATACGCGGATAGCGATGGATACGATGCCGGAGATCGGACGGAACCATTTTTTTTCACTTTTCACGGTTTTCGCCTCTCTGAGTCTCGGTCTGGCTCCAATTTTCTGGGGAGTCTTTCTCGATGTGTTGGCAAAGAACGAGTTTTCGATCGGACTCTTCCAGGTTAATCGATTTAGCATTTATTTCATTCTGCTTGCGGTGCTGGGTATTATCACTTTTTTCCTCGCACGCCCGCTTGTGGAAAAGAAGGGTAAGCCGTTTGACACGGCTATCCGGGATGTTGTCATCCTGGCGCGGTTGAAGCTTTATGGCAGATTCTTCAACCGATAGAGACGTCCTTCCTTTGAATTCCGTTGTTCCGCCCTGTCCCCAAGAGGATCCGGCTACCGTTTACCTATTTCCTGGCGCTGCGCTATCTGAAGCCGAAACGCACCTTCATTTCGCTAATTACATTGATCTCGATCCTGGGGGTGGTTCTCGGGATCAGCGTATTGATCATTGTGATTTCGGTGATGACAGGTTTTGAACGGGAGCTCCAGAGGAAGATCATCGGGTTCGACGCCGACATATTGATAAGCGGCAATGAAGTCATGAATAACTGGCGTGAGATCCTGGGTGAAACCAGGAAAACCGAGGGAGTGGTGGCAGCTGCTCCTTTCGCGCAAGGGCGCGTCATCGTTCAGTACCAGAATCATCGAGCCGTTCCGTGGTTGCGCGGAATCGATCCTGATTTGGAACAGGCGGTTGCGAATTTAAAGCAATTCCTGGTCGCCGGAGAATTTGATCTGAGTGGAGACAACGGTATTATCGGCTCGGAATTGGCCGCAACGCTCGGCGTCAGCATCGGTGATACGCTCGAAATCTATTCTCCGCACGACATGGGAGAGTTGCAAAAGGCTCTCGATAACGCCCAGGGCAAGGCAGACAATCAGCAAGAGCTGAAACGGGTGCGGGAACTCATTCTCCCGATGGAGATCACCGTGACCGGAATGTTCAACTCCGGCAGATACGCCTATGACTCCGACTATATCCTCGTGCCTTTGCACATCATGCAGGAAGCCTACAGTTTAGGAGGGGGTGTCCATGGAATCACGGTTCGGACGACGAACCCATATTCGGCCGACAAGGTGAGAGACCGGCTCAACAAGTTTCTTACGCAGCCATTCCAGGCGGTCACTTGGATTGACCAGAACCGCGAGCTCTTTGACGCCATCCGGATCGAACGCACGACGATGTTCTTTGTGCTGATTTTCGTCGTGATCGTCGCCGCGTTTGGAATTATGAGCACCCTGATCACCACGACGGTGCAGAAGACCCGCGAGATAGGCGTCATGAAGGCCCTTGGAGCGCAGGTCAACCAAATCATGTGGATCTTTCTCGCCCAAGGCATGATCGTCGGCTTCTTTGGCACGTTGATCGGGCTGAGCAGCGGGATCGCCTTGGTTCAATACCGAAATCAAGTTCGCGATTTTCTCGCCGCGACCCTTCATATTGAGCTCTTCCCAGCGGCGGTCTATCAGTTTTCGGAGATTCCCGCCGAGATTGTGCCGCGGGACGTTTTCGTGATTTGCGTCAGTGGTTTTTTGATCTGCTCCCTGGCCGCCCTGATCCCCGCTTATTTTGCGGCTCGCCTGGATCCTGTAAAGGCGCTGAGATATGAGTAGATCCACTGGCTCTTCTCCTTGCGTACTTCGTACGGAAGGTGATATGGGTTTGTGAGCGGATGAGAGCGGTGATTTCAGACTGGGAGCAGTTCGCGACGAAGTATGGAGAATCGGACGCAGAAGAGTTCTCGCTCGAACGGCTGAATCCCGGTGATACGCTCAGAATTGTTACGCAGCATACCAACTACGTTTTCACCGTGATCAGCGGTCAAGAGCTTCAGCTCAAATGTTCGCGAACCGATCGTCCGTCCGGACGAGTTACGATTTCTGGATGCGGATTCGGATTTTGCCATGCGTTCAAGCCTGGGCATCTGTTCTGCGGCGGTCGGATGGAATTCACCTTTGTCCGCAACGAGCGACCTACTCGTTATCGGACGACGGCGATCCAGGTGATCGAACACCGCCACCAACATTCTTGATTTCCGCGGCGCACCGCGGATTACAATACCTGGTAAGGATCGACGTCGACCGTGACATGCACATCGTCCGGAAAGGTCAGCTTTTCGACGATCGATCGGACTTTCTTGCTGAGCCGGCGGATCGACTTGGTTCGAAGGAGAATCTGATAACGATAATATCCTTTCGATCGTTCAATCGGGGCGGGTACCACCGGATGCAAAGTGACGGATTGGTCTAGATTTTCACTGATTCGGCGGTGGATAGTTTCCGCGGTAAACTCCGCGCGCCTTTGGTGTTCAGAACGAATATGGACCATCAGCAAATGGAGAAAAGGTGGATAGTCGCATCGCTCTCGAAACTCGATCTCCTGCTCCCAAAAACCCTCAAAGTTATGGTGTCGCGCGAACTGGATAGAGGGACTAAATGGAGTCGAACTCTGGACATAGACTTCACCACTCATATCGCCTCGACCCGCACGCCCGGCGACCTGGGTCAGGAGCTGAAACGTCCGCTCTCCAGCTCGGAAATCGGGCATGTGCAGTCCAACGTCCGCGTTGATGATGCCAACCAAAGTGACGTTCGGGAAGTCGAGACCCTTGGCGATCATTTGGGTACCGACCAGGATGTCGATTTTGCCAGTCCGAAAGGTTTGCAGAATCGCACGGTAGGCATCTTTCCGGGTCATCGAATCGGCGTCCATTCTGGCCACCGTTGCTGACGGAAAAAGCTTCTGAACGGCGCCCTCGACTTTCTCGGTTCCGTAGCCTGCATATCGGATCGAGGAGTCGGAGCATTTGGGGCATTTTCGCGGAGCCAGCGCGATATGACCGCACAGGTGGCATTTGAGCCGATTTTCGCCCAGGTGGAAAGTGAGCGCGACGCTGCAATTCGGGCATTCACAGACGAAGCCGCATTGATTGCAAACCAGGGAAGTGGCGAAGCCTCGCCGGTTTAAGAAAAGGATTGTCTGCTCCTTCTTAGCCAACCGCATTTCGATCGCGCTGGCCAGGCCGTTCGAGATTAAAGGGACGTGCTTTTGCTTTAGATACTCCTGCCGCATATCGACCACGCGTATCAACGGAAGTTGGCGGTCATCGACTCGGGAAATCAGGTGGACGAGCCGATATTTCCCAATCTTAGCGTTTTGATAGCTTTCCAGAGAGGGAGTCGCGCTTCCGAGAAGAATCGAGCATTGGTCGAGTTGTGCTCGGACAACCGCCAGGTCGCGGGCGTGGTAACGCGGCGCTTCTTCCTGCTTGTAGGAAGTCTCGTGCTCCTCGTCAACGACGATTAACCCGAGGCGATGGACAGGAGCAAACACTGCGCTTCGAGCGCCAATAGCAACTCGCGCCCTGCCACTGTTGAGTTTGTGCCATTCATCGTGACGTTCGCCCGCGGAAAGGTGACTGTGCAGAACCGCGATCAATTCTGATTGGAATCGCATCTTGAAATGTTCAACGGTTTGCGGTGTCAGCGAAATTTCAGGCACCAGAACCAGCGCGCTAAGACCTTGATTAAGACAAAGATCAATCGCTTGTAGATATACTTCGGTCTTACCGCTCCCAGTGATCCCATGGAGGAGGATCGGTCGACTGTCTCGGTCCTGGATGGACTGGACGACAATTTCCAAGGCGTGCTTTTGGCCGGAATTCAATTCGTGAGCGGTGCTCGGAACGAACCGCTCATTAGCGTACGGGTCGCGATCGGCAGTTTCGAGTTCGACTCGAAGAAACCCGCGATCAATCAAATGCTGGATGGTCCGGTCTGTGGTTGCCGCGCGAAGTCGCAATTCCCTCCATTGGAGTGGTTCGGCAAAGGCGATCGCGAACTGCAACACTTGCGCCTGTCGAGGAGCTTTCGCCCTGAACTTTTGCATTTCCTCTTCCGAGATTTCGTTATTGAGTGAAACGATCCGCTCTCGTTTAAAACCAAGCTCGGCTTTCCTTATCACCTGAGGCAAGACGGACCGAATCGCCGCCTCGACCGAACAGCAATAGTATTCCGCCATCCAGCGCGCGAGCGCTAACAACGATTTGCTCAGGATTGGACTATCCGAGATAAGAGCCGAAATAAGTTTTGGTTCTGATACCGACGAGGTGTCGACGAGGGCAACGACAGTTGCTAGTATTTCACGAGAGCGTAGTGGAACTTTTACCCGAGAACCGACGTGAACCTTGCCGATACAAGACTCAGGGATAGAGTAATCTAGTTCTTTGGCCGTGGGGTCGTCGGTGATGACTCGCGCGTACAGCTGCATGTTGATTGTCGTAGTCTAATGGCTTTAGAGCAAAGTCAAAACCGGAACAGTCGATGGAGCGCGGCAGGCGTCTTCCTGCTTAAGCTTGGCCTCGCGCTCTTTCTTTCATGTGCTGCGGCGGTGGCTTACCTGGCGCTTCGATCTCACGATCCAGTCTATGTTCTCCGCGAGTTAAAGGATTGGACAGATTATCGGCGCTTCGATTCGTTGATCGTCAAAGTGGGACGCGAATACGATTTGGATCCGCGATTGATCAAAGCCGTCGTGTGGAGAGAAAGCCGATTTCAAGCGGACATGATTGGCCGGAATGGTGAACGGGGTCTGATGCAGGTGTCGGAAGTCGCGGCGCGAGACTGGGCCACGGCAAAAGGACTGCCACCTCTCCGCCCGGATCAAATGTTTGTTCCCGAATTGAACTTAGAGGTTGGAACCTGGTATCTGAGTAAGGCGGTCCAACGATGGAATGGTGAGGATTACGCCGTTCCCTTGGGCCTTGCTGAATATAATGCCGGCAAGAGCAGAGTCGACCGTTGGGTTCGCACGGCGCTGCAAAAGGGGAACGGTCACCCTGTGACGGCCCAAACTTTCCAGGATAGCATCGATTTTCCCTCTACGGCGCGATACGTGAGAACGATTCTGGCGCGGTATGACTTTTACAAACGGCGTGGACCTTTGTTGGTGGGTGAGCCAGACTCGTCGTAGCGGGAGAAACGTATCGGCCTGTTTGGAGCGGGGCGGGAAGGAGGGGAGAGAGACTGGGGGAGAGACTCACACCAACGCCACGAAGGTCACAAAAGGATAAATTAGGGTTTTCTAAACGAAAAAGCAGTAACCTTCCTATTTAATTCAACTATCGGAGCTTAGCTTTTGATTTAAAATTCAAAACCTTCGTGACCTTAGTGGCCGCTGTGTGAGGTTCCCTTTTGCAGAGCCTGGATGCAGTAAGCAGGCGGCTTCTTTCATTCTTTCGACTGGCGAACGATCGGGAAAATGGCCCTCAATGCTTGCGTCGCGGCACGGACATTGTGAACGCGAAATATCGAAGCACCGCGCAATGTGCCCGCCACGACGCAGGCAATCGTTCCGGCGTCTCGGTCTGCCGGGTTGGAAATGCCGAGGACGTCGGCAATCACGGTCTTTCGGGAAACCGGCAGCAGAATCGGGCGCCCAAAACGCTTCAGCTTTTCCAATTCTCGATAGATCCGAAGGTTGTCCGGCCTTTGCTTGGCGAAATCGATGCCGGGATCGAGCACAATCGCTTCGGGAGCGAGACCGACGGCCACCGCCTGCTGTATTTTCCGGTCAAAAAAGCTGCTGAGAGCGGAGATGACATCGTCGTACCGGATATGCGTATGCGGCTGCTTTGGTAACCCGACCGAATGCATAATAAGAAGACCGGCCCCGTACTTCGCGGCGATGGCAGCGTTCTCGTCCGTCGGAAGTGCACTCAGGTCGTTTAACAGGTCGCCACCAAACCGAAGTGTGGTCTCGGCAACTTTCGGCCGCCAGGTGTTGATCGACAACAAAGGTGGAAACAGCTGTTGGCCGTCAATCGGCGTCTTTCCGGCGTAACATTCGCTAAAGCGTTTAAGGAACGGCAGGATACGGGCGCATTCCTCTTCTTCATCGATCTGCGGACGATTCGTCCGTGCGCTCTCGCCTCCGACGTCAATGAGATCGGCACCGGAAAGCACATGCCGCTGCGCGGTGGCAACAGCCTGTTCAATCTCCAGTGAGCCGTCTCCGGAAAACGAATCATCGTTGATATTCACGATCCCCATGACCAAGGGACGACGAGGGAACTCGATCGTTCTGCCCCTCATCGTCAGGATCATAGATCTATTTCGATTCGCCGACGCTTCTCGAATGAACACGCTTTGGAGTAGCCGGCGTCGCGTGCCAGATCTCTCGCCAGGCCGAAGCCGTACGCAACCTCTTCAGGTGCATGCGCATCGGAATTAATCAATATCGAAACCCCGGCTTTTTTTGCCATCTCAATAAACTCTCGAGCCGGATAGATTTCTTCGACCTCTTTGCGAAGACCGGCCGTGTTGATCTCGAAGGCCACGTTTCTTTTAGCCAGCGACTCGACGGCGGGTTCGTAGTACCGTCGAAGGTCCCCGGCCGGCCGAAAGCCAAATTTTTTTGGTAAGTCCGGGTGAGCGACAAAGTCAAAGAGCCCACTTTCGATGCAGCGGACATAATGCTTCCAATAGAGTGCCCAGATCTCTTCGATCGGATGTTGCTTGAATCGCGCCAGATACTTTGGATTGTCCACATCCCAGCCCGGGGCGATGTAGTGAACGCTTCCGATTAAATAATCCCATGGCGCCATTCCTGCCAGTTCCTCAATCCAGGATTCGTAGCCATCGATAAAATCGCATTCCAGGCCAAGGCGAACGGGGAATCCTGTTGATCTGGCTTCTTCCACCATTTCAAGGTACCGCGGGAAATCCTCTCTCGACATCCGCCAGGCGTCGAATTGCTCCGGCATCGGATTGTGATCAGCGAAACCGATCTCAGTCAGTCCCGCACGTTTCGCCGCCTGCACGTACTCGACGGGGTCGCCAACCGCATGATGGCAAAGTGTGGTATGGATATGGTAGTCGGTACGAACGGCGCTCATGAAAGTAGCGCCAAAATCTCACGAGCCAAAGTGTTCGTGAGATTTTCGCGCTCTAGACCCGCTTGGAAAGCGGCTCGTGAGGAAGGTTGGTTCTAAAGGGAATAAAACAGGGTCTGGGCTTCTTCCCAGGCTCTGTGAATTTTCGGGGCTAGCTATCCTTCTTTCCGAAGAGTCCCTTAACCGCACCCAGAATTCCGGAGGAAGATTCTTGGCCGGATAGCAAGGAGTCCAATTGCCCGGAAAGCTCGGCTGGAAGCTTTTGCTTAAGGAAGCCGATCACCGTATCCACAGCCAGAGTGGCCATCTGCTCGTTCAGCCCTGTTTTGCTGCTCACCAACTGCACTAATTCGGTTTTGTCCATTTTCTCAGAGGAGGTTAGGCCGGCGCCAAGTGAATGAGGCTCTCGCGATGAAACACCTTCGGAAGACGGGGCACCGACAAGCTAGGGAATAATGGCGGAACACCTTTCTTGCAAGGTCTTTTGGGCGAGGAACGGGGCAAGGAACGTGTTGGCGTCTCGGCACGTCAGGAGAATGTATCGGCGTGTCGGCGTATCGGCGTGTCGGCGCGGCGGTGGAGAACGCGTCGCCACACGCGTGGTGGGTAGGGTTGCGCTCCCGCGCGACCGGCGTGGCACGTCAAGGGAACCTATCGGCGTGTCGGCGCGTCCGGAGAACGTGTCGGCGTATCGGCGTATCGGCGTGGCCGGTGGAGAACGCGTCGTCACACGCGTGGGGAACGATGGCCAGAAGCATCCCACGGGCCAGCGCGTGTGAAGATTTGACAGGAAACTCGCGCTCGGCGTACTCGGCGTTTTCAGATCGAAAATCTCTTCCTCGCACCTCCAAGAATCGCTTTCGTTCTTAAATCGTCCTCGTCCTCGAGCTCGTCCTCGTCCTCGGTTTTTTAAATTACGCTCGCAGCGGTCTACGCATCGAAACCTTGCCCGTCCTCAAACCACGAGGGAAACGCACCTATGCTTTATTGCTCTATTGATCGCCTAGCAGCTTCAGATCGACCGCATCCCCCATTGCTTTGTAACCGGCATCGTTGGGATGTAGGTGGTCGCCCGCATCGTATTCGGCCCGAATTCGCGAAGGGTGTTGCGGATCCCTGATCACAACGTCGAAATCGATGACCCCGTCATAGGCACCGCTTTGCCGTATCCAATCATTGACCGCTTGCCGCATCTTCTCTTTTTCCGGATTGTAGTAGGTCTGAAGGGGCGTCCCAGCAAACGCACTTTCAAAGGGCGTCAACGTCGCGCCGATGACTTTGATCCCATGTAAGTGCGCCCGATCAATCAGTTGCTGATAACCAGCGATGAGCTTTTCCACCGTGACCGGTTCTTCTGGCGGCGTCAGAAACGTCCCGGGCCATCCAATATCGTTGATGCCCTCCATTATAACCACATGCGAAACGCTTGGCTGACTCAGTACGTCCCGGTCGAATCTAGCCAGAGCTTTGGTCCCCATTCCATCGCTCAATAACCGGTTGCCCCCGATGCCTTCGTTGACTACCGCGATAGCGCCATGATCAGGCGCCTGACTCAATCTCTCCGCCAAGTGATCAGGCCATCGATTGTCGGCGTCCAGCGACGACCCCGCGCCATCCGTAATTGAATCCCCGAAAGCCACTACCACGCGCGAGCCCGCCGGAGCATCGACCATGACGGCGGTGAGAAAAAAGCGACCGGTCGCGGTGTCGGCAACCGGCATCTTCTCGGCGCTGACAAAATTTCCTGACTTTGAGACGTAGGCTGTTTGGGCCGCATCCAAATGGCAGGTCCTGATCTCGGCTCGCTGAGCGAAGTAAAGGGTGATAGCAAGGTGTGCGAGCGAAGGCACTTTCAGCTCGACCGGGTCGCTGAGGATCGGGGCGCCCGCCAAAAGCGTAACCGCAGGCTTTCCGCCGAACGTAAGCGTTCGATCGGTATCCGGCTGAATCGCTCCTGAAGCTCCCGCGAGAGCAACATGGGCGGCCGCCACTTCCACGGGTTTGAAGCCAAACTCGTTGGACAACCGCACGCGCACCTTGCCTCCGCCCAGGCTGATCCGCACAACCTGACGCACGGTCTGGTCAAAAAAAACTACCGGAAGTGGCCCACCGGTCGATGATGGCATCGGGCCTGCCGTCCAGGTATTGATCCAGTGGTCGTTACCTCTCTGGGTTTCGGCTGCCGCTCCAGGCAAACTCGATCCGAAAGTGGCGCTCACAAACGCCAAGGCGAAGAGGCCTGCTGCTAAACTAACCATTCTGCCTCTGCCGACCGCTTTGCCGCAACAAATTGGAATACCATCGGGGGAACGTTTCATAACTCTGCCTTCTTCCGAGCTCTGTTGGGGGGTTAAGACAAAATATTTGTTCGCTGGTCAACAGCAGTGGCGCAAACGGCCGACGAATTCAGTGCCGGTTCACGAGAGACGTTAGGGGCTGGATTTTGATTCAACTCCACGCGCATCGCCGAACGGGCACCTACCGGCCACGCGCGATACTACAGGTTCAGACCTGCGACGCCGGTCGGCGCAAGCGCAACCCTCCTACCGGTCCAAGCGCCTCCCACGCCGACACGTTCCCCATCACTCGACCACGACATTCACCAGCTTATTTCGCACAACAATGACCTTCCGAATCGATTTGTTGCGCGCGGCTTCTTTCACCTTCAGCGAGGCAAGCGCCACTCGTTCCAGTTCCTCATTTTCCAGGTCCCTCTTGACGATTACTTTGTCGCGCAATTTCCCATTCACCTGAATGACAATTTCCACTTCCTCTTCCGCGAGGAATTGATCATTCCACTCGGGCCAAGGCTGCTGGCAGGCCAATTTGTCGAATCCGGCGAACCTGGCACTCAGGCGCCACCACAGTTCTTCTGAGAGATGTGGAGCGAATGGATTTAAAAGGATCAGCAAGGTGCGAATGGCTTCCACGGGTCGGATTTCCGCGCCGGTAAATTCATTCACAAAGATCATCATCTGCGCGATCGCGGTATTGAAAGAGAGCGATTCGGTATCTTCTGAGACTTTCTTGATGGTTGCGTGAACCATCTTTAGCTGCTTCGTGCTGAGTTCGGCACTTGCCAGGGATGAGGATAGCTTCCATTGACCTTCCTGATCTTCATCCATCGCCAGCCGCCAAACTCTGGCCAGAAAACGGTAAACACCTTCGACGCCACTCGTGCTCCACGGCTTGGTCGTTTCGAGAGGACCCAGGAACATCTCGTAGAGACGCAAAGAATCCGCGCCATACTCATCGACAATATCGTCGGGATTAGCGACGTTGCCGCGGCTTTTGGACATCTTCTGGTTGTCCTGCCCAAGGATCATCCCTTGGTTCACCAGCCGCTGAAATGGTTCGACGGTCGAGACGTAGTTCAGATCGTACAAAAATTTGTGCCAGAAACGTGCATACAAAAGGTGGAGCACTGCATGCTCAGTTCCACCGACGTAGAGGTCAACACCTCCCGCGAGGAGTGATCTCGGGCTTTGTTGCCGCCCATCCAGTAACGCTCGGCAGTTTCGTCCACGAAACGGGTTGAATCGTGCGGCGAGAGGAACCGGAGAAAGTACCAGCATGATCCCGCCCACTGCGGCATTGTATTGAGTTCCCGAGTTGCTCCGCTGGAAAGGGCGATCCACGCCTTTGCCTTGGCGAGCGGAGGCTCGATCGTGCCAGTTGGGCGGTAGTCGCTAAGTGGGGGCGGGACCACGGGAAGATCCGACTCCCGAAGCCCTTCATGTTTACCATTCCGCCAGACGATCGGGAACGGTTCACCCCAATAGCGCTGGCGTGAGAACAGCCAGTCGCGCAGTTTATAAGTGGTCGCGCGTTTTCCGCTCCCTTGCTCCTCCAACCAATCATTGATCTTTCTCTTTGCCGCGGGAGTAGGTAATCCGTCCAGAAAACGGGAGTTTTTGGCTACCCCTTCTCCGGTGAAACAGGACTCAGTCGGTGTCGGCGGCTCGACGACGTACCGAATATTGATTCCAAATCTCTCTGCGAATTGGAAGTCGCGCTCGTCATGGCCCGGAACCGCCATGATGGCACCCGTTCCATAGCTGATGAGAACATAGTCCGCGATCCAGATTGGAATCTTCTCCTGGTTCACCGGGTTAATCGCGAATCCACCGGTGAAAACCCCGGTCTTTTCCTTCGCCAGATCCGTCCGTTCGAGATCGGATTTGGTAGCAACCTTCTCCCTGTAGCCAGCAACCTCGGGCATTTGTGCCTTGGTTGTTACCCGATCGACCAAAGGATGCTCAGGAGCCAGCACGACGTAAGTGGCTCCGAAAAGCGTGTCTGGCCGGGTGGTGAAAACCGTGATCAGATCGCCGCTGCCTTCTACGCGGAATGTCACCAAAGCGCCTTCGCTGCGGCCGAATCCAATTTCGCTGCAGAGTTTTGATCGACTCTTGCCAATCGAGCCCTTCGAGCTCCTCTAACAATCGATCGGCGTAAGCGGTGATCCGCAACATCCATTGGCGCATCGGGCGCCGTACGACCGGGAACCCTCCAACTTCGCTTTTGCCATCGACGACTTCTTCGTTCGCCAGAACGGTACCCAGCTCCGGGCACCAGTTCACCGGAGCCTCAGTCACGTACGCGAGCCGATGACCATCTGCATATTCCAGACGCTCTTCCTCGGATTCATTCGGAGATTCTCGATTCCTCTTGTCGAGGAGCTCTTCGATCGGCCGGGCCGCGTTTTCTATCGGATCAAACCAGGAATTGTACAATTTCAGAAAGATCCATTGCGTCCACTTATAGTAGCCCGGATCAGTCGTGTTGATTTCGCGCTGCCAATCGTAACTGAAGCCGATCTTTTTGAGCTGGCGCTTGAAACGTTCGATATTGCGCACAGTCGCGACCGAAGGATGTTGCCCCGTCTTGATCGCGAACTGCTCCGCTGGCAATCCGAATGCATCCCATCCCATGGGATGCAGAACGTTAAAGCCTTTCATGCGCTTGTATCGAGCGAGGATATCGGTCGCGGTGTAGCCTTCAAGATGGCCCACGTGGAGTCCTTCGCCGCTGGGGTATGGGAACATGTCGAGCACGTAGAACTTGGGTTTAGCGGCGTCGAAGCCCGGTTCGCCCGGATTTGGAGCATGAAAGGTTTCCCTTTCCTCCCAAGTTTGTTGCCATTTCGGTTCGAATTCCGGAAACGGAAACTGTTTTCGTCGCTCGCTCATTGGTATAACTTATGTTTCTGGGACAAGACAGTGTGTGCCAATCCACGATGAGGTTGGTCATTCTCCAGGCGCGGGTGGCCTGTGGTGTTTGATCAGTCTTCGCGGAGGAGGCAACTTTCAGGGCTCGCTCTACGATGCAAACACTTTTAATTGCCACCTCCAACGGGCATAAGACCCGGGAAATCGGGCAAATGCTTGGCTTCGGATGGCAGGTCAGCGATTTGGCCGCCCTGCCGCATGCTCCGAAGATTGAAGAGACCGGCGCTACGTTTGAAGACAACGCCGTGCTCAAGGCGCTGGAAATCTCGCGAGTCTTTACCGGCTTGGTTCTGGCGGACGATTCTGGACTCGAAGTGGACGCTCTTCAAGGTGCTCCTGGTGTGCGTTCGGCTCGATTTGCCGGTCCCAATGCAGATGACGCCGAAAATCGGTCTTTGTTGATTCGGAAACTGAAGGAAGTCGGGGGAACCGAGTTCTCCGCCCGGTTCCGCTGCGTCATGGTGCTGGCGAGTCAAGCTGCATTACTTGGATCCTTCGCGGGTACCGTCGAAGGAACGGCTATTCTGGAAGAGCGCGGGTATGGTGGATTTGGCTACGATTGTATGTTTAGACCTCTCGGATATTCGGAAACATTTGCCGAACTTCAACCAGAGATCAAAAATAGCCTGAGTCATCGTGGCCGGGCTCTCGCCAAAGTGTTGGAGTTCTTGAGGAGTTAAGGGTCTGAAACCAGAGAGGGATGGAAAAGAACCCGGCACCGTGGCAATTTTGGATCGATCGAGGCGGGACGTTCACGGATGTCGTTGGCCGTCGTCCGGATGGAAGGGTCTTGTCGGCAAAGCTCTTGTCAGATAGCTCGGAGCACTATTCGGACGCAGCGGTGGAAGGAATTCGCCGAATGCTCGACCTGCGATCGGACGAACCGCTTCTGGCTGAGCAGATTGCATCGATCAAGATGGGAACAACCGTAGCCACGAACGCTCTCCTCGAACGGAAAGGGGAACGAGTTGCGCTGGTGATCAATCGAGGCTTTGGCGACGTGCTGCGGATTGGGACTCAGCAACGGCCCAGACTTTTTGACCTGCGGATTGTCTTGCCGGAACAGCTTTATGAAACGGTTGTCGAGATTGCCGGTCGGATCTCCGCTGATGGGGAAGAGATTGAGCCTCTGGATTTAGCGGTGGTTCGAGGATCGCTTCAGGAAGTGCTTAGGCAGGGCATTCGCTCGGTCGCGATCGTCTGCGTGCATGGTTACCGATATCCTCGGCACGAACGAGCGGTTGCCGAAGTCGCGCTTCAGCTCGGTTTTACCCAGGTGTCGACCAGCCATGATACCAGCCAATTAATCAACCTCGTGAATCGAGGCGATACCACTGTCGCGGATGCGTATCTTTCGCCTGTTCTTCGCCGATATGTCGAGCAGGTCCGAGCTGCATTACCTGGAGTAAATTTGTTCTTCATGCAATCAAGCGGCGGCTTGGTCGATGCGACCTTGTTCCATGGAAAGAATTCTATCTTGTCCGGCCCGGCAGGAGGAATGGTAGGAGCCGCGAAGGTCGCGGCCCGAGCTGGATTTGATCGGATTATTGGATTCGATATGGGCGGGACCTCGACTGACGTAACGCATTTCGCCGGTGAATATGAGCGTCGATTTGAGACCGAAATTGCCGGAGTGCGAATTTGTGCGCCGATGATGCATATCCATACCGTGGCAGCCGGGGGCGGTTCGATTTGCCGATTCGACGGAACACGTCTCAGGGTTGGTCCGGAGAGCGCGGGAGCTAACCCTGGTCCGGCCTGTTATCGTCGAGGCGGCCCTCTTACGGTGACCGATTGCAATGTAATGTTGGGGCGCCTCCCGCCGGATTTCTTTCCGAGAATCTTTGGTCCAGAAGCCGATTTGCCCATCGATCGAGAATTGGTCACCGAACGTCTCCGAGCGCTCGCTGTCGAGGTGGGCGGGCTTACGGCCGAAGAAGTGGCGAGTGGATTTCTTCGGATCGCTGTCGAAAATATGGCCAATGCGGTAAAGAAGATCTCGATAGCCCGCGGATACGACGTGACGCGCTACACCTTGGTCACCTTTGGTGGAGCGGGCGGACAGCACGCCTGTGCGGTAGCCGATGCGCTGGGTATGGATCGGGTCTTGATTCATCCCCTGGCCGGGGTGCTATCTGCTTACGGAATGGGACTCGCCGAGCTTCGCGCACTGCGTGAAAGTTCGGTGGAAAAACCGTTGGATAAAGAGGGAGCGGCTCAAACCGGGCGATTGTTGGCTCAGCTGGAAAATGAGGCCCGGCTGCAGCTCGAAGCTCAGCAATCCGCGGCGGAAATCGTCATCCGAAAGTTTTATATTCGATATCGTGGGACCAATACGGCATTGGCCGTCGATGCCGGTTCGATTGCCGAGATGAGAGACGCGTTTCAGGCGGCTCATTTTGCGCGATTTGGGTTTGTCATGGATCCAAACGAACGAGGTTTGATGATCGACTCGGTGTCGGTCGAAGCGATTAGCGGAACCGAAACACGAGTTGACCATCTGCCCGGGTCCAGTGACGAAGCCGGTCCAGATCCGGTTGCTCACCTGAGTGCCGTGTTTGCCGGGGAGTGGAAGTCCACTCCGGTTTTCAAGCGGGAAAGAATGGCGCCCGGAACGAACGTTCAAGGGCCGGCGCTGATCATTGAGCAAACCACGACCACCGTCATTGAGCCAGGCTGGCAAGCCGAGATAACCCCTCGACTGGATCTCATCTTGAATAGAGCGGTACCTCGGACAACACGCGTGGCGACCGGAATCGAGGCGGATCCCGTCTTGCTCGAAGTATTCAATAACCTTTTCATGGCCATCGCCGAACAGATGGGTGCTGTCCTGCAAAACGCCGCCTATTCGGTCAACATCAAGGAGCGTCTCGATTTCTCCTGCGCATTGTTCGACGCCGAAGGGAGGCTGGTTGCCAACGCGCCTCATGTGCCTGTGCATCTCGGGTCGATGGGGGGCTCCGTGCGAGCAATCCTTGAGCGTCGGGAGGACAGAATTCGACCGGGGGATGTCTATGCTCTAAATGATCCATTCGCCGGCGGCACGCATCTTCCCGATATCACGGTGGTGACGCCGGTCTTTGGGATAGAGAATCAGCTTCGATTTTGGGTGGCAAGTCGTGGCCATCACGCAGATGTCGGCGGACTCACTCCGGGATCGATGCCGCCGGATAGTCGAACCATTGAAGAAGAAGGGGTTCTCATCACCGATTTTTTGCTGGTCGATAATGGCTGCTTTCGCGAAGAGGCTTTTCTCGAGCTTCTCTCCAATGCTCGATATCCAGTTCGAAATGCTGCGCAGAACCTGGGAGATGTGCATGCCCAGATCGCCGCGAACGAAAAGGGCGTCAAGGAATTGCTTGCCGTGGTCGAGCAATTCGGTTTGGAAGTGGTTGAGGCTTATATGGACCATGTTCGATCCAACGCCGCCGAGCGGGTCCGGCGGGTGATTGACCACCTCAAGTCAGGTCGTTTCGTTCAGAAGATGGATTCCGGCGCGGAGATCCACGTTCGGATTGACGTCGATTCCGCTGCGCGCCGCGCCAAAATAGACTTTCACGGTACGTCAGCTCAGGTCGCGGATAATTTCAACGCTCCATCATCGATCGTTCAGGCGGCGGTCCTCTATGTCTTCCGGACATTGGTCAAGGAAGATATCCCGTTGAATGACGGATGCCTCGAGGCGCTCGATATCGTCATTCCCGAAGGGTCGATGCTGGCACCAAGACCGCCCGCGGCAGTGGTGGCTGGCAATGTCGAAACATCGCAAGCGATCACCAGCGCTCTCTACGGCGCTCTGAACGTTCTGGCGGCCAGCCAGGGAACGATGAACAATCTTACCTTCGGCAATAACCGCTATCAATATTACGAGACGATTTGCGGTGGCGCCGGGGCCGGCCGCGGGTTTGACGGTGCTTCCGCGGTTCACACTCACATGACGAATACCAGGTTAACGGATTCCGAGATTCTGGAGTCGCGTTACCCTGTTCTGCTCGAGGCGTTTAGAATCCGGCGAGGTACTGGCGGTGCAGGGCGTTGGCGAGGAGGCGACGGTGTTGTTCGTCAGATCCGTTTCCGCGAGCCGATGAGCGTGGCGATTTTAGCCAATGGCCGGCTGGTGGCGCCGTTTGGTTTGGAGGGTGGCGGTGCCGGTCAAGTCGGGCGGACCTATATTCGCCGAAGCAATGGACGGGTTGACGAGCTCGGGAGTTGTGCACGAGCCGAGGTCGAACCCGGGGACGTGATCGTTGTTGAAACTCCTGGTGGCGGCGCTTTCGGGATCCCGGCATCGTGAAGATTTTGTTTACCGCGGATCTCCACCTGCTTCGGGCGACCCAGGACCGGATTTTAGACAGATTGCGAGCTTGGATCGATCTCTGCCGACCGGATGCAGTCATTGTTGCCGGAGACCTGTCGAGCGCACCTCAGGCCGATGAGACCCTCAAGAACATCCGTGGCTGCTTCCCAAAGGGTCCGCTGGCTGTTTGCCTTGGTAATCACGACTTCTGGATGCACGACAGTGCCCGGAACGAGTGTCATTTGCTTTCGGCAGTCGTCGATCGCTACTGGGTGCCCCCAGCCAAATCTTTCGATGTTGTTCTCCTGGATGTAGAAAATCTTTCCCTACAAAGTCTCACCATCGTTGGTGGCTACGGCCACTATGATCTCGGCTTCGCAGTTCCGGATCTTGTTTACGACGGAGTTCGGGTGACGGAAGAAGACTATCTCCGCGGGAATCCTTCTACCGGTTCTCCAATGCGCTGGCGCGACTTCCAACTCATGCCAAGCGGGCTGCATCTGCGCGAAGTCGCTCTCCAGCAGGTCGAAGGCGTCAAAATGCGCCTCTCTCAATCGGTTGATTCTCGCGTTATCGTTGCGCTGCATACCCCTCCGTTCGAAGAGTTGCTTGGGGTGCCAATGGCCAGCGACTTGCCGTCAAACTCACCCCCATCGGTCTACGCTTTCTTCCGGGCTTATCTCGGAAACCGGTCGATGGGAGCTGCATTGTGGGAATCCAGGCACAAGATTGTCGGTGTGGTCTGTGGGCATACCCATCGCCGAGCAGGTCCGGTCAACCTGGGCGGTATGATCGGGATCAATATCGGCGCGGACTACGGAGATCCCCGGGCTGCGCTATTTTCATCGGATTTAAACCAATTCGAGAGGTTGCCGGATAGCGCGAAAACCTGAAAAGCACTTTGGCTCGGCCGATCTTCGGTTAAAAACCATAGTTGCTATCTGGCCAAACTCCCCTTGGTTACTGATGATTGAATGCAAACCTCGTTGACGATCCTATCATGCGCGATGATCTTGCCGATTCTCCGTCGTCTTCTATGGACCATATTCGCAACATCGCTATCATCGCCCATGTCGACCATGGGAAGACGACTCTCGTAGACCAGTTGCTGCGGCAGTCCGGTACTTTCAGGCTTAATCAGAAGGTCGAGGAACGCATGATGGACTCGATGGACCTTGAAAAGGAGAAGGGGATCACCATCAGGGCGAAGAACGCCGCTTTCCGATACAAGGATTACCACGTCAACATCATCGATACTCCCGGCCACGCCGACTTCGGTGGGGAAGTGGAGCGGATCATGAAAATGGTGGATGGCGTGCTCCTGGTGGTCGATTCGCACGACGGGCCGCAGGCTCAGACTAAGTTTGTCCTTCGCAAGGCTTTAGAGAACCACGCCCGCCCGATCGTCGTCATTAATAAGGTCGACCGGGAAAATGCTCGTCCCCACAAGGTCTTGGACATGGTGTTTGACCTTTTCGTCGAGCTCAATGCCACCGATGAACAGCTCGATTTTCCTGTCATCTACGCGAGCGCGAAGGAGGGGTACTCGATGAGGGAGATTCATGAGCCGAGTACCACGATGGAACCGTTATTCGAGGCGATCATCAAGCACATTCCCCCTCCACCGAAAGCGCTCGAAACCTATTTTCGGATGTTGGTGTCCAACCTGGACTATTCAGATTATCTCGGCCGGCTCGCTTTTGGTCGCATTGTCAGCGGACGCGTAAAAGTTGGCGATTCAATTGTCTGCATTCACAAAGACGGCCGGCGTGAGCGTAGCTCGGTGACAGCCCTGTTTGGACATCAGGGTCTGGAGCGGATCGAAGTCAAACACGCCGGGTCCGGTGACATTGTCGGTCTGGCCGGCTTCGAGGAGGTCTTCATTGGTGAGACGTTGACCGATCTGGAAGAGCGATCCGCGCTCGAGTTCGTTGATATCGATCCGCCGACAATTCAGATGAACTTCCTCGTGAACGACTCTCCGCTGGCCGGTCGTGAGGGCAAGTTTTTGACGGCGCGCCATCTCAAAGAGCGACTGGTCCGCGAATGCCGCACGAACGTTTCGCTGCAATTTAGTGAGACGGAAACTGCCGGCATATTCACGCTTAGCGCTCGGGGAGAGATGCAGATTGCGATTCTCGTCGAACAAATGCGGCGCGAGGGCTTCGAACTGCTGGTGTCCCGTCCCGAAGTGATCTTTCACAAGGACAATCTAGGCAATGTCATGGAGCCGTTTGAGACGCTCTACGTCGATGTTCCAAATGAAAATCTTGGAGATATCCTCCAATCGCTCGCTGGCCGGAAGGCGGAAATAGTCAGCATGGACCATCAGATCAACACCGTGTTGGTCGAGTCGGTGATTCCCACTCGTGGGTTGATCGGCTTTGAGAGCGACTTGGTTAACCTCACCAGAGGGCTCGGTTCAATGAGCCATCTATTCAAGGAATACGGGCCGTTGAAGGGTGAAATATCGAATCGTGACAATGGCGTGCTGGTGGCCATGGAAGGTGGAACTTCGTCAGCCTACGCTCTCAATAACGTTCAGGAGCGCGGGAAGCTCTTTATTGGCCCGCAAGAGGATGTCTACGAAGGAATGATAGTCGGTGAGAATTCTCGTCCGGACGACCTGAACGTAAATCCCTGTAAGACAAAACATCTCACCAACATGCGGAGCCAGGGAGACGGAAAGGGTGTGCAATTGGCGACTCCGCTCCGCATGACTCTCGAACGATCCCTGGAATATATCGGCCGCGATGAGTACGTTGAGGCCACGCCAAAGTCGCTTCGGTTGCGGAAAAAAATACTCGATTCGACCGTTCGGAAGCGTGCTTCTTCCAAAGTAAGTTGACAAACCGGTCCATCTGCGGTTTTTTGGCGTATCGCTTGTTGATGCGCTAATCGGCGGTTCTCTCTTGGAAGTCTTCTGTCTTTCTCATCGGTCGCAAGTGCGTCGCTAGTAAAACTAAAACCCCTTTTTTCTGATTCTGTATTTACCCGAAGTATGGCGGGTCATAGTAAATGGTCGAAGGTCAAGCGCTTTAAAGGCGCATTGGATGCAAAGCGCGGGAAGATATTCAGCAGGTTCTCAAAGGAGATTATGGTTGCGGCCCGGATGAGTGGCGGTGACCTTAATTTAAATCCTCGTCTAAGGACGGCTGTCCTCGCAGCGCGTGCCCAGAATATGCCGAATGAAACGATTGACCGAGCGATCAAAAAGGGGACTGGCGAGATCGAGGGAGGTATCGTCGAAGAGCTGATGTATGAAGGATATGGGCCCGGAGGTGTTGCGATTATTGTCGAGGCTGCGACCGACAACCGGAATCGGACCGCTGCGGATATTCGGAGCATTTTTTCCAAGAACCACGGAAACCTGGCTGCATCCGGTGCCGTCTCGTACATGTTTAGGCGAAAGGGTCAAATCGCTCTCGGGAAAAAAGGAGTCGATGAAGACAAGTTAATGGAGACCGCTTTGGAGGCTGGAGCGGAAGATCTAACCACCGATGAGGATCTGTATGTCGTGACCACGCCTCACGACCAGTTGTACCAGGTCGGAGAGGCGATCAAAAATGCTGGAATGCATTTCGAATCGCAAAGGTTAGCCTTTTTGCCGAGCACCATGGTCGCAGTGGCGAAGGAAGAGTTAGCATCGCAATTACTCAGATTATGCGATGCCCTCGAGGACAACGATGACGTGCAGAATGTTTACAGCAATTTCGACATCTCCGATGAGCTAATAACGAAGCTTTCCAGCTAACCGTTCGGAGGAGAAATATTTCTAAAATGGAAGTTATGGCAGAAGCACACGAACAACCCGCTTTGCTGAATCAAGAGGTGGATGGTGTCAAAAAACCTCGGCGAACGAAAACCACTGGTGTCGTGCGAAAGACAACAGCAAATAAAACGAGTACGAGAAGGCCTAAAAAGCAGGTGAAGGTAGAAAAGCCAACCCTCTCCGAGACGAATAACCATTCGACGTTGGCGGAGAGCCAGAATGTGCTTCCCCCTGAAAACGATCTGGGCGCGCGGCACCCTTCGCCACCGAGGCAAAGAGCTGAGGAGGCTGGAGAGCGTTTTGTTGAAGAACGACGGGCCGAGACAAGCGAAGCTGTGGAAGAGCCCGCCAGGACTGCTTCGGCATCCCTCCGCTTTCAGGAAACCTCTCCGGCGGCTGAACCTCCCAGATATGAATCAATTTTTGGTGAAGGGTTGATCGAGGTTTCTGGCAAGGGATTTGGATTTCTGCGAGATCCAAAACGCAATTACACCCAGTCCCCTCAGGATATATTTGTTACGCCGGAGGTAGTTCGAAAGCACGCTTTGCGTGATGGCCTGTGGATCAAGGGTGAAATTCGCCGGGGCAGTCGAGGCCCGCAGCTTTTCAAACTGGCTCTGATCAATTCCGAAGATCCCGAAAAGTACCGGAACCTGCCTGTCTTCGAGGAACTGACTTCGATCAACCCCTTGGAAAGGATTCGCCTGGAGACCGTTCCGGACAGGTACACGACGCGTGTCATGGATTTGATGACGCCGATCGGGAAAGGACAACGGGGATTGATCGTGGCCCCGCCCAGAACCGGAAAAACCACCCTTCTGCAGCATATCGCGGATGCGGTGGTCCGGAATCATCCGGAGATGAAGCTGATTATTCTTCTGGTCGACGAACGCCCCGAGGAAGTCACCGAAATTCGCCGCACTGTGCCGAAGGCCGACATCATGGCGAGTTCTAATGACAGCGATATCAAAAGCCATACCCGGATTGCTCAACTGGCGATCGAAAGGGCAAAGCGTTTGGTCGAGGCCGGCAAAGACGTGTTCGTCTTGCTGGATTCGTTGACGCGCGTTGGCCGGGCTTTCAACAACGCAATCTCCGGCAGTGGCAGGACGATGAGCGGCGGTATGGATTCTCGGGCCATGGAAATTCCACGCAAGCTGTTTGCGGCGGCGCGAAATACGGAAGAGGCGGGTTCGCTCACCATCATGGCGACGGCCTTGATCGAGACCGGCTCCAAGATGGATGAGCTCATTTTTCAGGAGTTCAAAGGCACCGGTAATATGGAAATGGTCTTGGATCGGCAAATCAGCGATCAACGGATTTATCCGGCCATTGACATCTTCAAATCTGGGACTCGGCGGGAAGAGTTATTGCTGCCGGTGCACGATCTGGAGAAAATCAACACCATCAGGCGCGGATTGGCCGGGCACCGGCCGCCGGAAGCGATCGAAAGACTTTTGTCTTTCCTCAAGAAATTCCCGACAAATTCTCAGATGTTACGGGAGATTCCGGGATAAGGACGGGTGTTCTTTGTTCGCACCGGATCCTGCTTCAGCGTGTGCCTTTTTGGATAGTCGGCAGGATGGCGACGCGTCCCCCCTTTGAAAGGCTTATAATGGAAAGCGGTCCAAGAACCAGCCAACCTGGAAAAGGGCCGGACTATCTCGAGGTGGAGGTTTTGCCCCCTGAGCCTGAGGGGAAAGCGAAGCGGTCCAACGGACCCGACCCGTTCATCGGGTTAGTCAGCCATCTATTGGATGCCCTTTTTGTGATTCCGGGAACGCGTATCCGCTTTGGTTTCGAGCCAATCATCGGGCTGATACCAATCCTGGGCAACCAGGCGACTTCGCTGATGTCGGCTGCTCTCTTATATCGGAGTGTCCGGCATCGACTTCCGAAAATTGCGCTTGTCCGCATGGCGTTGAACATCCTGATCAATGGGGTCATGGGAATGGTGCCGTTTTTCGGTAATATTTTTGTCCTCTGGTATAAGCCAAACATTCGAAATTATAAGATCCTGGAACGATACGCCGGCCAGACCCGCGAGGTTACTCAAGGTGACTTGTTGTTTGTCTCGATACTGATCGGCATAACGTTTTTCTTGATCGTGACGGTGACCCTGTTGTTGGTCTACGCCGCACTCAGCCACCTTCGCTGGTGGTAGATTCGCGGGGATCTGGGAAGCAAATGTAATTATGAATACAGTCTACCTTGTCGCCAACGGCGATCTTCGTCTATCAGCCAACCAAAAATGCGAAGCCGCGCAGGCCGCAATGGAAAAAGTTCTGGTTGAAGCGATTCAACGCGAAGGCGTTAGCGTCACCCGAGCGCATCCATTTGATGAAGCGAAAGGGCACGGATTCATCGACTCGCAAAAGATGGGCTTGCGTGTATTTAAGTCAATACCTCAAGAAGCTCCTCTTGTTGTGGCAGAGGCCGTTTGGCAGTACAGCCAACATTTGCTCGGGGGTTTGATTTCGCACCAAGGGCCGATCCTCACGGCCGCAAACTGGAGCGGGACATGGCCGGGTTTAGTCGGTCTGCTGAATTTGAATGGAAGCCTGACCAAGGCGGGTGTGAAGTATAGCAGCCTCTGGAGCGAGGATTTTAAGGATAAGTTTTTTACCAAGCATCTTCGGCAATGGCTCGCAAAGGGGAAAATCAAACATGACACCTCGCAGGTAGTGAATTTTGACGACGTCAAAATACCTGAGTCGCCGCGGAAGTACGGAGGAAAAATTGCCGGCCGGTTGCTTTCTGAGAAGGCGATAATGGGGGTTTTCGATGAAGGTTGCATGGGTATGTACAACGCGATCATTCCCGACGAGTTGCTCCACTCGACCGGTGTGTACAAGGAGAGACTGAGTCAGTCGACCCTGTATGCGCACATGCTTGCCGTGCCGGAAGAAGAAGCACGCAGAATTTACGAGTGGCTAGTTTCGCGAGGAGTGAAATTCCAGTTCGGACCGAATGAAGAAACCGATCTGACAGAGAACCAGGCACTTCAACAGTGCAAGATGTACGTCGCGGCGATCCGGTTGGCCGATGAATTTGGTTGTGCCACCATCGGTATCCAATATCAGCAAGGGCTGAAGGATCTCGCTCCGGCCTCGGACCTCGTGGAGGGACTCTTGAACAACGTTGACCGGCCTCCGGTTTACCATCAGACGACGGGTCGGGAACTTTTTGCCGGAGAAGCGTTACCGCATTTTAATGAAGTTGACGAGTGTGCTGGACTTGATGGTCTAATCACCAACCGCGTATGGCTGGAATTGGGTTTCCCTCCCGAGACGACGCTGCACGACCTTAGATGGGGACGCCATTTTAAAAACTCCGATATCGACGAGTATGTCTGGGTCTTTTTGATCAGCGGCGGTGCACCGCCTGCGCACTTCATCGGTGAGTTCAAAGGGACCTCAAGCGAACGCCAGCCGCCCATGTATTTTCGGCTGGGTGGCGGCACCTGCAAGGGAATCAGCAAACCAGGCTGGATCGTCTGGAGCCGTGTTTACATCTCAGGCGGCGACCTTCAATTTGATACCGGGTTAGCCGAAGTGGTGCGTCTCCCGGACGAGGAAACAAGCGAACGCTGGCAACTAACTACCCCGCAGTGGCCGATCATGCACGCCGTTCTGAAAGGAATTACTCGCGATCAGATGATGGCTCAACACAAATCGAATCATATCCAGGTGGCCTATGGCCCTGACCGTGCGGGTGCTCGCCTGGCCATGTTTACCAAAGCGGTGGCTATGCATGAACTCGGTCTCAAAGTCCACTTCTGCGGAGATTTCTAGACCTGCCATCGTTATGTCAAATCAAGACGCAGTCTTCGTCCATGCCCGGCTAATCGAACTCTCTTGGGAGTTCGGCCGGGCCGGTTGGACGATTTTAGGAGAGGGAAACGTCTCCGGCCGAATCGATCAGAATGTCTTTGCCGTGAAATCAAGTGGGAGCAGCCTGGGGACGCTGACAGAGATCGAACTGACGCATTGTTACTTCGATAGGCTCCTACCTGCTTTGGAGCGAGACAGCCTATCAGAAGCTGAGGTTGAAGACCTTCTCCGCGGCGCTCGCGTTCGACAAACCGCCTTGAAACCCTCGGTTGAAACATTCTTTCACGCCTCTTTGCTTGCACTTCCCGGCGTTAACTATGTCGGGCACACCCATCCGATTCCTGTTAATCAGATCCTTTGTTCCAGTCTCGGTGCCTCGTTTGCGGAAGAAAGGCGTTTCCCTGATGAGGTCGTTTGTTGCGGGCCTCTGTCATTGCTGATCCCGTACGAGGATCCAGGGCTCGCCTTGGCCAAAAGAATTCGGCAGGACCTGCAAGGCTTTGAACGGAAGCATGGCAAACTGCCGAAAGTGATCCTGCTCGAGAACCATGGTGTGATAACAATTGGGCAGTCAGTCGATGGGGTCCGCGTCGCCATGGCCATGACCGTGAAAGCCGCGGAAATTTTTGTCGGGGGCCATTCGCTAGGCGGGAATGTGCCGATGCCACAGCGGGAGGTCGATCGCATCGAGAATCGCCTCGATGAGGAATACCGGCGAAAGATGCTGCGGCTGTAGAGGGAAACGTGTCGGCGTAACGGTGTTTTTGACCGTGTGAAGTGGCTGCACGCATGGCGAGGTAGGGAACGCGCTCCCGCGCGTCCGGCGTGGCACAGAAGAAAGCAAAGAGGATTTCTTGAACAAAAGGTAGCAAAGGAAGCAAAGATTCTGCAGAGGTTGTTGGGGGCTGGAAGATCTCCGGAGATGCCGTCGTATCGGCGCGTCGGCGTTTGAGCGTGTGACGTGGCTGCACGCATAGCGTGGGACGCGCTCCCGCGCGCCCCTCTGCGGTTCGGCCATTTCGAACGCCGCCTAACTCAGCCGGATTTTTAGCCTGCGGCTGTTTAAATTGAACCGGCCAGGGTTTACTTTACTTTACTCGGGTTAAGTTAATTAACTTTGGGTAACGCCCCTTCGGGCGTAAGTAAGTAAGGCGAGACGCCTACCACGCCCCTTCAACTTCGGTGCGAGTCGTTTAATTTTAATTTAATTGAAGACTGCCCAGGGCTGAAACGTCGGGCCCGGCGGCTGCCTTCTCCCACGCCGACACGCCGACACGCCGCCATCCTCACCCCGCAGCGCTCAGATAAATTGCTTCAAGCTTCTCGATTTGGGTCACCAGATCGAATTTCTCAGCGATCGTCCGCGCCGCTCCTGCTCCCAAGCAATCTCGCAACGCATCGTCACCAGCCAAACGCTCCAACCAATCTCCGATTCCTTCAGAATCCGATTCTGGCACCAGAATTCCGGATTCCAAATGAGTGACGGCTTCAGGGATCCCCCCATGGCGCGTCGTGATGCAGGGGAGCCCTGTCGCCATTGCTTCCAACAGGCTGTTTGGGATGCCCTCTCGATCGCCATCAGGTGTCTGCTCGCTGGGATGAAGAAAGAGATGACTCGCCCGGTAAAGATCCAAGAGGGCAGATGGGCTGACGAAACCCGCAAAATAGATTCTCCCATCTAACCGCAGCCTCGCTGCCAAACCCTCCAGGACACCGCGCAGAGGCCCGTCGCCGGCAATTGTCAGGGTAGCATTTGGGTGTCCTTTCGAGAATTTGGCGAAGGCTTGAATTGTCAATTCAAGCCCTTTCTTGGCGATCAGGCGGCAGGCCTGAAGAAGTCGCCACGCGTCGTCTGGCGGTTTCCGGCGAGGTATAAAGCAGAATGTATCCAGAGGAATTCCAGTGCGCTGGATCCGAAGCTTAGTTGGAGGACATCCAAGGTCTAAAAGCGAAGAAGCGAGTGATTCGGACCGCGCGAGGACGAGAGTGCAGGAGGCGAAAAGATCCAGAAACAGGCGTCGGGCAGTCGGTGAACCGACATTGACTCGGACATCTGCTCCATGGAAGGAGACCACCGTGGGAACGGGGCAATGGCGCAGGAGCGGCAGCCAGAACAATCCGTTGTTACCAAAGTAAATGTGCAGCAGTTTACAGTCGTCTGCGGCTAACAGCGCGCGAATGGATTTGACTTCATCTGGATACGCTTGCGGCGGAACCTTTCTAATCTGCACACTCCAGATTCGGCGCAGCCAGCGAAGATGGGAGCGGCGAACGAATCGGACGGCTTCAAATGGGAAGAGCTCCGAACTCTCGCGCTTGAACGTCAGCAGGATGGGTGTGACCGCCCTGAGTCCCACCACCTGGCGATACACATGAAGCATTTCTGGTTTCAGAAATGTGGGACAAAATATCCCAACACGTGATTGACACGTTGCCGCCACCGATGGGCCGAACTCTAGTGCGTCGCCTTTTGGCAATCGCTCTTGCTTTAGAAAGCGATGGAGAACAACCGAAAGAAGCGCGGTTTCTGCTGTGGATCCCGCGGGTCAGTAACAACCACTTGCTCCCCACTGCCGTATTGCCGAGGGGCTGCCGGGTTCAACAGTTGCAGCTTATTTTGAGCTGCTACAAATTTTTTGAACCAGGACGAATTAGAATTCTGTTCGACGGGGGGTCGCGGCGGCTCAGGCTGGGGAGCAACTCGAGGGGTTGTCGTAAATTCCTGAGCCATACCAACACAGGCAGTCATTGCAAGAATCGCACAAAAGGCGATCGAAAATTTTCTCATGAGTTCCCTCTCTTCGTTAGCGCGGGTAATCTAAACCTCTCTCAGACAAAGTGAAAGCCCGGTTTTCTCAGGTCATCGAAAATCTCGCAAAGCCAAAGCGATCCGCCTGCTTCAGAGGGAAGCGCCCCGGATAGAGGCGTCGAGTAGCTCTACGGTGTGGCGAACCGGCAGCTTTCGTCCGGCGCGTGCCAACGCGGACTGGAGCTGCAGCAGGCAGCCAGGGTTGCCGGACACAACGACATCCGGCTCCAGCGCCGCGACATGGCCCGCTTTTCGGTCGCCAAGTTGTGTCGCGGCTTCCGGCTGCACCAGGTTGTAAATTCCCGCGGAGCCGCAGCAGATCGCGTCTTCGGGGATTTCCAACAATTGGAGTTCTGGGATTACTCTCAGCAGCTTGCGCGGCTGCGCGCGGATGCCCTGTGCGTGTTGCAAATGGCAGGCATCGTGGTAGGCCACGCGCAAGCGCAGCGAGTGGCGGGTGGCGCGGGGTTCGAGCTCGGTCAGGAATTCGCAAACATCGCGGCACTTCGCGGCAAACGCTTTCGCGCGCCCGGCGTATTGTGGGTCGTCGCGCAACAGGTGGCCGTACTCCTTCACGTTCGAGCCGCAGCCCGCGGCATTGACAATCACCGCGTCCACCTCGGGCGTTTTCGAACACGTCAATGGTCTGGCGCGCGAACTGTACGGCCTGCTCCTCTTCTCCCGCGTGCACTAACAGGGCCCCGCAGCAGGGTTGTTCCGCGGAACTACCACTTCGCATCCCTCTGCCGTCAGCACGCGCGCCGTCGCCGCGTTGACCTGCGGGAAAAGCACCCGTTGCACGCAACCTGTCAGCAAACCCACGCGGCGTCGCCGCTCGCCCTGTGCCGGCATCAACTCGGGAAGCCTTTTCTGCGCGGGCACCTGCGGCAGCAGCGCCTCCATGGCCTGCAGCCGTCCGGGAAAAAGTTTGAGGATACCCATGCGGCGCACCAAGCGCCTCGAGCCCCGACCTTCTGATAAAGGCGCACCGGGACCAATAGCGCACTGCAACCGGGCCGGGCGCGTAAAGACGCCGAACAGAAATCGCCGAAACCTCTTCTCCCGCGGCCGGTCTTGTGTAGCGGCGTTCGATTTGGGCCCGGGTAGCCCTCGATTAGCTTCGCGTAATCCACGCCGGAAGGGCACGCCGTCATGCAAGCCATGCAGCCCAGACAGGCGTCGAAATGGCCCACCCAAGTTTCGTTGATAGTCGCCGTCCCTCCGCGACCATCTTCATCAGGTAGATCCTGCCCCGCGGCGAATCCATTTCCTCGTTCCACAGCAGGTAAGTGGGGCACACGGGTAGGCAGAAACCGCAGTGCACGCATTTGTCGATCAGCTCGATCGACGGCGGGTGGTACGCGTCGTACCCGCTTGCCGCCTTCTGGATGCTTTCTTGTGGCCATCAGATTCCCCCGACGAAACGGCCGGGATTGAGTGTGCCCCGCGGGTCAAGTTGTTGTTTCAGGCTCGGAGCATCAACGGAAGTGCATCACCTCCGCTGCCCCAGGCATCAATCGTCGGCATTGTCGCGGGTCGATGCAGCACGGCCACCGAGCCCCCCACGCGTTCGAGTTCGGGCCGCAGGGTATCAAGCACTTGGTGGATCGCAGTGGCGCTTGACGCCTCCAGACGCATCCAGCCCAGCCCTGTTCCCTGCACAACGGCACGCCACCGTACGCCTCAGGAATCGGCCAGCTGGCGAATGCGTCCGCAGGTTTCTGCGATCCGACGCCGGCAGGACGCTGAATTTCGCGATCGCCGCCGGCTCCGAAGAAATCCACAGCTCCTCCCGCGCCAGCCAAACCGCGTCGCTGGCCAACATTTCGGTCGCCGGGGCAGCCAGTTTCCGGAGCGTCGCTGCCTGGGCCGCAATTCCTGCATCGGTGCCTTCAAAGCGAACGTCCACTGCAGGCGCCGCTCCCGGGGTGAACCGCATCTGCAAGCTGGTGGGAATCAGCCTGGAATCCTGCACCGCCAGCACGACGCGGAGGGCGTCGCGAAGATCGCGCGCCGCAAAGGTAAACGATTGTATTTTGCGAGGGCAGAGGATGCAGCCGGAAGTTGGCGCGAGTGATAACGCCCAGCGTGCCCAGCGCTCCAGTGACCAGTTTCGGCAGATCGTACCCTGCGACATTTTTTACCACTTTGCCGCCGCTCGAAGCCAGCGTGCCGTCAGGCAGCGCAATCGTCACACCGATGACCAAATCGCGCAGCGCGCCAAACCGAATACGCAGCGAGCCGCTGTCATTCGTCGAAAGGATTCCGCCGACGGTGGCTCGCTCGGGCCATAACGGATCCACTGCAACGCGCTGGCCGTGCCGCGCGAGAGTCGCTCTGCAGATTCTGGATGGTGCATCCGGCCTCTACGCTCACCGTCAGATCGGCCCAGGCGTGTTCGATTACCCGGTTGAGCCGCGCCGTCGAAAGAATCAGGTCGGCGCGCACCGGCGGATTGCCCCAGCCCGACTTCGTGCCGCCGCCGCGTGGTACCACGCCGAGCCCGCGTCGTTGCCGCAGCGCAGCGCGGCGGCCAGTTCGATCTCGCTGCCGGGCTCGAAGACCATCCGCGGCTGGACTCCAGCGACGCGTCGCTCGCGCTCCCGCGGCGCGCAGATGTTCCGCGCCCGACGATTGCCACGCAGATCGTCCCACGGAGCCGCGATGCCGCCCTCGCTTCACCGGAAGTTGAGGACGGCGCGGCCATCTTAGAAGCGTTCCGCGATTCCGGCGATCTTCCAGCGGATGAGGCCGATACTCCCCTGGCGTTTCGCCGCACAGCCGCGGCCGCGGGAAAATCTTCGTGGGATTGGAAAGGTGCTCCGGGTCAAACGCGCAGCGCACTCGCTGCATCGTTTCCAGGTCGGGCTCCGCAAACATTTTCGACATCATCATTTTCTTCTCTTCGCCCACGCCGTGCTCGCCCGTGATCGAGCCGCCCAGCCTCGATGCAAAGTTCCAGGATGCGGTTGGCCAGGTCCTCCGCGGCGTGCTCCTGGCCTTCGATCCGGCGGTCATAGAGAACCAACGGATGCAGATTGCCATCGCCGGCGTGAAACACGTTGGCCACTCTGATTCCCGCCTCCGCGCCGAGCCGCTCGATTTCGCTCATCACCCGTGGCAGCGCCGTGCGCGGGATCACGCCGTCCTGCACGATATAATTCGGCGAAATGCGTCCCATCGCGGCAAACGCCGCCTTACGTCCCTTCCATACCACGGCGCGCTCCTCCTCCGTCTGTGCCACGCGGATTTCCCCGGCGCCGCACTCGCGACAGATTTCGCCCACCTGCGCGCATCAGCTGCTTCTACTTCCGCCTACCGCGCCGTCGAGCTCCACCAGTAACAGCGCCCCGCAGTCGGGATAGTTGGCGTGCACCGCCGCTTCGGCGGCTTGGATGGCCAGGTTGTCCATCATTTCAATTGCCGCCGGCAGCATGCCCGCGGCAATGATCTCGCTGACCGCCGCCCCGGCTTCGCTGGTGGAAGCAAACGCCGCCAGCAGCGTCTGAATGCATTCGGGCCGCTTCACGATGCGGAGAATAACTTTAGTGGCGATGCCCAGCGTGCCCTCCGAGCCCACGAACACGCCCGCCAGATCGTAGCCTGGCGCATCGAGCGTCTTTCCTCCGAGATGCGCCAGTGAACCGTCTGGCAGCACCACCTCGAGGCCCAAGCACATGCGTAGTGGTAAATCCGTATTTCAGGCAGTGCGCGCCGCCGGAGTTTTCCGCCACGTTTCCGCCGATGCTGCAGATAGACTGCGAGGAGGGATCCGGCGCGTAGAAAAAGCCGTGGGCGGCAACCCGGCCGGTCACCTCCAGGTTGATCACGCCCGGCTCCACCACCACCCGTGCGTTCGGCAGATCCACTTCAAGGATACGGTTCATGCGGGCCAGGCTGATCACCACCCCGTCTTTCACCGGCAGGGCGCCCCCGCTCAATCCCGTGCCCGAGCCGCGCGCCACAAACGGAATCCGTTCTCGAAAGCACACGCGCACGATCCGCCTGGACCTCTTCCGTGGATTGCGGCAGCAGCACCGCCTGCGGAACGACCCGGAAATTCGTCAGCCCGTCACACTCGTAGGTTTTCAATTCGTCCTGCGATGTGATCAGGCCGCGATCCCCGGTGATGGCGCGGAATTCCTGGAGGATGCGGGCGTCCACGAGTATTGGCTTTGCTTCTTCGCGGGGAGCTGAAACCCCGCAGAAAGAGGGTAATACCTCAGTTCACAAACGTCAAACCCCGTGGGATTTGTAAATCAGCAACCACAACTGCACTCGTTTATTTTCCGGACGGCTTGAGCGATCCCCAAACCGGCAGGCGGTAACCTCGCTGCACCAGTTCCGGAACGGTAAACGACTCGATTTTTGGCGTTGCTGATGTTTTCCGGTTCGGTCCGAAGTAATAGTCGAATTTAGACGCTTGTTCTGGATCATCTCGGTCGAGCGCTCCGGTTCCCTGCTGCATCAACCTTCCGTCCTCGATGTAATAAAAAGTGAGGTCGCTGATCATATTCGATTCGTCCCGATCCTTGTTATCCAGTTCCAGGCTGTACGCTTGAGCCATTCCGGGTCGACCAATATCCGGGAGCTCGCCCACGTAAATGCCGTCAAAGTCGATCAAAACATCCGAATCAGTGATCCGTTGATAGCCGCCAGCCACTGGCGCGTACCCCACCCAAAGCCAGGTGTTAGGCCCGGAATTTCGGTACCAGGTCCCAACAAAGAGGTCCTCCTTGCCAGTACCTTCCATGTCGATCGCCACTTTCTTGATCACCAGGAGACGCCCCACGTTTGTCGCCCGATCCGGTACGTTCATTGCCAGATAGTCGGCGATCGGGTCCAGGATGGGCGGTTCTCCCGAAGCTCGGAAAACCAGAACGGCAAAAACTAACGAAACGATGCACACAGTCCTTTTGAACATATTGAAACCCGGATCAACGAAGGCTCTTTGCTGAGAGTTTTCAATAGCTCGGATGGGTTTTATCACCATGAAAATATTTACAAATGCGGACAGGAGTCGATGCTGAGTAGCAGCCGATCCCCCAAAAGAGGCTAAAGTGAAAGTTTATTGAGAAAACCCCCGAATCATAACGCAAATCCATGAGTTCTATCGTTGACAAACTACCAAAAACCATGCCGGCAGTGGTGGCGCATGGCCCGCGGGACTACCGATTCGAAGAGCGTTCTGTACCCAGACCCGGTCCTGGTGAAGTCCTGATTAAGGTTCAGAGCACCGGTGTGTGTGCCAGCGATATAAAGTGTTATACCGGTGCCCCCATGTTTTGGGGCGACGAACATCGGGTAGGCTACTGCCAGGCTCCAGTAACTCCTGGTCATGAATTTATCGGTGAAGTCGTAGGACTGGGCGATGGCGCCGCCGAGTTATACGGCCTTGAGATCGGGGACCGCGCCATCAGCGAACAGATCGTTCCTTGCTGGAACTGCAGGTACTGTAAAAGCGGTTCCTATTGGATGTGCAACGTCCACGATATCTACGGCTTTCATCAGCGCACTTTCGGATCGTGGGCCGACTACATGGTGTTCCCGGCCGGTGCGCTCAACTACAAAGTGCCGAAATCAATTCCGTTACATCATGCGGTCTTCATCGAGCCGCTCGCATGTTCGATCCACGCGGTCGAACGGGGCGATATTAAGTACCAGGATACTGTGGTGATTGCCGGTTGTGGTCCGCTTGGGTTGGGAATGGTCGCCGCTGCTAAGATGAAAGGTCCCGAGCGGATCATCGCGCTCGATCTGAGTGATGAGCGGCTGGAAGTGGCCAGGCGCTCGGGAGCTGATCTCGGTATCAATCCAAGGAAGGAGGATGCGGTCCAGAAAGTTCTCGCTCTGACCGACGGCTACGGTTGCGACGTTTATATCGAAGCGACGGGACATCCAGCTGCCGTGGAGCAGGGGCTGCAGATGATCCGTAAACTCGGGACATTCGTTGAGTTTAGCGTCATGCGCGAAAAAGTGACCGTGGACTGGACCATCATTGGCGATTCCAAAGAGTTGAATATTCATGGGTCCCATTTGGGCCCCCGATGTTATCCCGTGGCAATTCGCATGATCGGCCAGGGCCTCTTGCCGATGGACGAGATTGTCACGCATCGTCTCCCGCTGAGCGATTTCCAGAAAGGGATCGATCTAGTCATCTCCGGATTGACTTCCGTAAAGGTCACCCTCGAGCCTTAGTCCGCGCGAAGGGACGCGCTCCTGGACGGGCTCCTGCGCGTCCGGCGTGGCAGGCCGAAAGAAGACCGTTTGGGCGTATCGGCGTGTCGGTGTTTGGCCGCGTAACGTGGCCACGCGCGTGGAATGGTACGGACAATTGCGTCGATCGGACCGTCGGACGATCCGGATCGCTGAAATCAATATCATAGAACCTGCTGGTCGTGTTGCCGCTTTTCGCCTGCAGGGCGAGCCGGACCCGAATCTTCGTCCGGGATACCCAGCCTGGATCAACCACCAATCGACCTTCGTCTGCGGATGCCGCAATCGGAAGGATGCTCTCCGATGGCATTTCACGAACGTCGCCGTCTCGCAGGGTAAAAATAGAGCCGCCCTGCCCGGCGCCGATTTAACTCGTCCAGCGCGACAACCGTCCCGTCCCGGTTCCAGAAGACTCCGATTGCTTGGGCGAATTGAATGTTTAAGCCGTAAACGTCCGGGTAATATGCGTTAACGCTGGCGATCGTTTTCCCGCTGAGCGATATCGATAAGCGCGTAACGGATCGGATAGTCGGTTCTAACGATCCACTCGTATTTGCCGTTTGGACTTTTCGGGTTCCCTCTCGAGATGTATGGATTGCCCGACTTCGGCGGATTCTGAGCTGGCGCAGAAACTGCCAGCAAACAGACCATAAGCATTCTCATAATAGTGTGTTCATGACATGTTTCGTTTGGTTCAGTATTTTTCCCCGCCAGAATCACACGAAAGACGAAGCGAACGGAGCTCATCGCAGGCTAGCCGCTTCACTTTTTCCAGCCAGGTCCTTTATAAACCACGTAAATTTGCCCGTACTCATCGTTTCCTACCCGGCTCTGAAAGTTCCTTTCGACCTGGCTCGACGACCTGTCTCCAGCCAGATTGTAAACATCGACCCTGCCGGCCCCGCTTGCGCCGTAGTCGCTCTGGCCGGCATCGGCTTGTGACCACATGCCGTAGCCCGGTGTCATTGGCTTCCGCATACATGTCCAAGGCAGGAATGTAGACGAGTGAGCCGCGAGGGATTCGGTTGAAGTCAACCGCCACCGTAGTGCCTTCGACGGCGAGTGGGTCGCCGTTTGTCGAGGTCGTTCCAATCCAATTCGCTGAAGCTGCGGTCGGATATGGCCAATCGGCATCCTTGTTTGAGTACGCGGTGAGTCTTGCATCATATTCTGACCATCGCGCCAGTTGTTCTTGCGTCGGGTTGCTCAAGCCGAACCTTTGCCGAAAAGCCTGCTGATTTTCGTTGGCGTCTCCGCCAAGTACGCTCAAGTCGTTATCGCTGGAAACAGGAGTGTTGGAGTCGCTCGGCAGAATTGTTGCGCCGGTGCCTGCCTGCGCGGCAATGGCCATGCTCTGCACCAGGTCGCTTTTCGTTGGTGAAAAGATCCCGGCGGAATTCCGGAGTCCAGGTGTCTTCGTCATCGCATCCGAGCAAAAACAGAAACGCGAGAAAAACAGGGCTCTACCAGTCCGCGAGCCGAACCCTCGTCGCTCATAGAAATACATGCTACTTCAGGGACTGGGCGCCAGCCCGCGAGTGTTCCCGGAGGAACGCGCACGGATAACGAAAAGCGTAGGTTCCGTTGGTTCCGGAAAATCGCTTCAGCCAATTGGACAAAGTGAAGTTCTTGGTCCAGGCACCTCCGTGCCTGGCGTCCGCGCTATAGATTGAACCGTCTGACCCGAGGATCCCCGCATGCCCCAGAAAGATCGGACCATCGTGCGAAAACTGGGTTGGGCTGACGATGATCGAACCCGGTGGCGCCTTTTTGGGGTCAATCGAAAACGTGGGACCCGTCCGGAGAAGTCGCAAGATTTCGCGTGTGGAATCTGTGTCGAATCGAAAACCAGAGATCGGATATACAACAAGATCGATGCCGCGTCCGACCGCACTGATCTCCGGCCATTATTGCAGGTTCCTGGACGGACCTCTCCATTTTGCTTCAGGTTGCGTCTTCTGAGCAGTTCTGCGATCGCCTCCTGTAGCGGCCGTGCCACGGGCTGTGGCGGATCGCCGCGAAACGGGAAAAGAGAGGTATCTGCATCGGCGTCACGGGCGCTTTTCCGAGCGGATCTGAACCAGTACGACTCCGACCAACTCCTTGCGGGCCAGGACGAAGAGTAATAGTCAACCTGATTTATGGAGAAGCTACCGCAATATTCAACCTTGGCTTGCGGATCGGCTCGCTGCACGAGTTCTGAGACAGTTGCTGGAATTGGTCGTCCCATTGCCTGCGAACAAATGAACGCCCAGAGCAATGGATAACTGAGAGAGAAAGGCCACATCACAACACTAATATAGATTTGTTATTTAAATATAACAACACAAAAATAAAAAGTTCTTAACTATGGATTTGAGGACGATTGCCAATTAGATCGGACTTTTGAGCGCTTGGGTATCAGGATTCAGGCAGGCGATGCCCATTGCCGCCACGCCGATTCGATCCTTGCCTGGAGGGCGAATTCCGCCTCCCCAGCCGGAGACTTCTCGTAGCTCGTCCATGGCTTTTGGCGCTCAGGGAGGGGCCGTTACGTCATTTGACTTTGAAACGGTAATTCAATTCCATTTTCCCGTGGACCGCTCACCAGTTGTTCACAATGAACGCCTGATGGTCTCTAATCCCTATTCGAAACCCATCCTGGCAGAAGAAGCCGATAACCTGACTGCCGAAATCCTCGCGGCGACCTTTGCCAGGATCAAGGCTAGAGCTGGTGCGAAGATTCCGGATCTGGAGAAATGAAACCACGTTTTCTGCCTGACCTGTACTCCTCCGGAGTGTAAAGTTTAAGCAACCCCCACCATGAGAGACGACATGAACGAAGCTCGATATGATCAGGTAAAGCACGCACCCTTCGACACGGCGCGACTCGACGCCCTGCTGGAAGAGGAGGGCATCGACGTCTCGTCGCGACGTCCAAGCACAACGTGGAGTATCTGCTTGGCGGCTATCGTTTTTTCTTCTTCGAGTACACGGATGCGGTCGGGGTGAGCCGCTATCTGCCGGTCGTCGTCTATCAGAGGGGTCGCCCGGACAACACGGCCTATATCGGACACCTGATGGAAAACTATGAGAAGCAGCTCGGCAAGTTCTGGCCTCCGGTCTTCTCGACCGCCGCCAGCAACAGCACCGGCGCAATCGAGTGAACCGTCGAGTATATCAAGGGTCTGCCCGGGCCGATCCGAAGGGTCGGTGTGGAAGCTTCCTTTCTACCCTGGGACGGTGCCAGGTTGCTGCAGGAAAGGCTCGGCGATAGCCAGATCGTCGACGCCTATTTTCCGTTGGAGCGGCTGCGCGCACGAAAAACAAGAACCGAACTCGCGCACCTGCGCGAGGCCTCCGAGCGCGTTGTGGCCTCAATGCTGGCCGTGTTCGAGCGATGCGCGCCAGGCCAGACGAAAAATGAGCTGGTCGACCGGCTGCGCAGAGAGGAGGTAGGGCGGGATTTGAGCTTCAATTACTGCTTGATCACCGCCGGCAGCAGTCTCAACCGAGCCCCCTCCGACCAGCGCCTCGAAGCCGGCGATATCCTTTCGCTTGATTCTGGGGCTAGATATAAGGGTTATATCGGCGATTTGTGTCGGATGGGAATTCTGGGCGAGCCGGATGCCGAACTCATTGATCTTCTTGGGGTGATCGAAGAGATTCAGCGGCGGGCGCGCAATGCAGTCCGCCGCGGCGCCACGGGAGCCGAGATTTTCGCAACGGCCAACGAGCTTGTAGGCGGCTCGCCCCACGCGGCCTATTTGAGTTTCATGGCGCATGGCATGGGCCTCGTCACCCATGAAGCGCCTCGTCTGACGAACAATGGGGCTGAGGGGTATGAGGGCTATGATGCGGAACGTCCGCTTGAGACCGATATGGTTATCTCTGTGGAGACCACCATGGCCCATCCTGGGCGCGGCTTCATCAAGCTCGAGGATACCATTGCGGTAACCGAAGAGGGTTGCGTGAGCTTCGGCGATAATGGGCGGGGCTGGAATCGAGGCAGATAACGATTCAATTCATGCCAAGAACCCCAATGCCATGAGCGCTCCCATCGACTTATCCCAACGTCCGCCCCGCAGCATGCGGGCCCTACTCGCCTCACTCATTCCGGGTCACCGGTATCACGAATTTTCTGGAAAATGACGGTACCCTTGAAGCCGCTCAGCCGAATCGCTGGCCACGCCGATTGCCGCACTACGAAACTCTACGACTGCCGCAGTCAGAAGGAGAGGATTCGATATTGATCGCAGCCAATCCACAGCAAAAATGAGCGGGCAAATCTTCATTAGCTATCGTCGGGAGGAAAGCCGGTGGTCAGCCAGAAGCCTGCACGACCGCCTTTCCATGCATTTTGATCGGAATCAGATTTTCATGGATATCGAAGCAATCGCATTAGGCGAGGACTTTGTTAAAGCCATCGAAACAACGGTTGCGAAATGCGACGTGCTTATCGCCGTGATTGGAGCTAATTGGCTCACGTCCAAAGATCGCCAAGGAGTTCGTCGGCTCGACAACCCTGGGGACTTCGTGCGCATGGAGATCGCGACCGCGCTCAGTCGTGATATTCGTGTGATCCCTGTTCTTGTGGATGGCGCTTTGATGCCTTTTGCGACTGAGCTTCCTGATGACTTGAAGCCATTGGTTCGCCGAAATGCATTACAAATTAGCGATACGAGCTTCGACGGAGATTGCCAGCGGTTAATTGCTACAATAAGGCAGGTTTTGGAGGAAGCAGCGGCTAAAGAGCAAGAGCGCGAGAAGAACCGGCTGGATGCGGAGCGTCGTGAGCGCGAAGAGAAAGAGCGACAGGAGGCCGAACACCGTGAAAGCGAGGCGACGGAGCGTTTAGAGGCCGAGCGACTGCGGAAGAAAGAACAGGAGCGACAGGAGACCGAACCACAGTCGCCGCCTCCAGGCCTTGCGCCGTTGACGTCCCCTGCCAAAAGAAAGCTGCTGCCAGTGGTTGGAATAATGACGTTGCTGGCGCTTGCCATTGGCCTAGCCGTGGGTACCGCTAACTACCTCCGCTCCCGGCATCCGGAGCCGAAGCAGATAACATCAGAGGTGGCCACACCACAACAAACACCGCTGCCACAGCCATCTCAATCGCCAGAACAAACACCGCTGCCAGAACCGCCGCAAGCGCCATCGACGCCTGGGGATTGGGCATATTTCGGCAGGAGAAACGGGAACGGATGGGACGAAGTCTTCTTTAAGGATCAGACAAGGGATCCAGTTTCTACGCCCGATGTTGGTGATATAGTTATCGCGACGGGCACAGTCACCATAAGGAAAGGTCCTATTCAGTTCATTAATTCCAACTGGGTTAATCAAAAGTCTACCGGAATTATACGGCCCGGCCAGCGTCTCACGGTCTTGGAAGTCAAATTCATCCTAGACGTGTACGTGTGGATACGCTTATCAGGCGGCACGGGCTCCAGGGAGGGCACTGGAGGATGAATTCGGCCTTGAAGATGCGCGCACTTGCTGGCTCCCAGGCCTCCAAGGGACACCCTGCCGGGCTTCACGGTTCTAATGCGAACGGGGATGCGGGTCTCCTAATTAAATACAGTTCCTGTGCTGAGTCCCTTTAAGTGCAACAAACACTCGTTATTCTCCAAGTCTCCCAATTTCGTGCAGCGTGACAGTAGCATCCTTAAAGCCACGTGAGGTAAGTGGCGGATTACCCTTTAGAGTAGCTGAGACCTCCCATTAGGGTAGCCAAAAATGCTCGTTTAGGCAATGGCAGCGGCCCACGCCAAGAGTGCAGACGACAACGCCGGCTTCGCCTTGCTCAAGGATTTTCTCACTGCCGCAAAGGTCGATGTGGCTCAACTCGCGATGTCCGACGCCGAGTGGCAGGTGTTCAACGTGGTTGTCAATGACGCTGGCGGCGCGCCCGACATTACCGCCGCACTGTCGGCCAACGGGGACGTTGGTGAAGTCGCAGCCCAGTTATGGAAAGAAGCCAACCCCGACGGGCGGTAGAAGGTTCGATTGGAGTTAGAGGGGAACTACACTGCAATGGCCGAGAGGTCGGTTGAGAGTTCGTGCCACAGCAGAAGCGCCGGAAAGAAACCTTGACCGTCGAGCCAGCGGCACAAACTGTCCGCTCCACGAATATAGCTCCAGAGCGCTCACGAAGCGCGGCAGATACGGCATCCAACTGAGCCTGATCACAGACGAAATAAGCACTTTCGCCTGTGAAAAGTAACGTTCGATCATCCGACAGTTCTACCGTCGGGATCAAATCGGTAGAGCGGAATATTCCGAGCAGACCAGCTCCATGCTCCTGAATTTGTCAGCGCTCCTAATAAATGTAACACGGATCGACAACTCGGAATATTCCAGAACTCGGAAGAGATATTGTCAAAAGTTGTGTATCGGGAAGGGACGTATCCTTCTTGAAACGATTGGTTAAGCGGCCTGTTGGGTTTTCAAAAGCGTGGTACAACGGGTCGGATTTAGATGCAGTAATCACCTTCCCATCCGATTGGCCATTCTTCAGTTTCAAGTCTACGCTCGACTCTCTCCTGAGAAGTGGGCAACGAGGATAACTTGAGAAGTGGTTCATCTATAAAAGGCGCGTCAAGACTCTTTGTTGTTTTAAAATTAGAAGACTGTGAGTCGTGAGTTCTGGCGGCATCAATGCTCAAAGTTGTATTCATGATTCACTCTACTCATAGCTAGATGCCGCTGCCATTGCCTAAACGAGCATTTTGTGGCTACCCTAATGGGAGGCCTCAGCTACTCTAAAGGATAAAACGTCCACCGCCATGAGATCAGGGAGCCTCAATTAGCCCACGTTTGATCGCAATTGCGATGGCCGCGGTTCTTCCCATGGCGTCCATCTTCGCGAGGATCGATTTAACGTGAGCTTTCACGGTGTTCTCACTGACGTAAATAACTTGGGCAATCTCTTTGTTGCTCTTACCGGTAGCCATGTACTTCAGAATCTGAAGTTCGCGCTCCGAGAGCTCTGGGTGCGTCAGAGAATCAGCGAGTTTCGCGGCGACTTCAGCCGACAACGAAGGCTGTCCTTCGTACACTTTTCGGACAGTTTCCAGAATCCGGTCTCGTTTCGTCCCCTTCAACACGTATCCCTTCGCTCCAGCCCTCAGCGCACGACGGACATCCTCTTCTCCCTCGTAGGTCGTCATGACAATGATGCGTGGTTTCGGTGTCCGCGACATCAGTTCAGTCACAACTTGTAGTCCGTCTTTCTTGGGCATCCGAAGGTCGAGGACGAGGATATCCGGGGAGAGTTGATCGTAAAGCCGACATGCTTCCTCTCCATCGCCCGCTTCACCGATTACTTTGATATCCTTGGCTTTCAGAATACTCGCCAAACCTTCACGTACGACCGGGTGATCGTCGGCCACGAGAATCCGGATGACCTTTCCAGCCGCTTTTGAGGATGTTTTCATCTCGAGAACATGTTATGAACCGATTTGCAGGGTGACAATGATGCTGGTGCCACACCCCGCGCCGGTCTCGATTTGCAGCTTTCCTCCGAGCTTCGCGACCCGTGCACGCATATTTGTCATTCCAAAGCCTTCGCTTTGTTCGAGACGATTCCTGGTCGTCCCGGATCCATTGTCTGTGACTTGGAGGATTAGGTTCGGGGTGTTCCAACGCAAGGTGGTAGTGATGACAGTCGGCTTGGCATGACGAACCGCATTGCTAATCGTTTCCTGACAGATTCGTATAAGTTCATGCTGGACCTCAGGGGGTATGCTTTCGTCAGGGACATCCTCCGATCGCAACTCGCAACGCAAGATACCAGGCACGTTCGAACGTTCAACGAGCTGTTGAACGGCCTTGACCAGTCCTCCCGGTTGAATGCCAGATCGCAAGCTGAGCACCGAGCGTCGCGCTTCCGCCAGACCAAATTGAGCGAGCTCGTTTGCTCTGTGGATGTGGTGGAGGCCCTTGGCCTTCGAAGTAGCGACCTCGGCGACGTCCAGATGCATGGAAATTCCAACAAAACTCTGCGCGAGCGAATCATGAATTTCGCCGGCCAGTTCATTTCGCTCTGCGAGCACGGCAGTTTGCCTGGCGGTTTTCGCTAACCGGGTGAGCTCAATGGCCAAGCTGGCTTGGGTTGCCAGGGCTCTCGCGATTTCGAGTTCTTCCGGGTCAAAATTGCGCTCCTCGTTGAAACGAAAGCCTAACCGGCCGTTGATTTGCCTCCCCGAGCTCAAAGGAATGATCAATAAGGTCTTTATACCCAGTCCAAGCAGATAGGAGCGCTGGGTTTCAGTGATTGGCGAATTCGGATTGAGAATATGGATGACAGTCGTTGGCTGATCCAGAAAAGTGGCGGCCCCTTGTTCGTCAAGCGACAGGGGTCGCAAGGATTCTGGATAGCTCGCTTCGGCAGGCGACATGACTTGACCGTCTTGAAAGACGAGCTCCAGAGTCAAGGTGTTTTGCTCGAGGTTAAGCATTCGCAGGGTGGAAGAGACAGCACCCAACTGCCGGGTGATCACAGCCATCACTTGCCCAAGAAACTCATCAAGTTCGGGCACAGAGGCGAGTGCATTGAGACATCCGCGAAGAGCCTCGTTCGCTTTTGCCAACTGGGTGGCGCGCTGCTGCGCGAACAACTCCCGCTCGCGGGCCAGGGCCGCTTGCATTTCCTCCGCGCGTTTCAACGCCGTGATGTCCGTCGCGATACCACAGACCGCATAGGGTTTCCCCGTGTGGTCGCGCAGCAGAAATTTTGCCGAGACGTACAAATGTTCGCCCCCATCCGAGGGCACGGTTTCCTCGAACTGGATCGGCACGCCGGCTTCGATCACTTGTCGATCATTGTCACGAACCGCTTCGGCGACATCATGGGGAAGAATATCGAAGTCGGTTTTGCCGCGGATTTGGTCGCGTCGAACACGATGGCGACGCTCATATTCGCGGTTAACCAAAAGGTAACGGAGGTCGAGATCCTTCACAGAAATGACCGCTGAGGTGTTGTCGACAATATCCTGCAGGCGCTCCTCACTGGCACGCAGGGCTTCTTCCGCCCTCCTTCGATCGTTGTTTTCTTGCGTCAGATCAGCATACAATCGTGCATGGTCCAGAGAGATCGAAGCCTGGGAAACCAATAGTCTTAACACCAATATACGGTTCGGCGTGAAGACATGGGAGGCCAGGTTGTTCTCCAGATACAGCGCACCTTTCAGGTTGGCCTGCTTGACCAGCGGCAGACAAAGAATAGATCGGGCCTGCTTCCTTTGGACATATTCGTCCTCGGAGAACTGGTTCGGAGCTGAAGCATCGTCCAATAGAATGCTCTCCTGGGTTCGGATGACGTAGCGGAGGATCGATTCGGGCAGTTCTACGGTCGTCGGAAACGCTCGGTGGAAAGTGACCGTAGCCGCATGGTGACCGGTGATTGCTTCGGCTTCAATTTGCGACTCGTCTCCCCGAAGAAGAATGAGAACCCCGCGTTGGGCCCCGGCGTTCTCCAGCGCGATTAATAAGAGCGTCTCGATCAGTTTATCAAGGTCAAGTTCACTGGAAACGGCTTGCGAGGCCTTCGCCAGCGCGAGGACGTCAATTTGCTCTAAAGGCGAGCCAAGTGGACGTACGGTCTGGCAATGGGGGCTTTTCGTGCAAGCCGGGATAACGCTGCTCGAGTTGTTTCACTTTGCCGAGTGCACCCCAGCGGATATACAAGTGCCGAGCATTTTGCAGATAGGCTTCCGCGATCGTCTCCAAACCGCGTGCGGAGTAGAACCGCGCAGCGACTTCCTGCGCGGTGGCTTCGTTCTGGACGAAGCCGTGTTCCCGGGCTGATCGAATAGCCCTTTCGTAAAGGCGTCTCGGCGTCCAGTTCGCGGCCTTCGATCCTGGCAATCTCGGCAGCGACCAAAGCCGCGCGGTTCCCGAAATTCTCGGGGCAATTCTCCGCCAATACTTCGAGTTGCTGGCAATGGGCAGCGAGGGTCTCGCGATACCGGGCCTTCTCCTCGGACGACGCAGAGTTGTACTGTGCTGCCCGCGCGAGCGCGTCATAGAAAAGGTATTCGGGTGACTCAAAATGTCCTGGCCCCGTCTGCAAGAGCGGCTCAGCCTTGGATGCCGCCGCCAGGGCGGACGCGTACTCGCCGGCGTAAAAGTGTGCCTGCAGCTTGCGGATCCAATACCAGCACCCAGCAAAGACCGGGTCCGGATTGGCTTCCAGGTACTGCTCGAACCTGCCCTCATCGAACTCCGCATCGCTGAAGGAGGACAAGCTCGAGGTCTGGCCCAGAAGAGCCCGAATAAACCTGAGCTGTCCGATGACGATGTCGACGATGTAACCAAACTTGACCTTTCGCGCGAACTGTAACCCGTTCTCGGCCTCCCGTTGGACGTCGCCCAGCGGAGCTCCGGCGGCGAGAAGAAGCGTGACCAAACGGTCGCAGCAATAGGCGGCGTACTGGAGGTCGCCGGCTTCCTGCGCCGTGGCGAAGGAACGTCGCAACAATTCGACGCTCGTGCGGAAGTGCTTTGACCAAGGATTCACAAAGTAACCGAAGCGCAGGGAGACTCGAGTCCTGAAACGCTCTAGCCCGCGTTTTTCCACGAGATCGAGGCCGAGCTTGCCGAAGCGGAACCCGGTCTGGTAGTCGCCGAAACGCGATACCACAAGCCTGCCTAGTTGGACGTAGGCCACGCATGACCCGTCGCTGTTGCCGCGCTCCAGGCTGAGGTTCACGATACGCGCGATGATGAGGCTCTGCAGATTCTTGTTGGTATAATGGGCGGGCTCCTCGACCGCCGTGAGAACGTCGAGAGTTGCCCCCCAGGCCGGGTCCGTCATTGGGGGCAAGTCGATGAGCGCCTCGATTGGCCGATTTCCGAGCTGTTGCCAGATCCGCTCGTATTCCCGTCGCACCTCGTCGTTCGTTGGGTGCGGCGACCATTCGACGCCTGCGCGCCGGAGGTATTCGAGGCCCACCGCGACAGCGCGCTCACTCTGATCCAGAGCGGTGTAAAGTTCCGTTTGCAGGCGCGCGACGATGGCACTGTTAGCCAGATCCTCGGAGCGGCGCGACAGCATCAACAGCCGTTCTTCCGCCGTTGGGAAATCGCCGGTCAGGAACTCGCACTCCGCCCGATGGACCTCAAATGTAAATGTGAGCGTGTACCGCTGCGCCCAACTCTCCTCTGCCAGCAACGCGCGGCCGGCGACAAAATAGGTCAGCGCCGAGGCATAAGCGGTCGAACTCTTGGCCCGCTTGCCGGCTATGAGATTGAGCTCGGCGACCTGCTCTCGCTCCTCGAGCGAATGGATCAACTCGGTACCGCGATTGAGCTGATTGACGATCTCGAAGATCTTCTCCTCAATTTCCTCAGGCGCCGTCCGTGACACGAACAATCTGCCGATCCTGAGGTGGACCGCCGCCCGCTCGCTTTCAGCCATGAGCGCATAGGCCGCCTCCTGCACGCGGTCGTGGAGGAACGTGTAGATGTTATCCAGCCGGAAGACGAGTCCCGTCCGAACAGCCTCCCAAAGAGCCGCGTGGATCTGCTCCTCCGACTCCCCTTGAACCAGGGCCAGGGTAGCGATCTCGGCCACGTTCCCCAGACAGGCAAGTTTTCCTAAGGCTTCCTGCGTCGTGTCGGGCAAACGGCTCAGCTTCCCCGCCATGAGATCCACCACGTTGTCGGTATAGCCCCTGGCGCGGATGCCTGCCAGATCCCACCTCCAGACCACAGCGCCTGGGTCGAAGACGAGCAGCCTCTCCTCGGCCAATGCCGTCAAGAACTGGATTGCGAAGAACGGATTGCCCCCAGTCTTCTCGTGCACCAGTTCTGCCAGTGGCCTGGCGGAATCCTGCTCGCAATGCAGGGAGTCGCGTCACCAATCGGCCCACATCGTCGAGCCCAAGAGGCGCAAGCATCATTCCCTGCACACTCGCTCCGGCCTTACGGATCCGATCCAAGGTTCGCATCAGCGGATGCCCGGGGCCGACCTCGTTGTCCCGATAGGCGCCGACCAGCAGGAGATACCGCACCTGCGATTCGATGATCAAGTGCTCGAGCAGTTCAAGGGTAGCCGCGTCCATCCACTGCAAATCGTCGAGGAACAACGCCAGCGGGTGTTCCGGTCGAGCGAACGCGCCCAGAAACCGCCGGAACACCGTCTGGAAACGGTTCTGTGCGTCCTGAGGCGCAAGCTCGGCAACGGGCGGCTGTTTGCCAATGATGAACTCGAGCTCAGGAATGAGGTTAACCATTAACTGACCGTTGCGGCCTAGTGGTTCCTGCAAGGCGCCTCGCCATCGCTGCAAATCCGTTTCGCTCTCGGCAAGGATCTGGCGAACGAGCGTCTGGAGGGCCTGGGCTAGAGTTGCGTACGGAATGTCGCGCTTGTACCGATCGAATTTGCTGGCGGCAAAGAGGCCGCCCGTCGGCACCAGCACCTTGTGCAACTCGTTCACAACCGACGACTTGCCGATACCGGAATAGCCGTGCACGAGCACTAGCTCCGTTCTGCCGTGGCCCACCACACGGTCGAAGGACGCAAGCAAGGCTTCAATCTCCGGTTCCCGTCCGTAAAGCTTCTCCGGGATCAGGAGGCGATCCGACAGGTCGCGGTGAGCCCAGCAGGAACGGTTGGATCCGTCCAAGCGACTCCCATTCTGCAAGGCATTTCCGGAAGTCAGCCTCCACCCCCGCGGCGGTTTGATACCTTTCCTCGGCGTTCTTGGCCAGAAGCTTCATGATAATTGCCGAGACCGGCTCGGGGATCCCTTTCAGCCGCTCCGCGGGCGGAATCGGCTGCCTCGCGATGTGGCAATGCACCCACTCCATGGGGTCGGTCGCCTCGAACGGGAGCACTCCTGTCAGCATCTCGTAGAGCGTAACGCCATAGGCATAAAGATCACTCCGCGAATCGATTGACCGATTCATACGGCCCGTCTGTTCGGGGGCCATGTAGGGAAACGTCCCAGCGATCACGTCCAGTGGCTCCGGGACCTGGCGCTGGCGGGGCGAATGCGACGCCAAGCAGATGCCAAATCCCGTCAGCCAGACTTGGCCGGTCGCAGCCTCAGTCAGAATGTTTGCCGGTTCGATTTTCTTGTGAATGAGACCCGCCGCGTGGAGCTTCCCGAGGGCGCCTGCGATGGCGATGGCCAAGCGCAAGAACTCTATCAATTCCAATGGTCGGCCGAGGCGGCTGTTGAGAGGCTCGCCGCCAGGATCTTCGAGCAATAGCATCGTCCGACCGTCGCGGCGTTGAAGCGCGATCGGTTGGGCCGCCCAATCGGTATCGAGTTCCTCTCTGATGGAGTACTCGTGTTCCAATTCCTTCAGGCTCCGAACGGATGGATGTTCCGAAACAGACTCTAGTACAAGGAGACGGGATCCGTCGCCTTTCCTTCGGCCCCGAGAAAGGACGAACTCACCACCCTCCCTGAGCGTCTTAAAGACATATGTTGAAAGCTCAATCAAGGCAGACGACGGAGATGGTCAGCACGATAATTCGGGCTGCGGCTTTCGCGACATCAGCTCGGACGCAACCTCCTGACCATCTTTTTCGGCATCCGAAGATCGAGTAAGAGTATGTCAGGGCGAAGCTCATCGTGCAGCGGGCAAGCCTCTTCCCCGTCCAAAGCCTGACAGTCCGGAGGCGTTAGAGACTACGCAAAAGCGTCCCCTTTTGGCCAGTCATAAAGGGGTTGTAGGACGAAGTTTGGAAACGTGTCGCGTTGTGCGCAATCGGGACTGGAAAGCGGCAGATCGGCTGATCGGCTTTGGTCCAGACCTCCAGAGCGCTCTTTCTAAGAGCATCGACCAATAGGTTTGTCTTGAGGCACCCCATGCCATCGCCCGAACTGATCAAGCAATGGAAAGCCACCGCGACGCTGCTGCATCGGGCGCGGCACGTTGTCCAAGATTCGTCTGAAGAGGTCGTAAAACTCCGGAAGGAGTCTGATGAGTGGCTTCAGCACAATGAACTAGAGCTCGCCTTGGATGGGTTCCAAGAGATTTCCGAACTGACGCCGTGCCGCGGAGGATTTTGGAAAGACTTGGAGCGCGCTGCGGAAATGATGGGGGGTTGAACGATCGAGTAGGAACTAGCTCGCGCTCCTGACCGGCTTAGGGGTGCTTTGGTCCAACCCGGTATCGCAAACGCTGAATTAGGGCGGTGGCAACGACTGCGCAAAATATCGCCCAAAGATTCACACAAAATAATTTTCCAAATCACACTGTCGTGATGCCCTTTATTAGTGGAATCCCAGGCTTCTGTCTCTCGAGGAGAGTCCACGGATAAAGGGCAACGGGGTGCCGTCGTTTATCTGTGGAATGCGGCCCTTAATCGGTGGACAGAGTGTCACGCCGTTTTGTTGACGCTCTGTAGCGGGCGAAATCCGATTTTCATGCCGCTCTACCGTCTCAAGTGGCCATTTTTGTGCGCGCAGAGCTCACAGATAAACAGCAACAAATTCCATTAATTAAGGGCAGCAAAAATGTTGAACTCCACGCATTAATTAAGAGCAATTTTCAGGGTCGCGAATGCAAATTCCACTAATAAAGGGCATCGCGACATCCACGTCTTAAAAGCGCGGGAAACGATCGAAAATTCAGTCTCGCAAATCTGGCTCAGACTCCCGGCTGACATAGGCAGGAGCTTTTAATCTGCACGTCGGCCTTAGACCACGTTTTCTGGAAACGGGCCTCAGTCGCGACGGCTTCTTCCTCTTTACCCTGACGGTGGAGGGTCTGCGCGAGACCGAAGAGCGACCAGCCGTTTTCAGGCAGATGCGCGAGGTCGTCTCGATACACCTGTTCGGCTTCGGCAAAGCGGCGCTCCTGCATGAGCGCCGCGCCGAGCGAATGGCGTGCCGGCAAAATCCAGTCGGGCGGCTCGCTGTATGGCAGTGCGTCCTCAGCTTTAATTGCTTCACGCAGTTTGGCGAGACCCTCGCCGACCTTGCCGTCGCGATAAAGAATTTCGCCCGCTAGCATCGGAGTGACAATGGGCAGAATCGCCTGCCTGGTGTCGGAACCGCTGGTTTCCTCTGGCGGCACAAGCGTCACCGCAGCCAAATATGCCTGCTGTTCGAGCTTGGCTGCAGCGACATCCCCTTTGGCCGCAAGCGCGATGCCGCGCGCCGCAAAGCGCAGCGCGCGCGTGAGTGGCATGAAGTCGGGATGATCGGGCGCGGCCAAAATGTCGTCCCACCGTCCGAATCGGATAAGCACTTCGTAGGGCAGGCCAACGAAACTCTCGGCTATGGCCGCGTGTTCCTTCACGAAGTCAAGAGGAATGCCATCCACCATCGCGCGGATATGTTGGACAGCCAGTTCGCTTTGGCCAGTCATCATCGCGGCATAGGCGAGCATGTGTTGGTTATGGGCGGCGTATATAATATTCAGGCCCTGCAGTGGCCCGAAGACCGCGCGGTAATGATCGTCCGCAGCGATGGCCTTGAGGTTTCCTTCGATGGCGTCGTGCCAGCGACCGCGGCGGATATCGATGTGCGAAGACATGTGCACGCTGTGCGCGAGGCCGGGCTGGAGTTCGCGCAAGCGATCGGCTGCGGCGTCAGCCAACTCAGGATGCGGCGAGGCCTCGACGGCGTGGATGTAGAGGTGATTTGCCAGCGGATGATTCACGTCGAGTTTCAATACGGCATCGAGGGTCGCGAGAATTTCTTCGGTGCCGGGCTGCGGTTGGCCATCTGCGGTCCACTGGTCCCACGGCCGCAGGTCCATCATCGCTTCGGCAAAAAGCGCGCCGACATCGGGATCATTACCGTGCGTATTCCAAACCCCGCGCATCGCGTCAGCGTAGGCGCGATCCAGCGGCCCGCGATCCTCGGGCTGCGGATTCGCATAGCGATGGCCGAGCGCCTCGATGAGCGCTTTCTCTACTACTGACGCGTGTGACGCGTTTTCCTGGGCAAGTACGAGTTCCTTCCAAGCGAGTTCGGCCGCCGGCTGCGGTATGTGCGGGAAGTTGATGTGCGGCCCGCACGCAAGCGCGACGCCCCAATGCACCATGGCGCAGGTCGGATCAACCTTCTCCGCCGCTTGGAATGCCCGAATTGCGGCGCTGTGATTGAAGCCGAAGAGGAAGTCGAGACCTTGGTCGAAGTATTTTTGCGCTTCGGGAGAGTCGGTGGTGATCTTTCGCGTGTGAGACCCCAGACCTTCGAAGAACGGTTCCGGCGACGCACTATCGGCGTCAACATTGACGATCATCAGCGCGAAAACGAAACAGCTGATAAAACCGGCTCTTCTCATCGTTTGCGATAAGATAGCAACCGTTCGCCCGATCGCGAGAGCGAGCGCCCGTGAGAATTTGATATCGCGTTTCCAGCCATATTCTATCTTTACCAACTTTGCCCCGATAAGCGGCTCCATGGGGTCCGCACACGATACGGAAATCTAAGCACGCTAAGGAGTTCTCTCTCCTCGTGGAACGGAGTGAAAGGCACGTCAAGAGAATGCTAACCTCCATCACAAGGTAGCGGGTCTCCGGGCGCCGGTTTTCTCGTAAAACGAGCTGTGGTCGAATTTCTGGAGAGTTTTATTTTAGTCGAGTGATCCTCGGAAGCCCTTAGCGTGCTTAGATTTCCGTTTCGTGCGGTCAGGCCTTGTTCTTCTTCGAGAGCGGCGCAGATCGTGGCGAAGTCTTTTCCGCACTGCGAGGTTAGCGTCCCGCACACGTTTTCCAAAATGATAAGGCGAGGCGCCGGTCTTACAAAAGAGGAAGGGAGCAATGCGCGTGACGAGCTTTTCCGATCGGCGCAAACAGGCAGCACCAGCCCGAGCCGGCGAAGGTAACGGGACGCGCCCAAGGAATGCGCATCGGCTTTCGCCGCAATCGCGGCCTATTATTGAGATGAGTACGTCGCAGGAACCGACGCTTCAGTGCGGATGCTTGGGTGCGTCAAGAGAGACAAAGCTCGTAATTGTTGCGAAGAAACAAGCCAAAAATCTGGAACGGATACTCAGGCGAGTAGGGTGGGGGAGGATTGCTGGCAACTTACAAGCCCGGCGAGAAGCTGCCTCGACAAAAAAAAAGGAGTCTGGGGGGAATCGAGGTTAGATTTTGAGTTCATGGTCGAAAGGAGTCAGGCGGTTTGTGGCACGTATGCTTCCCAGCGTCTTGACGACCGGTGCAGCTTGTTGTTTTCGGAGTTTCTCAGCGCTTGCAAATCAAAAGGCTGAAATTCCTCCGGTTCAGCGATCACCGACTCTTGTTGTCGGTGCGCGTTGTATGATGCGATTAACGCAAATATTAATGTTTCCATTTTTCCTCTCAGCATCATGGACCAGCCACCCCTAATCGAGGCGCCTCCCAAGATGCCCAGAGAACTTCTTGAAAACCTGAGTCCAAAGATACACGCGTATACCGGTCAGTCAACTTACAATTGTGCCGTGGTCGCAAGCATGGCTTTTTACCATTACATCTTTAGTCCAAAAGCCTCGAAAGAGAGAAGAGTGGAGGTACCGGCCAGAATTTTCGTGGTTAGCCGCTATTTTAGGGTTTTCAGAAACTACATATTGCTCCGGGAGCTTGGAGCATTTCAGAAACGATTTCGACTGCTGGAACTTCCTCTACCTGAAATCCGCCCGGAATTTGATCGCCACGCTTCCTATGCAGGCATGCCGCAATCAGAAATGCCGTGCCTAGCAAAATGCCAAGAATTCCACCGGTGATCGATGCGCCGCCATCGTGTTCTTTCGCGACCATCAGAAGGCCTAAAACGGAAAACCCCAGGGCCAAGCCGACCAAGCTTATTGCGGTTGATATTTTCTGCAGTCGCCTTTGTGTTCTCATCCTAAATTCCGGTTGTCGATTTTGGCTGCGCGGGCGGCTCGCTGCTCAAGCAGTCGGGCTTCGTCAACTTACAAAGGCAGGAGAAAGCCCGAGTTTCAGAAAATCCGCAGAATTAAAGCGGCACTTTTTATCAGGAGTGCCTTGGTGTTGTTTTCGGCTCAGATAGCGACTGAAGGGCGGTTAGGCCCATTAGCACGGAGCCTCAACGCACCTGCTCCATCTGTGGCAATGAGTTTTCTGGAGCGAGCGCAATCCAGAGGTTTTGCCGGGACGCATGCATCAAGAGCGGTATTGGGTGTGCGAGGAGAGTGTTCATGAGGAATCGCATGGCATTGGTCCGGCGCCGATCATGTGCAGAACTTCGGCGGCATTCGTTAAAGGCCACCAGACGGGATTCCGGCTGACTCCTCTGCGATACTTAGGTAATTGCACCGCCGCGCACGGCCTCTGCTCTACCAGGGACATGACGATCAATTAAATCGGCTCTGACGCAATTTTGGTGCAATTCCGGCCCAGGCCACCCTCCCGGGGCGCGACACACCACATCGATGATCTCCCTTTGGCGCTACACTGCCGTACGTAGGACGCGGCTCCGAGTTTTTTTCGGATTCGGCCGTGAGATGTAAACCGTCGACGCCGTCGGTTGAGACGACAGATCCAGCGTTCAAATATTCTGCCCGGCCCATCCTTCTTGGCAACTGCTTCGTAGAGTTCCGGAAGCTTTTGAGATTTCTCTACGCCACCTTTGAACATCGCCCCAAACGGACCGCTCTCGTTCCTCGACAATCGTTCCTAAATATCGTCCTCGTCGTCATCCTTGTTCTCGTCCTCGATTTCTTCTACGCGTCGGACAAAACCCAGTCGTTGCTCGGCCGTTGGTGCCGGCGATTGCGGTTTTTTTCGCCCACTCCGCATTCTGTCTCATGAAGCTCCGGGTATGGTGCTCGATCCTCGAATCTGCAGCGTCGGAGAGATCATCAAATTGGTTGTCGGTTTGGTTAGATATCCCGCTTCGTCGTTGATCAACTCCAACAACAAATCGACGGCTTTCGCTCCCATTTCGCCGGTCGGTTGCGCCACGGTGGTCAGAGGGGGCACCAGGAAACGGCCTATTTCGATGTCATCAAAGCCGACAATCGAAAAATCTTGCGGAATCCGATAACCTGACTCAAGCAGCGTTCGCCAGGCGCCCACCGCGACAATATCGTTGGTCGCGAAAAACGCTGTCGGGCGCGGATTTTTCTCCAAGAGCTCGGCGATCCGTAGTCCCAGCTGTAGCTCCTGCAGACCGTATAGCATATAGTCTGGCGAAACTTCACAGCCCGATCTCCTGAGCTCCGTTTGGAAGCCGTCGATCCGTTCCGCGACATTTCGAATCTCGGCTTCCCCGCAGAGCATCCCAATGCACCGGTGGCCGAGTTCCGTCAAGTGGCGCGCCGCCAGTTGCCCTCCCAGATAGTTATCCGTCGCCACCGAATACTCGTCTGGAACGCGACGATCAATGAAGACAAACGGGATGGAGATTTCCTTGGAAAACTCGATCGCTTTACTCTGCTCGCTGGTGTAAGCGAGCAGAATTCCGTCCACCTGACGACTGACAAGATTAGCCAGTTGCAAAACCTCCCGCTCGACATCCCGTTGAGAAATACAAAGCAAAGTTTGGTAATCACGGTCCCAGAGAGCGTTCTCGATGACAGCGGCCAGTTCGCCAAAAAACGGTGTCGAGATATTCGGAATCACCAAACCGATGGAATGCGTCTTCCGTAGCCGCAGACTTCGCGCCCCGAGGTTTACTCGATAATTTAAGGCCAAGATCGCTCGCTCGACACTCTGGGCGGTGAGCACCGAGATAGGCGCGCTCTGGTTGAGGTAATGCGACACGGTACTGGGCGCCACGCCGGCAAGTTTCGCCACGCTTCGGATAGTAACCTTCATGAAATGCGCACGGGGGTGAGCAGCGACGCTCAAAATCGAAGGTAACCGGTTGGTTGAAGCGTTGAAAGAAAAACTCAATGGCTCTTGCCACCAGATCCGGCCTGATGAGAGTTCCTAATCTCACGCAGCTACCAGAATCGACATTCCTTAGTTTGCTGTCTCGACTTACCATGGCGATAGTTATCGTGTTCATGTGCTCCCCAAGCGATAACCTCGCATCTTCGTGCTCCTTCCTCCCTTTTCGTGAATCGCTTTTACCCGGACCTTAAACCTAAACCCGCAAATGGAAACGCCACGCACTGAAACCGAACAGTTTGAACGAATTAGAACCAAGGTCTTTCAGACCTCGGATGAGGCTGTCGGGGTGGTGGCGGCTTCGGTTGCGCGTTTGATTCGTCAACGCCAAGAGGAGGGGCGGAATGTGGTGTTGGGGCTCGCGACGGGCTCAACTCCAGTCAAGCTTTACCGCGAGCTGATCAGATTGCACCGCAGTGAGGGACTCTCCTTCCGGAACGTTGTCACCTTCAATCTAGACGAATACGCCGGGTTGCCGCCGCACCATCCGGAGAGTTACCGCCACTTCATGGAGGTGCAGCTCTTTAGCCACGTCGACGTTCCATTGGAGAACGTGCATGTGCCGGACGGGATGATCGCGCGTTCGGAAGTCTTTAGCTATTGCCAGGAGTACGAGCGGCAGATTCGGAATGCCGGGGGCGTCGATCTGCAGATTCTTGGTATCGGACGGACGGGACATATCGGGTTTAATGAACCCGGTTCTGGCATTGATTCGCGAACCCGAATGGTGGCTTTGGACCGTTTAACCCGTCGGGATGCGGCACGGGACTTCCGAGGTGAGGCAAATGTACCCGGATACGCGATTACCATGGGCGTGGGAACGATTTTGCAAGCCAAAGAAATCGCGCTCCTGGCCTGGGGTGAATCGAAGGCCGCGATCCTTCGAGCGGCGATCGAGGGTCCGCAAACTGAAACTGTTCCGGCCAGTTTTCTCCAGAGACATGCAAATTGCGGATGCTACATCGACGAGGCTGCCGCCGGAGAACTGACTCGTTCTCGGTTTCCCTGGAAGGTCGGTCCGGTCGACTGGAAGCCTAAGGTTATCCGAGAAGCCGTTGTTTCGTTAGCCAACGATCTTAAAAAGCCAGTCCTCAGATTACGCGACGAAGACTACACGGAACGCGGCCTCGCCCCGCTGCTCTTGGAAACCGGCTCGGCTTACACGCTCAACATTCGTATCTTTAACGAACTGCAACATACCATCACCGGCTGGCCGGGCGGAAAACCAAATGCCGATGACTCGAACCGCCCGGTTCCGGCGGAGCCGGCCCGGAAGCGGGTCCTCGTCTTTGGGCCGGAACCGCTTGATGCCGAGCTGAGCATGGCTGGCACACTGCATCGCCTTTGCCGCCACCAACATGAGGTCACGTTTGCCTACCTGACTTCGGGCAACCTCGGCGTCCCTGACAGCGAGGCCCGCATGGCGATCAGTCTACTCCATGAGCTCAGTGGCACCCGACCAGGAGGGCACCAGAGGAAGGGTCGCGTAGAAGATCTGGCTCACGAGCTTGAGAACAAGACCCCGTTCGACGAGGACAGCTCTGACTTACGACAGTTTAAGGGGCTCATTCGCAAGGCCGAGGCACGTGGCTCCTGCCAGGTACTTGGACTCGCCCTTCCTCAGGTGCACTTTCTTGATCTTCCATTTTACGAAGAGGGCCGGTACCGCCAGTTCACCACCGGGGAGAAAGACGTGGCTGTCATCCGGGAATTATGTCAACGTATCCTGCCTCATCAGATCTACCTCACGGGTGCCGGAGCCGAACCTGGCAGCGTTGCTGGGATTTCATTTCGCCTTGTCACCTCCGCTCTCCGGATGTGCGGCGATGAACCCTGGATGAAGGCCTGCCAAGTCTGGTTATACGCTTCCAGCGAACGCCCATGGTATCCGGAGGAAATCGACATGGCCGTACCTCTGAGCCCGGCGGAGTTGGCGGTCAAATTGGATTGTCTCTATCATCACCGCTCACAGCGAAGCCAAACGCCATTCCTGGAAAAGCAATCCGGAGAGAGTTGGCAGCAGGCCGAAAACAACAATCGAGCAACGGCTCAGCACTATGACCGCCTGGGTCTCGCCGAGTACGAGGCAATCGAGTCATTCAGACGGCACAAGGAATCCGACACGCGGGGCTGTGCCTAGCTTAGTAGTTGCTAGTCACCCCTCCACCGTCGCTCTGAGCCTGGCCTCCATATACTGAGGCCCCAGCTTCTCGAAGCTATCAAGAAAACTCACCCGGAAGGTGCCTGCTCCCTCGGTTTGGGAATGCTCTGCCGCCAACTCTCCGGCTATGTCGACGAAAGCCATCGCGTGAACCGCGGCAAACAGGGCTATGGGTTGCACCGCCAGAAACGCCGCAATAATTGAAGTCGCTACGCAGCCCATCCCTGTGACACGTGTCATAAATGAATGGCCGTTGGCAATCGAAATGACCCGTTTTCCATCAGAGACATAGTCGATCCTCCCGGTACCGGCCACGACCGAACCGGTCTTTTGAGCAGCCATCCGAACGATCTCACCAGGAACCTTTAGATCCAGACTCGAATCGACGCCTTTGCCACCCCACTCCAGGCCGGCCAGCACGGAAATCTCGGCCAGATTGCCCCGGACAATCGTTGGTGTTCCGGATTGCAACAGATCTTCGATCAGTTTTCGGCGCAGTCGGGTCGCTCCGACGGCGACGGGGTCGAGTACGACCGCCTTCCCCAGTTGGTGTGCCGTCTTGTTCGCTTCGAACATGGCCGCGATCGAGTTCTGATTGGGAGTTCCAATGTTAATATTCAGCACGTTGGCGACCGCGACCAGTTCCGCTGCTTCTTCGATCGCGTCCGACATGATCGGTGAAGCGCCCAACGCGAGGAGCGCGTTCGCCGTAAAGTCCTGCACCACTGAGTTGGTTATGTTGTAAACCAACGGAATCGTCTCGCGAATCTTCTGCAGATCTGCCCAAATGGAGTAGGCTGAAATCTCTATGTCACCTGGCACTGAGCATAGCCTTCACCCGGTTGATCTCCATGTCCACATTTTAGGTAATGGAAAATCCGGATCGGGCTGCCGGTTCACGACTCGCTGGTGGCAGCGACCCTTCCTTGAGTTGATGGCGGCTGGCATCGGCCTTCAAGCATCTCCCGATGACGTCGCGCTCGATCAACTCTACGTTGATCGATTGGTGGCCTGGCTTAGAGAATCAAGTCTCGGGCACGCCGTCATTCTCGCCTGCGACGATGTGTACGACGAAGCGGGACTTCGTTTTCCCGGCCTCTCTGGCCTCTTCGTGCCGAACGACTACGTACTGGAACTCTCCCGGCGTTTTTCGGAACTGCTGCCAGCCATCTCGATTCATCCGGCGCGACCAGATGCTTTGGCCGAGCTGGAACGTTGCGCTGCGGAAGGCGCGGTCCTGCTGAAACTTCTGCCCTGCGTGCAGGTTGTTGACTGTAACCGGCAACATTATAAACCCTTTTGGCAGCGTCTCGCGCAGTTGAATCTTCCGCTGCTGGCCCACACCGGAGGGGAGTTTTCCCTCCCCACGCACCGGCGAGACCTTCAGAGTGTCGAAACCTTGCGGTTACCACTGGAGTGCGGGGTAACCGTCATTGCAGCCCATTGCGGTGCGCCGGCTTTGCCCTGGGATCGGGATTATTTCGATCAGTTTGACACGATGCGGAGATCCTTTCCCAATCTTTACGGAGATATCTCCGCGCTGTCGCAGATCACCCATCTGCGGACACTCGACCGGCTTCGGCAAAATCCGCGGCAAATTCTTTTCGGAAGCGACTATCCCGTTGTCACCTCGGTTTTTTGGTCCCGGCTCTCAGGGTGGATCTCCAAGGCCGAATTCGATCGGTTACGTTCGATTCGGAATCCTCTGGAGAAGAAGTTTCAGCTGACCGTCGCGCTGGGTTTTCCGGAACAAACTTTTACGGACATCTGGCAGCTCCTGCCCGCCACGGGATCGATTGGAGGCAAGCCGGGAAGTCAAGAAGCCAAGAAGTCAAGAATCGGGAGTTCAGGCTCCTCGCATTCTTGAATTCTTGGCTTCTTGCCGACTTTTCGATTACTTCGCGTGCTGGATCACCTCGATCTCGTACCCTTCGGGAGCATCCACGAAAGCAATGACACTTCCGCTGCCGGTTTCCGTTGGACCGTCAGACAGGGGATAACCTTTCGAGGCCGAATTCTTCGCGAAAGCTTCAAGGTCGTCGACCTCGAATGCGAGGTGCGTGATATCCGAGCCCACATTAACCGGGCCGCTGGCATCGAACTTGCAAATCTCGATCTCTTCCTCGCTGCCAGGGACTTTAAAAAAGACCAGTTCGGAGCCTCGGGGGGATTTAAAACGATGGGTCTCTTCGAGACCAAGGACGTCCTTATAGAACGCCACAGTTTTATCGAGGTCGGATACTCGATACCGGGTGTGAAGAAGTTTCTTAACCATAGATTGGGAAACTGGCACAAATGGATCGCGCGGGCCATCAACTCGTAATAAATTCGGCGCGAGATAATTCTATGCTCTACATCGGCATTGACAGTGGCACACAAAGCACCAAATCAATTGTGGTAGATCTCGAGACAGGCGGGATCATCGCGACCTCGCAGCAGAATTACGGCATGATCGCCGGCCTGCCTGAGGGGCACATGGAACAAGATCCCAAGGTTTGGATCGGCGCCGTGGATAAGACGATTCAGGATTGTTTGAACCAGCTCGGCGATCGGAAACAACAGATCAGCGCGATCGGAGTCAGCGGCCAGCAGCACGGCTTGGTCGTCCTCAACTCTTCCAGTCAGGTGATCCGGCCGGCCAAACTCTGGTGCGATACCTCGACGGAGGAGCAATGCAAAGAAATCATTGAGGAATTTGGCGGCGAAGCCGCCCTCATCAAGTTGACCGGAAACACCATGTTGCCCGGCTGGACCGCTCCGAAAATTCTCTGGCTGAAACAGCACGAACCGGAGAACTTCGCCTCGGTCGACAGCATCCTGTTGCCCCACGACTATATTAATTTCTGGCTGACCGGCGAGAAACGTATGGAGTACGGGGATGCCTCCGGAACGGGTCTCCTTGATGTTAAGACACGCCACTGGTGCGAACCCGTCATGGAGTTCATTGACGAAACATTGGTCGAAAAACTGCCGCCTCTGGGCTCCTCTCGCCAGGCTGTCGGATTGCTGCGGGAGAATTTGCGCGAGAAATGGGGACTCAAGAACGGTCCGGTGATTTCCGCTGGAGGCGGTGACAATATGATGGGTGCGATCGGGACGGGAAACGTGAGCCCCGGGGTAGTCACGGCCAGTCTCGGAACGTCCGGAACAGTCTATGCCTATTCGACCGAGCCGGTTGTTGATCCGCAGGGCGAGATAGCTGCCTTTTGCGATAGCACCGATAAATGGCTTCCGCTGGTTTGCACGATGAACGTCACTGTGGCGACCGAGAATTTACGGAAACTTTTCGGCTGGGACATTGCGCGATTGAACGAAGCCGTTGCCTCCACGCCACCCGGAGCCGCAGGAATCACCTTCCTCCCTTACCTTTCAGGTGAGCGGACGCCGAATCTGCCCCGTGGCGTCGGTGTGTTTCATGGCCTCTCGACGACGAATATGACGCCCGCCAACCTGGCCAGGGCCACCATGGAAGGCGTGACCTTAGGATTAGCCTACGGTCTGAACCGGTTCCGTTCTCTGGGAATTAAACCCTCGGAGATTCGGCTGACTGGCGGCGGCAGCAAAAGCCAGGTCTGGCGACAAATCTGTGCCGATATCTTCCGGATTCCAGTTGTCTGCCTGGCCACGGCTGAAGGAGCCGCCCTGGGCGCCGCTCTGCAAGCCGCCTGGGTCGATCGTCTGGTGAATAATAAATCCGCAAACCTTGTCCAGTTGTTGGATGCAGCGGTCAAATTGGACGACTCTTCGCGGGCCGCACCTCGGCCGGAGACGGCCAGTCTATACCAGGAAACCTACAGCCGTTTCAAGGGCCTGACTCAACGGCTGGCGACAGGAGGTTTCCTCTAGCCCAGGAAAATCTCACGAGCGCTTTTTGCTGGTGAGAATTTCGGGTCAGCCACTCAACCATGAAACTCGTCATCGCCGGCACCGGCGCCAGCGGTGCCATTTACCTGCAGAGGCTGCTAACCCAGATCGATTGCACCAAGAACGAGCTGCATCTCGTGCTCAGCCCGTTCGCTAAACAGGTCATTCACGATGAATTAGGAGAACTCCAGGTGCCGGTCGGTGTCCATGAGCACAACGACCGGAGCATGAATGTACCCTTCGCCAGCGGATCCGCATT